>JAADJD010000062.1 GCA_013150955.1 Calditrichota bacterium
CTCTCCTTAATTTTTATTCAAATATCTTAAACGCCAGAACCAAACGGCAACAAACAACAGGTTAATTAATAATGTAAAATATTGGCCATAACGAAAAATGCTAAACTGAAATCTAACCCCAATATAGTAAAGTGCATCCAGTATATTTGATAGCATAAAGAAAAATATGATCAAATTCAAATATTCACTAAGTACAAAATGTTTTCGATAATAAAAAATCCAGAAGATCATCAGAGAAAAAATGCTGAGCGACTTAAAATAATAAACCTTCTTGCTGTAAATTGGCCAAATTTCTTGAAGGTTCAGCTGGTCAGGTAAGGTAACGATTGAATAAAAATTAAGGAGAGAAAAAGCGATACAAATAATAAAAACAACAATTAGAGATTTACTATATCCGAGAAATTGAGTAAAACCCAACGCATAAAAAAGCAAATAGAGAGAAACAACAAGAATCAAACTGGTTAAAATAATGTCTGCATAAAAATAAGCCGCATTATTAAATGGGCTGCTCATTATCGTATATAAAAAAAAGGGAATAAGCAAAATAAACGCCAGATAGAAATAAAATATTTTAAAAAGTAAAACAATATCCCGATTATATTTCGATAGTTTTAGGTTTTCGTTAATTAAAATGTAGGTCAACAAATAGATAAAGTAATAAACATACGACAAAAGAAATTTTTCACCTTTAAAAAAAATAAATATTAATACGATAATGTAGAATAAAATTAACTTTAGGTACTTTTTTGTTAAAGATAAAATCATTCCCTCTATAAGTTATAGTTTAACCATTAAATTATCGTCATTTTTCTCTTGAAAGTTAGTTAAAAATAAAAAAGTGCTAATCCACATGGGATTAGCACTTTTTATCTCAATTAAAGAGTTTTCTGTTCTATCGAGGCAATCCAGGAGGAGGAATCGGATTCCAAATATTCACTCGCGGCAATCCAGGTGGGGGAATCGGATTCCAGATTGAAGCCTCTCCTTTTTGTTCATTTTTCAACTCATTAACAGCTAAGGCCACTCGCGGCAAACCAGGAGGTGGAATGGGGTTCCAAATGGACAACCGCGGCAAACCGGGAGGAGGAATCGGATTCCAGATAGCGACCCGAGGTAACCCAGGAGGAGGAATTGGATTCCAGATCTCTGTTCGAGGTAACCCGGGTGGGGGGATTGGATTCCAGATCGACAAACGAGGCAATCCAGGGGGCGGTATCGGGTTCCAAATAGAAATCCGAGGTAACCCCGGTGGGGGAATCGGATTCCATATGGAAATGTCCAGATTTTCTTCTGACGGAGGCGGTAACGGATTCCAAACATTCAAATTCACAACATCCATAGATGCATCCGGAGAAAAAGAACTATTGGACACAAAATTAACAAAATAAGCACCTGAAACCGTTACCTTTGCATCTACCGTACCGAAAGTGGTAGATGCAAAAAGACTCAGCGTGAAGATGAGGGCTAATGCCAAGCCCACGACCAGGAGCTTTTTGATGATAGTACGCATAACGTACCTCCTTTGGGTTAGATGGGACAAAATTATTGGGACAAATTAACGATTTAATCTTCTTTTGTCTTATTTTATTTCCTGTTTAATGGCTTCCAGATGTTTTCGAGTGGTTAAAAATTTTTCTCGATTCTGACGATCGATCTTCTCCTGCCGATTGTTCAAAATTAACCAGGAAAAAAACTCATCCTTGTAGAATAAAATAAACTGATCATTTAACCGGATATGGGGAATTTTCTTGCGTCGGATATGGGTATAAACCGACTTTTTGTGATGCAAATCCAGGTAGGGATACACATCTTCCACACTCATCATCTCGCGATAGGCAGGCATCCGTTTTATAAACCAGTACCGGTTTTGCTTCTTATACGCACCAAATATTTTATTGGCTATGGCCATGCGGCGCAAAGGCAATCCTGGACTGCTCTGACTGTCCCGTAACAGGCCAGCATCATGTAGCCAACGTGCAGCTTCCATTAATGGCACTTCTGCCACGTTATTTTCTCTTAATTTTGATTGGAGAAAATTATTAATTTCCGCTATATTTTTAAACATGGTAGAAAAAGTATAAATACTTTCGATTTAAAAAACAAATTTTCTGACAAAATGATTACCAATAGTAACATATTGTAGTTTATACAAACAAGCAAAACCCCTGAAATTGTATTTAATGTAAAAATAACAACGGGAGAACAACGATGGAAATGAAAAATAGAGTCGTGTTCATTACAGGAAGCGCTGAACGGGTAGGAAAACACATTGCCCTTTTTTTGGCTCAAAAAGGGGCTTCTGTTGTGATTCACTATCATACAAAAAAAGAAAAAGCCCGGCAAACTGCTCAAGAAATTGCTCAATTGGGAACCCCTCCCCTGGTCGTTCAGGGGGACATTTCAAGTGCAGCCGATTGGGAACGCATGCGGGACACCATCCTTCAACACCACGGCCGCATTGACGTCCTGGTCAACAATGCCGCGATTTTCTACAAAACACCCTTTCTGGACTCCGACGAAAAGGACTGGGATCGTTTTATGAATGTCAATTTGAAAAGCGTCTACCTGGGATCAAGAATTATTGGCGCCGAAATGGTTCGCCAAAAAAGCGGTAAAATAATAAATATTGCGGATGTTTCGGCTTACACCATCTGGCCGCAATATATTCCCTATTGCGTTTCCAAAGCCGGGGTCATTGCTCTTACCAGAGGCCTGGCCAAAGCCCTTGCCCCCCATGTCCTGGTAAACGCCATTGCACCGGGTACCATTTTACTTGCCGAGCAGTATGATGAAGAAGAGGAGATGGCCTTAATCCAGAAAACCCCCTTAAAACGCATCGGCGATCCGCAGGATATTGCCGCAACGGTGGCCTTTTTGATTGAAGGCAGCGACTTTATTACCGGTGCCGTAATCAATGTAGATGGAGGGCGTTCCCTGACCTGATTACTCCCCACTGCAGCATTCTAATCCCTGAAAATTGCCCTCATCCACAAAATTGGATGGAGCGGGAACGTTTATCGTTTCACACTCGTTTATTGGATAGCCGTGGGTGGTAAAAAGGCATCTGAATATAAAAAAGTTTAAAATTTAGATAAGTTTTAAAAAGATTAAAAGCAAAAATATATTTAAATTGAAAATTTTAAATTAATTTGTTATTATTGGAAGTCTAAATGAAACTGGAAAAATTGACGTTTTAGGCGAGTGGAGGTGTATAAATGACGTATCATAAATGTGCTGAAGAAGGTTGCCCTTTTAAACCCATTTCTTTTTCCCACTATTGCTGGCAACATATTCCTGATAAAAAAGCGTTTCTAAAAAAGTTACGCAAGAATATAGAGGGATCCGTTGCCCCCGTAACCCTGGATAAAATCGTTCTGGAAAACTACGATCTTTCAGGATTGGATTTGCGGAGTGCATCCTTTAACGGTGCGGTGTTCATTGATGTGGATTTTAGCAACTCCAATCTGACCAATATTAATTTTAAACGAAGCTTTATCCAGGGATCAAAATTCCATCACACCAAACTGATTCAGGCGACCTTAAGCAGCACCATTATCCTGGATTCCGAGTTTGTGGATGTGGACATGTCTCTGGTGGAAGGCAACTTACTGAAAATCAAAAATACGCGTTTCGAGAATCTCTACATTAAATCCGCCGATCTGAAAAATTCCTTCTGGAAGCAGGTGGAATTCAAATCGGTACAGATCATCGATGGTAATTTTATGATGAGCTTTTTTGACAACCTGGTGGTCACCGACAGCAAACTGGATAATGCGTTATGTTCTGGAAGTCAATTTTACAAGTGTATTTTTAATATGAATGATCTAATTGAAGTGAACTTCATTGGCTGCCTGATCGATGAAAATGAATACAAAAACAATCTGCTTCAAAACTGTCGGTTTGCCACCGCCATTATTCGAAATACAACATATGAAAACTGTAAAATCACCAAACCAATCATGCGAGAAACTCAGATTGTTAATAGCACATTTCCACGATGTACGATTACCACGCCAGTATTACAGCGGGCAGTGCTGATTCACACGAATCTGAATGTTAAAAAACTGGCAAATGCCAACACGGAAGGCCTGGTCGTGATGTAATTCTTGCGAAATGCCATCTGATACTTGTAAAAAGCCGTCCATATGGATGGCTTTTTTCTTTTTAGTACTTCGCAGAAAGATTCCGAGTCACTTAAACCCAAATAATGCGTTAAACCGCGAATCACGCGAATGAAGCCTTAAAATATAAACAAAATTAGGATCAAACACTTCTTATTCGGATATAATCAAACGAATTTTATTATTTTTTTTCGCGTTAATTCGTGTCATTGCGTAGACTATTGCATAATCTGGGTTTATTTGTGGTCATTCGCGTGATTCGTGGTCTACAGCATAATCCGGGTTAAAAAATGCACCAGAACCATGGCGTAAAGTCCGGCCACCACATCATCCATCATCACTCCCCAGCCATCCGGCAACCCTTGAAATTTATTGACCGGGAACGGTTTCCAGACATCAAACAAACGAAAGGCACCAAAAGCCAGCGCGTAAATCCACCCATTCAATGGCAGGAACAACACACTGATCCACATGCCGACCATTTCATCAATCACCACTAAAGAGGGATCATGACGCTCCAATTCCCGCTCCACAAAAGTCGCCGAATACACCCCAACGAAAAAGAAAAACAGGATGCAGGCAATCAGAATGAACCACCGATCCTGGATCAGGAAATAGGCGGCCAACACGGCTAACAAACTTCCCGCAGTACCGGGCGCTATTGGCGCATAACCGGTACCAAATCCCGAAGCAAATATGAAATAAATATTCCGCATGCTTTTTCCGTTTGCTTTTGTAAACATAAAAATAGAAAATCAGCTGGAGTGGAAACAAGTTGAATTAAAAAAGGACGGTACGATGCTTAAAAGAGATCCATCTATGGATCAGCAAATTGTAAAGATTTTAACCGCTTACCGAAACGTCGCCATCGTGGGGGCATCGAACAAACCGCATCGGGATAGCTTCCAGGTTACGCAATTTCTAATGGAACAGGGCTTTCAGATTTTCCCGGTCAACCCCAATGTCGAGGAAATACTGGGACGCAAATGCTACCCTTCTTTAATGGACATCCCGGAAACCGTAGAAATCGTCGACATTTTCCGTCGTCCCGAAGAAGTTGTCCCAATCGTGGAACAGGCCATTGCCATCGGCGCAAAAGTGATCTGGATGCAACTTGGGGTGATCAACGAAGAAGCAGCGCGCCTTGCCCGAAAGAGCGGGCTTTCTGTGATTATGAATCGATGTATAAAAATCGAATTTCAGAGATGGATGTCAGACACAGAATATCCTAAAGACCGGTGAGTCCTAACAGGAGATATCCCCTGGCGATTTACAAAAACGCAAAAAATAAAATGCCTTGAAAAATCAGAATGAGTATCCTAAATTTTTTCGTTTACAAGAAAAAAATTTGATGTCGGATGACTCAAGCGCTCGAATGGAAGGGAAGTTATTTACGAATCATTGATCAAACCCGGCTTCCCTTTCAAAAAGTTTATGTGGACTTGCATACCATTCAGGACGTGCACCATGCCATTCGCTCCATGCAAGTGCGGGGTGCACCGGTCATTGGCATCACAGCGGCCTATGGATTGTATCTTGGCGTGAAAGATTTCCCCAACGATCACATTTCCCAATTTCAGGATCAGGTGGCGGCGCATGCGGAATACCTAAAATCCGCCCGACCAACGGCGGTCAATCTGGCCTGGGCAGTGGACTCGATCACCAATAAACTCCGCCAGCTGCAGATCACCGATGTGGAACAGGGTAAACGCTTTCTTCTTGAGCAGGCACAAGCCCTGCATGACGACGATCGCCGACGGTGCGAGGGCATCGCCCAGAACGGAGTTCCCTTAATCCCCCAACGAGCCCGAATTTTAACGCATTGCAATACCGGCGCCCTGGCCACGGGGGGCATCGGTACAGCACTGGGCATTATCTACAAAGCACATCAAAATGGGAAAGAGGTGGTGGTATATGCTGATGAAACCCGCCCATTCCTGCAGGGTGCCCGACTCACCGTCTGGGAACTTCAGCAAGCGGGAATACCGGTCACCTTAATCTGCGATAATATGGCCGCCTGGTTAATGAAACAGGGGCACGTGGATCTGGTTTTAGTCGGGGCAGATCGGATCACCCGCCACGGTTATGTGGCAAATAAAATTGGCACGTACAATCTGGCCATACTGGCCCATCATCATAAAATTCCCTTTTATGTGGCGGCTCCCATTTCCACGTTCGATTTTCAACTGGAACATGGGGATGACATCCCCATTGAAGAACGTGATTGCGAGGAAATTCGAAACATCCTGGGTCGGTGTGAGGTGGCTCCAGCAAATACATCGTGCTGGAATCCAGCGTTCGATGTGACACCACCGGAATTCGTCACTGCCATCATCACCGAGGCTGGAGTCATTGAAACGCCGGTATCCGAAAACATTCGTCAGTTAAAAGAGAATTTAAAATTAACCATTCATTAAACGGAAGGAGAAGTTCTAATGAAAAAATTGGTAGGCATTGCGTTGATCGCGCTACTGTTGGTTTCTTTTCTGCTTACAGGTTGTCGTCCCCCCGAGGTGGAAGGGGTAGTAGTGGACATTCAACATGGAATGTACGATAAGGCACTTGAAGGTGCCCAGAAGGCTGTGGAGTTATACCCCGATAATGCGGAAGCCTGGTATTACCTGGGATTTTTGTATGGCCGCAAGGGCGAATTCAAAAAGATGAACGAAGCATTTGATAAGGCACTGGCTTTGAATCCCGATCAAAAGGTCAAATATGACAATGTGGACGTGCCTCTGAAAAAAGCCGTGGAACAGATCCGTCTGAATTATTTTGTACAGAATCACAACTCCGGAATTCAGGACTTCAACAAAGCCAATCAAACGGATGATCCCGAACAGCGCAAACAGTATCTGGCCAGTGCAGCGAAAAAATTCACCGCAGCACACGAAGCGTATCCCACCCGTGTGGAACCGTTGCAACCCCTGGCCCTGACTTATTTGCAGCTGGGCGATACCGCCACCGCCGAAAAATATTTTTTGGAAACCCTGCAAACCAACCCCAACAACGACACCCTGCTTTCCATGGTCGGGGAATTTTACATGATGGCGGGGAAACTGGATAAAGCCCAGGAAATGTACGACAGGGCGCTGGAAATCAATCCCCAAAACGTGAACGCTCTGTTGGCCATGGCTCAGTTGATGACCACCAAAGACGACTGGGAAAAAGCGGTGACCTATTTTGAAAAGGCACTGGAACTGGAACCCGACAACGCTGACATTTCCTTCAACATTGGATTGAGTTACTACCGACTGGAAAAATATCAGGAAGCCATACCTTACCTGATGCGCACGCTGGAAAAAGAACCGGACAATGAAAAGGTGTACGAAGTGATTGGCGTATGCTACATTCAGGGTAAAATGTACGAAGAAGCATTGCCGTTTCTAAAGAAAGCTGTGGAAAAATTTCCGAACAACCATTACCTGTGGAATTACATCGCCATTGCGTATGCCAATCTGGGTAATGATGAAGAAGCCCAAAAGGCTTACGAAAAGGCCAAAGCACTGGAAAGTGCTCAACTGCAATGATCTCTTCGTTTCATGGAATTGCTATGGAAAAGGGGCTCCATAGTGAGCCCCTTTTTTGTTGAAGAAATCAGGAAACTTTCGTACTTATTCAGGAATTGGCTCGATTGCGGTTGCTCAGATGATAGGACAGCGCCTCGATTTCTATAGCCATATTTTCGTTTTTAATATGCACGTGGGGAGGCACTTTCAAACTGCGGGGAGCAAAATTTAAAATGGCTTTCACGCCAGCTTCCACCAGCATATCGGCCACCTGTTGGGCGGCATTTGCGGGAACGGCGATGATGGCGATATCGATCCGCTCCTGAGCGATGAGCTCCGGTGCACGATTGACGTCCTCGATCCGGAGCCCGTGAATTTCGTTACCAATTTTTTGGGGATCCGAATCCATGATCAATTTGATATCGAAGCCCTGCTTGCGAAATTCTTCGTAGGCGACCAAGGCGCGGCCGATGTTCCCCGCACCGACGATCGCCACATTCCAGCGACGATTTAATCCCAGGATTTCGGCAATCTGATCCTTTAACGCACGGGTGTTATACCCCAGACCCCGTTTCCCGAACGTCCCAAAAAAGGACAAATCTTTACGCACCTGAGCGGAAGTGATCCCATCCATTTCAGCCAGTTCTTCTGACGAAACGGTTTCCACTCCCTTTTCAATCAGGTGCTCCAGCGAACGATAATACTTGGATAAACGTTTGACGGTTGAATCGGATATTTTTTTCATGGCGCCTCCAGAAATATAACATCACTCCTCATTTGACGCATTTTCTTCCCGGATGACTCGAGCAACATCGCTGACACGATCGCCTTCGTCCAGCTTCATCAGCCGAACACCCATCGTATCCCGTCCGGTTACATTAATATTGCCCACATGAATCCGCAAAATCACGGCCTTGGTGGTAATTAGCATGAGATCATCCCGGTCAACAACTTCCATGATCGACACCAATCGCCCCGTCTTGTCACTGACTTTAAATGTTTTTACGCCCTTTCCACCCCGATGCGTTCGACGATACTGCCGAATATCGGTGCGTTTACCAAATCCTTTTTCCGACACCGAAAGCAGGGTACCTTCCCGCTTGACCACCACCATGCCAATCACTTCATCGTCAGCATCCAGGGTAATTCCGCGAACGCCAGCGGCAATCCGCCCCATTTCTCGCACTTCAGATTCGCTGAACCGGATGGCCATTCCCTTTGCCGTCGCCAGAATAATGTCGTTGTTTCCATCCGTTTGTTTGACCTCGATGAGGGTATCATCCGGATTCAATTTGATGGCATAAATTCCATCCCGGCGCGGATTTTTAAAGGCGGAAAGATTGGTCTTTTTCACCAATCCCCGGCGGGTCGCCATCATGAGATATTTATCGCTGCTAAACTCCCGTACATTTACAAAGGCGGTGATCTTCTCGTCCCTGGAAATTTGAATCATATTCACGATGGCGCGCCCTTTACCCGCCTTGCCCACCTGAGGAATTTCGTGTACCTTCAGCCAGTATACCTTCCCCTTATCGGTAAAAAAGAGAATGTAATTATGGGTGGAAGCGATAAAAAGATGTTCCACAAAATCTTCGCCTTTGGCCACGGCCCCGGCACTTCCCCTGGTGTTGCGATGCTGTCGCCGGTATCCGCTCACCGGAAAGCGCTTGATGTAGCCATCCCGCGTGATGGTAATGACCATGTCTTCCTCGGCGATCATGTCCTCGATGGAAAACTCTTCGAAATCCTTGACAATTTCCGTACGGCGCTCGTCTCCGTAATTCTCCTTCAACTCCAGCAATTCTTCTTTGATAATTTCCATCTGCAAGGCATGACTTTCCAGGATCGATCGCAGCCGTTCAATGGTCTTCAGCAACTCGCGGTATTCCTCTTCGATTTTGCGGCGTTCCAGTCCCGTCAGGCGCTGCAATCGCATATCCAGAATCGCCTTGGCCTGCACCTCGCTCAATCCAAACTTTCGCATTAAATTGGTTTTGGCCGTTTCGGGATCACGCGATTTTTTGATCGTTTCGATGATCGCATCGATGTTGTCCAGGGCGATCTTTAACCCTTCCAGAATGTGCGCCCGCTTTTCCGCCTGATCCAGTTCGTAACGGGTGCGCCGGAGAATGACCGTGTGGCGATGCTTGATAAACTCATCCAGCAACTGCTTTAAATTTAAAATACGGGGAATGCCATCCACCAGTGCCAGATTGATGATGCCAAACGTCACCTGCAATTGCGTGTGCTTGAAAAGTTGATTCAGGATGACTTCCGGTTGCGCATCCCGACGCAGCTCAATCACCACCCGAATACCATCGCGATCGGACTCATCCCGAATATCGGTGATGCCATCGATTTTTTTCTCCCGCACCAGTGCCGCAATCTTTTCGATCACGGAGGCCTTGTTCACCTGGTAGGGCATTTCGGTGATGACAATGTTGCTTCGGTTGTTGCGCGTGTGCTCAATATTGGCCCTGGCGCGGACAACGATCTTCCCACGACCGGTCTCGTATGCCTCCCGAATGCCATCGCTTCCGAAGATAATACCCGCTGTGGGAAAGTCCGGCCCCTTAATGTGTTGCATCAGCTCGGCAATGGTAATGTCCGGGTTGTCGATTTGCGCCACCAGCGCATCCACCACCTCATTTAAATTATGTGGCGGAATGTTGGTGGCCATTCCCACTGCAATACCGGACGATCCATTGCACAATAAATTGGGGAAAACCGTTGGCAACACCACCGGTTCCTGGAGGGACTCATCAAAATTGGGGCGCCAGTCCACGGTGTCCTTCTGCAAATCGCGCAGCATTTCCCCCGCAATCTTGGCCAGACGCACCTCGGTGTACCGCATGGCTGCGGGAGAATCTCCATCGATGGAACCAAAATTTCCCTGGCCATCCAACAATGGGTAGCGCAGGGAAAAATCCTGCACCATACGCACCATGGTGTCGTAAACGGCGCTATCCCCGTGGGGATGGTACTTCCCCAGCACCTCACCGACCACACGGGCGCTCTTCTTATACGGCCGGTTATAAAACAGGCCCATTTCGTACATGCCATATAATACCCGGCGATGCACCGGCTTTAACCCATCCCGTACATCCGGCAATGCCCGGGCAACAATCACGGACATGGAATAATCCAGGTAGGAGACCTTCATCTCCTCTTCAATGTCCGTGGGAATAATGCGCTGTCGTTGCAATTCCATAAAACGTTCTTCCTCTCGATTTGTCCTGCTAACGCCTACAATTTACATCTCACGAAAATCACTTAAACCCGGCAGGGACTCCCTTCCATCCCTGGGATTAAATATCCAGATTACGCACCAACTTGGCGTTTTTCTCAATAAATTCCCGTCGGGGTTCCACTTTATCTCCCATGAGCACACTGAAAATGTGATCGGCTTCCGCGGCATTTTCCAGGGTCACCTGCAACAGGGTTCGTTTTTCGGGATTCATGGTGGTTTCCCAGAGCTGTTCGGGATTCATTTCTCCCAATCCTTTGTACCGCTGAACGACCACATTGCCGGGCTCCTTCCCGTTTTTAGAAAACCGTTTCAGAATTTCGTCCTTTTCATCATCATCATACACGTAAAACTCTTCTTTACCCACTTTAATCCGATAGAGCGGCGGCTGCGCAATATACACGTGACCGTATTCGATCAATTCTTTCATGTAACGGAAGAAGAAAGTTAACAGCAGTGTTCGAATGTGCGATCCATCCACATCGGCATCGGTCATGATGATAATCTTATGATACCGCAATTTATTGATGTCAAAATCCTCTTCCCCGATCCCGGTACCCAGCGCCGTGATGATGGTTTTAATTTCATCGTTAGAAAGGATTTTATGCAAACGGGCTTTTTCCACGTTCAATATCTTACCTTTGAGCGGCAGGATGGCCTGAAAGCGCCGATCGCGACCCTGCTTGGCGGATCCCCCTGCCGAATCTCCCTCCACCAGATAGATTTCGCACTGGGCAGGATCGTTGATAGAACAATCGGCCAGTTTTCCGGGCAGGGAATTGTTTTCCAGCGCGCTTTTCCGCCGGGTCAGTTCGCGTGCCTTACGGGCAGCTTCGCGGGACTGTGCTGCCATCAACGCCTTTTCGATGATTTTGCGTCCGACCGTGGGGTTCTCTTCCAGATATTCGGACAACCGCTCATTTAAAATGGATTCGACAATGCCTTTTACCTCGCTGTTGCCCAGCTTGGTTTTGGTTTGTCCCTCGAACTGCGGTTCTGCCACCTTGACGCTGATAATCGCCGTCAGCCCTTCGCGAACATCTTCTCCCTGCAACTGAGTGTTTTTCAGTAAATTGTTTTTATTCCCGTAATGATTCAGGGTACGGGTCAATGCCGATTTGAAACCGCTGAGATGCGTCCCCCCTTCGATGGTATTCACATTATTGCAGTAGGTGAAGATGTTTTCGTTGTAAGAATCATTATACTCGAACGCAATCTCCACCTTCACGCCTTCCTTGTTGTCTTCAAAATAGATCGGTTTGTGCAGCGGCGTTCGGTTCTGATCCAGATACTTAATAAACTCGACCAATCCACCTTTATAATGGAAAACCTCTTCGGATCCATCCCGTTCGTCACGCAATATGATTTTCAGGTCTCGATTCAGGAAGGCCAGTTCGCGTAATCGGCTGGCCAGGGTATCCCGGTTAAATTTAACTTTTTTGAAGATGGTACGATCGGGCAAGAACGTGGTTTTGGTACCGGTTTTCTTCGTTTTCCCGATCTTTTCCACCGGTGTTGTGGGCACCCCTCTTTGATAGCGCTGGCGCCAGATGGCCCCATCGCGATACACCTCTACCTCACACCATTCCGACAGGGCATTCACCACCGAGGCGCCCACACCGTGTAATCCACCGGACACTTTATAGGTGGATTTATCGAACTTTCCACCGGCATGCAGCACGGTCATGATCACTTCCAGCGCGGACTTTTTCATTTCTTTATGCAGATCCACCGGAATGCCACGGCCGTTATCTTCCACGGTAATGCTTTCGTCCGCATGGATGGTCACCACAATTCGGCTGCAGTAGCCGGCCATGGCCTCGTCAATGCTGTTATCTACAATTTCGTACACCAGATGGTGCAATCCCCGGCTGGTCACATCGCCGATGTACATGGCGGGACGCCGGCGAACCGCTTCCAGACCTTTTAAGACCTGAATATTAGCCGCAGAATATTCTTCCTGGTACTTTTTCTCCTTATCGGTACTCATAAACCATCGCTCCCTTAATAGAATTTAATTTCCTGAATCACCGCTTTTCCGAGACAGGTATTTAATTTTTCAATGATTTCCGATTTAAAAAATTGCAATTCGTTACGCCAGGCATCATTATCCACCCGGACGTAGATAATGCCATCCTGTACCCGGAAAGGTTCGGTGTGGCGGGCAATTTCTTTTCCCACAGCTTTATCCCAATAGGCTAACGCCAGATATTGTTCGAATTGCGCTTCCAGACCTGCGCCTTTAAAATACCGGAATATCAGGTTTTTTAACGGTTTAGCCACGCTCATATTACGCTTCCACGGGCGATATTGTTCCTTCCTTCACATAATAGTAATGGACATCCGCCAGCGCATTCCCCACCTTTTCAAAAAAATTTCGAGACGTGGTGGTGACAAATACCTGCCCCATGGAACCCAGATGGTTTAGCATTTGGGTGATCCGATCCGCATCCAGCTCTCCAAAAATATCATCGAACAGTAAGATGGGGGTTTCGCTTTTCTGGCGCTGCAAATAGTGGTATTCGGCCAGCTTCAGGGCAATCACAAAGGTTTTGTGTTCTCCCTGGCTGGCAAAGGTTTTCATGGGTTTCCCATTTATCAAAAACAGTAGATCATCCCGATGTGGCCCTACCAGTGTACTGCCCAACTCTTTTTCCATCGGGCGGTGAGATCGGAGCGTTTCCCGATAAACCGTTTCCAGATCCTGTCCTTTCCCCGGATTGATGCGCGATCGGTACACCATTTTCACCTTATCCCCGGTCTTGCTCAGCCGTTGATACAACTCCTGCACCCGATGGCTTAACTCTTCCACCACTTCCAGGCGTTTCTGGATCAGTAAAACCCCGTTCTTAATCAGATTCTCTTCCCAGCTTTCCAGTAACGAATCTTCCACGGCCGTCTGTTGCAACAATAAATTGCGCTGTTTCAATGCCCGGCGATATTGCACCAGGTGATGCAGGTAAATTTTGCTGGATTGGGAAAGCAACACATCCAGAAAGCGGCGGCGTTGCTGTGGGCTCCCCTGCGAAAGGGACAAATCGGATGGACAAAGCAACACCACCGGAATGTCTCCGATGTAATCAGCAAATCGGGTTATCTTCTGCCCGTTGACACTCAAATGCTTGCCCCGGGTAATGGAATAAGCAATGTGGGCAACAATTTCCTGTCCCTGGGTTGTGTGAAACAATCCCTGAATTCGAAACATATCTCTGGCCGAAAAAATTAAGTGTTTATCGATCGAGGTTCGAAAACTTTTGGTAATTGCCAGGTAATAAATTGCTTCCAGAATATTGGTTTTCCCGGCCCCATTCGGCCCATACAGAATATTGATGCCTTCCTGAAACGGAATGGTTGCATCCTGATAATTTCGAAAGTGATTTAATCGCAATTCCAGCAATTTCATTAAACCTGATCAAGCCTCACCGGCATTAACAACATTAATTGCTCCTCGTTTTCGGGCGGATCTACCGGGCGAACCAGTACTGCATAATCGGGTCGAACAAATTGCATCCGTACCTGGCTGGAGTCGACATGACGCAACACCTCCTGCAAATAGCGGGAGTTGAATCCCACGACGAATTCATCCCCGGTAAATTCACAGGGAATGCGCTCCTGCGCTTCGCCACCATAATCTATATCCTGAGCAAAAATTTCCATATAATCCCGGTAAATACGCATGATGATCTGCAAGGTGATCGGATTGGCAAAAAGGGACACGCGCTTAATCGATGCCATTAGTTGATCGGTATCGGCGATCATCTCGTAATGGATTTCCGGTGGAATGACCCGATGATAATCCACATAGGCTTCATCGATCAGGCGGGCAAAGATCAGTGTGGAATCCAGTCGGAACACCACATGATTCTGCCCAATCTCCATGATCGTCGTCGATTCCGGATTCAGGTTTCGCAGCAGCAGGTTTAGCGCCCGGGTAGAAATGATGACATTGCCCAGCGCTTCCTGAATATTCGGTTCATTATACTTCATCATGGAAAGGCGATGGCCATCGGTGGCCACGGTACGGATATAGCCCTCTTCAAATTCGAAATAAACGCCCGTCAAAGCGGGACGCAGTTCATCCGTAGAACAGGCAAAAACGGTTTTTTCGATTAGCCTCCTCAGCACATCATTTTTCAGCGAAATTTCAAACTGCTTTTCAAATTCCGGACGTTTGGGAAAGTTGGCGGGATTATCTCCGGCAATTTTATAATTTCCAAAATCCGTTCGCAGAATCAATCGATTTTCGGGTTCCACCTCAAAGTGCAGAGTAGATTCGGGAAGTTCGCGGATAATTTCATATAGCATGCGACCGACCACGGCAGCCGAGCCCGGTTCTTCGATTTGTGCATTGACGTGGGCAGCCATGGTGATTTCCAGATCGGTCGCGACCAGATCGACGCCTGCGTTGGTCGCCTGGATCAATATGGTCTGGGTAATGGATATGGTCGATCGCTGGGGAACAACGTTGATGACTTTTTGGAGAACATCAAAAAGCGCGTTCCGATCAATGGAGAACTTCATGCTTTTCCTCCAATTAAAAAATTATTTTAAACTAATGAATTTAATGAAATTTCTATTGATTTTCAAGCAATTTACCGATTATCTGACAATCTTTTGTGCCTCTTTTCCCAAAACTCCAGGATCCGCCTCATGTTTTTAATCTTATCAATCTCGAAGCACCAGAAAAATGTTTTTCTCTCACAGCTCTTCCAGCAGATGGCGCTCCTTATCCTGCAACTGACATATGGTTGTTTCCACCTCCCGCGAAATTTCCTTCATATCATCCGGGGTAAAAATGACCCGATGCCCCCGCTGCGGTCGCAAAAAGTACAATTGAACCGGAAACTGCTCCTGTTCCGGAAAAAGCTCGCTTAGCAACAGGGCATAATAGCGCACCTGGGGCGTGTATTTTTTTACCATTTCCGGGATCTGTTCCGCAGTAATCTGGTTGGTCTTAAAGTCCACAACTTCCCAGTGGCCATCCGAATTTCGAAACAGGCGATCGAAGATGCCCACCAGCGTACCCGAAGGCAGCGGACATTTCACCCGCAATTCCGCATATTGGGGGGCTGCCTTCATCAACCATCGTCCCAGTGCCGTTTGCCGGAAATTGGAAATGGTCTTCAACAAGTCCTGCTGTAAGCGGGAATGTTCCTTTCGCGGAATTTTTTGCGCCCACAGGATACTTTGAATGGCCTGGACATCCTGTTCAGGTGCACGCAGGTGAACATCCTGAAGCAGTCGGTGCACCAGCGTTCCCCACAACAATCCCCCCGGCTCGTCTTCATACTCCAGATCGATCAAGGGGGGATGGATGATGCCATCCCGTAAATAAAAATGGCGCACATAGCGGGCGGGATCTTCCTTAAAAATCATGAGCTGAGTGGCAGAATATTCTTTATACGAGGCCGTGACCGGTAGCGGCTCAGCAAAAGGCAGGCTTTTCCGAAATTGCTCCTGGCCGATTTGGCTCTGTTGATGTCCGATCGGAGGATGACCACCCGTTTCGGAGACCGCTTTCGACGGATCGATTTTGGTGGGAACTATTTTCAGGTGATTCTCAACCTCAACGCGATTTAAATTCCCGGGCGAAATATCCAGTGCCTGTAACACCATCTGAAGATGGCTTTTAGCGGCGTTTCTCCCTCTCAATCCCCAGGAACCCAATAAATACAGGCGCTCCCGTGCCCGTGTGGTGGCAACATACAGGATGCGTTTTTCCTCCGCCCACAATCGGGCTTGCGACAGTTGCCTGAAATACGCATAAATAAACGTTTTTTCAGACGTGTTATTTATTTTCACTTTCGGGAAGAATCCCACCTGTTTATGAAACCACAGCACATCCCGATTGGGCATTCCCGATTCCAGCAGAGGAATAATCACCACAGGAAATTCCAGACCCTTGGCGGCATGAATGGTCATGATTTTTACCCGATTGCCTTCCTCCACCGGCACAACCGCCTCACCTTCTACCGCTTCTCCGGTAATCAGCTGATAAAAGGCCTGTAAAAAATCGGAAACGCGCTGGCTTCGGGTCTGTTCAAACTGATAAACAAACTGCAATAGCTTGTCCAGATTGGCCAGTTTTTGCCGACCATACGCTTCCAGGACAAGCAGTGGGCGCACGTGTAAATCTTCAATGATTTGACTCAACAATTGACTGAATTTTAACTGCGGAGCTTGCTGCACCCAGCGGCGATACCGCTTCCAGAAATCAAGAAAGACCTGCCGGTCTTCTTCACGAAATTGGGGTTTCAGGTTGTGCGTGCGGAGAAATTGAACAAAGCCGGGCTCGAAACAGTCCTGAATGGCCTCCCCTTCCAGCCAGCGTGCCAGATACCCGGCTTTTTGAAAATAGGTGGCTCCCTGGCAATGCCGGAGGTAAAACAATGCTTCGTCCGACAGACCCACATACGGCGTGCGCAATGCGGTAACCAGGGCAAAATCATCTTCGGGTTGATACAGCGATTTCATCAGATAAAACATATCCTGCACTTCGGGCTTCTGGTAAAATCCCGCACCTTTGTAGACTTCATAAGGAATTCCGGCCTCCATCAACGCCTGTTCGATATCCGGCAGACGATTCCGCCCCCGAATCAGGATCGCTATATCCCCATAATTTACTCGCCGCGCAGTTTCCCGATCCTTCCCATCCGCAACCAATCCCTGAATGAGCTTTACCAGATGATCCATCTGGTAGGGGAGATAGACCGAGCTTTTGAGAGTGTTCTCCAGGAGCAAGAGGTGCATTTCCGCCGGAAGATCAGGATCCGGAGGGGCTTCTCGCCCCGCCTCCAAAGGGGAAAAGGGTACATCGAATTCCGTGGTCGCATCGAAAATTCGGCGAAAGGCAGCGTTCAGAAAATCTATTAACGGAGGTACACTTCGGAAATTATGGGGGAGTTGAATCTTTCCCTGATGTTCCTCCGGAGTTGCCGTTAAACTACCCTTCCCGGACGGATGAAGAAACGAAGGGGGATCATTATTCCGCTGACAAATGCGTTTCTGGAATTCCATAAACAAGGCCACTTCCGCCCGGCGGAATCCGTAAATCGACTGCTTGGGATCACCCACAATAAACACATTGGGCAGGCCATCCGTGGGTTTCTCATCAAACCCGGCGAGAAGACCAATTATCTCCGCCTGCAATTCATCCGTGTCCTGAAACTCGTCCACCAGAATCCAGGGATACCGCTGTCGCATATGCTGGAGAATATTTGGGTGTTGCCGGAATAAATCCCGCGTGCGGATCAACAGATCGGTAAAATCCAGAACTTCCAGCTGCCGCTTTTCTTCTTCCAGACGATCCAGAAAACCGGTAAACAAGTGGCTCAATCCACAAACCACCTCGGCAAAGATCTGCTCCTGATTGTCGCTTTCTTCTGGAAAAATGAAATCTTCACGTAGGTGCTCGAGGTTTTCCAGCAAACGATCGTAAACAGGCTTTACGGCAGACGCCTTCTCAATCAACTTTTCCAATTGCTTTCTGGGTGTCCCCTGTTTGGTAAAAAACGCGTTTAACAATCCTGAAATACCACCGGCAAGGGCATCTGCAGAGACGGATTCTGCTAAATTCTGCAATTGAGTGTCAACATCCACCAACGTATTGACCGTAGCCCTGCTGGCATTCGACGGTAGCTGGGCCACCAGTTTGTGGAAATCCTCAACAACCTGCAATTCCTGTAAGGTCTGGTAGATCTGTTGATAATAGCGGGTTTTCCACTTTGCCCATTCCCGCCGTAACGCATCCGGCGACAGGCGGGCATATTGCCTGGCAAAAGGTTCCACGCTGGCCCGTTGTTCATACATTTCCCAGAACAAGCCTTTCAGTTCAGCCGGGTTTAGATGGCTCATGGCTGCCATTACCCACTGCCGTTCGGAATCGCTGGCGGGTTGATAGTGATAAAAGAATTCCCAGAACACCCGATTGAACAGGCTTCTCATCTGCAGATCATCTGCCACCTCGAATTGAGGCGACAGTCCTGCCTCCAGCGAAAAATTTTTTAACACCTGACGACAAAACGCATGGATGGTTGAAATCTGTGTGCTGGAAAGCGATTTCATGACCTGAAACAGGCGCGCGCGGCTTTCGGGGCGGGAATCGAACAGTTCGTAAATCCGGCGCACCACCCGCTCTTTCATCTCGGCCGCCGCTTTATCGGTGTAAGTAATGGCCAGAATTTGATGAACGGAAGCATTCGGCCGGGACAAAAGAATGTGAACGTACCGTTCAACCAGAACGGTTGTTTTCCCCGATCCCGCACCGGCGGTGACTACAATATGCCGCTGTAAATCCAGGGCTTTTAATTGCTGTTCGGTTAGCTGCATATCACTCAAACGTTTCTGGAAACCTGCCTTAATTTAGGGATGCACCGGGGCGTTTTCCAACGATCTTTTTGTTGCAGACCCATTCGCCGGTTGATAATTTTTGTTTGCAGCTTGCGTTGATTATTGGAAATCGTTTACTTTTTTGCAAATCACAAAAAGGAAGGAAGAGGTCATGCCACTGGACAAATTAGATAGTGCCCTTCAATCCGACGTGGAAGCCCTGCAACAGGAAGGTCGAGCCAAGGCCCCGGAACGCATCATTGTGGATTACATTCCACCCCGCGGGGAAAAAGGGCCGCGGTATAAATTAAAGGGATCGGA
Source organism: Calditrichota bacterium (assembly GCA_013150955.1). Classification (GTDB taxonomy): domain Bacteria; phylum Calditrichota; class Calditrichia; order RBG-13-44-9; family J042; genus JAADJD01. The sequence goes on from JAADJD010000062.1 coordinate 19,524, forward strand.
TCAGGAATATATTCGCATGAATTCCAATAGTTACCTGTCGCTATCGCATCATCCGGCATTGATCGAGGCTGCCGACGAAGCCACTCGCAAATTTGGCGTGGGGCCCGGGGCCGTTCGCTTTATTGACGGCACCTTCCATTATCACGTGGAACTGGAAGCGCGCATTGCCCGGTTTGTGGGAAAACCCGCGGCTAAGATTTTCAATTCGGCTTACACAGCCAATCTGGGTCTGGCACTGGCCATTAACACCAAACAAACTTACTGGATTGGTGACGAGCTTAATCACAACAGTATCATCCGGGCCATGCGTATTGCCAACGTCCCGCGGGAAAATAAGGGCATTTATCCCCACAACAATATGGATGAATTGAAGCGTTGCCTGGATGCGGTGCCTTCCCACATCGAACGCGTGGTGATTATTTTCGATGGAATCTTTAGCATGCGAGGCGATTACGCCCCCATTCCGGAAATCTTGCAACTGGCCCGGGAATACCATCCGAAATTCAAAGACGGTGTAATCACGGTGGTGGATGACTCCCATGGAATCGGCGCTTTCGGCGATACGGGTCGGGGAACGGCTGAATTTACCGGTGCCACTCCTGACATCATCGTGGGGACTTTTGGTAAGGCCTTTGGGGTCAATGGCGGATTTGTGGCCGCCAGCGAATCGGTGATCGAGGCCATTCGCCAGAAAGCAGATACCTACATATACACCAATCCCTTGGGTGTTGCCGATTGTGCGGCAGCCATCAAGGCTATCGAAATTGCCGATGGCCCCGAAGGCCGAAAACGGCTGGCGAATTTAAAAGAACGCACCCGGCAATTTCGGGAAGGTATTACCGCACTGGGGATGGAATCCATTCCCGGCCCTCATCCTATTGTTCCCTTGCTGGTGCGGGATACGCATAAAACTCACGAAATGGTGAATCGGCTGTTCGAGAAAGGGGTGCTGGTGGTTGGCCTGACCTTTCCGGTGGTTCCACGCGGTGATGAAACCATTCGATTTCAAATCAATGCAGCCCACACCGAAGCCGATGTCGATTATGTGCTGAGTGTTTTGAAAGAATTTGCGGGCTAAGGATTGTCCTGGCGATCCCCGATGTGCGTCCATCGGGGGGTCAACCGTTCTGAACACGGGGCGGTGATGTTTGGCACTCCCCATAATTCCTCCACCGGAAACTTTAACTCCGCCCGGAGGTTTGTTATATTGTTAAGAATTCGGTATAAGCGGAAAATATGATCGATACGCTAAAAATATTCAATGAACTTAAAGAGAAGCTCGATCCGGAAGCGGCTTTGAAGCTGGCCGAAATCATCGGATCGGTATATTCAGAGCTATCGGACACCGTTACCAAGGCCGAGTTCAATGAGTTAAAAGATATTGTTCACGATCTGCTAAATGCCCAGAGGCAGACGACGGATCACCTTAATCGCCTGCTGGAGTTCCAGCAAAAAGTTGAAAAACAACTGGAAACGCTTACCCGACGGGTTGACCAGCTTACAGTCGCGCAACAAAAGACCGAAGAACGGCTCAATCAACTGGCTGAAGCCCAGCAAAAAACCGAAGAACAGCTGGAGAAGCTTACGCAACGTGTCGATCAGTTGACGATCGCCCAGCAGAAAACTGAGGAGCGACTGGAAAAACTCACTCAACGGGTAGATCAACTGGCCGAAGCTCAGCGAAAAACCGAAGAACGGCTGGAAAAACTCACCCAACATGTCGATCAGCTGACGATCGCCCAGCAGAAAACTGAGGAGCGACTGGAAAAACTCACTCAACGGGTGGATCAACTGGCCGAAGCTCAGCGAAAAACCGAAGAACGGCTCAATCAACTGGCACAAGCCCAACAAAAAACCGAAGAACGGCTGGAGAAACTCACCCAACGCGTCGATCAGCTGACGATCGCCCAGCAGAAAACTGAGGAGCGACTGGAAAAACTCACTCAACGGGTGGATCAACTGGCCGAAGCTCAGCAAAAAACCGAGCAACGCCTCAATCAGCTGGCCCAAGCCCAACAAAAAACCGAGGAACGGCTCGAGCAATTAGCCGAGGCTCAGAGGAAAACCGAGGAGACGATCCGGAAGCTCACCCGCCGGGTGGACGACATCGCGGAACAACTGGGCGGTATTAGCAACACCATCGGGTATCGGCTGGAAGACCAAGCCTACAAACCGCTGAAACAGATCCTGGAAAAAGAATACCGGATTTCCGTTGATCGCCTCTACCGCAAGAATCTGGTCTATTCCCCCAAAAAATACGATGAAATTAACATCTACGGTGAAGGTCAACGGAACGGCAATCGGGTATTTGTAATAGGCGAATGCAAGGCTCAGTTTGGTGTGCGCGATGTAAATCGTTTCCTGAAACTGCTGGAACGCCTGAAAAGCCGTCTCGAAGGCGAAATATTCCCTATCACCCTGGCATACCAGTATCATCCGGTAGCCGAGGAAATTCTGAAACAAAAAGGAATCCGCGTTTTCTGGTCTTACGAAATACCCAATGTCCTCCCTTACTCGGACATTTTTTAATACCTTAACCACTGGCCTACGAATGCAAAACCTGAGATAAAATTCACCAGAAAACAAGGTTTGAATTGGACTGGATTCGGTTAAACCTAAACCCAAACTGGTTCAAATTTGCAGCGGGATTTAGCCAATTGTCCCCGGGTCTATTCCAAACCTCAATCCACAGGAATTTCTCGTGAGGGCAAAAAAGATTTTAACACTGGGTGGCACAGGATTTATTGGACAGGAAGTGCTCCGAACACTGGTAGAACAGTCCTATTCTGCCACCTGTCTGATTCATCAAACGGCTTTACCGGATGATTTACACGGGAAAGTCGAATTGGTTCACGGATCGTTGGAACGACTACCACTGGCTGGTGAGCATTTTGAATCGGCTACAGCCATTGTCCATCTGGCACGCATTGCCAGATCCACCCGGTTCGGTCGCTGGCTGGCAGCCCGCAAAAGTGCACGTGCCAATCAAAAATTGATCCATTTGCTGTGGCAACCGATGCACCCTCCCCTGCTGGTTCTGGTGGCCGGGACACTGGCTTATGGGGATGGGCACGACCAGATTATCACCGAAAACACTCCACTCCATCCCGTCAGCTACGCCCGATACTACGCCCGTGGAGAAGCGCCGCTGGTGGAAGCCATTGTCCAGAAAAAAATCAAGGGCATCATCTTACGTCCCGCCTGGGTTTACGGGACTGGATCATGGTTTCGGCAATTTTATCTTTTACCCATGCAGAAGCTCCAGATCGTTCCGCTCTATGGCAACGGAAAAAACTGGATGACGCTCATTCACGTTAAAGACTGTGCCCGGATGATTGTGCATTTACTGGAACGGGGTCAACCAGGAGAAACATACAACTTATTTGCGGGCAACGCCATTCGGCAGGAACAGCTGGCCGAACAGCTGGCGTCTATCACCGGGCTTCCCATTCAGAAAATCTCCCTCACGCAGGTTGAGAAACGCTTTGGCAAATTGGCCGCCGAGGCTTTTTCCATTTCCCAGATCATTCAAAGCAGACATCAATCCCTGCTGGAAGAAATCCCCTTGCTGTTTCCAGACTTAACAAGGGGGCTGGCTAACGTTGTACTGCCTTTTCTGGCACAGAAAAAAGCATCCACCTGATCTCTCAACCACTACGAATTTGATGGATTAAAATCAGTAAATCGTTTTTCCTTTTGAGAAGGTTTTCTCTATTCATCCCAAATAATCACTAAACCGCAAATCACACGAATGAATCCTAAAAATATCAACAAAAAAGAGAATAAATCCCGGAACACATTTTTTATCCGGATATAATCAAACGAATTTTATTGTTTTTGTTCGCGTTAATTCGTGTAATTCGTGGTTTTAATGCATAATCTGGGTTTAATGATGTACATTCGCAGGCTAATGCTAAATTTGGGTTAGTTGCACAGGCACCTGATGTCCTCAGCGTTTAAACACCAGACAGGCTACCTGATCCGCAACGAATGCCAATCCCGGGATTCGCAGCGATCGGTATTCCAGGGCGCGATGAATGGGAAGCCGCACCCCTGTCGCCCGATATCCCGTTTGAAAGGGGGGCGTCCAGCAGAGCACCGGACGCACCATCAAGCGCCTGGGCAATCCCCGTAATAACTTTTTCACGCGCGCGGGGGAACGCAGCCACATCCGCTGTTGCCGACCCCGAATGTTAACCGTCAACGTGCCTGACCACCGCCGAAATGCCAGACGCGGATGGCCTTTGAATAGGTAATAAACCGTTTCCGACAGACAAACCGGAGCTAAATGTGCAGTTAATAATACCCCACCCGCAGTCAACATGCGGTACAACACCTGATGAGCCCGAACAAACGCTTCATCATCCAAATACGAAAATCCTCCCGTTGTGGAAAAAATCAGATCGAATGTCTGGCCATCAAAACTATTGGGTTGCAAACGCTCTGCCCGTCCCAGGTACAGCATGACCCGTTTATCCTGACAGGCCTGACTGAATTTTTTCCAGGCAACCCGCAACATGCCGGGCGATCCATCGCATCCAACCACCTGAAATCCCTGCTCCAGAAAAAAGGGAAAATCATTACCCGGACCACAATTGAAATCCAGCATTCTCCAGGGTAAGGCCTGCTTTTTCAGGCGCGGACAGATTTCCTCAAGCACCAGCCGATACAGGAGCTCTTTTGTCAGCCGGAAAATGGGGTTCGTTGCTGGCAACCGACCGTATTCCTCCGCCCATGCATCGAACCCATCACTGGAATCCAGCGATACCCATTCTCCGGGATCAAACAGTCGATATATGCCCTGTGATACGGGAATCATTCCCTGTTTTGTGAATTAAGCCAATATTTCAATTGACGCAAAATGTACAAAATCCTATCCAACCCAACTCGTCCACGCTCATCTTTTTTAAACCATTTTCGAACGCGTTGATTCAAGGGAGGGGCGAGACAGGAAAAATCCTTTTTTCCAGGAAAAAACCTGAAATGCGCGCACCGGGTGCTGTAGAATCCATTGACCGAACCGCCGGATCATTTTCAGGGGTGGTCGTCCGGGCACCCGACGCATCAATCCCAGCATTTGATACAGTAATGTTTCCTGAAACGCTGCCGATGTCAGGGCTTGCGGATGCCCGGCCACGAACCGTTCCAGCAATTCCAGGTAGCAATCCCAGAAGCGTTTGGCGTTTGCCACCCGGATTCCTCTGGGCACAGCGGCCAGAATTCGTACGCAATCCCGGGGGAACGCTTCCTTCAGCAAACATCGAACATAATGATGCAGGACTGGAAGTACCTGTTTCTCAAAAAGGGCTTCAATTGAATCCGCGGCAATTTGACGAATGGTGGATTGCTCATGGACGCGGTAGTCAATCAGGGGTAGGGGCAAATTTGCAGCCGGGCCCTGCAACAGCAGCCGCGACCAGAGGGCAATATCTTCGCAGTGGTGGCATTCCGGATAACCCCCAAACCGATCCACAACTGGCTGTCGTCGGAACATGACAGAGGTGTGAATAAACGGTGATTCGAAGCACTGTATCCAGCGCAAACTTTGCGCATCCACCGGTTTAAATAGATACCCCAATCGAGTACCCGTGCGATTCACCCGAAATCCATGGCTGCCCACGATCAGATAATCCGGATGGGATTGCAAAAACCGCCACTGATATTCCAGGCGTTGGGGATGCGATCGATCATCGGCATCCTGACGGGCAACCAGAGGATAACGCGCTCTGGCCAGCCCCAGATTCAGACAGTAACGAATACCCTGATGACTTTCCAGCCGAAAGTATCGGATGCGCGGATCGCTAAACTGACGGATTCGGAACCCGGTATCGTCCGTGGAGGCATCATCAATGATCAATAATTCAAAACGGGAAAATGTCTGATTCAAAATGCTACGTATGGCTTCCTCCACAAATTCCGCCCCGTTATAAACAGGCATAAGCACCGTGATCACCGACGATCCTCCCCTGTGCCCTTTGCTGGCTTCAGCACATAAAGGCTGTACTCACCAATATTCCAGAAGGGGGTTTTATTCATCCATTGATCCATCCGCCACAGCCAGTGGGCCAATTTGCTGTTCGAAGCAACCCGATGTTGTCGGTACCAGGCCGGGAAGAAGATAGAGTAGCCTTTCTTGCGAACAATCTGGAAGTGCGGATGAAAATAATGTTTGATCTCCCGGGCCGAGCGGCAGGTGCTCTCCAACTGTTTTACCGGGGAATAACCCGCCCAGCGGTTGGTGATGCGCGAAAATGCTCGCCGATAGTTACCTCGCAGCAGGTAAAACAGCAAGTCAAACACATACCAGCGATTCACAAAGGTCAGCACCAGCGTACCGTTGGGAGAAACAACCCGCCGTAACGCATGCGCCACCTGTCTCAAATCCTTCACGGTATTCAACGCCCCGAAATAGCAGTAAATCATATCAAAAGTACGATGAGGGAAAAGTTGCTCCACATCTTCCACTGTGCCCACCTCCACCTGTACCTGCTGGAGCCCGTTTTGCGCCAGCAGGTGTCGGGCACGCCTGACCATTTCCCCGGAAACGTCAATCCCCACAATTTCCACTGTGGGATACTTTTGTGCAAAATACCGTAAGTCGACCCCCGGGCCGCACCCAACTTCCAGCATCGAGCGGAAAGAAAATTGTTCGGTAATCTGGCGAAAATCATTTCGGATGCGCTGCAACACATGATTCTGCTGATAGCGTTCCAGGAAATCCCGGGCATCCTGATCATAATAGGCCGCCACTTTGCGGTAATAATCATCCGAGCTGGCCTGCAGCTTTACGTCGTGAAGTGCACTCATGGAATACAACTCTCCTTTTCCTTATTGATCCTGCCCTTCCTCAAATCACAACTCATCCAATCCCGCATCGCGATAAACGGCTTTTCGCAAATCTTCCCGGGAGGTAATGCCCGCATCGATCATCTGGTAAACCTCCTGATAATCCACTCGATTCAACTTGGCCAATCCCGGTTTAATAATGATGTTGCGTCCAACTAACCTGGGAAACTTCCGTTGCAGCCGGTTCCGGTACCACAAAAATAACCAGTGGTTGAGCTTGGTTAATCCGAATCCCTTACCCTTCCCGGCAGGGCGAGGCTTTTCTCCCAGATAATAACGGGCATTGGGTTGCTCTTCCACCCGGGCATTGGGTAAAATGCGATAGATCCAGCGATTCTCCTGAACAAATCGGTTTTTAAAAGAATGATTGATGACCGACTGCATCTGTACGATTTGAACGGCCGTAAAATAATTTTGCTGTGAGAGGTTCAGGTTGGACTCATCGAGCAAAAAATTTACACACAGTTTCTTCCGAACCTTTAACACATGACTGACCATCACAATGATGCCATAGGTTAACCACAAACGATTGGGAGCGGTGACAATAAACAAGTCGACATCATCGTCGGCATTGCAGGACTCGAATGCATTGGCACCGGTCAAAGCAACATAACGCACCCAGGGAATTCGCACAATCCATTTCAGATGCTTCCTGTTTTCATCGAATACGCGTTGACTCCATTCCCGGCGACGCTCGAACCCGTTCTTTTCGTTGGTGTGCTGCACCCAACCCCCAACATCCCACAATTCACCTTCTTGTTGTATACGGGACAGCACGGCCTGAAAATCGGACTGGGAAACGGGCACCCGGATAAACCGACGCACCTGTTCCGCAGTGAACGCGCTGTCGAAGCTGCTGGCAATTTTCAGCACCCGGAAAATCTCTTTCCGAATTTGAAAAAATGCCTCCTCGTCCGGTATGTTTTCCGTGGCATTCAATAGTCCATCTCCATTCGTTACCCTACCTTCGCCTTAAATATTACATGACGCGAACCCGTTGCTCCCATTTTCGATGGGGCGGTTGTAACCCCACCCCTTCGTCCATTACCTGTAAATAAAGTTGAACGGCTTTATGGGCGGTTACCTCCCAGGAAAGATGCCGAATTTGCCGGGGGGAAAGCCTTTCCGGGAACTGCTGACGATATGCTCGATGCCACACGTCCATCCACCGATCGATCTGGTAATGGGGAAAATGATAGGGATGATCCCCCAGCAATTCCGCCACCGTGTTGTTGCGATACAGAAACGCAGGAACGCCCATCCAAACGGCTTCAAAGGGGGTAAAACCAAAGCCTTCATATTCCGAAGCACTTAAGAAACAAAGCGCCCGCGCGTACAGGGTTTTTAAAAAGGATGGTTGAACATTGCTGTAAAAGAAAATGTCCTTTCGGAATGGCGACTCCTGCACGGCTCGTCTCACTTCTCCAAAACCGTTGGCCGGGTAGCCCACAATAACCAGTCGGGCATTTTTCAAATGAGAAGCCTTTACTCGATTAAATAACTGGATTAAAAAGGGAATGTTTTTCCGTTTCTCGATGGAGTTTACGGACAAGAAATACGGTTGGGGAACGGGGATGGATGCGTCCGGCTCCACATCGTTCAGGTGATTCACCCCGGGATAAATGGTCACCAATTTGGTGTGGTATTCCGGAAAGAAAGCCGCCACTGCCTGACGGGTGGAATGGGACACCGTCCAGATCCGATCGGCTCGTTTTAAAAAGGTAGCAAATCGCTGGCGGAAATATGCGCGTTTTATAAGCGGATATTTATCGGGGTACAGGAAAAATCCCATATCGTGCACCGTGGTGATCAATTTGTAGGAAGAATGAACCGGTGGTGTTAAATAATGGGTGGCATGAAACAACCGCACTTTTTCCCGGCGCAACGCCCGCGGTAACCCGACTTCGTAATAAGCCAGCAGATGGGCTCGGTTGCGGATGGGGACGGCAACCACCTGATCCCCTGGCTGTAAAATTGTTTGAAAAAGGGACGCGTGGGTGGGTTTACAAAAGACTTTTAATAAAAATGGCCGGTCAATCTGGCACAATGCGCTTACCAGATTGTACATGAAGAATCCGGCCCCGCTGTAATGGCCTGGCATGGCCAGGCAATCTATTCCAATGAATGGGATATTCAAACTTAAACGTCCAGGTTAAATTCTCGTTCAGCTTCTGTATTCTATCGTCGACCGCTTCAACCGTCCCTGGGTGTTTTCTGTTGCCGAACCAACAAATTCCACTTCATCGATATTGATTTAAATTACCAGCCACTCTTTTTGTTCCGGATTGACCCTACCCCCGTCCCACAATTTCAAGAACCTTTCCTTCCAGACGGGTGGATACCTGAAAAAATTGCTCCACCAGCCACAAGCGGGCATCAACGTGATCGGTGCATTCCGGTATCCGATAGCGCGTGATGCCTTTTGCCATAGCGGCATATGGTATCAGCTGATCGGCCAGGTAGCGATCCACAGTGGCACCGGTTTTCCAGTCGGCCACCAGCTGTCGGGCAACTTGCTGCCCGATCCACTCCGCCCGCCGACCGGGTTTGCCTGCCATATCGGCACCCAGATAACCATTCCAAGACGTTTGCGCCCAGATAGCCAGCGCCGCACCAGGCTGCACCGATGGCCGACGAAAGGCGGGATCATCGGCCTCGTCATACACTCGCTCAATTTTGGCAGCGATGCCTTCCTTCTGAAGCTCCTGCAAACAGGCATCCGCCATGCGATGGGACACCCGCCGTTCCCGTAAGTGAGAAGAAAGGGCAATCCCCCGGACGTTTTCCAGGTGCCCACTCCCCAGCAATTCCAGGCTGCGCAGCGGGCCGCCATGGGGTTGTACCCGTAAACGAATCTCTCCTTCCCCCACCGGGACATACCCCGGACGAACAATCTCCAGCTCCACCCGGATACCCATCTTGCGCAGCAGAGGCAAAAACAACTGTTGAAAATGAAAAGCGGAAGGGGCGAAATCCTGAAACACTCCCCCAACAATGTGGAATTCGGATGGTGCCTCCGCGAAGAGTGCCAGGGGCAGCACGGCCATCGCTAACATGATGGTGGAACCGGCAGTACCAATGTCCCAGCGATAGTGCCCTCCGCGAATGCGATCTCCGGGAGAAAAGTAAATTTCGGATGAACCTACCGCATCTCCCTTCAGGCGCCCTCCGCACATCTGCGCACAGGCACGAATGGCTGTCACATGCTGCGCCCGCAATCCCGGATTCTTCCGGCGGGCACGAATATTAAACAGGTGCAGGGACTGTCCCGTCAAGACGGCGAAAGGGACAGCATCTCGAACAATGGTTCCGGAGCCCGATTTCTGACTGCCATCGATGCGAATCATAACCTTCTGATGGATCCAGATTTTTCATTATCCTGCAAATGACACGAATTCACACAAATAAAGATAATAAAATACATTGGACTATATCTGGATGAAAAGGTGTTTTAGAGTTTATTTGCGATTTTGGGGATAATTTTCGGTTTCATTCATTTAATTCGCGGGTTATTGCATTATCTGGGATTAATCCCTGAAAAAACGGCCGTTTTGATATGACGCTTTACGAATACTCTTCCCAGCTGCGAATTTGCAAATCCGCCAACCGCTTTCGGGAGATGGCCTCTGCAAATCGCATGGCCAGCTGGCGATTGGTAATCAACGGTACATTGTAATCCACCGCCGTGCGGCGAATCAGGTAGTCGTTGGTCAACTCTTCTTCCTGATAATTTTTCGGGATGTTGATCACCAGATCAATTTTGCCCGATTTAATATAATCCAGTGTATTGGGCTGCTTATTTTCCAGTGGCCAGTGAAGAATTTCTGCCGGAATTCCATTGGCCTGCATGAAGCGCGCTGTTCCCCGGGTGGCATAAAAACGAATGCCCATCTGGTGCATCAGGCGGGTGCTTTCCAGCAGTTCCGCTTTGGACTCGATGTTACCGGTGGACAGCAATATCGCTCGCACTGGCAGGCGGAATCCCACCGAAAGCAGCGCTTTTAAGAACGCTTCGTCAAAATCATCGCCCAGGCATCCCACCTCCCCGGTGGATGCCATTTCCACCCCGGTGGTGGGATCCGCCCCTTCCAGCCGCGTAAAGGAAAACTGGGGCGCTTTGACCCCCACGTAATCCAGATCAAACAGGGAATCGATGGCCGGTGCAACCCCATCGCCCATCATTACCCGGGTGGCCAGCTCGATGAAATTGCGTTTCAGGATTTTCGAGACAAATGGAAAACTTCGGGATGCCCGAAGATTGCATTCAATCACTTTCACTTCATTTTGTTTGGCAATGAACTGTATGTTAAACGGGCCATGAATGTTTAGCGCGCGGGCAATTTTGCGTGCAATCGCCCGAACCTGACGGATGGTTTCCAGATAAGTCCGTTGCGGGGGCAAAACCAGCGTGGCATCCCCCGAGTGCACTCCGGCATTTTCCACATGTTCAGAAATGGCTTCTGCAACAATTTCTCCATTTCGGGCCACGCCATCCAGTTCAATCTCCTTGGCATTCTCCAGAAATTTGCTCACCACCGTGGGATGTTCCGGAGATACCTCGGTTGCCCGTTGCAGGTAGCGATACAACTCGTTTTCGTTTGAAGCGACCGCCATGGCTGCCCCGCTCAATACGTAGGAGGGTCGAATTAAAACGGGATACCCCACCTCTTCGGCGAACTGACGGATTTCTTCCAGAGACGTCAGCTCCCGCCAGGCGGGTTGATCAATTCCCAGTTCATCCAGCAATCGCGAAAACTTGCCCCGGTTTTCTGCCTGATCAATGCTCTCCGGGGGTGTTCCCAGAATGGGAATCCCATTGCGATGTAATTTCAACGCCAGATTGTTGGGGATCTGTCCTCCCATGGAGACGATGACTCCCCGGGGTGAGAGTTTCCGCCACAGTTCGATGACCGTCTCCAGACGAATTTCATCAAACACCAGCAAATCGGATTCATCGTAATCGGTGCTGACGGTTTCCGGATTGTAATTTAGCATAATCGTCTTTTTACCCATCTGACGCAACGTGCGGCTGGCGTTGACACAGCACCAATCGAATTCCACGCTACTGCCGATGCGATAGGTACCGGAGCCCAGAATAAGCACGCTTTCTCCCTTTGGTGGGGCTACATCATCCGATAGCCCGTGGTAGGTCAGATACAGGTAATTGGTGCGGGCTGGAAATTCCGCGGCCAGGGTATCGATCTGGTGTAACACGGGAAAGATGTTCCAGTGCTCCCGCAAGCGGCGCACCTTTTCTTCCGGTAGCCCCAGAAGAACCCCAATCTGTTCATCGGAGAAACCGGCTTTTTTTGCCTGCAGCAATAAATCCCGATCCACTTCCCGGCCGCGATTCTGTTTCAGCAACTCTGCCAGCTGAACCACGCGCTGGATCTTGTACAGAAACCAGCGGTCGATATGGGACAATCGGTGAATGCGGGAAATGGACATCCCCTGCCGCAGGGCTTCCACGATGGCAAAAATGCGCTCTTCGGTGGGTTCCCGGATTTCCCGCGCCAGATTTTGAAACTGGAAGTTCTCGTTTGCCACCAGCCCGCGGGCGCCAATCTCCACCATCCGCAAGGCCTTTTGAAGCGCCTCTTCAAATGTCCGTCCAATGGCCATGACTTCTCCAACCGACTTCATACCGGAGCCAATGCGCCGGGAAACCCGCCGAAATTTCTTTAAGTCCCAGCGGGGAATTTTCACCACCACATAATCGAGTGCCGGTTCAAAAAACGCCCGGGTCACCCGGGTTACACTATTGGGTAGCTCGAACAATCCGTACCCCAGGGCCAGTTTAGCGGCCACAAATGCCAGAGGATATCCGGTCGCTTTGGAGGCCAGGGCTGAACTGCGAGACAACCGCGCGTTCACCTCGATGATGCGATAATCCTCGGAGCGCGGATCCAGCGCAAACTGAATGTTGCATTCCCCCACAATCCCCAGGTGGCGAATCACCCGAATGGCCACCTCCCGTAACAGATGATACTCACGATTGTTCAGCGTCTGGCTGGGCGCAACGACGATGCTTTCTCCGGTGTGGATGCCCAGAGGATCGAAATTCTCCATGTTACACACCGTGATGCAATTGTCATAGCGATCGCGCACCACTTCGTATTCAATTTCCTTCCATCCTTCCAGGTATTCCTCGATCAGGATCTGGTGGGTGTAGGAGAGGGCCTTGCTCGCCAGGCGGCGCAGTTGCCGTTCCGTGCGGCACACGCCTGACCCCAGACCACCCAGGGCATAGGCGATCCGCACCATCACCGGATAACCCAGCCTGCGGGCCACGGCTACCGCTTCTTCTACCGTTCCCACCGCCTGACTGCGCGGTGTCCTGGCGTCGATCTCGTTTAACCGCTTTACAAATTGATCCCGGTTCTCCGTATCCTGAATGGCCTGAATCGGTGTACCCAGCACCCGAACGCCGTATTTTTCCAGGATGCCCTTCTCGTGCAGGGCAATCCCCACATTGAGCGCGGTTTGTCCGCCAAAACTGAGCAAAATGCCATCGGGACGCTCGCGAGCAATTACCTGTTCCACAAAATGAACATCCACGGGCAGAAAATACACCCGGTCGGCCATCGCTTCGGAGGTTTGAATGGTGGCAATGTTCGGATTTACCAGCACGGTGTAAATGCCTTCTTCTTTCAGGGCCTTAATAGCCTGACTGCCGGAATAATCGAATTCGCCGGCTTCGCCAATCTTCAGGGCGGCACTGCCCAGAATAAGCACTTTCCGGGGTAAAGAATCCGGTCTGGTATCCTTCGCTTCACCGGTCATGTTTTGCATGGATTGTTCCATCTTGCCGTACATTTCGTTATGTTTATTCCGATTTCTTTCCCTGCCAATCTTTTCTGCGGATGATTCACCAACCCCTGCGGAAAGACCGGGGGACTCGCATGACATTTCAACGGTGCGAATGCTCCTCCTGAACCATCTCCATGAAGGCATCGAAAATGAATCGTGTATCCACCGGCCCCGGGGATGCTTCTGGATGGAACTGCACACTCAGAAAAGGGCGCTCCCGATGCCGCATACCCTCGTTGGTACCATCATTCAAATTGATAAACCAGGTGTCCCAGTCGTCCGGCAGGGTGTGGATGTCCACCGCAAATCCATGATTCTGGGAAGTAATAAAGCAGCGGTGGTTGCCTTTTTCCTGTACGGGTTGATTTTGTCCCCGGTGGCCATATTTCAACTTGAAGGTATTGGCCCCTGCCGCCAGCGCCATCAATTGATGCCCCAGACAAATGCCCAGCATGGGCCGATTCCGCGCCATCACCTGACGAATCTGCAGGATGGCCTTGCGGCACATTTTGGGATTTCCCGGCCCGTTGGAAATGACCAGCCCATCAAACTCCAGCTGCCGCAAATCGTAATCCCAGGGCACGCGAATTACCTGTACATCGTGCGCAAGTAAGTTCCTCAGAATATTTTCCTTACACCCGCAATCCAGGAGCACAATCCTGAATCGCCCTTCCCCGTAAGTGCGCACCCGGCGAATGCTCACCTTCCGAACCAGATTTTCCTGATCGGGATCATAAAATGCGATTGGCTGGTTTGCAAACTCAATTTTCCCCAGCATGGTGCCCTTCTCGCGCAACTTGCGGGTTAGCGTCCGGGTGTCCACACCGGAAAGGGCAGGCACCTTCTGCGCCTGCAACCAGCGACTGAGCGACCGATAGCTGTTCCAGTGGGAGAATTCTTCGGAGTCGCTGGCCACAATCAATCCCTGCACCTGAATGCGTCGGGACTCAAAATGCTGTAAAATGCCATTCTGCTGACGGTTGGCCGGTACTCCATAGTTCCCGATCAATGGATAGGTTAATACCAGAATCTGACCAAAGTAGGAAGGATCGGTGAGGGCTTCGGGATAACCCACCATGCCAGTGTTAAACACGACTTCCCCTGCCCGGGAAGCCGGATAACCAAAGGAGATGCCTTCAAAAACGGAACCATCTTCGAGAATGAGACGGGCCTTGAGCGGTGGGGACTTCGTTGAAACTGCAAATGCTGCCATAATACCCAAAAATTTTCCGCCAAATATACAGAAAAACCCATGGGAATAAAACAGAAAAAAGAGAAAGGAATGGCAAAAATGGTACAAGCAGAACCCGGGCACGGGAATCGCCACAAGGCACCAATGGGCAGGGATGGGTAGTGGATCAAAACCACCGGATGGGTCACCAGAAAAAGACCGCTCCCACGACCAGAAAAATGGCGCTCATTCCCAGCATGGGGTTATGGGTGGTGATCATTATTTCCCATAAGGTTTTTATCCACAACAATGGCTTCCATTTCCCCAAATAATAAACCGCGAATCATGCGAATGAATTTAAACCCAAATAATGTGTTAAACCACGAATCACACGAATAAATTCGAATCATATTAACAAAATAGCGAATATATCCCGGGAAACATTTTCATCCAGACACAATCCAATGTATTTGATTGGTTTTATTTGTATTAATTCGTGTCATTCGTAGGCTATTGCTTAATCTGGGATTATTTTTATTTGTATTCATTCGTGTCATTCGCGGTCTAATGCATCATCTGGATTTAAGGGGCAACAACCCGATCGGCGCTTACAGCGCCAATCGGGCACCCACGATGGCCGTTCGCCCAAACATGGGACGACCATCAAAAGTTTCGTACGTTTGATTGGTAAGATTGGCTACCCGACCCACCAGATGAATGTATTTATTCAACCGCACCTGAAGTGCCAGGTTGATCAGCAGCCAGTCATCCAGTACCGTGGGGGCACCCCGCATGGCCTGCACGCCCCGGGCTTCGCCACCATAGCGCACTTCCAGTTGCCCCTTCAGCCAGGTTCCCGAATAAGTGATGCCGGCATTCATCAACAGATCCGGGGCACTGTATGCTAAATACGCACCGGACGGTTCCCGACGCACCTTATTCAACGTTGCATTGGCGAATCCATTCCACTGCCGGGAAAGGCGCCAGCGGGTTTCCAGTTCCAGTCCACGGGAGACCACCCGGTCTGTTTCGTTGCGATAATAAAAGCGCGGAAACTGTCCCGAAAAATCGGCCACAAAACGGGCCTCGTTCCTCAACGTCAGGTAAAAGTAGTTTACCTGCACATCCAGTTGCCGGGGAATCACCTGCACCTCCACGCCAAGGTCGTGCCCCTCCAGACGCTCTCCCTGCAAACCGGTACCGGCCTCCTCGATGGCAAATTCGCTCAAACCCGGCCATCGGGTGGACTGGCTCCAATGTCCCTGCAGGGATACCCACGGGAAGGGTTCAAACCGGAAGGCAAGAGCCGGATTCCAGTAGCCCTGATCTTCAGAGTGGTCATCAAAACGAATTCCAAGGGTGATCCATAACGGATCGATGGGCTGCCACTGATCTTCCAGATACAGCCCCAGGACGGTTGTCCGGGTCAGCGGCAATGGCGCGGCCAACCGTTCCTCCGCCAGGTTTTGCTTCCAGTACAGCCCCATGGACAGGCGATGATTTCCCGGCAGGGCCAGCCAGGCATCGATCCGCGTGCCCTGAACCACCCGCTTCT
The DNA here is from genome assembly GCA_013150955.1 of Calditrichota bacterium. Classification (GTDB taxonomy): domain Bacteria; phylum Calditrichota; class Calditrichia; order RBG-13-44-9; family J042; genus JAADJD01. The sequence continues at coordinate 35,906 of JAADJD010000062.1, forward strand.
GATCCCGCACCGTGGGATGTTGCATCAAATTTAACCGATAGGTTTCATCGGTGCGGAAAACCGTTGCCTTCAGAAACGCGCGCTCTCGATAGTTCCACTGGTAATTCAGGTTCATCATGTACAGCTCCCGATCCCGGAATTCCCGCTGATCCCGAAAGATGCGATCGGAGAACAGCTTATAACTTTTCACGTACTGACCGTACCAGGAAAGGCGGGACGACGGGCTCAACTGCAGCATCACTTTTCCGGCGGGTTTAACAATCCAGTAAGAGCGATCCCCATACACCAGATTGTCTTTAGGCGGAGTGCGACGCACGCCGGTCAGATTGTCGGTTTTTAAATAATCCACAAAGGCCAGATAGTTCAGGGCACCTCGCGCACCCTGCGTTTGAAACGCCCCCAGCAGTGACTGGTATTCTCCATACCCGCCGGAAAATTCCGCCTCATATTCCCGTACCGCGCTGCGGGTAAAGATTTCGATGGCCGCATGGGCACCCCCAAAACGAACCGGAATGGGCGGTTTGTACACCACAATCTTTTCAATCAGTTCAATCGGGGGCAGATGGGCGAATTCGTTTGCGCCACTCAATCCATCATTCAACGGCATGCCATCGATCAGCACGAGAACGTTTCGGCCACTGTCCCGGGGGTATCCCCGAATGAGCAACCAATCCTCTGCACCAACATCACTGGAGCTTTTCACCGTAATGCCCGCTTTGACCCACAATGCCGCCAGGACGTCAAACAGGTCGTAACCATAAAGTCCGCTCTGTAATTCTTCCGCGGTCACCACCACAACATTGGATGAATTTAATGTATCCGACTGTCCATAAATCGAAGCGATTCCAAAGAACAATCCCAATAAAACACTCATGATATTCAACGGTAACTTCCAACGGGTCACCATGTTGGCCCTCCCTTAAGATTTTGTTTTTAACTGAACACTTAACAGATTCCGAGACGGGTCATGGCAAAACGGTTGGCGCCCTGCCATTTGCGGGAAAATTCCTCTCACCGCGCTCGCCGATAACGGTTCGCCGTTTCATCGCTATCCAGGTACTCTTTGCAAAATACGGCCGGTCGGTTAAACAGGAATCTTTGCCTGACTCGTGGGTACGTAAAAACCTCAATGGACGGATTTAAGATGAGCATGTATCGTCGTAAAGCCATCATAGACTCTCTCCATCATTAAAATTTTTCAATCCTCAAATTTTCACGCCGGATTATAAAAACAAAACCGGTGGGCAAAAATACTTTTTGAAAACAAGAATCTGTATTATGTTAAAGGAAGTTTTTCGCTGGAAGCTTAGTTGAACAAATGCCAGTTCACTCCTGAAATCATTGTCAGGGGAAAAACCACCGACAGTTGCCTGCGGCATTCGAACTTCCGGAAGGATCATCCGGGAACACGGGCTCTCCCGAAGAAACCCCCGTAAAAATTGAGGGAACAGGGTTTTACAAAAAATTTCCCGTGGAAAATTTGTATCTTTCCTTTTTTTTCTGCATTTTATAGGTGCAATCATTTTTCATCATAAAAGGAGGAGCCACCATGAAACGCAATGTGGGAAAAACGGATCGCGTGATCCGGATCGTACTGGGGCTGGTCATCATCGTTCTGGGGTATTTAAATAACAGCTGGTGGGGGGCAATTGGATTGATTCCATTGCTGACAGCCTTTGTGGGATTCTGTCCCCTGTACGTTCCCTTCAAGATCAACACCGAGAAGTCCGCAGCAGAATAGATGGCAACCGCCGGCCCATCCACCGACCCATTCCGGTGGATGGGTTTGGATTCCGCTTCATCCTTCGCATGTCCCACCCCGGTGTGCACATCGTGCGCTACCAGGAACCGTTTTGTGCACATTTTTTGCTCATCTCATGGATTCATCGAAAAACACCACCCATGACGGTCGCTTGTAAGTCCATATAAATCAATAGATTCTACCATTCCCGTTGGACACGCCTTTTTTCTGGCACACCTTTTGAACATTCCTGGCGAGACAAAACAATAACAGGAGGTTCAATATGCATTCTTGGTTCAAATTCAACAACAGGATGATGTTCAGCATCATCGTTAGCATTCTGGTGCTTATGGTCTCGTCCTTTGTCATGGCAGACACTCCGGACGACGACGAAATTCGCACCACGGGCTACATCCAGGCCATTGGAAACGACAGCCTGGTGGTAAACGACATGGTCTTCTGGGTCAACGAGAATACGCGAGTCAAAAGCGAGCACCACATGCACATTCGTTTCTCGGATTTAAAAGTTGGGGATTATGTGGAAGTGGAGGCACGGGTGCTGGATGATGGACGCTACCTGGCAAAAGTGATCGAGCTGAAGGATGATGACGGGGATCGGGAAATCGAGGTGGAAGGATTCATCGAAGCGCTGGGGGATGATTCCCTGGTGGTGGAAGGTATAACCTTCTTTGTGGATTCCAACACGGTCATCCGCGGTGACCATCACATGGAATTGTCTTTCAGCGATCTGCAGGTTGGCGATTACGTGGAAGTAAAGGGCATTATTCAGGCGGACAGCAGCTACCTGGCCATCCGGATCAAAGTTGAAAACGAAATGAAGATGTTCGAAATCGAGGGCTTCATCGAAGCGATCGGTCAGGACAGTCTGGTTGTCAACGGCTGGGTATTCTGGGTGGATTCCAGCACCATGATCATGAATGACGACGATGATCCCATCTCTTTTGACGAGCTGCAAGTCGGACAATTCGTGGAAATTAAGGCGGAACGTCAGCCGGATGGCTCCTACCTGGCACGCAAAATCAAACTGGAAGACTACGATGATGACTTCATGAAAATGGAACTGGAAGGCTTCATTCAGGAAGTGGGGCCGGATTACATCATGGTCAACTTCATGCAGATTTTTGTGGATTCCAGCACCGTCATCGAAGCGGATGATGATTCCCTGCTTCAATTCAGCGATCTTCAGGTGAACATGTATGTGGAAGTGAAAGCCATTCGGCAGATGGACGGCACCCTGCTGGCGAAAAAGATTGAAGTGAAACGTGAAGATGATTACAGCGACGAATTCGAGATCAAAGGCCCCATCGATGATCTGGGTATCGACTCCACCAACACGCAGTACATCGTCGTTCGTGGCATCACCTTCCTGCTCAACGATCAGACCCGAATCGAAGGCAAGCACCACACGCCATTAACCTTCGATGACCTGAGTGTGGGCACGGTGGTGGAAGTGGAAGCGGTCTTGCAGGCAGATGGTTCCTACCTGGCCAAAAAGATCAAGGTCAAAGAAAGCCAGCTGGTCGAGATCGAGCTGACCGCACCCATCGACACCCTGTACAACAACGTGGTGGTTGTGGCCGGTATTCCGTTCCAGACCGATTCCAGCACCGAAATTTATGGTCGGCACCGGACGCCACTGACGTTCGCCGATTTGCGAATCGGGATGATTGTAAAAGTAAAAGGCTATCAGTTGCAGGATGGCAGCTTTTATGCCTACCGGATTAAAGTCGAAGAGCTGTGGCGAGAAGAAGTTGAGTTCGAAGCCGTCATTGACAGCGTGGGATTTGACTGGATAGCGGTACTGGGACAGAAAATTTACGTCACCGACAGCACCCGGATTTACGACGAATCCAAGAATCCGGTAGACTTCAGCTACCTGCAGGCCGGACAGTGGGTAGAGGTGAAAGCCTTCATCCAGTCCGACGGCAAGCTGATTGCGATCAAGATTAAAGTGAAAGACGTGAATCGGGTAGAAATCGAAATCCACGCCACTATCGACACCCTGTACGCCAACATCGTACGTGCCGGTGGGATTAACTTTCTGGTGGACAATCGTACGGAAATCCTAGATCAATCCGGGGATTCCATCACACTGGGCGATTTGAGCATCGGGATGGTGGTGGAAATTAAGGCCGTGCAGGAAGCCGATGGTAGCTACCGCGCCTTACGAATTAAAGTGGAAGACGATCCCAATGTCAACACGGTGGCGGGTAGTGTGGCGGGTCTCAGCGGAGGTCAACTGGTGGTCGGCAACACCAGCGTGGATTTAACGCCGCAAACGGTCGTGCTGGATCAGAACTTCAACCCGATTTCGGTTGATCAATTGAATCTGGGCGATCAGGTAACCGTGTGGGCAGATTACTCTGACCCGAGCAATCCCCAGGCGGTACAGGTTCAACAGGGAACCACGGATACGGTTACCGGACTGGAAGACGATCCTATCTCCGGCATCCCAACGCGGTTCGAGCTGGGTCAGAATTATCCCAACCCGTTCAACCCGTCCACGACCATCCCGGTGACCATCGCCGGTAATGAATGGCAGAATGTCCAGCTGATCGTTTACAACATCCTGGGTCAGAAAGTCCGCACCCTGTTCAATGGCGTGCTGCAGGGTGGCACCTACAAATTCCAGTGGAACGGTCGGAACGATCAGGGCCAGATTCTGCCATCGGGAATTTACTTCTATCGATTAACGGTGAATCAGCAGCCCATTCAGACTCGACGGATGATCTTTCTGAAATAAAACCCAAGGCAGGGGTTGTGTTGTCTGGAAGGGGATTGGGTTCCCCTTCCAGACCTAATTTAAACAAAAATTGCAGGTAACCCATATGTCCCGATTGCCCATCAAATCATTCATCATCACCACCATGGAACCGTTGCGAGCCACCGAACGAGATCGGGTGAACCAGGTACTGGCCGGTGTGAGCCACCACACTTTTCAACTGGGGCAACACTGGATCGTGAAAACCCGTCTTTCGGCGCGGCAACTTCGGGACGTGTTAAACCAGAGCACCCATCAACCCACATCGTTTTTAATTTTGCGTTTAAATCACGAGGCCGCCTGGACAAACACCTGCGAACAGGAGGCCCAATGGTTAAAAACCCATTTATGATGAGCAGGGCACATGGGCAAATCTGCACAAGGAGGCAACCATGAGGGATCAACTGTTAAGTGCGTTCCCCATCCTGAAAAACGCCAACGATAAAATCTGGAACGAGCTTGAAGAATTTGCCATCTTCAAGAAATACAATGCCAATGAGATTGTGGCATTGGAGGGGGACACCACCCACTATTTTCCGCTGGTGCTATCGGGGAGCATCCGGGTGTACAAATGCGGGGACTCCGGTAAAGAAATCACCCTGTACAAAGTACGGCGGGGGGATTGTTGTGTGCTGACGGCCCTGTCGATCATGGGACAAACCGGCTTTGGTGCCAATGCGGTGGTGGATACGGCCTGCAGCACCGTTTCTATTCCGGCACCGGTGTTTCGGGACTGGATCAATCGGCACGATCTGTGGCGCAACTTTGTGTTCAAGCTCATTTTCCATCGGCTGACGGAAATCATTTCCAAAGTAGAAGCACTGGCGTTCCAACGGGTCGACGAACGGGTGGCTGCTTTTCTGCTCCAGTCTTTTATGAAAGAACACAAGCCGGTCATTCGGGTAACCCATTCCGATATTGCCCGAGAACTGGGCACCGCCCGCGAAGTGGTCAGCCGGGTGCTGAAATCTTTCGAACGTGAAAAGCTGGTGCAGCTGTCCCGCGGACGCATCACCATCATCAACCATCGGGATCTGCGTCGCCACAGCCGACTGTTCCATATGACCAACTAAAACCCTGGTGCATAGCGCAAACCTCACCCCCCAACACCTGACCGGTTGGTATCGATCATCCAGCCGGTCAGGTTCCTCTATTCGACCCGGATTATGTACCCGTATTAGACCGCGAATTAACACCAATAAAAACAATAAAATCCATTGATTTAGATCTGTATGAAAATTCGCTTCGAGGTTTATTCGTGATTTTATTCCAAATAATGCGTTAAACCACGAATCACGCGAATGAATTCGAATCATATCAACAAAATAGCGAATATATCCGGGAAAACATTTTCATCCAGATAGAATCAAGAGCATTTTATTAATTTTATTGGTGTTTATTCGTGTCATTCGTAGGCTATTGCATAATCTGGGTTTATTGATATTTTTGTGTTCATTCGCGTGATTCGCGGTTTCATGCATGATTTGGGTTAAACCAATGACGAGCGGAGGATCCTCCCCCCATCAGGCAGGTTCTCAGAGAACGGTCACGACGATACCTTTAGCCCTTACCCCACAACAGCTTCCACACTTCCGTCCAGCCCGGCCGGTGATGATAAAACAGGCTGGACGTACGGAATAATCGGATGGAAACCAGCAACGCCACAATCGTGGACACCAGCATCACCGCGATGGAAATAACATAATCAATTTCCGGTGGGTGTCCCAGCGGGGTGCGCAGAATCATGAACGTCGGGGTTAAAAAGGGAATAAAGGACAGGATGCGAACAAAGACGGCATTGGGGAACATCAAAATGGGTACCGAAAACAAAATGGGGGAAATGGAGAGCATTCGTAACACCAGGTGAACGTGGTGTGCCTCGTCCTCATCGGAATAGACCGTGCCAATCCCCACGTAAATGGCCGCAAAAAAGAAGTAGCCCAGCACAAAATAAAGCACAAAAACCCCAAGGTTCCGCAACGTGAAAAAGGTTAAATTTTCCACCGAAAGCAATTCGGCCAGAATCAGCCCTTCGGTTAATAGCAACCAGATCAAAATCTGAACCAATCCCAGGAATCCCAGTCCCAGGATTTTCCCCGCAATTATCTGAAAACTGTTGGCGGAGGTCATCAACACTTCCAGCACCCGGTTGCCCTTTTCCGATAGCAAACTGTAGAACAAAAATCCCGCCGGTGTAAAAATAGAAATAAAAAGGAACACCACCACGATAATGGGCGCCAGATACGACTGTAGAAAACTAAACTCCCGTTTTTTGGCCCCCTCCACCAGTATCTCGTTGATGACCACCGGCTTCAGCCATTCGTGTATCTGCGAAATGGTAATGCCTTCCTGGCGTAACCGCATTTCTACCAGAAATTCCTGAAGTACTGTCTTCAACGGTTCAATTTGCAGGAACTGATTGGGATAGATGGAATGAAATTCCACCTCGCCGTTGAGCAATTCCTCCCCTCGCAGAATCAGATAACCTTCAACAATCTGATTAAAAAGCAAACTGTCTGCCGTGCGGAGGATCTGCGCCTGCCATAGCGAGTCCACATAGGCCTTTTTCCGGTTGAATTCAATTTCAGCCAGATCCCGCTGTTCACGGGTCATGTGGAGTTGTTCATAGGTTTGCCGGAGGAGTCGCTCTTTGGTTGGGGAGTTGGGTCGCTGGAAAATATAGCGGCGCCGCTCCTTGATGCGGTTGTAGGCATCGTTCAAGCTGTCCAGTTCATGCTTCAGGCGGGCCACTTCCTGAAAGAGATTCCGCAAGGGTTCGGTCGTATCGGCCTGGATGTCCATCAAAATGACGGCCGGGCTTCCGGTACCCGGCAGGGTGAAATTGTTGAGTTTCTCCTGCAATGCTTCACAATACCGGGTGGTATCCAGCTCCACACAACCGATGACCCGCGGCTGTGGGGTACGCGATTCCCGATAAAAGAAAAACAAAATAAACGCCACCACGGTAAATAACAGGGGCGGAACAAAAGTGGCCAGAATGAAACTGCGCGATTTTAAATGGCGCCAGAATTCCCACCCGGTAATGATCCAGAGATTTCTCATGCTTCACCCTGATTGTTGACGGCTTCCAGATAAATATCTTCCAGGCTGGGTCGATTGACCTCCAGACGGGTAATGCGCACCTGCTTGATGATCTGATCCAGTACCTTCTGAACCGGTTGATTGGGATCCACATATAGGCGGGCCACCTGGTTTTGCAGTAAAAACTTCCTGACCCCGGAAATCTTCTTGAGGTCGGTCAGGTTGTCCTCGCCTTCCACCAGCACCAGATTCTCCCGGTATTTCTTGCGGATCTGACCCACACTGCCCTGCAAAATAGCCCGACCCTGATGCAGCAGCAGAATCTGATCACAAAGCGATTCGGCCAGATTCATCTGCTGGGTGGCCAGAATCACCGTGCGCTGTTCCTCTTTATAACGCAAAATCAATTTCTTGATCAAATCCTGATTGAGATTGGCCATGCCCAGAAACGGCTCGTCCAGGATCAGCAGTTTGGGATCGTGCACGATGGTGACCAGAATCTGCACTTTCTGTTGCATTTCCGGGGGTAATTCCTGCACCGTATGTTCCATAAAATCAATCATGTCAAAGCGATCCAGATGACGCACCGCCTCCACCTGCGCCTTTTTTCGGGACAACCGCTTCAACCGGGCAAAGTAGATCAGAATATCGATCACCCGATGATGCGGATACACCCCCCGCGCTTCCGGCAAATATCCGATTTGATTCCGGATTTCCGGCTTTAACTTCTGGTCATCAAAGCGTACACTGCCTTCATCCGGTTTAACCAGATCCAGAATCATGCGTAAAATGGTGGTTTTTCCCGCCCCATCTGGCCCCAGTAAACCCAGCACCTTGCCCGGTGTTACCTCGAAGGAAATATTCTCCACCGTTAACCGATCCGGCACCTTCCTGGAAAGTTTTTCGGCTACCACTTTCATCCACCGACCTCCTGAAATGCGATTTTCCCGCCAGCACGGGCACTCAGTTCCCCCCGAAAGGCTTCCAGCTGCTCCTGTGGTATCTCTACCGTCACCTCCACGTCCTCTCGGTAATCGGCCTCCACCAGATGTCCCCCAAATTGATGCAACAGATGGTGCAATTGCCGGATAAAGGGATAATCGCATCGGAATCGCAGCTGTTGAAAGAAAACCACCGGCTGAACCGATGCTCCCCGAACGGTTTCCTCGGCGCACCGGGCATACGCGCGGGATAGCCCTCCGGTGCCCAGCTTAATGCCACCAAAATATCGGGTGACCACCAAGACCGCCCTGACCAGCTGAAATTTTTCCAGAATGGTCAGAATCGGGCGTCCCGCCGTTCCCGATGGCTCCCCATCATCGGAATAACGAAAAGTGGAGGGATCGATACGATAGGCATAGCAATTGTGGGTGGCATCGTGAAATGTCCTGCGAATCTGCTGAATGAACGCCTCGGCCTCCTCTTTTGTATGCGCGGGTGCTATGGTACCAATGAATACCGACCGTTTGATTCTAACCTCATGCTGATGCGTGTTAGAGATCGTATATAATTTACCGTTGGTCATTTACACCCATCGTTACGGACAGGAAAATATAACGCACGGGGGGAAAATTGTCAAGCAAACCCGCGGCGTGTCCCCTTTAACTCAGATTTTGCATTCGGCTACGAATTACACGAATAGTCATGAATAAACCCAGATGATGCATTAGGCCACAAATTAAACGAATTAACACAAATAAAATTAAAAAAACACCCTGGATATTAAATCTGAATGAAAATTTGTTTCGGTGTTTGTTAGCGATTTTGTGGGTATTTTTTAGATTCATTCGCGTAATTTGCGTTTAATGCACTTATTTGGGTTTAACCGCATGGCAGCCCCGAAAGATCACCATTTCTGCCCTTCTGCAATGGCTTATGGAAATTGCATTTGGAGAACGTCTAACATTTTTATAAATTTTTACTTGCAGAAAATCAGTTGGGGAACCGTCTTGAAATCCTTTAAATTTGGTCAGAAAGATATTCAAATCATCCAGCAAGTGTTGGGGGTCGCTCCCATTGAACGGGTGGATCACTTCCGGTTTGTTCTGGAAAACCAGAAAGAAAACCGGCGCCTGGCACTGGAAATTTATCCAGAGGTGGAAACCGGATCGGGAAAGGGTAGCCTGATCTCCATTTACACGATGAACACCCACATTCAGCTTCACAATTGCGCGGGATATGTCCCCAGTGAGTCGCTGGGAGAGGTCATCTTCTTCAGTGAACACCAAGGACGATTGACGGGGGTAATCGTCGAAAAAGGCGCTGGATGCTCGGTTTATGCCAACGTGGATCGCAGCTTGCTGTCTGGCGACTTTACCAAACTGGCTCCCGAAGTCATGCTGTCGGGTATTGCCCTCTCCATTACGGAACACCTGCTACCCGTGGATAACAACACCGATTGAACATGGAAATATTTAAATTCACTCTGGGATTTTTTGGGGTTAACAACTACCTGATTAAATCCTCTCAATCTAACCGCGCCATCCTCATCGATGCTGCCGAAGACGTGACTCCCATTCTCCGAAAAATTCGCGAGCTGCAACTGCAGCTGGTTTATCTGATCAATACCCACGGACACGGCGATCATATTGCGGGAAACAGCGCCATTATTCAGGAAACGGGTGCCCAATTGCTCATCCATGCCCTGGATGCTCCCTATTTGACCGATCCCAACCTCAACCTTTCCATGATGCTGGGCATCCATCTGGAATCGCCGCCGCCGGATGCCTATTTGAACGAAGGGGATGTCCTGGAGATTGACGACATTCGGTTAAACGTTCTCCATACACCGGGACACACGCCCGGCCACATCAGCCTGGTTGCCGAAGGCGTGGCGTTTGTGGGGGATGTGATTTTCCGGGAATCCATTGGGCGAACCGATTTCCCACAGAGTTCCCATTATCAGCTACTGGAAACCATTCGCACCAAAATTTATACCCTGCCCGACGAAACCGTGCTCTACAACGGCCACGGGCCAGAAACGACCGTGGGCCACGAAAAGAAATACAACCCATTCGTCAGGGGATAATGCCCCATGAACTGGCGCAAATGGCTGGAACGGTACATGCGTTACCTGGCGCTGGAAAAGAACCTTTCCAACAACACCCAGTTTTCCTATCAAACCGACTTGAACCGTTACATCCAATTTCTGGAAGAGAAAAAGATTGACCGCGTGGAAGCGATTACCCCCCGGTGCATTCAGGAATACAATCTGTTGCTTTCTCGCATGGGGCTGGCGGCAAGCAGCTTATCGCGCAATTTTTCGGCGCTGCGGGGATTTCATAAATTTCTGGTACTGGAAGGAGTCACCGACTGGAATCCCACTGAACTGCTGGAAACACCACGCCTGCAGCGCAAACTGCCGGAAGTATTGAGCATCGAAGAGATAGAAGCCATCCTGAATCAGCCGGACGTTGAGGAACCGACGGGTATCCGAGATCGGGCAATCCTGGAAGTATTTTACGGTGCCGGCCTGCGGGTATCGGAATTGATCCAGTTAAAAATCGAAGACGTCTTCTTTGCCGAAGAGCTGCTTCGCGTGATGGGGAAAGGCCACAAAGAACGCTACGTTCCCCTGGGTAGTCAGGCCCAACACTGGCTAAAAGTGTACCTGGCCCGCGTTCGTCCCCTGCTCACAAAAGGGCTGACCTCCCGCAGTCAGGTATTTCTCAATCGCTTTGGACGCCCCTTTTCCCGCATGGGCATCTGGAAGCTGGTACAGAAATATGTGGTGCAGGCAGGCATTTCCAAAGCGGTTTATCCCCATATCTTTCGGCATTCTTTTGCCACGCACCTGCTGGAAAACGGCGCCGACCTGCGTGCCGTGCAGGAAATGCTGGGGCATGCGGATATTTCAACCACCCAGATTTACACGCACGTCACTCACGGTTATTTAAAGGACGTTTATCAGCAATTCCATCCCCGTGCTCAATAGGGCGCCGGCAGGCCTCCACCAATGAGAAATCCGGAAGCAACAAAATCAGGCGGTATTTTTCCGCACCTTCAGCTCAATGCGGAAAACGGATCCTTTTCCGGGATGGCTTTCCTTGAGGAATATTTTCCCACCGTGGTATTCTTCGATAATGCGCTTGGCCAGACTTAATCCCAGTCCCCAGCCCCGCTTTTTAGTACTGAAGCCCGGTTTAAAGATGTTCTTGCGATCCGAGCTGGCAATCCCCTTCCCCGAATCGCGTACCTCCAGAAAAATCTTCTGCGCGTTGATCTTGCCGGCGACAATGGCAATTTCCCCACCGTTTTCGCCCAGTGCATCCAGGGCGTTTTTTATCAAATTCTCCAGCACCCAGGAGAACAAATCCCGATTCACCATCACAAAAGGCAAACCATCTTCCAGATGGGTATTCAAAACAATCCGACCATTCTGCCTGGGCAACCGCTTTTGAAAATACTGAATGGTCTCCTCAACAATGCGATGTAAATTTTCCGGCTGTAAATCGGGCAATGAACCAATCTGAGAGAATCGATTGGTAATGACCTTCAATCGCTGGACGTCCTTCTCCAGCTCGGGCAAAATCTGCTCCACGCGATCGGGAGAAGCCTTCAGGTACTCCACCCAGCCGATCAGGGACGATAAGGGTGTGCCCAGCTGGTGGGCCGTTTCCTTGGCCATGCCCACCCAGATGTACCGCTCTTCGCTTTTTTTAATGGAGCTAAATCCGGCATACCCAATCAAAATAAAGAGGGCAACCACCACAATCTCCACATACGGCAGCCAGCGCAGTTTGTAGATGATGGGGGACTCCCCGTAATGGTAATATCCCAGCACCTGATCCTGAAAGGAGATGGGAACCGGTTGATTTTCGGAATCGAATTTGGCGATCAGCGACTTGAGATACCGCAGGGTATCTTCCGGTATGGGACGATTGATGTACTGGGGAACGTCCACATTCCGCCAGTAGATGGGGTTGTTGTCCGCATCGGTGTAGATGATGGGATAATCCGCCTGCTGAATGACTTCCTGGAAGAAGAAGCTGAGATCCTGCAGGGTTTCGTTATTGATGTTTTGTTCGAAAATTTTGATGCGAAATTTCAAAAACTCTTCCGACTGGCGCTGCAGTTCATTCACCAGGGTCTGGGTATAATACAGAAACCCCAGCGCCATGACCACCGCCAGAACAAACAAAAAGCTTTTGAAATTTCCCTTGAATCGGTATAAATTCATTTTATTCTTAACGTTAGTTCTTGGTAAAATACGCTGTTTTTGGAAGCGAATCAACTTTTTCCCGCATAAAGAAAGGAACGGCATGCCCTGGCCCATACGCATATTACTGTATACTGCCCCCATTGCCTTTATTTTAACCGGCTTTGTGTGCCTGCGGTTGCGCCAATCGTTGCTGACCCTGTGGCCCGATTTTCCTTCCTGGATGCTACAGCTGTTACGCTGGATCCCACTGGGGATGCTCCTGCTACCCGGCGTGGTCATCTACCAGTACTATTCCGGCGGTATTCAACGAATATTTTTGTTGCAGGACAAGCAAAACATTCTGGATGTGGTGTTGAATTACCCCTACTGGCTGGCGTTTATTTCTGCAGTGGAACTTTTTCCTTATCTGTTGCTGCTTGCCATTGCTTCTCTAATCATCAAAAAAACCGGGCTGCCAACCGTTCCCTATGTCAAAGGAATCGCCGTCATTCAGCTGGTGTTGATCGTCACGATCTTTCTTTACGTGGGTTTTCGTACAGCACGGGATACCTTCTCCGTGCGATTCCGGGAACATCAAATTACCCTGAAACAACTGCCGCCTCAACTGGATGGGATGACCATTCTTCTCCTGGCCGATATCCAGATCGATCGTTACACCTCCGCACGGAAGTTGACGCCTGTTCTTCCAGAAATTCAGAAGCGTTCCCCACAACTCGTCCTGTTTGCCGGCGATTTGATTACCTATCGCACCCGCGATGCCCGTGAAGGCATCCGGCTGCTCTGCCAGTTTCCCAAAAAGATTCCCCGCGTGGCCTGCATGGGCGATCACGACTTCTGGTTTGCGCCCCGGAGCATCCCGAAGGGACTGCGTGCCTGCGGGTGGCACTTTTTAAACGATGCTCATCATATCTTCCGCTGGAAGGGAGCTCGAATTCTGGTCACGGGCGTCACCAATATTTACAGCCGCCCCATTCCCCGGAAAGCCGCCCGGACGTTATTCCGCGCGGCACCCGCTGCCGATCTAAAGATCCTGCTGGTTCACCAGCCCAGTGAATCCCTCATCGAATTGGCCCGAAAATTTGGTTACCATCTGGTAGTGGCGGGTCACACCCACGGTGGCCAGATTCTCTTCCGTCCGTTCGGCATCCCATTGACCCCCACCCAGTACGAAAACCGATTCTACTCCGGCGCATATCAACTTGGCTCCCTGCATGTGGTGGTCACCAACGGCATTGGACTGACATTTGCCCCGGTACGGTACCAGGCACCTGCCGAAATTTCCATCATTAAACTGCAAACCCAATCGGATTAACAGGGGAGACCTGACGATGAGTGAGCTGCTTTATTTAAGCTGGGATGAATATTTCATGGGAATCGCCATCTTCACATCCCTGCGTTCCAAAGATCCAAACAGCAAAGTGGGGGCGGTCATCGTAAACCCGGAAAACCATATTGTGGGAACCGGATACAATGGCTTTGTGGCCGGCGCCGATGAATCCCTGTTCAGCTGGGCACGTGAGGGGGAATGGCTGGCAACCAAATACCCTTACGTGGTGCACGCAGAGGCCAATGCCATCCTGAATTCGACCACCAGCGATTTGCGCGGATGCCGCATTTACACCACCCTGTTCCCCTGCAACGAATGCGCCAAAAAAATTGCTCAGAAAAAAATGGCCGAGGTCATTTACCTGTCCGATAAATATCGCGGCGAAGATTTTCACCAGGCCTCGGAACTAATTTTTAAGGCCTGCGGAATCCAGACCCGAAAACTGCACATGCCTTCCCTTCATGAAATTTTAAAAAAGTTCGAAAATTATATCCCATTATGAAAGCAGAAGCGGAACTTTTAATGGCGAAAAACTAATAATCCCTGTTGGAACACGAAAGGGAAATGAGAGAACGGTCACTATCAGAACGGAAAAGAACAAAACATATCCGCTTACGCCATACGCGATGAACGAAACGGTGACCACAGCGATGCTCCAGAGCGGACCGATCCAATGTGGATTCCCAGTTCGGGCACCGGAATTCGGCTTGCAACCCGTCGTTTGTCCACTTAAATTGTGAGCCCCTAACAAACAAGGTGAATATGTTAAAATCCTGGTGGGAAAAATTTGTTGAATTCTTAAAAACGCGGGAAGTCCTCCACACCTCCCTGGAAGATTTTCTCATCAAAGCTACCTTTGCTGCCATTCTTATTCTGGCTATTGTCTGGTTACTCCCTTCCGAACGGCCGTTTGAATACCGCAATTTAACGGTGGGCAGCATTGCACGGGAAGAGATCATTGCCCCGTTCACGTTTCCCATTTTAAAAACCGAAGATGAGCTGAAGGCCGAACGTCGGGAAGCCTGGTTGAGCGTGCCACGGGTATTCGAGTATCGTCCCAATGTGCCCAATAAACAGACCATTCTACTGAAGATTTTCTTCACCGAATTAAAAGACGTTTTTCAAAAGGCGGGCATTCCGGATACCATCACCACGGCTGCCCCCCCGGCTTTAGACCAGACCCTGGCCGACAGCATCCTGCAGGAAATTTTCCTGAAATATAACCTCAATCTAACCCAGGAGCTGTTAAACAAGCTGGCACTGCTGTATGCCCACCAGCGACTGGATTCGCTCCACTTCTATCTGGCAAAGGGCTTTGCCGAGGTTTACAGCCAGGGAGTGGTGGATCGGGCAAAAGATCAGATTCCGGAACAGCAGGTCACCATCATTGAGAACGGGAAAGAACAGGTGGTGGCCACCAAGGAGGTTCTGGACGCCACCGAAGCGGCCACCCATATTTACAATCTGCTGCAAAATGTTTACCCGGACGATGCCCCGGAAAACGAGATTGCCAGCTACCTCATCCCGGCCTTCCTGATGCCCAATCTGGTATACAACGAAGAGCTGACCCAGGAACGCAAGGAAAAAGCCGTTCACGACGTACCCCAGACGCGAGGTTTTGTTTATAAAAACCAGCGCATTGTGGAAGAAAACGAGATCATCACCGAAGAGATTTACCGGAAACTGCAATCGCTGGCCGTGGCGCTTCGGGAACGGGCCACGCTGACGGGAAAATGGCAGCGGGTTAAATTCTACACCGGGAAATACCTGTTCGCCATCTTTGTGCTGCTCATCCCCACGCTGTTTCTCTTTTTCTTTCGGCGCCAGCTCATCCGGGATAATAAATTACTGGGAATGATCACCCTGATATTCCTCATCCAGTTTGCCCTCACCTCCTTAATTGGCGATGTGCTGAAATGGCATCACTACAGCATTCCGGTAATTCTGGCGCCCATGCTGTTATCCATGCTGCTGGATGCCAGCGTGGCATTTGTGGGTACGGTCTCGCTGAGCCTGATTATGGGAGCCTATCAGGGAAATGACTACGCATTTGGATTTATGACCCTGATCGTGGGTACCATCGCCCTGTATTCGGTGCAGAAAATTCGCAACCGGGGTCAGATGTTCCGCGCCATTTTGATGATCGTCGTCAGCTACTTTTTTGTGAACCTGACCTTTGGCATGCTGCATTTCGAATCCACCAAAAACATCCTGACCCAGTTTAGTTTCTACCTGTTGCCAAACTCCATCTTCACCCCCACGGCGGTATTCATGCTGATTGGCATTTTCGAGCGGCTGTTCGACGTGACCACCGATATTACCCTGCTGGAGCTGTCGGACATGAACCACCCGTTGCTGAAGCGCCTGTCTGTTGAGGCGCCGGGAACATTTCACCACAGCATTATCGTGGGAAACCTGGCCGAATCGGCAGCAAAAGCCATTGGCGCCAATGCCTTACTGGCCCGGGTGGGGTGTTATTATCATGACATCGGCAAGATGCTAAAGCCGGAATATTTTGTGGAAAACCAGATGGGGGCCATGAATAAACATGAAACGCTTTCCCCCCATATGAGCACCCTGATTTTAATCAATCATGTGAAAGCGGGACTGGAACTGGCCGAACAGTACGGATTGCCCAATGCTGTTAAGCAGTTTATTCCCGAACACCACGGCACCAGCCTGATTACCTACTTTTACCGGAAGGCACTCGAGATCAGTGATCCCAGCGAGATTAACGAAGACGATTTTCGTTATCCGGGCCCCAAGCCGCAGTCACGGGAAACGGCCATTGCCATGCTGGCGGACACGGTGGAAGCAGCCAGCCGCACCCTGCAGAACCCCACCCCCCAGCGCATACGGGGACTGGTGAATTCCCTGGTTGAAAAGAAGATTTCCGAGGGCCAGCTGGATGAGTGCGATTTGACCCTGCGTGAAATTAAAATGATTAAGGAAGCATTCATCCACATTCTGATGGGTATCCATCACCTGCGGATCGAATATCCCGTGGAAGCTACCGCCTCGGAGACCCGTGAAAGCAAGGTGGAGGCAACGGCCACGGCCTCGGCAGCAACAACACCTCAAATTCTGAAGGCAAAAAAAGCCCGCGTGGCCAATCCCGACGGCGACAATATTCAAATTCAGGAAAATGCCAAAGCCGCCCAAAATGAGAACAAAAATCGACGTTCATAACATTCATTCCCGCTACCGGATTCATCCCGAAATGGTGAAAAAACTGGTTCAATACGTGCTGAAACTGGAAAAAATGAATGCTCGCGAAATCAGCGTGGTGTTTGTGGATGACGAGTACCTGCGAAAGCTTCACCGGGAATTTTTCAATGACGATAGCTATACGGACGTGATGGCTTTCGACCTGTCGGAAAATGAAGGGCTGGAAGGGGAAATTTACGTTTCGCTGGATCGGGCTCGATATTTTGCTGGAAAATACCGGGAACCCTTCTCCCGCGAAGTCGCCCGGTTAATTATTCACGGCCTGCTGCACCTGAAGGGATACGACGATAAAACCACCGCCCAGAAGCAGGATATGCACCGGCGGGAAAATCAACTGCTGGCAGACTTTCCCCACATCAGCAAAATACTGGACGAGTAGGCCACGGGAAAGATGTGGATTTTTTTCCATTCAACGATTATATTTCTTAGTAAATGGATCAGTGAAACTAAGAGAGGAGATCATAAAAAGAGTTGATCAGCGAACTTATTCTCTACACAATTGTCTTCTTCATCTTACTCAGTCTCTCCGCTTTCTTTTCCGGTTCAGAAACAGCTTACTTCTCCCTGTCGCCGGCCACGGTGGATCGTTTTCGCAGTTCGCGGAAACGGGCTGAACAACGAGTAGCCACCCTGTTAACCAATCCGCGGCAGTTGCTGATCACCATCGTTGTCGGGAACACGCTGGTAAACATCACCACCGCCTCGCTGGCGGCCATCCTGACCGAGCGCATCTCCAGGGCCATGCAGGTCAGCCAGCACATTGGCCTCATCGTTGATGTGATTGTAGTAACCTTTGTCATACTGATTGCCAGCGAAATATTGCCCAAGGTGATTGCCGTCCGGGACGCCGAACGATACGCCCGCCTGAGCAGTCGCTTTCTTTCCTTTTTCTACTACCTGATTTTTCCCGTCAGCTATTTCCTGGCCCGATTCACCCGATTCCTCCAGAAACGCCTGGGATTCACCGAGGACAAAACTTTCCTCTCCGAAGAGGAGCTGAAAACTCTGGTGGAAATGGGGGAAGAACACGGGACGCTTCAAAAGGACGAGCGGGAAATGATCCACAGCATCTTCGAGTTTGGGGAAACTACAGTAAAAGAGATTATGGTTCCGCGAACAGACATGGTTTGCGTGGAGGCCAGCACCACCCTTACCGATCTTATGAAACTGGTGAAAACCAAATTGCATTCGCGCATTCCCGTCTATAAGGGGCGGATTGATAACGTCATTGGAATACTGTATGTTAAAGACCTGCTGCCCTATCTCACCAAACGGCGCCGGGAACGGCTGGATCTGGAGAAGCTGGTTCGTCCGGCTTACTTTGTACCCGAACAAAAGAAGATCGACGAACTGTTGCGCGAGTTCCAGAAAGAACGCATCCACATGGCACTGGTGGTGGATGAGTACGGGGGCATTGCGGGACTGGTTACCCTGGAGGACATTATTGAGGAAATCGTTGGAGAAATACAGGACGAGTACGACAAGGAAGCGCCATTGTACAAAAAAATCGATGAAAACACCTTCATCGTGGATGGCCGCATGCCGCTGGAAGAAATCAACGAGGAACTGCACCTGAATCTGCCCACAGAAGAAGGGTTCGAAACCATCAGCGGATTCATCCTGAGCAAGCTGGGAGCCCTTCCCAAAGAAAAGGAAAAAGTCGAGTACGATGGTTACGTGTTCATCGTCGAACGGGTAACCCGGAATCGCATCATCAAGGTGCGGATTGAAAAGATACAACCGGATGTGCGGGTAGAGGATGAAGTCCAGAGCTGAGCACGAGGTTGTACTTCGGGCCATTCCACCTGTAAAGGAATTGCTTGACCATCCCCTTTTCCAACTATTTCCGGTCTCTCGACCCTTTTTAAAACGCATCATTCAGCAGGAAATCGAACGCTTCCGCCAGCAGGTAGTTCAGCAACAGCTGGCCATCACGCCGGAATCTGTGGCCAGGCGGCTGCAGGAACAGATTACCAATCGGCTTCGTCGACTGGTATCGGCGCAACTCACGCGGGTCATCAACGCCACGGGTATCATCGCCCACACCAATCTGGGACGGGCCCCACTGGCACCGGCGGCCATCGAGGCCATCCGTCAGCTGGCGGGAGGCTATTGCAACCTGGAATTTCAGCTGGCCTCTGGAGGTCGCGGCCGCCGTGAATCCAATGTGGAAACCCTGCTCCAGCTGCTGACCGGTGCTGAAGCGGCGCTGGTAGTCAACAACAACGCGGCCGCGGTTTTGCTGGTCTTGCACGCCCTGGCCCGGCGACGCGAAGTGATTGTATCCCGCGGTGAACTGGTGGAAATCGGGGGCTCCTTTCGCCTGCCAGAAGTGCTGCAGACCAGTGGTGCCAGGCTGGTAGAAATTGGCACTACCAACAAAACCCGCCTGGATGATTACCGGAAAGCCATTGGTCCCCGCACGGCAGCCATTTTGAAAGTCCATCCCAGTAATTATCGCGTGGTGGGGTTCACCCAGTCGGTGGCGATCCAGGAACTTTCCCCGCTGTGCCGGAACCACGGCATCCCACTGATTTACGATCTGGGCAGCGGAGCCCTGGTCGATCTGCAACAATGGCAACTCCCGGCAGAACCGGTGGCATCCCGGGCGCTGCAGGATGGCGCGGACATCGTCACCTTCAGCGGCGATAAGGTGCTGGGAGGCCCACAGGCCGGAATCATCATCGGCAAGAAGGCGTATCTGGATAAAATTCGCCGGCACCCGTTAACCCGCGCCCTCCGCTGCGACAAATTGACCTACGCCGCATTGGAAGCCACCCTGCGATTGTATTTACAGCCGGAATCACTTCCACAACACCTTCCGGTCCTGCATTTGCTAACCACCCCGGTGGAACACCTGCGCCAACGGGCACAAACCATCGTCGATACGCTAACCACCCGGGCTGTCCAGGCACGCATTGTTCCCTCCACGGCACAAATGGGCAGTGGTGCCCTGCCGCTGGAGACCATACCTTCCATTGCCGTGGAACTGACCCCGCGGAAATTCTCCGCTGCCACCATCGCCCGCAAACTGCGGCAAAACTCGCCGCCCATCATTGGCTACGTGCAGGATGAAAAAGTTTTCCTGGACATGCGCACGGTGGACGCTTCCGAACTGGCCGAGATTATCAAAGCCATTAACCGGCTGTAGACAATTGGACATACTCCCGGGTTTTTCCTTAGCCCGGCCTTGTCTCTCGATGCGTCCCCGAAGAAAGACCTCCTTATTTGCACCCGGAAAATGTTCGGCTTACATTTTTAACCCGGATTAAGCATAAACAACCTGCTACAGGGGGATTTAATATGCATTAGCCTACGAATTACACGAATTAAAACAAATAAAAATACAAAAACACATTGGATGGCAGCCGGATTCAAATTTGTTTCGGGATTTATTCGCGATTTTGAGGGTATGGTTTGGATGCATTTGCATAATTCTTGGTTTGATGCATCACTTGGGTTAACTATCCACCGATTCAAAAAAATTTCTTTCAGGTAGCTTTACGGAAACATTGTCTCTCAAAAATTTATATTTATTTTTGCTCAATCGCGTCATTCGTGGTCCAAGGCTTGATTTGGGTTTATTTTATTTTAAGACCCGGCAACGAAGGGGTGGGAATGCGGACAGGAAGACAATACGTCATCGGAACGGCCGGTCACATTGATCACGGAAAAACGGCCCTGGTAAAGGCTCTGACCGGTGTGGATACCGATCGGTTGCCGGAGGAAAAGGCGCGCGGCATTACCATTGATCTGGGATTTGCCCATTTAAACGATCGCATCACCATCATTGACGTTCCAGGACACGAGCGGTTGATAAAAAATATGGTGGCCGGCGTCAGCACCATCGATCTGGTGCTGTTTGTGGTGGCCGCCGACGATGGCCTGATGCCACAGACCCATGAACATCTGGAAATCGTTCGTTTATTAAATATTCCCCGGGGTGTTTTTGCCCTCACCAAAATCGACCTGGTCTCCCCGGAGTGGTGCGAGCTGGTGAAAAGCGAGCTGCAAAACCGCCTGAAAGGAACCCCCTTTGAACAGGCACCCATCGTTCCCACCAGTGTGGTGACCGGGGAAGGCATCCAGACCCTGAGAGAAACCCTTTTGCAAATGCTACGAGAAATACCGCCGCGAATGAGCCGGGACTATTTTCGAATGCCGGTGGATCGGGTGTTTACCCGCAAAGGATTTGGTACCATTGTAACCGGCACCGTGCTAAGTGGCCAGCTAACGACGGGCACCTTACTGGAGTTGCAACCTTCCGGGAAGACGGTGCGCGTGCGCGGACTGCAGACGCATGGACGGGACGTGGACTCCGTGGAAACGGGCGATCGTGCGGCGCTGAATCTGGCCGGCGTTGAGCAACAGGAGGTTAAACGTGGAATGGTGCTCATCACCCCGGACTATGCAGCACCGGCCGAATCTCTGACCGTCTACCTGCAGGTGCTTTCCGACTCCCCAATCCCCCTGAAAAGTCATCAGCGGATCCGCCTGCACATTCATACCGAAGAAGTCATGGGACGATTGGTCATCCCCGGCAACCAGGCACTGCCTCCGGGACGTTCCGCTTACATTCAGATCCGTCTGGAAAAGCCCATCCAGGCGTGCTACGGGGATCGGTTCATTGTGCGTCAGTACTCGCCCCAGGTCACCCTCGGTGGGGGCATGGTGCTCCAGGTCAATCCCCCGCGATTCCGAAAAAAGTGGGAATCCCTTTTTCTGGAAACCGCCCGCCAGCTTCATCAGGGCACACCGGAGGAACGTATCCTGGCGTTGTTGAATCCCCTGACCGTGAAGCCGCTCTCCTTCCGGCAACTGCAGGTGGGGACGGATCTTCCCGCCGGGGAGTTGACCAGGCGGCTTCAGTCCCTCCTCTCCCGGAAGGACATTCACTCCCTTATCCTGGACGGCCACCCCCACTATTTTTCCCGGTTTCAGGCCCGGGTCATTTTACACGATTTGCAGCGAATCCTGGAAAAATACCATCACGACCACACTCTGCTCCCTGGAATGCCGCGGAAGGAGTTGCTGGCCGCCATGCCACATCGTTATCACCCGGATTTAATCGCCGCTGTTCTTGATCTGGGAATTCAGGGAAATCACATTCAGGTGGTGGGGAATCGACTGGCATTGCCAGCGCATGCGACCCGGTCGTCTGCCGACACGGAAGCCTGGCTGCAGCGCTTGCGTAACGCCATCGAATCTGCAGAGTGGCGTCCACAGCCGATCGAATCCATTGGCCGGGAACTGGAAATTCCTCGCAAAACATTAAAGACGCTACTAACCCTGCTCATTGAGTCGGGAGAAATCTATCCCGTAAACCACACCTATTACCTATCCCGAGATGCATACCAGAAGATGGTGCAACGGGTACGGGACTATTTTCAGAAAAAGGCACACATGCGGGTCAGCGATTTTAAAACGCTGCTGAACATCACCCGAAAACACGCCATTCCCTTGCTGGAATTTCTGGATGCCCGGGGCATTACCCGACGGGAAGGGGATGTGCGCCTGGCGGGAGACCGGCTACAGGCCGATCCCTGAATAAAAACCGGCCATTCCTCAATGCGCCCAACGGAAACCGGATTTCACGATCGCTGAAACCGACCGGGCCACCTTCCAATATTCCTGCTCTCACTGCATCCCAAAACGGCAGTGGCAGATTCCAGGATCTACTTTTTCTCTTTGGCCTTCTCTTCCTTGATGTGGAACGACTTCACGAATTCATCGAAGCTGCTGCGCCAGTGATCCACCGTTTTCTGTGGCCCAACGGCCTTAAAAAACCAGGGGCCGTTCTTGGTTTCGGCAATCGCTGCCAGCATGGCGTAATCGGGCAATTCCTCCACCGGCCCGCCCATCATCATCATGGGATTTTTCGGCCGAATGTAAGTGCCGGTGACGTACACCAGCGTAACGGGAATGCCATTAATGATGCGGTAAGATTTCTGCACGTGATAAAGCGTACTGGTGCTGTCTGGCTGCTTGAATTGCCCATACCAGCGGGTCAGATTGGCTTCTACCGAACCGCCGGTACCGGGGAAGAAAAAGACGGCCAGAACCGCATCATCCGCCCCTTCGTAACCCGGCCAGCGAAACTGTGCCAGCCGCATCTTGCTGCGGGGTGTTTCGGACACCCAACCTTTGGGCACCGTGTAGGCCACCTCTCCGTCCGGCAGCACCCGATCTTTCTTCTTCTGAAACACGGCATGGGGGGAAACCGCACCCTGCTGTCCATGGGCTTCGGGGAATGGAAAAATAAAAAAACTCATCCATAAAAGACCAAACCACAGGTTTCGCAACATATTTTTTCTCCCAGATGGTTTTTTTATGGTAGGGCCCAAATGGCCACTTTCCTTTTTCTTTTGTCTACTAAATTATACGAACAATTCCATTCCCTCACAATCGGGAAAAATTCTTTATTTCAATGAATTCTCTTTTAGTCTCATTTAATAATGAAGGGATTTATATTTGGCATTTGCTACGCCATAACCCATCATTAACTTTTTGTGTAAAGGAGGCGGATATGCAGGTACCGGATTGGGAAGACATTCGCCAGGCGGCAAAACGAATCGCGCCTTTTGTGAAGCGAACCCCCGTCTTCACCAGCGAAACACTGAACCGGTTAACCGGCGCCCACCTGTTTTTTAAATGCGAAAACTTTCAGAAAGTGGGGGCTTTCAAGTTTCGGGGGGCCTGTAACGCCGTATTTTCATTGAACGATTCCGAAGCCCGAAAGGGCGTGTGCACGCATTCTTCGGGGAATCACGCCGCGGCCTTATCGCTGGCGGCCCGCCTGCGGGGCATCCCGGCGTATGTGGTAATGCCGGAAAATTCCCCGCGGGTGAAAGTGGACGCGGTACAACATTATGGTGGACAGATCACCTTTTGTGCCCCCACCCTGACTGCCCGGGAACAAACCCTGCAGAAAATTCAACAGCAAACCGGAGCGGTGTTCATTCATCCCTACAACAATTTTCTTGTAGTGGCGGGGCAGGGCACCGTGGCGCTGGAATTTCTGGAGGCCATCCCTGACCTGGACATCCTGCTGGCACCGGTTGGTGGCGGTGGGTTGATGAGCGGTACCTGTCTGGCCGCTTCCGTGCTGCGGCCGGATATTCAGTTAATCGGTGCAGAGCCTGCGGCCGCCGATGATGCCTGCCGCTCCCTGCAAACGGGTAAAATTATCCCGCCCGAAAATCCCCGGACCATTGCCGATGGATTGCGCACGTCCCTCTGTCCCCTCACCTTCCAGGTGCTCCAGCAGCATCTGGACAGCATTCTGACCGTCAGCGAGGAAGGAATTGTTCAGGCCATGCGCCTGATCTGGGAACGCATGAAAATTGTGGTGGAACCGTCTGCCGCCGTGCCCTTTGCAGCCGTTCTGGAACACAAAAATCGTTTTCGCAACCGGCGGGTGGGGATCATCCTGAGCGGAGGGAATGTGGATCTGGACAGGCTGCCCTGGTTTTCCCCGGCACCCGATGCCCGCAATTAACCCAGATTACGTATTAAACCACCAATTGCACGAATTAACACAAATTAAAAATAATCAAATACATTGGATCAAATCTGGATTAAAATTTGTTTTGGGGTATATTCGCGATTTTGTGGATATGGTTTGGTTTCATTCGCGTGATTCGCGGTTTCATGCATTATCTGGGATTAATTTTTCTTGCAGGCTGCGGGATTATATTGTAAAATCCAAAATGGAAAAATGATAAAGGTGTTTGGAGGCAATCAATCCATGTTAAACATAAAAATTACCGATCCCGCACGACGCAAAATCGTTGAGCTGATGCAGCAAATGGAGCAGCCCGTTAAAGGTTTGCGCATCGTTGCCAATGCGCGTTCTCCCCTGAACGTGGAATACAGCCTGGCTTTTGTGTACGAGGACGAAATTTTTCCCGACGACACGGTTGTGGACATTGGCGATTTCGAGGTGTACGTGGATGCGGAAAGCGTCCCTTACATGGATGGCGTGATCCTGGATTTCCTGGACAATCCCATGGGAGGCAACTTCCGAATCGATGCGCCGCCCCCACCGGCGCCCAAACTGGAAGGCCCCCTGGCAGAACGGCTTCAAAAACTCATTCAGGAGCAGATCAATCCCGCACTGGCTTCCCACGGTGGATTTGTCCATCTGGTGGACGTTAAGGACAATGTGGCCTACATTGAAATGGGAGGGGGTTGCCAGGGATGCGGGCTGGCCAATGTGACCCTGAAACGGGGCATTGAAATGATGATCAAACGGAACATTCCAGAAATTAAGGAAGTGCTGGATGTGACCGATCACGCCCGCGGTACCAATCCCTATTACAAACGTACCTGAAGCCCGGATAATTATCCCCGCGATTACCCCTTCTGTGCGGAACCTTCTGCTTCCTGGCGAATCTCGAAAATTTCTTCCAGATCCTCACGGGTCAATTGCTTGACAAAACCCGTATCCGAGGTGATGAGTTCCTTGGACAGCTGGCGTTTGGCCTCCTGCAACAGACGGATCTTCTCTTCCACAGAATCTTTAATAATGTATTTGTAGACAAAAACGCCCTTGTCCTGCCCAATCCGATGCGCCCGATCGGTGGCCTGTTGTTCCACCGCCGGATTCCACCAGGGATCCAGATGAATCACGTAATCGGCAGCCGTCAGGTTCAGTCCCAACCCACCAGCCTTTAACGAGATCAAAAACGCACCGATTTCGGGATTTTCCTGGAAATTGCGAATGTGCTTGGCCCGATTCCGCACCCGTCCATCCAGATACTCGTACTTCCAGCCTTTCTCATCAAACAACCGCCGCACCAGCGATAAAAAGCGCACAAACTGGGAAAAGATCAACACCTTATGGCCCCGCCCCAGTATTTCTTCCAGCATATCCTCCAGCAATAGAATTTTCCCGGACTGATACAGATCCATGTCCGGTTTCAAAATGGCGGGGTGACAGGCAATCTGCCGTAAATAGGTCAACGCCTCGATAATCTTCATCCGCACTTTGTTGATTCCCAGTTCGTCAATCTGGCTAAAAATCTGCTGGCGGTAAGCCTCCAGCACCTGATTGTAAATGCGGCGCTGCTTCTCGGTCATCTCCACCACCTGGATAATCTCCGAAAGCGGTGGCAATTGCTTTTCCACTTCCTCCTTCGTCCGCCGCAGGATAAACGGGTAAATTAATTTGCGCAACGTGTGCAGGGCATGTTCGCGTTCTTCCGGGGGAATTTCAACATATTTTGCGGTAAACTGCGGCAGCGTGCCCAGAAAACCCGGATTCACAAAATTGAACTGTGCCCACAAATCCTGCAGCGCATTCTCGATGGGCGTACCGGTTAGCGCCAGCCGATGCAGAGACTTCAACTTTTGCACGGCGCGGTAGGTTTTGGTCTGGGGATTCTTAATCTTTTGCGATTCGTCCAGAATCACATACTCAAACGTGCGTTCCGCAAGATGCTTCTGATCCTGCAAAACCACTCCGTAGCTACAAAGAATCACGTCATACTGATCGAACTTTTCCAGCATCCTGACCCGATCGACCCGATTTCCGTAATAGCGCAAGACGCGCATTCCGGGTGCAAATTTCTGGAATTCTTCCCACCAGTTGAAAATCAGCGTTAACGGCACCACGATCAATGCCGGGTGTCGTAACCGGCCTTCTTCTTTCAGTTTGGTTAACAGGGCAATGACCTGAACCGTCTTGCCCAGCCCCATGTCATCGGCCAGGATGCCTCCAAACCGGAATTCGTGCAGGAAATGCAGCCAATCCAGGCCTGCCTTCTGATACTCGCGCAACTGCCCTCGAAAACCGCCGGGCACCGAAACGGGCTCGATCTCCCGAAACTCCCGATAGCGTTGAATTAACTGCCGGCTATCCTCATCAAAATTGATGTCCCCCAGGATTTCCTCCAGTTCCTGCAGCACCATCACGCCGGCATTGGGCAGGCGGATTTTCTCATGGCCATCGCGGATGTCCAGTATTTCGGCCACCCGCAGGATCTTTTCTCGCACTTCCTGAGGCACGTAAATGTGGGAACCATCCGACAACTTGAGATAAGGCTTCCCCGATTTCAACTGCCGTACCAGCTGGGGGATGGCCACCGAGCGATTGCCCACTCGAATCTGAAAGCGCAGTTCCAGCCAGTCCTCCAGCGCCTGTACATCCACCCGAATGCGCGGCGTTCCCCGATGCACGCGGTAGTAATGCAGCCGATCCAGCCCGTAAATTTTAAACCCAAATGCTTCCAGCCGGGGAATTTCCAGGCGCATCCAGTCCAGGGGATGGTAATCGGCGGCAATGTGCCAGTAACCGCTGCGGTAGATCAACCCATGTTCTTCCAGGAAGTTCCGCGCCCGATCCTCTTCTTCGCGATCCCGGCGGATGATGAATAAATGACCGTTGTCGTTGGTTAAACTTTTTTCCGCCGGGGGATTGGCCGGGAATTCGAAACGGCTGTAACGGAAAAACACTTCGATTTGCAGATGCTGATTTTCTTCCGTGAACACAATCGCTTTTTCTTCCAGTGGCAGTTCGTAAGCCTTTAAATGATCCGCCAGATTCTCCCAATCCAGGATGGGCAACAGATGGGACAGGTAAATCCGGATGAAGTCATCCAGTTCACTCTTGGGAATTTCAAATTTCTCGTATACCCGGAAATAATTATTCCAGAATATGGCCGGTAAATGCGATTCAATCTTATACAGCACCTTCTGGTACAGAATGTAGATGGGATTCGAGGTCAGCACGGTTACCGGATGTTCCAGTTCCAGTGCATCGTCCTTGAATTTCAAGGTGGGTTGCAGATAGAACCCGGTTTTACCCTGTTTCAATCGCAACACAATGCTGGCCGTCTCCGGATGAAAGGTAACCGGTTCTGGATTCCGCTGCACCATGTCCTTGATCAGCACGCTGCTATTCCGCAACCAGTCCAGCAAAAATCCCACCGGCTGAGTGTAAGTGAACACCTGGCGTCCGTCGTTACCAACGCTGGTTTGCAAATAAATCAGGCAATTCAGTTCATCTTCGGTGATGTTCACCTTGCTGCTATCAATAACCGCAAGCGAAAGGCGCACTTCCCTGCCGGGTGAACCATCCAGCCGGGTGTAGTTGGCATAAGGTAAAATCGTCCAGTTGGTAGCGCGCAATTCAATCAAAAAATAAGGCTCGTACACTCCGGCTTTGGACTCAAAAGACTTGGGTTGCGGCGACTTTTCGATTAACCCTACCAGTTGTTCAATTTTGCCTCGCCAGCTCATGCTTCACGTGTCTTTCATTGACTAAGTTTCACTTATCCATTATGAAAATGAATTTACGGTGTTCCTTGTTCCTGGCAATTTTAAATTGGTTGCAGTCCCTCTTCCACAATCTTCTTTTGATACAGATACAAAAACCAGGCCACAACCAATCCGGCACTCAGGAAATTCCCCAGCAACATGCCATACCACACCCCCACCAGTTGAAAAATAATGCTTCCCAGAAAAATGAACGGTATTTGAAAAACATACAGGCGTACCAGATTGGCCCACAAATACTGGCGTCCCAATCCCAATCCCTGAAAACTGGCAATAATGCAAATATAAAAACTGAAAAAAACATAGCCAAACACGGAAATGCGCAATGCCTGTGCGGTAATGTTTAATACCGATGGACTTTCCGCAAACACGCCGGCAAACACCCGCGGCGCCAGTGCCACCACCACCGCTGCCAGTAACATCATGGTAAACGCCACCTGAATGCCCCGGAACAGGATGGTTTTCAACCGATCCAATTTCCGCGCCCCAAAATTATGGCCGGTCAGAATGGTTACCGCCTGTCCCACCCCCAGGATGGGAAGGAAGGCCACCATCTCGTAGGTGAACACAATGGTGTAAGCGGCCTGAGCATCTTCGCCAAAGCGCTTAAGAATGGCAAAAACAATGCCCATGGCGATGCTGGTTAAGAACTGACTGAGCGAGGAGGGAACCCCCACCTGAAAAATGCCTTTGACCGATTTCCAGGACAGGCGGAGCTTTCGGAAACTCAGGGAAACCGGGATTTTTTTACCGAACAAAACCGCCAGTGTTAAAAGCACCGCCAGCACGCGGGCAATACCGGTTGCCAGTGCCGCGCCCCGGATGCCCATCTCCGGAAATGGCCCCAGACCAAAAATCAACAGGGGATCCAGTAAAATGTTCAAAACGGTTCCCGTCACCATGAAGACCATGGGATAAACCGTATCCCCCCAGCCGCGAAACACATTGTTTAAAAACATGCCCAGTAAGACGACCGGAGCAAACAGGAGAATAATGGTAAGATAATCCAGAATCATCTGCAGCAGTTCTTCCCGGGCCCCCATGGCCTCGAACAACGGCCGCTGAATCCACAATCCCCCCAGGGTTAGCCCCAGACCAATCACCCCCGCAAGGACAAACGCATGCAGTGCTGTACTGATGGCCTGATCCACCCGGCCGGCTCCCAGATTCCGGGCAATGTAGGAATTGATGCCCACCCCGATGCCGGATCCCACCGCGATTAAAAACAACTGCACGGTAAAGGCCATTCCGATGGCCGCCGTGGCCGTATCCCCCAAACGACTTACAAAATATCGATCCAGAAAGTTGTAACTGGTCTGAAATGCAAACGCAATGATCATCGGTAATGCCAGTTTCAGAATCAGAGGCAGGACTGCCCCTTCCAGCAATTCTTTTTCGTCAATTTTATGAATCATGGTTTATTTTGTCCCCTTAAACGAGAAATATAAATAAAAAAAAAGAATTTAGAAGCCAAATTTTAAGAAAAATGCACCTTTGCAGGATGCCGCGGGAAACAACCTTTTTTTCGGAGCGTACTGCCGACTTCCCGAAGCCATTCTGTCCCCGGTTTCTTCCCGAACCTTGACGCTGTAAAAAACTTCCCTAAGAAAAACCCTGCCTTTAAAAATGCATTTTAATTCCATCGAAACTTGCGTCCTTATCCCCGGCAGTCTATATTTTGAAAAAGGAAACCGACGGAAACGGGTAACCGGGAACGGTCTCGAATAGAAAAGCGTTTCGCCACTTCAGGGAAGACGAACCCGAGGCAGACGAGGGATGTAAAAAAATGGGATGGGTGTGTGGGGAAAAATAAGGGATCGAGGCACCCATCCTTTCTCAGTTCCGGAAAAAAAGATTTGATGAATCCGGCAGGTAAATGCGATGAATAAACCCGAAATCACGATCACACAAACCTGAACAATCAGCATGGAAAAGAAGGCATACAAAGTTTTATATATCGAGGACGATTACGCGTCCCGCCTGCTGATCCGCAAGATATTGCGTTCCGGGGAATTCGATGTCCACGAGGCCAGCACCGGAATGGAAGGCCTGAAAAAGGCACAGGAACTGCAACCGGACATTATTTTAATGGATTTAAACCTGCCGGATATCTCTGGAACCAACCTGACCACCAAAATTAAAAGCATGCCCGAATTGAAGGACACAGTGGTGGTCGCCATTACCGCTCGCAACAGTGTGGAAGCCCGCCAGCTCTCGCTCATTGCTGGATGCCACGGCTACATCAGCAAACCCATCGATCCCCACACCTTCCCCGACCAGATCCGTCAATTCCTGCGCGGAAAGCGGGAAGAAATTGAATTTGAGAAACGGGACTACTACCATCAACTTTACGAAGAAGCCCTGGTCAATAACCTTACCATCAAACTGCAGGAACTGCAACGATCAAACAGTTTACTTAAGCAACGCACCAGCACGCTCAAGGACTATTCCCGAAAGCTGGAAAAGCTGTTAACCATCATCAATGACCTCCAACTCTGCCATTCTTCGGAAAAACTGAAAGAAAAGTTGATCGATTATCTCTGCGAACTGTTTGCATTTGACCGATGCCTGTTTCTGGATGTGGACTTCGAGAACCTGACGCTAAAGGTCGCCGTTGGCAGGGGACTGGAAAAATCGCGCTGGGAAAATTTTCATCTGCCGTTTCAAACCCAACTCTTTCGCCGGCTGTTCAAGGAGCGGCAAATCCTCCCCAATCTCACAATTCAGCAAATTGAAAATCCTCAGATTCGGCAGTTATTGGAGGAGCTGGGCAGTCAACATTTTACTCTGGCCATTCTGGGCATTCCCGCCGATGCCGCCATCCAGATGAGCAGTAAGGAGAACCTGAAGGAATTTATGAAACCCTTCCTGACCACATTAACCGCTACTGCGGATATTGACGTCCAGAACATCGAGGATCATTTGAGAGAATTCCTGCTCTCGGAAGTGTTCTACATCGGTGGCTATTTGTTTATGGACTATACCCATCCCACAAAAAAACTGTCCAGCCATGACCTGCGCATTCTGGATATGCTGCTGCGAACGTCCACTTTAATTTATCAGAATCTTCAGCTGCGGGAACATCTGAAAAAACTATTCATTCGTGCCGAGAAGGATGCCATCACCGATTACCTGACCAATCTTTACAATCATCGCTACTTTATTCAGCAGCTGAGCCGGGAGTTCAATCGGGCACGGCGGCATAATTCTCAGTTCGCTCTGATCATGATCGACATTGATCATTTTAAGGATTTCAACGATACATTCGGTCATCAGGCAGGCGATCTGGTCTTACAAAAAATTGGTCGGATCCTGCGGGAAAACACCCGCAAAAGCGATATTGCCGCCCGCTACGGGGGTGAGGAATTTGCCATCATCTGTCCGGAGCTAAACAAGCGCCGGGGTCAGATCCTTGCCGAAAAATTGCGGAAAATTATCGAGGGAACGCGCCTGCCATTTTCTCAGGATACCCGGATTACCATTTCTGCCGGTGTTGCTGCCTTTCCGGAAGATGCGGACAATCCCCAGGATCTCATCCGCTGTGCCGATGTGGCCCTTTACGAAGCCAAACGGAAGGGACGCAACAGGGTACAGGCGTTTTCACCCGCGCTTCAAACCACCCCCTGATTGCTACACCCCAAAATACCGATCACCCGCATCCCCCAGCCCCGGAAGGATAAATCCCCGCGAATTCAGCTGACGATCCAGCGCCGCGGTGAAAATGGGCACTTCTGGATGATGCTCCTGCATGACCGATACCCCTTCCGGTGCGGCGATAACCGCCAGCATCACGATCCGTTCCGCCCGATGCCGTTTAAGCTTCTCCACCGCGGAATGGGCACTGCCACCCGTGGCCAGCATAGGATCCAGTAAAAACACGTCCATCCCGCGAATGTCATCCGGCAATCGCAAATAGTAATCCACCGGCTGCAGGGTGGTTTCGTCCCGATACATCCCCAACACACCGATGCGTGCTTCGGGGAATACCTTCACAATGCCGTTTGCCATGCCCAGGCCCGCCCGTAGAATGGGCACCAGCAAAATGGGGTGCTGCAACCGGCGAACGGTCATTGATTCCAGCGGGGTTTCGATGGTTTCGTCACGGGTGGACAGTTTTCGGGAGGCTTCGTAAAATAGCAACAGGCTGATATCTTCCAGCAACGTACGAAAATCAAAAAATGGTGTGGCCTTATCCCGCAAGCGGGCCAGCTTGTCCTGAATGATCGCATGCTCAACCACGGTGAGATTCGGAAACGACTGCATGGTGCGCCTCATACCCTTTAATGATAATGTTTCGAACCACTTCCACCAGTTGATCGCGCGTATCGAAAGTGTAGCCCGATGGATCCACCGGCGGATGGATGATCAAGGTGACCCGTCCCGGCCGGATCCACAAGCTTTTCTTCGGAAGCACCCGATTGGTGCCAATGATGGTCAGGGGTAAAATGGGGAGCCCCGTTTTGATGGCCACCACAAAAGGGCCTTTCTTAAAAGCCCGGATGGTGCCATCGGGACTGCGGGTGCCTTCGGGGAATGCCAGAAGCGAGAGATGTTTTTCCTTCAGCAACTGCTCCCCCTGGTTCAACACCTTAATGGCCTGACTGCGATCCTGCCGATCCAGCCGCAGGATTCCCGCTGCCCGAATCGCCCAGCCAAACACCGGCACCCGAAACAATTCCTTCTTCGCCACCACGGTCAAATGCAGGGGAATGTAACTGAACACCACTGGTATGTCCATGTGACTTTGATGATTCCCCACCACCACATAATTCTGACCGGGCCGGATATGCTCGCGCCCCTTTACGGTGACGCGAACCCCGGCGGCAATAAGCAGTAAACGCGACCAGGCACGGGCAATTTTGCTGATGATCGATGCGTAGGGATTGAACATCCCGATTAAAATCACGAAGATGGCCCCCACCACGGTGGAAACCACCAGAACGGTAACAAAAAGAATCTGGTGTAAAAAACCCAGCATCAGTATTCCCGCTTAATAATATGAAACCCGGTATATTTTCGTAACACTTCGGGAACAATCACCGATCCTTCATCGGTTTGATAGGTTTCCAGCAGTGCCACCATCAATCGCGGTGTGGCCAGTCCGGATCCATTCAACGTATGCACAAACTCGGGTTTCGATTGTGAAGTTCTCCGGAACCGAATGTTCATGCGCCGCGCCTGAAAGTCCTCGAAGTTGCTGCAACTGGATGCTTCCAGCCAGCGCTTTTCAGCCGGCGACCAGACCTCGATGTCGTAGCACTTTGCCGCCGCAAAACTGAGGTCGCCGGTACACAATTCTACTACCCGATAGGGGATTCCCAGCAGTTCCAGAATGCGACACGCATCCTGAACCAGCAAATCCAGCTCCTGATAAGACGTTTCTGGTAGAACAAACTTCACCAATTCCACTTTATTGAATTGATGCAAGCGCAAGAACCCGCGCGTCTCCTTGCCCCAGGAGCCTGCCTCGCGCCGGAAACAGGCCGAATAGGCACAATATTTCAGAGGAAGGCTGTCGCCATACAGAATCTCATCGCGATGGAGATTGGTTACGGGGACTTCTGCTGTGGGGATCAAGAATAGCTCATCCCTTTCCAGGAAATACATGTCTTCTTCCATTTTGGGCAATTGCCCGGTGCCCCGCATGCTCTCCCGATTGACCAGGAAGGGTGGGAAAATTTCCTTGTAACCGTGCTCCTGAATATGAACATCCAGCATGAAATTAATTAATGCCCGTTCCAGCTGGGCTCCCTTTCCCTTATACACCGGGAACCCGCGTCCCGCCACCTTGCTGCCCCGCGGAAAGTCGATGATATCCAGCCGCTCACCAATTTCCAGGTGATCGGAAATCTTGAAATCAAACTCCGGCAATTTCCCCCACGCCTTGACCACCACGTTGTGGGAGGCATCCTTGCCCACGGGCACACTGGGATGGGGCAGATTGGGTATCCGATCCAGTTCCTGTGCCAGTTCGGTTTCGATGCGTCGCAACCGCTCATCCAGCTGTTTAATCTGCTGACTGATCTGGCGCGTTTGTTCAATCACCTCGCTGGCATCCTGCCCGGCTTTCTTCAATTGACTGACTTTCTCGGACAGGACCCGTCGTTCGTGCTTCAACGCATCGGATTCCTGTAAAAGCTTCCGACGTTCCGCATCCAGGGCCAGGATTCGATCCACATTGCCCGTTTCGCGCTTGGCTTTAATGCCTTTCTTGACCCGTTCCGGATGTTCTCGAATAAACTTCAGATCTAACATATGCGCCTCTCATTATCCTGCCAGTTGGTTAAAAAACTGTTCAATGGTGTTCACAACCAGGTCAATTTCCGAATCCCGCAAATCCGGGTGCATGGGCAGGCTCAGAACCTCCCGGGCCACCTTTTCGGCCACCGGAAAATCCCCTTCGTGAAAACCATATCGTTGTTTAAACGCGGGTTGGAGATGCACCGGGATGGGGTAATGAATGGCCGTGGGAATGCCGCGTGCATTCAGAAACGCCTGCAGGCGATCACGGTGCCGCGTGCGGATGACAAACTGGTGGTAAATATGGGTGGAACCCTCCTGCGGCTGCTGGAAGGTAACCCCCAGTTTCTGCAAACGCTCGCGGTACATTTGTGCAATCTCTTCCCGGCGACGATTCCACGCATCCAGGTACGGCAACTTCACTCGCAATATGGCGGCCTGCAGGGCATCCAGACGACTGTTCATTCCCACATATTCATGAACATAGCGCCGACGGGATCCATGATCGGCCAGCATGCGCACCTTTTCGGCCAATTGATCGTCATGGGTCAACACCACGCCCGCATCCCCATAGGCACCCAGATTTTTTCCCGGATAAAACGACACCGCGGCCAGATTGCCCCAGGTGCCCACCTTTCGCCCCCGATATTCCGTCCCCAGTGCCTGTGCCGCATCCTCAATCACATACAGCCCATGTCTTCGGGCAATTTCCAGGATGGATTGCAAATCGGCCGCCTGTCCGTAAAGATGCACGGGAATAATTACCCGGGTGCGGGGACTGATGGCACCTTCCAGCAAATCCGGGCGCATTGTCAGGGTTCCCTCGTCGATGTCCACAAACACGGGCACCGCACCCAGCAGGGAAATGGCCTCCGCGGTGGCGATGAACGTAAACGGAGTGGTGATGACCTCGTCCCCGGGTTGAACATCCAGCGCCATCAGGGCCAGGATGAGGGCATCGGTGCCACTGGCGCAGGGAATGGCATGGGTCACGCCAACATAGTCCGCCAGCTCCCGGGCAAAGTGCTGAACCTCTGGCCCATTTATAAACTGACAGGACTCAATGACCCGAAAAATTGCGGCGTCGATCTCTTCTCGCAATTGTAAATACTGGCGCCGCAAATCCACCATGTGCATGTTCATGGAAACCATCCCGATTTAAAATGAACGTTTCAACCCACTTCTGACTACCCAACACTTTCCCTTCGCCGGCTCAAGCCCCCCAACAACCCTGTGGGTTGATCTTCAGCGCTGGAGACACGTTTCGACGTTTGATGTCTCTCCAAATCAAAAAAATATAATAAATGGGCCTACCCAAATCAAAAGCCAAAACCAGAACCCTGTGGACGCGATTCTATCCCCGCACAAATTTAGCCAAAAATACCCATCAAATGCCACCGGTGAATGCAATGCCAACATTAATTTTGGAAAGGAAAATCGTTAATCCATGAGGAAAGGGATAGCATTGAAGATCGGGTATCTGTCGGGTTCGGAACGATCCCGTATCGGCAAGTTCTTGTTCCCCCATTTTTCTTTGATGAAAACTTGCCCCGTATCAGGTATGAAACCACGAATCACACGGATAAAACCAAAAATATCCACAAAATCACGAATAAACACCGAAACAAAATTCCGTCCAGATCTAATCCAATGTACTTTTTTATTTTATTTGTGTTCATTCGCGTCATTCGTGGTTCTAATGCATAATCTGGGTTTATTATTTTTATTCGTTTTAATTCGTGTCATTCGTAGGCTATTGCATAATCTGGGTTAAAAAACGCTTCTCTGAAGAGGCCATTCACGTCGCATTACTGGATCAGGAAGAATATGGGGATAAAAACGGGATTCTGGTGATCACGGCAGAGCGGTTTCTTGAGAGATTCATTTAATTACCGGGGAAAATCATTATACTTTTTCCAGGGCTAAAAGCGCTGGATCCGATGCTCCATCGCGATTAATATTCCAGCTCCTCTGCCTGATGAAAATATTCATAAAATCCCATCTGCTGGAGGGGTTCTTTTAAACTCTCGGTGAGAGATTCGATCTCGATCTTCTCCAGACCAATCATGAAGTGCTGAATTTCCTTTAAAAACTGTTGCATCCAGACGGCAAAGCTCAGCAATTCCTTGTCCGTTAAAGTGTTCTTTGCAATATTCAAATGGGCGGTATCGTTAAGCTTGAAATGTTTCAGTACATGAAAATAGGGCAGGATCTTGCGGTAACTATCCTTTAAAAACTGGGTGGTCAATTCCGTTCCCAGGATGTTTAAAGCAAAGGAACGACAAAGATCAAATGTTTTTTTGATGATTTCGGGGTCAATTTCAGGATTTTTTGCCAAACGCTCCTCCAGCCGGTATTCATCCTAATGCCGATTCAACGATTTTAACAATCTCTCCCACCTCGTGGGAATTGGTCAGGTACACATTCTCGGAATTACCGACCTGAGCCTGAAATTCCTCTTTGTTGGAGGCTTCGGTAAGCAGCACAAAGGGCGCGGTGCTCACCTCGCGCACCATTTTGAGGAATTCCGTTCCCGATCCATCGGGGAGTTTGGTATCGGATATAATCAAATGGGGTTTCAGGCTCTGCACCAGATTTTTCCCCTTGGCGGCATTGTCCACCACATACACTTCATATCCCATGCTCTCGAAGGTGCGCTGCAGCATTTTTTGAACCACCAGACTGTTGTTCACGATGACAATGCGATTGGCGGGTTGACTTTCCGGTTCCTCCACGGCTTCGGTATTTTCCAGCTGAATGGGTCGGGGTTTGATGATGAATTCTCCCTCGTCCCAGTTCAACATCTGATCCAGCGCCTCATCCTCGCTCAAATCTCCCAGGATCACCTTTTGCAAAACGCCTTTTTCGTAATGGAATTCCCCTTCCTCATCCCCGCGGCGCACGATAACCTTGCCATTCAGCGAGTTACTTTCACAGAACTTCAATACATCCACCAGCTTTTTGTCCGCCAGGCTCCCCTTTACTGCCGGTGCAATCTGCGATTTACTGCCCTTCGCTGCCTGCTGCAACGTGTCCCGCAGGCGCTGGCTCATGATTTTCCCCATGCTCAGGGTAATGGAAGGAAAACGCTCGATAATTACTTCAAAATCAGATTTGTGCAGAATGAACATCTCCGAAGGTTCGGTGGTAATCACCGTGGCCGAACGGGGTTCACCGGTCAACAGTGCCATTTCGCCAAAATAATCTCCGCTCCCCAGGTAGGCAATGACGTGCTCCTCATCGCTATCTTCCGGGGTAACCACAACTTTCACTTTGCCATTGATGATGATGTACATTTTATCCCCGGGATCGCCTGCCTTGCAGATCACTTCGTTGGCTTCAAAGGGTTTAAATTTCAATCGTTCCACAATAAAATCGATACCATCTCTTCCCAGGGTTCGGAAAAAAGGAACCCGTTTCAATACCTCGCTAATCTGGAACATATGCTTCTCCTATCTTCATCACTTTCCGATTTGCGACAATAAGTACATCACGTAGAGCACAAACGCCAGCATGGCGATCATCCAGACCAACGAACGTCCTTTTGCCCGTTGCCGTTGGCGACGGATGCGAATTCGTTGTCTGATGCGGTCTTCACCTTCGGGTTTGTAGTAATGAGGGGTGTACTCGAATTTTCGATGTTTGGCCAGTTTAATAAACATAAACTCCCTGAATCTATGAATTTGCCAATCAATTTAAAAAAATTTCTAATGTGAGTCAACCGAACAGGTGGCAATTGACCGATATTTTATACACCCTTCCTCCAGCGAAGAATTTGCATCCGCCTTGGTAAAATGTTTATCGGTTCCTGAACCGAAATTTTAACCTAAATAAAGCATCAACCACGAATCACGCGAATGAATCCAAAAAAATTTCAACAAAATAACGAATTAACCCTGGAACACATCCAGTTATAAAAAAATTTATTTTGTTATTGTAATTCAGGTGAATTCGTGTGATTCGTGGGCAATGCACAATCTGGATTAAAAAGAAAAATGTTCGGATATTCCTGGCGGATCCAATCAATTTAAGGAAGGTTTCAACGGAAAATGATCGAAATATGAATGGGAAGCCAGCCCTTGCAAATGAAAAGTATTATCAGACAGCGAAACCAGGCTTTTTGCCTGGTTCCGCCAATCACAAATGAGGGTTATCTCTGTTGTTCCTGTAAGACGTGACTATTCACCGGAAAACCTGTCTGAATCCAGTCCAGAATACCGCCTTGAACATTGTAGATTTTCTGGAAGCCATGCTGTCCCAGGACAGCGGCCGCGGCCTGACTCCGGTTCCCGCTATTACACATCACCGCCACCGGTTTTGTGGGATCCAGTTCAGCGAGCCGATGGGGGATCTCGCCAAGCGGAATCAGGATCGCACCGGCCACATGCGCCTGAGCAAATTCCCAGGGCTCTCGCACATCCACCAGTTGCAGCGATTCCGACTGTTCCAGCTGCTGGTACAATTCCTCCACGGAGATTTCTTGAATATCCCCGCTGTTGACCGGTAATCCCATCGCCTGCCAGGCCTGTAGCCCGCCTTCCAGATATCCCAGAATGTTGTCAAATCCCACCCGGGCCAGCTCCAGCACCACTTCTGAATAATCTTCCGGATCCTCCAGTAAAAGCACGATGGCCTCTCCTGGCTCCAGTACATATCCCGCCCGCTTGCTGATGCCTTCGTCCAGTGGCAGGTGAATGGATCGATGCGCATGCCGCTGGATAAACGCCTCCCGTGAGCGGGTATCCACCAGGGCTGCCCCGCGCACCAGATGGGGCACGGCTTCCTGCACCGTCAGAGATCGAGGCTCAATTGTACCCAGAGGACGGGGGCCGTCCCGGTTCACGCGTTTAATGTACTGATGA
Organism: Calditrichota bacterium; assembly: GCA_013150955.1. Lineage (GTDB taxonomy): Bacteria > Calditrichota > Calditrichia > RBG-13-44-9 > J042 > JAADJD01. Next base: position 75,566 of record JAADJD010000062.1, read on the forward strand.
TTTCCGGGTTGCTCGGGTAATTCAGACGTAAAATAGTGAACAAAGGCGGATTTTTCCCGATGCAGGAACGCCGGATTGGATTGCCTTTCGTATCCCAACGAGGAAACCGAAAGCGAGCCAATTCCCTTTCCACATAGTGAACCGGCCCCGTGTCCCGGATAAAGCACCACTCCATCAGGTAAGGACGCCAGCTTCTGGTGAATGGACTGGTACAGCTGCTCCGCAAAGCGGACAGCATCCTGGGAATTCACCAGATCCGGGCGACCCGCATCCCCAACGAACAACAAATCTCCCGTCAAAGCCAGCCAGGGTTGGTCGCTTCGGGACAGATCATGAATAACCAAGGTGATGCTTTCTGGCGTGTGGCCAGGGGTGTGTAATACCTGTACTGACACATTCCCCAGCCGCAACACTTCGCCATCCTTCAAAGGCTGATGCGGAAATCGGGCGTTGGCCTCCTCATGCAGATAAATTGTTGCTCCCGTACGCCGGGCCAGATCCGTATTCCCACTAACATGGTCTGCGTGCAAATGGGTCTCCACAATATGCGTAATGCGCAATCCGTGGGTGCGTGCAGCATCCAGATATTTTTCCACATCGCGATCCGGATCCACCACCATGGCAACCCCGGCGGAGGGACATCCCACCAGGTACGATTGGCAGCCCAGCGTATCTATCGAAAACTGTTGAACAATCATTGCAAACTCCTTTCCGTTTAAAACAAAGTTTTTTGATGGACAAAACCGCGCCGGGTTACAGAAAAATCTGTAGTAATGGCGAAAATGTTCAGGGCTTCCTTTCGGGTGGATTTCCCCTTGCTTTCCTTCGAGCCCTCTCGTATACTTTCGGGGACAAAATGCGAGGGAATCATGACCACGGCACTTTCCGATACCCAGATCGAAAAACTCCGCCAGACCGTCTGGAAGGCTCTGAAAAATGCCGGAATCTCTCCACACCCTCCTGAAGGAAAGTTCTGGCAACCAATCATTGTTCAGGAAAAAAATCGTCGCCAGCGGTTTCTTTCTGCATCCCAACCGGATGCTCGCACGCTGGCCACATTCATTGATCACACCCTGCTTAAACCCGAGGCCGGGAAATCCCGCGTCGAACAGCTTTGTCAGGAAGCGCAAAAGCACGGATTCGCCGCCGTATGTGTGAACCCGGTTTACGTTCCCCTTGCTTCCCGGCTGTTACAAGATTCACCACCAAAGATTTGCAGCGTGGTGGGCTTTCCCTTAGGTGCCAATCTTTCGTCCATTAAAGCGCAGGAGGCCCGGCAGGCCATTTCCGATGGTGCAACGGAAATTGACATGGTGCTACACGTGGGAGCCCTGAAAGACCGGGATCTGGTGGCTGTGTATCGGGATATTCGGTCGGTGGTGGAGGTGTGTGATGAGCACGAGGTTCTCTGCAAGGTCATCCTCGAAACGGCGCTCCTGGAAGATGAGGAAAAAGTTCTGGCCTGTGAATTGTCCGCACTGGCCGGGGCGGCCTTTGTGAAAACATCCACGGGATTTGGCCCTGGCGGGGCAACCGAACAGGACGTGGCATTGATGGAGCGCGTGGTGGCGCCCTACCGCATGGGAGTGAAGGCATCCGGTGGCATCCGCAGCTGGCAGCAGGCGGTAAACATGATCCATGCCGGCGCCATACGGATTGGAGCCAGTGCCAGCGTGAATATCGTGACCGAAGTACAGATCAAACCCAAATAAAGCGTTAAACCACGAATCACGCGAATGAATTCGAATCATATCAACAAAATAGCGAATATATTCGGGATAAACATCTTCATCCAGATAGAATCAAGTACATTTTAACCCAGATAATGCATTAAACCGCGAATCACGCGAATGAACATAAAAAATATCAATAAAATCACTAATAAACCTCGGAGCGAATTTTCATACAGATCTAAATCAATGGATTTTATTGTTTTTATTTGTGTTAATTCGTGCAATTCGTGGTTTAAAGCATAATTTGGGTTTATAAAGCATAATTTGGGTTTAATATTTTTATTTGGTGTGAATTCGTGTAATTCGTAGGCTATTGCATAATTTGGGATTAAAAAAGGCGGCTTTGCAGCCGCCTTCAATATATGGGGACGTGTTTGCGGAAAAATTACTTCTGTTGCCCAACGGGCTTCACATCCACAGACACCTTTGTCTCGGCCTTCTTTTCCAGATCACAGCTTTTTCCGGTTTTGGCCGCTTTCTGGACGGCAGCCTTCTTTTCACCTGCCGGGCAGGCGTCTTTCTTTTCTGCCGCAGCCTTCACGGCCTTATCGCCACAGGCGTCCCCAGCCTTGGCGGATGTTTTCTCCACGGCTGCCTTTGCCTTGCCATCCTTACCCTTGCCTTCGCAGGCAAAAGCGTTCACCGAAAAAGCGGCTAACACGGCCAGCGTGACCAGAAACACCAGAACTTTCTTCATAAACACTCTCCTTTATTTTGGTTTAATCGCCTTATTTCCATTTCTTTGAAAAGAAGGATAGTGAAAATATTTTATTGGCGCAAGTAAATTTTTTACCTGGCTCAAATAATCGACCATCCACACCCGAACCTGAATTTGAATAAACAATCCAACGGAAACATTCCGGGATTCCCTCCCGCATTTCGGACAAAATTCACTTCTTTATTGTTTATTGTAACTTTTTTAACAAAATTTTCATCTGTATTTGTGTAGAATTTCACTTGCTCAACTGCGAATGGAGGCGGGAAAGTTTCCGGTGTTCCGTTAACATAAATCAGGAGGCGTGCGTCATGAAGATTGTTCGAAGCTTCATTCTTCTGGGGTTAACCCTGACCCTACTCTCCGTCTGGGGATGCACCAAGAAAGAAACTCCAGAAGTGGTTCGGGAGGAACCCATCCAGCCCATTCCTTTGAAAGTGGACTACGATCCCGAAAAAGTGGAACTGGGCAAGATGCTCTACTTCGATCCCCGACTTTCCAAATCGGGCTTTATTTCCTGTAATTCCTGTCATAACCTGGCGACCGGTGGCGTTGACAACCTGCCGCGATCCATCGGGCACAAATGGCAATTTGGTGGCATCAACGCACCCACGGTACTCAACTCCCGCTACAACATTGCTCAATTCTGGGACGGCCGGGCGAAAGACCTCAAGGAACAGGCCGGTGGCCCGATTGAAAATCCCGTTGAAATGGCTTTTTCCCACGAGATGGCCGTCAAGGTGATTCAAAGCATTCCCCAGTACGTGGAGCGATTCAAAAAGGTGTACGGCACCGACCAGATTGATATCGACAAAATCACCGATGCCATTGCCGCCTTTGAAGAAACCCTGATTACCCCCAATTCCCGTTTCGACCAGTGGCTGCGCGGCGATGACAACGCGCTGACGGCCGAGGAAAAGGAGGGCTATCAATTATTCAAAGAAAAAGGCTGCATTACCTGCCACAACGGAATCGGTGTGGGAGGCAACATGTTTCAGAAATTTGGGGTGGTAAAACCGTACGAAAGGGACACCAAAACCCTGGGACGCTACGAAGTGACCAAGAATGAGGCAGATAAGTACGTGTTTAAAGTTCCCATTCTGAGAAATGTGGAGTTGACCTACCCCTACTTTCATGATGGGAGTACTTACAGCCTGAGCGAAGCGGTAAACATCATGGCTGAATATCAGCTGGGCATTGAGTTAACCCCGGAAGAGACGCGTAAAATTGTTGCCTTTTTAAAAACCCTGACCGGTGAACAACCCCGGATCGTCTATCCAGTATTGCCACCTTCGACAGAAAAAACGCCCAAACCCACACCGGCGGATTGACGCATGGATACGTCCCCTGCCACAGAAAGATTGGTGGCAGGGGACATCCCTGCAAAACATCGCTCCAAACGTCCGTTACCACAAGCCAAAGCCAACCATGGCCTCCAAAAACCTCCTCCTCCACTCAACAGGGATTTCCATCAATGGCTTATGGTTTACCGGGAGTCTGACTCTATCTGAATGCCAAACGCCTTCAGGACATCCCTGGCATGGTTGGTCACATCCACTTTTTCAAAAATGTGAACGATCTTGCCCTGTTCATCGATTAAAAAGGTCATCCGTCGGGGCACAAAGAATTTCATCACCCCACCGTAAGCGCCGTAGGCTTTTGCCACCTGCTTGTCGGCATCGGTCAACAAAATAAATGGCAGATTGTACTTTTCCTTAAACTTCCGATGCGACTCGGGCGAATCGTAATTGATCCCGATGACAACAATATGGTTTTCCTCGTACAGATCGTAATTATCCCGAAAATTGCAGGCCTCTTTGGTACAACCGGGGGTGTCATCTTTGGGATAAAAATAAACCACCACCTTCTTTCCCCGGAATTCTTTTAACGACCGCAGGGTACCGGTGTCGTCTTTCAATTCAAAATCCGGGGCGGGATCTCCCACCTTTAGCAGCGTTTTTGTCGCACCCGCCATTCCGGGATATATGAAAACATGCAGGATGATCATCAACGTTCCCAGACCCAGATAACGCATACCCAATCCTCCTTTGTTTGATGGGTTCTCAGGAAAAATCTACGGAGCAAAACATTTTCTTTTTACGAATTGTTGGTAAGCGCATCTTCCTCCAGGAAGGATTCGAGCAAATGTCCCGATTTTCTGGCTTTGGTGGCCAGATAAAATTGATTTACAGGATGCGGCTGGATTTCCAGGGGTAATCGGTGAACCACCTCTATACCAAACGCCTCCAATCCCGATATCTTCCGGGGATTGTTGGTCAATAACGCCACCCGGTTCACATGCAAATGATGCAGCATGGCAGCGGCGATATCGTAGCGTCGTAAATCGTCATCGAAACCCAGGGCGTGATTGGCCTCCACCGTGTCCAGGCCCGATTCCTGTAAAGCATAGGCTCGAATCTTATTACCCAGACCAATGCCGCGTCCCTCCTGCCGTAAATACAGCACAATCCCGTAGCCCTGCCGATCGATATATTCCAGCGCTGCATGCAGCTGTTCCCGGCAATCACACTTCAGCGAACCCAACACTTCGCTGGTCAGGCATTCGGAATGAACGCGAACGGGCACCACCGAATGGACTTCCGGCCGTCCCTGAACCACCGCCAGATGTTCCCGATCATCCTGATCATTGCGAAACACCAGCACCCGGAATTGTCCAAAGCGGGTGGGTAGGTGGGCTTCTGCGTACACCCATACGCGGGGGTGACTTTCTGATCTATTCAAAACCTTCTCCTTTTCCCGGTTCTTCAACCAAAACGCTAAAACATTACGCTGTTGCCAGATCCATGTTCCCGCTTTCAAAAGAATATCGGCACCCATTCCCCATCGGGCTGTAATGTTGCTTACATAAATCCGATGGATGAGATCCGCAAAAGACACACATTCCGGAAAAATTTGAGTTGTGGATTGTGCGAATCCGGTTCTTTTTCTAACTTAAGCCGGCCTGGCGGATTGCCGATCACCCAATCCGCTAACGGATGAATGATTGAAAAATTGTCCGCAATATCAAATACCACGGAATTTACCGGATGAACGGCGAGAAATTGAGACAGATCCTGCACCGAATTGACGGTCGGGGATACAAAGCGTATAAAGACATTCAGGGAGCGTATCGCTTTGCCCGATACACGCTGTTTATTGATCACGTGCAGGGCGATCCGTTTGCTTCGCCTTCTAAAATCCGATTGCGGGTGTCCGGGACGGTTGCAGGTTTCCCTGGTTCGCTCCACGACACCCCGGTTCGTCGCATGGCGCTGGCGGATTACCTGGCCCGTCAGGTTGCCCGAGCCATTCGTTCGGTCGCGCGGCAGCACCGTGGAAGCGGCAAAAGCGGCCTCATCGCCATCGATTCCGGTGGACAGGAAGTGCTGGAACGCACGGCGGTAAAAATCACCCCGGAATGGGTCGAAGCCCGGTTGTACGTGGGATTACCGGCGGCTGGGCGCACCGTGCTGGCCCGACAGGCTGAAGAGATTTTTTTCAAAGAACTGCCGGCCATCGTTCAACAAAGCTTATTCTGGGAATCGCTGAATCAATCGGAAGCCCGGCATTTTGTCCACACGGTGGAGAACCAGGAGTTTATCCGGGAACAACTTTCGGAACGAGGACTGGTGGCTTTTGTAGCCAATGGGGCCATCCTTCCCCGGGAAAGCGGTGCCAGCGATCGTCCCATGTCCCGGCGGGAAGCGGTGCCCTTCCAATCGCCGGCCAGCCTGGAAGTCACCTTCCAGCTGCCCCATCCGGTCGATGGCCCCGATGGGGAACAAACCATCCTCCGCGGCATGGGCATTCCCGAAGGCATCACCCTGATTGTGGGCGGCGGCTATCACGGAAAATCCACCCTGTTGAATGCCATCGAACGGGGCGTCTATCCTCACATCCCTGGCGATGGCCGGGAATATGTGGTGACCCGAAGGGATGCGGTGAAGATTCGGGCGGAAGATGGGCGTCGGGTTGAGATGGTAGACATCAGCCCGTTCATCAGCAATCTTCCTTACGGTCGTAGCACCTCTGCCTTCTGCACCGACGATGCCAGCGGCAGCACCAGTCAGGCCGCCAACATTCTGGAAGCCCTGGAAGTAGGTGCCCGCGTGTTACTGCTGGACGAGGATACTTCCGCCACCAACTTTATGATCCGCGATGCGCGCATGCAGGCCCTGGTGCACAAAGATCGAGAACCCATTACCCCATTCATCGATCGGGTGAAAGAACTGCATCAGCGGCTGGGCGTTTCCACCATTCTGGTCATGGGTGGCAGTGGGGACTATCTGGATGTCGCCGACACGGTCATCCTGATGCATAATTACCTTCCGGAAGACGTTACCGAATCCGCCCGCGAAGTCGCCCGCGCCTATCCCACCCGAAGGAAAACGGAAATCCCCGCCCCGATGACCTCAGTGACCGAACGCATCCCGCTGGCCTCCAGCTTCGATCCCTCCAAAGGTAAAAAGGAGGTAAAAATTCAGGCCAAAACGCTGGATGCCATTCAGTACGGGACACAGATGATTGAACTTCGGGCACTGGAACAGCTGGTGGACATCAGCCAGACCCGTGCCATCGGCTATGCCATTCATCTGGCCACGCGAAAGTACATGGACGATCGGCGAACGTTAAGGGAGGTACTGGATTTACTGGACAATTTTTTCCAGTCGGAAGGATTGGATGCGCTGGATCCCTTCCGACGGGGAGATCAGCATCCTGGCAGCTTTGCCCGCCCCCGTCGGTTCGAAATCGCAGCCGCCATTAACCGCCTGCGTACCCTGCGCATGAGACAAAAAACCTGAATCGATCACCCCGCCCATCCCGTTCGATTCATCGCAAATTAGGTTTTAGCTCATGAATGACACGAATTAACTCAAATACAGCGTTAAACCGCAAATCACGCGAATAAATTCGAAAAAAATCAACAAAATAGCGAATATGTCCGGGAAAACATTTTCATCCAGATAGAATCCAGTGCGTATTTTTATTGGTGTACATTCGTGTCATTCATAGGCGAATGTATAATCCGGGTTGATCATTCCCTCTTGAGCCAATCACAGGCAATTGGCATTGATTTTGAAATATTCATTCGGCGGAAATTGAAATCCCTGCAAAATTGACACATCAGGAAAAATTTAAAACCGAAAGGGGGTGACAAAATGGTCATGGAAGTCAAACCTCGGGAACAGGTAGACGAAAAAGTGGATCAGATGGCATTGAGGATTTTCCTTAAGGCTCTGGAACTACTGGGAGGCCCCCGAAAACTGGTGGAATACCGCAATTTAACCTGGTTGCCTTCTTTGATGGAGGCGGCCTACACGGTGGTGCTGTTCAATGATTACATGAAAACGGAAGCCGAAATTGCCGAAATGCTGGGGTTGACCCGGAACACGGTGGCTCAGATCTTGCGTGCGGTGCCCGAAATTGTAAAAGAAAAACTGGAAGGAACGATTAAGGACTCCGTCAAAACCCACACCGCTGGTGCTCTGGCCAAAATTGCCTACCAGGAAATTAAGGAAGGTAGGGAAAACATTGATTTTCTCACTTACTTTTCTCAAAAAACCCTGGAAGCCGTGGGCTACACCTGGCCTATCGAGGTGCTGGTGCGACTGAAAGGTGTGGACTTCCCGGCCAATCGCGAGGTGCTACTGGAAAAACTATCCGATCTCTCTGTGGAAGGCAGGCCGCTACCGGAATTATTGCGCCAAATGGATGCTACCGTTTTTCCAGTTCAGAGCCCATCCCAACTGTTGCACCATATTAAAGAAATGCTGGCAGGTTCCCGCTAATTGACCGCGTCCCGGACACCGAAACCGGGATGGCATCAATCGGGTGTCCGGGACAACAATCTTTTTTCCGGGTAAAATTAACCTCCCACCTTTAGAAGCTGGCGCTTTTTCCAGGAGAACGGATTAAACCCAGAATATGCATTAAACCGCAGATCACGCGAACGAATCCAAAAAATCTCAACAAAATAATGAATAAACCCCGGAACCTATTTTCATCCGGTTATTTTGTCAATTTTGTTCATGTGAATTCGTGTCATCCGTGGTTTACGTAAAATCTGGATTGAATTTTTATATCCCTTTCATATTCGATGCATACGCGGTTAATTTCTTCATCGGAGCAAGACAGAGGGGATCACGCATGGCGTCTTCTTCGTCCTCTTCGCAGGGCAAACATTCCCTTCCACGGAATGTCTGGATTCTGGGACTGGTCAGCCTGTTTAACGACATCGCCTCAGAAATGATCTATCCCATCGTTCCCATTTTTCTCACCCGCACGCTGGGTGCTTCAGCCGCGATTGTGGGAATCATTGAGGGTATTGCGGAAGCGACGGCCAGCGTTCTAAAGGTATTTTCCGGCTGGCTTTCCGACCGATTTCGCCACCGCAAGAAGTTTGTGATTGCCGGCTATGCGTTGTCCGCGCTGGCAAAGCTGGTGCTTTCGCTGGCCAGCATATGGTGGCACGTCCTGGGGGCTCGCTTTATTGATCGCTTTGGCAAGGGAACCCGCACCGCCGCCCGAGATGCCCTGATAGCGGATTCTACCGCCGAGCACCAGCGCGGGGCCGCGTTTGGCATGCATCGGGCCATGGATACCCTGGGGGCCATCATCGGGCCGCTGCTGGCACTGGCCCTGCTGCATTTCCTGGGCGAACGTTTCACGCTGATTTTTCTGCTGGCTTTCTTTCCCGGACTGTTGGCCCTGGGACTGCTCTTCTGGGGCGTGAAAGAGCCTCCACGACGCAGCGACATCCAGCGGTTGACATTTCGCCTCTCCCTGCAACAATTCACCCGGCCGTTCAAACACTTTCTTCTGGTTAGCCTGGTATTTGCACTGGGCAACAGCTCCGATGCCTTCCTCATCCTGCGTGCCCAATCCATGGGCTATACCACCACCCAGACGGTATTTCTTTACGTTCTTTTTAACCTCTTTTTTGCGGGACTGGCTTATCCCATCGGGCGACTGTCGGATCGACTGGGTGCACGGCGGGTTTTGCTGGGGTCCTTCTTCTTTTTCGGAACCATCTATCTGGGATTTGCCCTGGCTTCCGGCCCACGCCTGCTCATCGCCCTGTTTCCGCTTTACGGAATTTACATGGCCATGAGCGAGGGCATCAGCAAAGCCTACATTACCCAGATTGTACCGGAAAATATTCGAGCTACGGCGCTGGGAACCTACTACACTTTGACGGGGCTCATCACGTTTTTTGCCAGCAGTCTGGCCGGTCTAATGTGGCACTACCTGGATGTTCGGGCTCCCTTTTATTTCGGTGCCGGTATGGCGTTTCTGGCAGGAATTTTGTTTCTGCCGGCATATGGAAGGAAAACGAGGGATTAAATTATTTTCAAGGCAATAGCTCCCATCGATGAACCCGGATGCGATGGGTAGTGGAATCGAGGGTTCCATAGACGCGAACCCGTTTGTTCCGCAAAGATTCATCCTGCAGCAGGCGCCGGGATTCCGGTGTTTCCTCAAAATACCAGATGTCAGCATTTTCGGTCTGTAAAACCCCAAGGTGAGGATACTCACTGTCGGAACGATCGGCATCTACCGGGCAGCTCAGCGCACAGGCCAGGCAAATCAGTTTCCCTTCCACCACGCCATCACCCGCAAACCCTTCTGACAAAAACAGGCCCATCAATCCCAGCAAGGCAATATGAATCATCCAGAGTTTAACAAAAATTGGCATCACGAAGCCATCTCCTTTCAAGTTAATTCCAGTTTTAATCCCTAATGATGCATTAGACCGCGAATCACACGAATGAACCTTAAAATATCTACAAAATCACGAATAACTCCCGAAACAAAACTTCACACGGATATAATCCAATGTACTTTATTATTCTTATTTGTGTTCATTCGTGTAATTCGTGGTTCTAATGCATAATCTGGGTTTATTTGTGTTCATTCGTGTCATTCGTAGGCTAATGCATAATCTGGGTTAATTGGGGATTCCACGAATCCATTTTCACGCATCAGGACAAATCGGGTCATGGATTCATTCCCCTGGGTAAGGCCAGTTTGAGTTTATTGGCCAGCACCTCTATTTCCAATCGTCGCCCTTCCAGGTGGGGATCGCCGTCCGTGTGAATGTAACCGGGATCTGCGCGTTCGACCACCACGGATTTGACCCGGTAAATCTCCATGGCATCCACTTCGTGGATGGTTCCCGTAAACAATCGGTGCAAATTGATAACCGTGCGCCACAAAGGCAGGGGCGAAAGGATGCACAAATCCAGGAATCCGTCATCGGGAATGGCCTGGGGGGCAATGACCGCACCGTTACCGTACTGGGGCGCATTGGCCACCGAGAGCAGAAGGGGATGGCGTTCGCAACGGCGCCCATCAAAAAACAATTCCACCGGACGAGGCCGGTAACGAAAATATTCCCGTACCCCCACAATGAAATAGGGTAACGGCCCTCGCATGCCGAACCGCTCAAAATTTGCGCTAATGACCGCATCCAGTCCCATTCCCGCCACATTCACAAAAAAATGCGAATTGATCCGTCCCACATCTATCCAGCGATAATCCACCTGCAACAATCCTTCAATGGCCTTTTTCTGATTCAACGGAATGTGAAAATTGCGGGCGAATCCGTTTCCCGATCCCGCCGGGACCACCCCCAGGGCCGTATCCGTATTCAGCAGACCGCGGGCCACTTCATTGATGGTGCCATCACCACCCACGGCCACCACGATCCGGGCTCCCTGTCGGGCCCCCTCCCTTGCCAGTTTCACTCCGTGTCCCTGATACCGGGTCTTCTGGATCTGATAGTCCACCGACGCTTTCGAAAAAATCTCATGGATCCAGGCGATTAACTTTTCGGGCTTGCGATTGATCCCTGAAACGGGATTGACAACAAAGAGGATATGGCTCATAAATGTTCTTCCGTTTTTACCATCCGCTCCCGAAATTCAGCGTCCACTTCTTGAAGATACAAGTCTACGATCTTCCGGGCAACTGACGAAACATCCGCGGGATGCTCCAGGGTGAACCAGCGAATGTCCGGTTCCGCGCGGAACCAGGTGTACTGGCGTTTGGCATACCGACGCGTGTTCTGCTTCACCCGTTCCACGCAGGTATACAAATCGATTTTTTCTTCCAGGAAATCAATGACTTCCTTGTAGCCTACGGTGTTCAGGGCATTCAATTTGGGGGAATATCCCATGGCCAGCAAACGCCGGACTTCCTCCACCAGTCCCTGATCGAACATCCACTCCACGCGGGCATTGATTTGTTCGTACAGGGCCTGTCGTTCCATGGTGAGACCGAATTTAACGCCCACGAATGGCGCGGGATCTTTTTGTGTGCGACGCACCTCCGAAGCCGGTCGCCCCGCGAGGTAAGTAATTTCCAGCGCCCGAAGGACTCGCTTTACATTGTGGGGATGAATCCCGGCAGCGGTTTCAGGATCCCGCCTCTGCAATTCCCGATACAGGGCTTCCTCACCCTCTTCCTGTACCCGCTGCAACAATTGCTGGCGCAACTGGTCATCCCGGTAATCCTTCCCCAGAAATCCCTCCAGCAACGCCCGAATGTATAATCCGGAGCCACCCACCACCAGCGGCACCCGATTGCGAGACAGGATTTGTAAAACCACCTTTCGCGCATCTCTGGCAAATTGACCGGCACTGTATTCCTGATCCGGATTCAATATGTCGATGAAATGATGGGGGATCTTCCGACGGACTTCGACCGGGGGTTTATCGGTACCGATATCCATGTAACGGTAAATCTGGCGAGAATCGGCAGAAATGATTTCCACTGGCAAGCGACGGGCAATCTCCAGCGAAACCCGCGTTTTTCCCACACCCGTCGGGCCAACCAGAACCAGAATTCTTGGTAAACGTGGGGTGGATTGCCGTATGTTGGAATCGTTCGTGGTCATCCGTTCGAAATCATCTCTTTTTTAACCGAACATGCCACACGTTAATTTAACATATTTTCCCGAAACACTTCCATTTTAACCCCAATAATACATTAAACCGCGAATCGCGCGAATGAAACCAAATCATATCCACAAAATTTCGAGTAAACCCTGAAACAAATTTTCATCCCGATATAATCAATGGGCTCTATTATTTTTTGTGTTCATTCGTGTCATTCATGGTCTAAAGCATAATCCGAGTTTAACCCAACTCCATCGGATGCTACCGGATGTAAACCGCCCATCGGATACAAACGATCTTGTGGTAATTGTTTTAACCTGAAATATTTCTATGGCAATTTGTGAACATCATCCAGGGGCGCAACGGCCCGCGTTAAACCGGATTTCCGTTTTGCCTTTTCCTTACACGAAAGAAGGGATTATTTGATCCGTTTAAACTTTTTATCCAGCTCTTCCAGGGTAAGATTGACAATCACCGGGCGGCCATGGGGACAGAAAAAGGGTTCCCGGGTGGCAAATAGCTGATCCACCAGGGCGTTCATTGCTTCCAGGCTTAATTTCTCGCCGGACTTGATGGCATTCTTACAGGCAAAAGCCGCGGCGATCTTTTCGTGCGGCTGATAATTTTTGTCCTCATTTTCCCGGTAATAGTCCAAAATCTCCAGCAAAATTTTCCCCTCGTAGCCCACTTTCACATCCCCGGGAATGGCTTCGATTAAAATCGTTCGACCGCTGAGTTCGGTAATGGCAAACCCAATTTTCTCCAGCCACTCTTTCACTTCCGAGAATATCAAATAATCCTCCAGAGACAATTCCAGCGTTTGTGGAAATAGCAGCTGTTGCGAAGGCACCGATTGTTTCTTTTCCAGCGCATCCAGAATGCGTTCGTAAAGAATGCGTTCATGCGCCACATGTTGATCGATAATGACCAGGCCGCTCTTGATCTGAGAAAAAATGTAGCGATTGTGCACCTGCCAGAGATTGGCCTGAACACCAGCCTGATCTTCCACCTCCACCTCTGACCGGGTAAAGGGTAGGAGGGACGGGCCGGACTCGGTGGTTTCCGGAACGGTGTAGCTTAATGTCAGCTGGGCGTCGGATTCAACCGGAGACGATTGTCCACGAATGGGACGATTTACCGGCGGGCGATATCGCCGCATGGTCTGAAAATGCCGCTGAATTTCCTTCTTCTGCGGATCGCCCCCTGTCATGTCAAAATGGGGCACAATCTTTTGATCCTGAATGGCCTTCCTTACCGAAGACAGAAACAGGTGATACACCACCCGCTCGTTAGCGAAGCGCACCTCCATTTTGGTGGGATGCACGTTCACATCGACCAGATGCGGCGGTATGTGCAGGAACAGGATGAACTGGGGATACCGGGAACGTTCAATCAAATTGCCATAGCCCTGAAATACCGCGTGTGCCAGATTTCGGTTGATGATCGCCCGTCGATTCAGAAAGATGAATTGATTCTCGGTATTGCCCCGGGTGTGGTCGGGTTTGCACACGTAACCATCCAGACGAATGTCGTGGACTTCTTCGTTAATATAAACCAATCCCTGATAAAATTTTTCGCCAAAGACCTGGGTAATGCGTTGATCGATCTGGGTGCCTGGCAAATTGAAGACCTCTTCGCCGTTGTGAATCACCTCGAAATGTACCTCCGGATAGGCCAGAAAGAAGCGCTTAAGCACTTTCAAAATGTGGTTAAATTCCGTGTTATTGGCTTTTAGAAAACTGCGCCGCGCCGGGGTGTTGTAAAACAAATTTTTCACCGTAATGGTTGTTCCCCGGTGCATGGCTTCCTGGCCTCGAAAAACAATCCGCCCTCCTTCCAGCCGCAACACTGTTCCCGCGCCGCTGGACTCTGTGCAGGTCTTCAGTTCCAGCCGGGATACCGAAGCGATGCTGGGCAGGGCTTCCCCGCGGAATCCCAGCGTGGCAATGCGATCCAGATCCTGGATGCTCTGTATCTTACTGGTGGCATGCCGTTCAAAGGCCAGCTCTGCATCCTTCTCATCCATTCCACACCCATTGTCGATCACCTGAATCAACTCCTTACCCGCCTGAGAAATAACGATGGTTAGCCGGGTGGCGCCCGCATCCAGCGAATTCTCCACCAGCTCTTTTACCACCGATGCCGGACGGTCAACAACCTCTCCTGCAGCAATTTTATTGGCAATGTTGGCGGGTAAAACACGAATTCGAGCCATTCGAAGCTTGTCTTTCCTGATTTTCTCGTAAACAAAAAAATATAACCAACCCACTACAGGGTTTCAACTGCTTTCTGGATATTTAACCCAGATTAGCTTTAGACCACAAATTGCACGAATTAACACAAATAAAAATAATAAATTACATTAGACTGCGTCTGAATGAAAATTGGTTTCCGGGTTTATCCCCGATTATACATTAGCCTACGAATGACACGAATTAACACGAACAAAATAATAAAATCCGTTTGATCATATTCGGATAAAAAATGTGCTCCAGGATTTAATCACTATTTTGTTGGTATTTTTAGGATTCATTCGCGTGATTTGTGGTTTACTGTATGATTTGGGTTAATTTCACGGGACTGGATATCCATTTCCTGCCACTCAAACTGTCCGCATTCGTCAGTGGCTAATCCGCTATTCTGTCGAAAAGTCCACGGGAAATATTCATGAGGTGTCGAAAGAAGATGAAAGAGGTATGTTCCCGGGAAATGGGGGAAGCCCCATCCCCGGGCTGAAGGTCATTGTTTAAAATCGAAAACGACTGGTCACCGCCAGGGTGAATCCTTTGCTCCCTCCCGGAGTAATGGCACCGCGATTCATAAATCCCACATCGATGAACCAGACTTTCAGGTCAATGCCGGCTCCGAATGCAAACGTAAAGCCGGTCTTCCCCCCCACGGAGATTCCCGCACGCAGCGGGATAATGGGAAAACCGGTGTATTCCACACCAACCGCCAATCGTGGAGTGGTGGTACCGCCCATGGAACGGTTCAATCCCTGCTCGTATTCCCCGGTAATTAACAATTGATTGTTCCAGCGGTAGGCCACGGCCAGATCCAGCACCGCAGGCAGGCGACTGCTGAAAGCGCCGATGGTGATGCTGGTATCCGATTCGACAAACAGGCTATCAGCCATGCGATCGGGGAAGGAAAGGCTATCGGCCTTGATGGAAAAAATACGTTGAGTGGTTTCTTTATTCCATCGAATGCTACCAATGGGATTGATCAGCGCCAGACTGACCATCCATTTTTCTTCATATTGCCCAACAAATCCCAGATCGAAGGCAATGCCATTGCCACCCCGTGCATAGCGGAGACGCATCTGGGAATCCAGTGCCAGAAAGTCGCGCCCGTTGTAAAATTCGCCGCGGGAGTCTTCCACCTCGGCGTAAACCAATCCGGCCAGATATTTAAACGCCACCCCCACCGCGAAAAAGTCAAAATAATCTTCCAGAAAATCCAGCTCCAGCGGTCGGGAAATTCCCAGCGTGGCAGCCATCCCCAACCAGGCCTCGCCGTCAAAATTTCCAATCTGGTATGTCCGGTCGATGTCGACATTCCCTTTTAACGGCAGTTCAAGCATGTCCTTGGGCGCCTCTAAAAATCCATTTCCCACAACCGCAAGGGACAGGCTCAGATTTCGGGCATAAAACGCCAGCGTATTAAATTTGGCCCAGAAGAAACCCTTCAAACCGGATTCATCAATGGCATTTAGAATCTCATTCTTATCCGCTGCGGTCAGGGAATCGCCCGTGGTAAAATAACGGTCGTATAGTCCCTTGGAAAGGCTATTGTTGAACACGCTAATATTGGCTGTCAGCAAATTGAATTCAAAATTGAATGGGCGATACAACGCCAGGGTGGCTGGATTGGTGCCCACCTGCTCCAGTCCCTTGGCATCGGCCGTGTTGCTATTGGCCATCCCGGCCGATCGCGCATCGAAGGACAATTGCGCAAACACCCCAGGCACCAGCAGCAATACACTGATAATGGCAATTTTTCCATACCGTTTCATGGGATACCTACTGATTTTCATTCACGATCACTGTTAATTTCACCTGACCATTGACGGTGATGTAATCCACCGTGCGCAGGGCAACCTCCCCCGGTGTATCGGCAATTTTCAATTCGTATGCCACCCGAATTGGCGGCTGGCTCAAGATCCGCATTTCCTTACGGGTCAAATTGAACAGAACCTCGCTTTCCACCTCCTTATTGACGAATCCCGTGGCGGGATCCACCGTTGCCGCCTGCAGCTCAATTTCCTTAATAAATTCTTTATTGGGATTGAAATAGGTGGTATCGAACAAATCGTTGCGCAAGGAATCGCGGGTGACAATCATCCGAACTTTTCCACCCAGCGGGGTATGATTCTTGACCCGAAGCGTCAGCGTTGCCTCCTGAATATCATTCTGTAAGGCATCCCGTAACTCCTGATCAATATCCTGCTCAGTTAACGTATCCACGCGGCTCTGAACGGGTTCCATACCCTGAATGGAAAACTTCAAGGGTGTGGTTAGCTCGTAATTGGCCCAGACCTGACTTCCCAGGATCACTTCCGCTTCGCCAGAGGCGGTAATTTCGCCCTGCCCGCGAATGGAGGTTGGTAGAATGTTCACAAAATCCACCACCTCCGGGCCGGTCAATACAAATTGGGTTTGTCCTGGATTCCCCGGACGGCCGGGATTGATCGGCTGATTTAAAATCTCTATCTTTGCCGAATCGGTTACCACACCATTCTCATCTTCGTGATACCCCCACAAGGTGAGGTTTAACCGCAAATCTTCGATATACAACTCGTTGAATAGATTAAGAATCAATTTCACATCGGCCAAACGAATTCCCCCGCCTTCCAGGCGATTGTAATCGGCAATGTTCTTTTCCTCAAAAGGCCCAAAGTCAATGGTTTCCGGGGCCAGAATACCGGTAAAGGATTTGAAGAACAGCGAGTCGGAAGAAATCTCGGTTACAATGTTGTCACTGCTCCGAACGGTTACAAACTGATCCGATTTGCTGGTCTTGGTAAAGATGAGCACCTCAATGCTATCCAGCGGCACATTGGGGTCGGTCGGATTCTGAATTTTGATACCATCCAGAACAATCTTCTGGTTGATCGGGTCTTGATCAATAAACAAACTATCCTGGAAAGGATTGCCGTCGGGGCGGATCAGGCTTGGGATGGTGTAGACAATTTTACCGGAAATGGCTGTCTCGTTCCGAAATGACAGGTAGAAATTGCCGCGACTGACCACCCCGCTTTTTATTTTATGCCGGCCGTTCAGGGCAAACCGAACCTTGCGCTGAAATTCCTGGGATTCCAGCTTTGCCTTCACGGAGCTGGCTTCCATATTGGCCAGATCCACAATGATCTGAATTCCGGTTTGATTCAACACTTCATCGGTAATGGTAATAGTATCCTTCCGGGCAATGGGCACATTGTATTCCAGACGCAGGCGGTCATAAACATACATTCCCCCGGCAACGATATCATCCCGCCCTTCACCCTGATCGCCAGAAGCCACTACCTTGTCGATCAAAATATCGCTTACCTGATTACCCAGACTATCATTCTTCAAGGTGAATTGAATTCCCGAGGAGGAATTGTTGGGCCCCAGATCGAAAGGCAGGTTATTAATGACCCGGATGATGATCGTCCCCTGCTCCAGATAAATCCACCGGTAATCCTCTGCCGTCAGAATCTTTGCCGGTGGAACCAGGGTGGTTTCCGGGATGACCACCTGGGCTCCTGTTGGCAAACTGGCCAGTTCAGGGAAGATTTCGGCCAGGGTAATCATTCCGGTGTTCATGGCCTGCAAGGAGTCCAATCGCAGAATCCCAATTTCCAGTTGATTGGTGCTTCCCCGGGGCTGAAATGCCAGTTCACTTTCCGAAAGGGTTTCTGGATCAACCTCACCATTGACCTGAAGGGTGAGTAGCGAATCGGGATTCTGGGCCACGATGTTGGAATCGCCCAGCACCTCACTCATCTTAAACGTTTGTTCTGACAGGGGAAGAATCAGTGGAACCGCCCATCGCGGGAGTACCGGTTCCTTAAAATCGCAGGTCAGGAAGAACAATAGCGGAACCAGTACGGGAATTAACGCCTTAATTTTTTTCATTGGGAAAAACCTTTATTTTAAATTGCCTCACTCGTTATCGGGAAAATAAATAAATCGACACAAACGACTTAAATATGAGATAATTTTTAATTTGCAAACTTGACTTAGGTCACTCCCGGATTCGAAAATCACCGTTGCAGGACAAACCGATGAACGGAACGATTGCCCACATTATCCACCACGAAAACCTCCAGGTGTCTGGCGCCGGAAGGCAGGTGGCGGGGGTCTACCCGGATGAATTTTTCCTCCGGATCGTATTCAAACAACACCCAGCGGCCATCCGCCCGAACGGTGATCTGTTTCTCTTTGTATATGCCGGCCATCTCATCGTACACTTCAAAAAACAACGGGCGGCGGGCATTCAACAGGGAATCGTTCCGTACGGCACTTAACACCCGAAACACCGGCGGGATGGTATCCTGAATCAGCGTAAATTTTTCCAGGCTGGTGATGCGCGCTCGTAATGTATTCCCCTCCCAGCGGGTAGGTAAAAACAGCCATCCTTTTTTGCGATCCCAGTAGTATGCGCCCAGCCCTTTCACCCCGCGGAGCGAATCGGGTACCCGAAAGCCCATCTCGGCTCCCCGGCGAAAGGGCTGATCGAACGGTTGAACGTCGTACACCGGCGCCAACATCCGGTACGGCGATGCAACGGCGACCGTTTCATCGGGGACAATCTGTTGAATCCGGCAAAACAGGGTGTCGTATACACTCTCGCTTTCGAAACGAATCTCCAGTTGCCCATTCGACGATGCAACCCGCTGCACCTTTCCCGGCACCACCGGATGCCATTGCTGCAGCTCCGCCACCAGAAAAGGAAATTCATCCACCGGCAATTGGCTAATCCGGAAAAAATCCTCCACAGATAAAACCATCAATGCCTCTTCGCGCAGGGGATAAATGGGAATCGCCCTGAAGATGTCCGATTCCAGCAACCGGGGCACCAGATGAATGGGCACTTTTATTCCCAGCTGATTGCCACGGAAAACGATTCGTGGAGTAACACTGCTGCGGGTGGTTTGATCTTCTGGATCGACCGGATCTTCCAGTTGCGGATTCAGGTACACCGGCAACCCCGGCGATTGCGCCGTGTAGTAAGGGATGACTTTTAATTCCGGAATTTCCGGATTGGTCTTCAAGGGGATGGAAAGAAAATACCAGAAATCGCTGGCAATTTTTTGAACATCATCCAGAACGTATTGCGCGGGATCGCTAACTTTTCCAGACGCCGCCGGTTCACGAATCTCAATCCAGGTCAAGGGTTGCGGAGAGCGAACCGACAGCAGCAGTTTTTTTTGAACCACGCCCCGCGTCTCCACCTGCACCTGCAGATTTCGGTGAAAAATAATCGTCCCGCGGATCACCGTCTCATTCTGATGAAAATCCCGCAAACGGATCTCCACCGTATTTTCCCCATCATTCAGCAATCGCTCATCCAGAATGCCACCTTCAGGAGGAGTATCGGGATAAACCGGCAGAACATTCGCGGGATGACGGAAGAGATTTTGAAACTTGCCCCATCCCTTTCGCCATAACGAGAAATTTTTATCCAGCTCCACCAGGTGGGTATGGCTGTAGCTGAAACGATCATAGCGCACATGAAAGGCCGGTACCTGATTGACCAACAATTCGGCTTCATAAAGGCCAAATTTGTTGTGCACCCCGTTGCCCATATCATATGCACGAATGGCCAGGTAGGCCGGCCCGGAAAGGTAGAGCGGTTCCGATAATTCAATGGTTTTACCTGCGTGAAGGGGAATGATGAGTGTATCCGGTTCAAAATTAATGAATGTGCGTACCTTCAGGGGAATCACGGCCAGAAAACGTGCCCGTGGCGGGATGGTATCTTCCACCTCACCCGGATAAAAACGCAACGGATTCATGGGACGGTTTTGCGGATCGCGAATTTCGAAATGCAGGTGGGGCACCCCGATTCCCGTTTCGCCGGTATAGCCAATGACCTGTCCCTTTTGCACCGGAAATGCAGAGGGCTCGGGGAAATAGTCCAGCACGTACTGTTGCCGCTTCATCCGCAATCGATCCGCAAACGCCTCGATTTCCGGAATGAACCGTTCCAGGTGGGCGTAAACCGCAATGTTGCCATCCTTTAATTTCACATACAGGGCCTTTCCGTAACCATTTGCAGAGACCCGAATCCGATAAATGTAGCCATCATCGATGGCAAAGATCTTGTACCCGGTTCGATTCCAGGTTTTAATATCGATGGCAGCGTGAAAATGGCGCGGACGAAATTCGCAGAAACTGCTGGTCAGGTGTTTGCTGGCATTGGTGGGCCAGAGGTAATCCCCGGCCATAAGCCCCACCGGAACCCCCAGAAAAAAAGTAAGAAGTATCCGTTGAACGCGTGAAAATATGTTCATAAACCCTTTTTATTCATGATGATCATCTCATTCCGATGGAAGGGCAAATATAATTGCCCAACCCCCTTCAGGCAAATTACTTTCGGCAGAACCCTTCCATTTTTAAGCCGGATTCGTTCTGCGCGGGCAAATGATTATTTTTACCGGCCCACCCATCTCCGACCATCACATCCTTTTCTTACTCCCAGGCCATTCGTGCTGGCAATCATGCTCCCACCTTAGCGCCCCAGCCATTCCATCCGCACATCCACTACAGTCAACCGACGCCCATCATCGGATAAAATGATCGGATTGAGGTCTAACGAGGTGATCCCCGGAAAATCCACCACCAGCTGCGAAAGCCGCAACAGGATATCCACCAACCGGGATTCCTCCATGGCCTCCAGATGCCGGGTACGCTTTAGCCAGGTGCGCAACCGGGTTTCCCGAATCATTTCACGGGCATCGCGGGGTGTAAGGGGAGCCAGACGAAAGGCCACTTCTTCCAGCGTTTCCACCAGCACGCCACCCAGCCCAACCATAATCATATGCCCCAGCTGCGCATCCTTTTGCACTCCCGCGATCAGTTCCCGACTTCCCGAGATCCATTCCTGCACCAGACAGACAGCCGAGGTTGAGGCCGCCAGCTTTTCCTGCAATTCCTGCAATTGATCCCAGGCCTGACGGATGTCCGATTCGGTTTGCAAATTGACCCGAACCGCTCCCACATCCGATTTATGAACAATCTGAGGAGACAGCAATTTCAACACCAGCGGACAATGCCAGGTACGGAAGATGTCCAGAACCTCTTCCAGATCCCGAACAATGGCAAATCGCGGAACGGGGAAGCCATACAACTCCAGCAACTTCCAGGCCTGTTGTTCGGCAAGGAATCCCCGGGGAGATAACTCGGCCTGCTCAAGGATATGTTGCGCCTGATCCCGATCCACCGAAAGCGTTACCATTTCTTCCTCAGGAAGAGATTTCCAGCGGGCATATTCCCACATGGAGGCCAGTGCCCATGCGGCACCATCGGGATGAGAAAAGACGGGCATATTCAGGGAATGAAATATTTCCACGCCGGAATGCTCATCCCGGTGAGCCATCAGGACAATCATCACTGGCTTTTCGTGATCTTTGCCGATGAGTTGCTGAAATTCCCGGGCAATTTGTTCGGGAGTGGTGCTTACCGGCGGGCGCACGATGACGACCACCACAGCATCCACGGATTCGTCTTCCAGCACAATCTTCAGCGTTTCCCGATAAGTTTCCTGAGTGGCGCTGGCGATCATGTCTACAGGATTTTCCACCGCCGCCTCTTCCGGCAGCAGCTGGCGCAACCGCTGACGGGTGGATTCCTGGAAAGGCCTAACCTGTAATCCCACCCGTTCCAGGGCATCCACGGTGAGGATACCCGGGCCACCGGCGTTGGTCACCACTCCCACCCGTGGTCCCCGGGGTAAAGGTGCCAGCGAAAATGCCAGTGCCGTCTCCACAAATTCCTGAACCCGCTCCAGAGAAATGGCCCCACATTGCCTGAACAGGGCGTCCACTGCACGGGTGCTACCGGCCAGCGCACCGGTATGGGAAACTGCCGCCCGCGCCGCCGATTGACTGCGACCCGACTTCAACACCAGCACCGGCTTGCGGCGGCACAGCCGATACAACCCCTCTCGAAACCTGTCGGGACGATCCAGGCCCTCCTGATACAGCATCACCACCCGACTGTCCGCATCTTCCAGCAGGTAGGGCAAAAAGTCGGTTTCCGTCAGATCCGCTTTGTTTCCCAGACTGACAAATTTGGAGAAACCCAGCCGCAGGCTGATGGCCAATTCCATAATGGCCACCGCAAGAGCACCCGACTGGGACAGAAACGCCACGTTTCCGGGGATCGGCTGAGTGGGCGAAAAGCTGGCATTCAAGCGAATCTCTGGATGGGTATTAAAAAAGCCCATGCAATTGGGCCCAATAAAGCGGATGCCATATTTGTAGGCTATTTCCAGCAACTCCATTTCCCGACGCCGTCCTGCTTCCCCGGTTTCTCGAAAGCCCGCCGTAATAATCACGGCCAGATGGATTCCTTTCTTTCCGCAGGACTCCAGGATTTCGGCCACCTGCTCCTTTCGGACCATAATCACGGCCAGATCCGGGGTCTCCGGCAATGTATCCAGAGAGCGGTGGCAGGCAATCCCTTCGATCTGATCCGCCGTGGGATGAATCAGGTAAATTGCTCCCTGATACCCAAAATCCATCACCGCGCGCAGAAACATGTGCCCCAGGGAGCCGGGCTTGCGGGACACACCGAAAATCACCAGCGAACGCGGCTGGAAAAACTTGCGATCATTCCACTCGCTCTTCATTTACCGTTGCTCCAATACGTTCTCCACAATTCTTACCAGTTCCTGTATGTTTAATGGCTTCTTCAAAAAGGCTTCCACATCCAGACTTAAAACATCCTGAGGCCGGTACAGATGGGAATAGGCGGTGATTAAAATAATGGGGAAATCCGGCTTACGGTTTTTTATTTCCCGGGTCAGTTCCAATCCATTCAGCCCTGGCATTTCCACATCCACCACCGCCACATCAAAGGCGCTTTGCTTAAAAAATTCCAGCGCTTCCAGACCGTTCACTGAGGTGGTTACCGTATGCCCAAACAAAATGAACGCATCTGCCAGGGTATGTAACAGATCGGTGTCATCATCAACAATCAAAACATTCGCCATGCTTCCATCCGAAATTTCGTGTCCACTAAAATCTGCCCCTGCATCTGCGGGGCAATGGGATTAACAATTATCGATTGTTTCCGGGCAATTTGCAAGGTGGATTTTTTCTCGAATCAGAGGTTGCGTCATTCAATATTTTTTCCGGGGCATTCCCGGGCAATACGCGTGCATACCGTTTCGGTTATATTACCCGTTTCACAATCAACAGGGTAACATCATCCTGATTGGCAGCGGTGCCGCAAAATTGAGCCACGGCGTCCAGAATTTTCTCTCCCAGCGCCCGGGCAGAAAGTTCGCCGTTGGATTTCAACAACCGGATCAACCCGTCCAGGCCAAACATGCTACCATCCGCACATTGGGCTTCCGTGATCCCATCGGAACAGATCACCAGCACATCACCGGGTTGCATTCTGGCCTGTCCTTCCCGATAGGTTAGCGGATGCAGAAAACCCAGCGGAAGACCACCGGTTTTTAGCTGGCGGATCAGGGGGTCACCGTTTCGGTAATGGAGTAAAAGCGGTGGCACATGTCCGGCATTGATGTATGTTAAACGGTGTTTGCGGGTATCCAGTTGCACCCAGACCACGGTCGCAAATTTGTCCTGTGCGGTGAAATCGAACAGATGCTGGTTAATCTTACGAAGCATGCGCGGGGCGGACATTCGGCTGCCCACCAGGGCATGAAAGGCTGCCTGCAAATTGGCCATCAGTAAGGCAGCGGGTATGCCCTTGCCGGATACATCCACCAGCACCAAACCCAGATTTTCATGTTGAGGGAAAAAATCGTAGTAATCTCCTCCCACAAATTTGGATGGCTTTTGAAAGGCAAAGATCTCGTACTGCCGAAGCCGGGGCCATTGTTCCGGTAGCAGATGTTTCTGAATCTCAGCCGCCACCTGAAGCTCTTCTTCCAGGCGTTTGCGCTCCAGTGCCTCGTGATAGAGCTGAGCGTTCTGAATTGCCACGGCGATATGATCCGCAAAGGCGCGCAAAAACTGAACATCACCCTCCCGAAACGGCCCCTCCTTTTTGTTCATAGACTCCACCACTCCAATGATGTGCCCATCCCGGTCCCGCACGGGCACACACAACACGGAACGGGTGCGGTATCCGCTGCGGCGATCCACTTCGGGATTAAACCGCGGATCCTGATACGCATCGGCAACATTCACGACCTCTCCGGTCCGGGCCACGTAGCCTGCCAACCCTCTGCCAATGGGCTGCCGGATCTCCAGGGATGCATCCCCCAGCAGCACCTTTGACCAGATTTCGCCCTTTTCCACATCCACTAAAAACAGCGTGCTGCGATCCGCATCCAGATTGCGGTTTACTTCCCGGACAATAATGTTCAACATTTCATCCAGGTTGAGGGTGGAATTGACCAGTTGAATGGCACTGAGCAGGGCCTGCAACTGGCCTGTGGTCAAAGGAATTTCCTGCTGCCCTGCCGGGAACGATTCCGTTGTCTCAGTCATGCTCTGACTCCCTTATGAACGAAGCTTCACACGGAAAGCAAACACTCTCCGCAACCAATGCTCTGATGATTCTTCCCTGTCAGGGAACCCGGTGCAGCATCACCCCGGAACCCGAAAGTTTCATGCGGCCCCGACCGCCCCATTTTTTACCGGAGCTGTGAAAACCTCCCGTCAGGACATCATTCGAATGATCGATCAGTACATTCAACTCTTTCCGAACAATGCCCTCATCCTTTACCAAGGGGCCTTCCAGGTGAACGTGAATCACATAATCCGGATTGCCCAGCAAACGCAGCCACCAGCGATTCCAGCGCAATGCGCCGTCCCGAATCACCGCATCCCCAATTCGCCCACTAACCGTACCATCGGCCTGAATGTACAGATCGAATGGCAGGCTATCCTGCTGACACCAGCTGACGATGATTTCTCCCTTCCCCTGCCAGTGACCGGCCAATTCGCGAAACGGCATGCGAGAATCCCCGGTACCTGCCATCACCCACTGTGCGATCAGGATCAAAAAGGTCATCTGTTTCAACATGATCTATCCTCCGTCAATGGATATGGCCAAATCAGAAGTTCCCAAACCCGTATTCAACCATCAGAAAATCAAAAAATAAAGGAAAAGAACGGCCATGATGAAACCAATGATCAATCGGAATACACTGCTGGCCAGAAATCCCAGGAACGCTCCCCAGCCGGCCTTCCAGGCCTCCTGTTGCGAACGTCCCACCAACATCTCGCCCACCACTGCGCCAACAAAGGGCCCCAGAATCAATCCCCAGATGCTCAGGATCATAAAACCCACCACCGCGCCAATGATTGCCCCCCAGACACCAGCGGATGTGGCTCCGAACTTTTTCGCCCCTACAGCACCTGCCAGATAATCCATCACATAGGTCAGTGTGGTTACAATTCCCAGCACGACCATCGTCGTCCACCCGTAATCGCTCCAGCCGGAGACCAGTCCCCAGACCAGGTAGCCCACATAAATCAGCGCAATTCCCGGCAACAGGGGAATCAATGTGCCCACCAATCCCACCGCAATGCAGATGAGTGCAACGATCAACCCAAGGGTTTGCATGGTTATTTTCCTGTTAATTTGTTCGTTTCAATATGCATGAATTGTCCCGAAAATCAAACGTCTATCTGGATGTTTATTACCGGCCCGGTGAACAACGGCAACTGCAGGTACAGGTCGGGTTGACCGGCAAGCCTTTCGAGCCAATCCTTAAGCAATCCGAACTGTAAAAACCACGGGAGCGGGTCGATGTACTCAAAGGCCAGGGCATATTTGCGACCGGGCGTGGGATTTTCCAGCAGGCGCCAGAATCGGGTGCGGGCGTCCTCGACCATGGCCGCTGCTCGTTGCTGCAGAAAGGAAGAGATGTCTGCCGTACTCGTTGACGCAGTGCTCTTCAACCACCGGTAGAAATCCTGCATAAAGGTGCTGGCCACATCGGTCATGATGTAATCCCCCAAACGCAGATTGAATTTGAGATCGGATTCATCGACCCGAAC
This sequence comes from Calditrichota bacterium, assembly GCA_013150955.1. Taxonomy (GTDB): domain Bacteria; phylum Calditrichota; class Calditrichia; order RBG-13-44-9; family J042; genus JAADJD01. The sequence continues at coordinate 102,107 of JAADJD010000062.1, forward strand.
ATTTTCCAGATGAAAAATGGGGGCTTCGGTGGCAAATGTTTCCGGCACAAACCGATGGCCATAAACCGTGATAAGAGGTGCCAGATACAGGCTACACAGAAGAACCGTTTTTGACAGGAAAGCCGCGGTTTCCGAAGGAAAATGCGATTCCGAAAAGGGAATGGGAAACGGAAATGCCAGGCGGATGAACGGTTCTTTTTCCAATTGCGGATATTGTGCGACGGCTGTGTCGTCGGCAGCCACCACTCCAATCCGGCGATACCGAAACTTGCGCACCAGTAAATTCAGAAGGACTTCATTCACATAGGGATCGGTAACGGCAATAACACCTTTTACGTTGGCCACCAGATACAGATACTGATTCCAGGGTACGAGCGTCATCCGTATTTCCTCTCCCGCTCTGTTAGAATTTAACCAATAGTGAATATCCAGCAAACAGATAATGCACAACCACCATAGGATTTTTTCGAACCATTAAGGCAGCTCCGACTACCTAAGGACACGTGCGGGAGATGTCACAGCTTTCCAGACACCGCCTAACGTTTCCATTAAGCACCGTGGACAGCCACTCGATGAGCAATTTTCCTGTCGTTCTGACAAGGCATCGAGAAAAAACCATGCAAGCGTAATCCTTCGCATTTTTATCCCTCACGGAAAGCGTTTTTCCACAGGTTTTTCAAATCGTGGTTTCATTTATTCGATATCACCCCCTAAATTCGGCCTTCAGATAACGTGAAACCATATATGGAAACACGCACACTGTACTGGATCGCTTTTGTTGCCTACAGCCTGCTGGTTCTGGGCATTGGTTACCATACCTGGCGGCGGCATCGACATCGGGGAAGCGCGGTTAGCAACCAAACATATTGGGCGGCAGACCGCCAGCTCTCTGGCTGGTCGGTGGGGCTATCCATTTCCGCAAGTATGATGTCCATAAGCTGGTCCTGTGTGTATGGCGTTCAACTATTTTACTGGTATGGTGTGGGAGCCATCTGGCTGCTCATCATTCCCTGGTTACTGACGATGGCCGGGTTTTACCTTCTATCGCCGCGGTTTCGCCGGATGGCGGTTTTTTCCCAGCCAGAGCTTCTGGAAAAACGCTTTGGCATACGATCCCGGCAATTGCTTTCGCCGGCACTGATTCTGGTGTTCACCGTCTGGGGCGGTGCCGAAATTTATGCCGCAGGGATCACCCTGCAACCCTTTCTGGGACTCCCATTGCCCTGGACACTTCTGATCATCGCCTGCATCGTTGCGGCGTATTCCTTTCTGGGCGGGTTTGGCGCTGTGGTATCAACTGACAAAATTCAATTTTTACTGGTGGCCGGTTTTATTTCCCTGATGGCCTTTCTGGGTTTCAAGGGGTTGCAGACACACGATCAAGTGCTGGATGTGGTTCAATTAACCCGGCTGGCTCCGAAATCCCAAAGCGGCATTCCCTGGCTGTTTTCTCCGGGGCCGGCACTGATTCTCATCACCCTGTTCGTTTACCTGCCGGGATGGCTGGTCGAAACCGACGTATGGATTCGCCTGCAGGCCGCCCGCAGCAACCCCGAAGCCCGCAAAGGCATCTTTCTGGCCGCTGTGAATTCCCTGATTTTCGTTGGAATCGTACCCATGATTATCGGCCTCAGCGCTCTGGCCATCTATCCTGCAATCAACGGCGAAATTCCTGCCCGATTACAGGATGGGGCCTTCATATTTGGCGCCTTCATGCAGGATTTCTCCTCCAGCTGGCTGAATCTGATTCTGGGGATTGGCCTGCTGGCTGCATCCATGTCCACCGTGGATACCTGCGGCAACGTGGTGGCCCTGTCCGCATCCTATGACCTGCTGGAACCGCGGTTAAAGCACCGCTGGTCACCCCACCGGTTAAACCTGCTGTCGCGCTGGATGTCTGCCGGGGCCATCTTTCTGGCGTTCTTTTATGCCCTGTTTACGGAATCGCTGTGGGATATATTCTACCTCTCTTCTGGTATTTTAACCACCACCGTTTTCCTGCCGGTGGTGGCGGCATTTCATCCAGGAACCCACTCCCGAATGATTCACGGGGCCATCCTTTTCGGTTTTGCAGGAACCCTGATTTTCTACTTTTTAGAATCCCGGGGCCACCTGTCTGTTATTGAACCACAGTGGCTATCTCAAACCGGTCTGGGTTACATCATCTGGGGATTCCTGGCCTCCATCCTGGGATTCCTTATGGGTTCCCGGATTCCGCCTCATCCCGGAAACCTTGCCACTGAAAAAGACACCGTTCACCATTCATCCAAAGGGAGGAATCGTTCATGAAAAGCAGTCTCCTCTTCGCAATCTTAGCCGGCACCTTCTGGGGTGTGGGTGGCTATTTCGAAAAAGCCGGATTGCAACTGTTGAAAATGCCCCCTATCGTCGGCATTACCATCCGTACCGGCATTGCACTGATCCTGCTGGGCATCATTTCCATACCCGCCTGGCAAACGCTGGAAAAAACGTCGGCCATTTCTGGATGGGTCATGCTGGTCATTGGCGGCGGCATCGTTGCAGGGACTCTGGGAATGTGGAGTTTTTATGCGGCGCTTTCACATTCTCAAAATCTTGGGGTAACGCTGGCCATCGCCTTTGCCTTTTCGCCCCTTGCCGGCACCATGACCGGACTTTTGAAAGGGACTCAACAGATGGACTGGAAAATTGCGCTGGGATTGATTTTTATTATTGGCGGAATGATTCTAATCCAGCTGGCTCATCAGGGCACCCGATCGTGAGAAATGAACAATCCCTTCCTGCGTCCCGGTGCAGGAAGGGATTCACCCATCCCAAAGTTTTCCCGATTCGCCCCATTAATCATCGGCTATCCAATAAACCCTCAACAAGTTTCCATCCAAGATATAATCTTTTTATTTGTGTTCATTCGTGTTATTCGTGGTCTCATGGATAAATCGCATTGTGTCGCGCTCATCGTGCTCAAAACAGAATCCAGATTAAAATTTGTAAGAAAGACCGATCATGACCCGCGTTACCCGGATATCTTCCAGCGTTCCACCCGGCGTCAAGGCGTCTTCGGACTCCTGCTTCCAGGCACCATACAGATAGGTGATGTTTAACGATACGTACTGATCCAGTTTAAAGCCCAATCCAGAGGTCAAATACACCCGATCCATCGTTTTGGGGGCACCCTGGTAAGGCGCGGGAATGTAAATGTAACCACCGCGCACACGAAGCATTTCCCCCAGTGCCCATTCACCGCCGATCTGATAGCGGATGGTCTCCCGATACTCCCGCCGGATAACGCGATTTTCATCCAGTAAAGCGGCATAATCGGGATCGTCCATGGAATTCTCCGGGATGACAAACCGGGTTTGCGACCAATCCCGATACCGGAAACTGGCGGCCAGGGTGAACGGCTTCACCCTCAACGAAATACCGCCATCGAAATAAAACGGCGTCTGGACTTTGTACTGGAATTCTCCTCGATCCAGTTCTTGCTGGTCACTAAAACCATCGTCGTAGACCAGTTCATCGGTTGCCAGATAGGATTCGGTTACCGTAAAGGTCACCGGCAATCCAATGGTAGCCCCCAGACGGGCAAATCCGCCCAGTTTAAACATACCCCCAATTTTCATCCCGATGGCCGAATACTGGGACTGGATGGACTCTTCGTATTTGTACGAATAAAAATCGGCTACCATTTTAGGTTCTGAGTATTCATTGTAAATATCTTCCTGGTAAAAGAACAATTGATAATTTTCCCGTCCCCGCCAGATGTCCAGACTGACCCCGAGGTCAAAATTGGGGGACAACGCAATGGCCGCCGCAACGCTCCAGTTCCGTAATCCACCTTCGTTGTTCACTTCCTCGGTCTGCTGGACATTCTTATCAAACGGGTAATAAACTTCCTGCCCATCTTCGATAACCGGGATTTCCAGACCATTGCTCTGGGTATTGAATCCCTCAAAGAGCAGGGAACGATCAAAATCTTTCACCCGGTTGTAACCAAAGCCAAGCACAAAGCTGCCTCGCGTGGTAGGAAGAGGCAGGGCAAATCCAATCGCCCGCACCTGGGTAAAGCCCTGACTTTGATCGGTGGTTACACCATAAAAGGTTGCCGAATTGTTGAAATTTATGTGAGACAATTCTCCATAAAATTCCGATTGCCGCAGGGAAGCCAGTCCCGCTGGATTCCAGTAGATGGATAAATAATTATCCGTGGTTGCGGTGAAAGCACCGCCCATGGACAGGGCACGGGCACCAAAGCCCATCTCGTCCTGCACAATCCGAACCGCATCGAACGCACTTTGACCCCACAGGTTGACACCGAGCATCAGTAACAGAGAAACAACACCCCGCCACATAAATATTCACTCCCTTCTTTAACCTTTTTTAACGCCGTTTAATCGTTGCCCGGGAAGACGTTCCCCGGCTGGAACTGGAAGAGCGGCTGCTTCCGCTCCAGCTGCTTCGCGAAGAGGAACTGGATGAAGACCGATAACTGGGCCGGCTGGACGATCGAGACGGCGACCGATAGCTGGGCCGACTGGAAGAACTGGATCGGCTGGATCGATAGGATGGCCGGGACGAGCTGCTCTTCCGGGCAGGCGCTACCGACTCCTGACGTGACTTTCGATAGCTCCGGTACTTTTTAGTTTCGCTACTGCGAGTCCGTCGGATTTCCCGGGTGTGCGAAGATCCATTTTCCCGCGCGCGAACCACTTTCTTTTCCGTCCGCCGCGGGCTTTTAGTCCGAACCACCTTGCGCTCACTTCGCTTTGAAGAGCGGACGTCTTTCTTGACTCGCCTCTTTTCTTCGGTGCTCAATCGGGCGCGTTTGCGCTCCCGATCGTAAATCTTCCGGATAATGCGCTGCTTGTCCGCATTGCGATTGCCATTAGTTAACTCCTTCGGAACCCGGGTGCGGATAATTTCTGGCGTTCGGCGCCGATTCCGTTCGCGATCAGGAACCTCCCGCTCCACCACGGTACGCTGTTTCCGCTCCGCCACCTGGCCGCGCTTACCGTTGCTGACCACCGGACTGGAAGCGACCGGTCGGACACCCCCAACCAGCGTCCGATCCGACGGTTCTCGATCACGAATCAGTGGTTTACGGCGATCCCACTCACGCCGCTTGGTCGGCGCGCGATCCACCACATATCCATAGTTGATCCATCCGCCCCAGTAAAATCCATCCCAATAATACGGCGAATATCCATAAAACCCCCAATAGCCAGTGTAATAATAATCCCACCAGTAGTACGGATAAGACCAATACGGATAATACACCACTACCGGAGGTGGGTAATACCAGAACGGTCGACCAAAATGCAATCCAATGTGAACACTAACAAAGGGGCCATAGAAGGGATCATAAAAGAATGGATCGTAATAAAACGGATCATAGAAAAACGGATCGTACCAGCCGCCAACAATGTAATCACGATTGTAAAAGTAATAATTTTTAACAATGGTACGACCATAGCCGTAGTCATCGTAAGCCTCTTCCTCGTAAACGGTGTCTACCTCAGCAGTGGTATACTCTTCATCCGAATACACCACTGTGGTGGAGGTGACACCCCTCGTGGTACCAAACGTGGTATAACATCCCTGAAAAAGTAACAGCGAAACAACCGCTGTTGTTATCATCAAAATGGATCGCCAGGATTTCATGTCGATCACCTCACTTTAGTTCTACCCTTTTCTAACTCAATATATGTGCCAAAAGATTCTGTGGAAAAGGGAATATCACAAAACGACCGATTTTTCTTGAAAAATCAACGGGTTTGCCCATGCTCCTGAATGGCGGGACGATCAGACCACTGTCAACTTTGTTGACACAAGGTGCTAATCCAGTTTATACTTTGCCAGATCGATCCGGTACCGCTGTAGTTTTTTATGCAGTCCCATGCGACTCAAACCCAATTCCCGTGCCGTCTGGCTGATGTTTCCCCGATTTTTTTGCAATGCCCGCTCGATAAAATACCTCTCCATCTGTTCCACCCGTTCTTTTAACTGCAATGCCCCCTGACCATTAAAAGGTGCTCCGTCTGTCGTGTGGATCTCCGGAAATTCAATCAAATCAGGTGTAATGGCCATCCCATCATCCGCCAGCACAATCGCGCGTTCGATGATATTCTCCAGCTGACGCACATTGCCCGGGTAATCGTAATCCCGCAACCGTTGGAGCGCTTCCGGGTGGATGCCGGTGATTCGCTTGCCCATCTTCAAGGAATATTTCCGGATAAAATGATACACCAGTTCGGGGATATCCTCCCGGCGCTCCCTTAAAGGCGGCAAATGGATGGGAAACACATTCAAACGATAGAACAAATCTTCCCGAAATTTGCCTTCCTGCACTGCCCGAGCCAGATCCCGATTGGTTGCGGAAATGACCCGGACATTCACATGAATGGCTTTTTCGGATCCCACCGGGTGAATCTCCCCTTCCTGCAATACCCGAAGCAGGCGTTTCTGAAATTCCGGGGAGGTTTCTCCAATCTCATCCAGAAAGATGGTTCCGCCATCGGCCAGTTCAAACAATCCTTTTTTATCGCGAGTGGCCCCGGTAAAGGCCCCTTTTACGTGACCAAATAATTCGCTTTCCAGAAGGGTTTCCGGTAACGAAGCACAATTCTGACTGACAAACATTTTATGTTTACGAGGGCCGTTGTAATGAATTGCCCGGGCGACCAATTCTTTGCCCGTGCCGGTTTCCCCGGTGATTAAAACCGTGACGTCCGTGGGAATCACCTTTTTTAGCAAATGAAACACCTTTTGCATGGCCGGACTTTTGCCAATGATATGGTCGAAGGTGTATTCGGCCTCCATCTCGCGTTGCAGCAGCAAGTTTTCCGCGGCCAGCCGTTCGTTGGCCTGACGCAATTCTTCCAGTAAGCGTTCATTGTCTTTTTTCAGCTGATAATGTTCAATGGCCCGACGGACGATCAGTCGCAACTCATCCGGTTCCCAGGGCTTTTGAATGTAGTAGAAAATTTGCCCCTCATTAATGGCCCGGATAGTGGCATCGATATCGGAATACCCGGTAATCAGGATGCGCACCGCATCCGGCTGAATGTCTCTGGCCTGCCGCAGGAATTCCACTCCGGTCATTTCGGGCATCCGTTGATCCACCAGTAAAACGGCAACCGGTTGCTTGCGGATCACTTCCAGAGCCGATAATGGCGAAGAGGACAGGATCACCTCATAGTCCCGTCGTAAAATGCGCTGAATGGCGTGCAAGATCCCCTGTTCGTCATCCACGGCCAGAACCGTGTACCGTCGATTCGTTGACATTATTTCCTCTCCTCATCCCTGTTTTTCCCGGTTTCCCTGGAAAGTGGCAAATAGATCCGAAAACACGTCCCCTTTCCTTCCTGACTTTCAACTTCGATGCGCCCCCCATGATCCTGAATGATCCGGTAACTGATACTCAATCCCAGTCCCGTTCCCTGGCCCACAGGTTTGGTGGTAAAAAACGGATCAAAGATCCGCGAAAGCACATCGGCTGGAATGCCTTTTCCATCGTCGCGAATCTCCACGCACACTCGATCCCCTTCACTGCGTGTGGTGATCCAGATGTTTCCTTTCCCCTCAATGGCCTGAATGGCATTCAACAAAAGGTTCATGAATACCTGATTGATTTGCCCGGGCTGACAGACAATTCGGGGTAGCTCGCCATACTTTTTGTGAACCCGAATCCGATCCCGAATTTCGTGGCGCAGAAGGGTCAGGGTCGATTCCAGGCCTTCGTGTAAATCCACCGACTTGAACGCCGCTTCGTCCAGTCGGGAAAAATTGCGTAAGTTTTGCACCACTTCTTTCACCCGTCGGCTTCCATCCAGGCTTTCCTGAATCAAACCATTCAAATCGTTTAAAATAAAGTCCAGATCGTATTGATCCTGTAATTGTTGTACCGTTTCTTTTAACTTTTCGGGCAGATCCCTGGCATCCCGTTGTTTTAAAATGACCTCCAGCAATCGCGAGAGCGCCTCGACATATTCCTGCAGGGTCTTCAAATTGGCATACACAAAGCTAATGGGATTATTTAATTCGTGGGCAACCCCCGCGACCAGTTGCCCCAGACTGGACATTTTTTCGCTCTGGATGAGCTGGGCCTGCGCCTCCTTCAATTCCTGATACAATCGCCGCAATTCCCGGTTCTTCGCTTCCAGCTCCCGCACATATTTCTCCCGCACCTCGGCCTCAGTCACCTTCTGAATCAACCGCTTGGTCTCTTCGATATAGCGATTGTTTTCCACGGCAATGGCGGCCTGATTGGCAATAATCTGCAAAATGCTTCGATCCTCCGCATTCAATTCCCGACGTCTCTCCCCGGTTACCAGAACAATCACTGCATACAGGTTATCCTCCCGGCCAATCGGGATCAGGTAATCGCAGGGAATTCGGGTGAACTCCGGCAACTGTCTTTGAATCTCATCACAGGCCAGAATGCGCCCCCCGCTCAGAAGCGCCTGTTTAGACGGGTCGAGCGAGATTTCCGGCATTTGTGGAAGCGTTTTTCCGGAACGGGCCACCTCACGAAACACATCGCCCTGCTTTTCCATGACCAGACAGAGCGATATTTCCAGCGCCCGGTGAATGGTGGAAGCCAGCTGGGAGAACAGCTCCTGATTGGTTTTAATTAAAATCAAATCCCGCGAAAATGCCTGCAGCAGACGGCGATAGCCAAACCGCTTTTCCTCCACCCGGCGAATTTTCTCCAGCACCACGGTGGCCGCCCCGATCACCACCAGCAAAACCCCCAGCTGGGTGGTTAAAATTTTTCGTACCGGCTCTTCCCGATACATCCAGAACACCCCGTAAAGCAGCCCAATCATTAACAGAATGAAGGCATTAAAACTCACATTGCGCCAGTGGTAGCGCGAGCCAGCCAGGGAAAGAAAGGCCACAATGATGCCAAAAATCAATAACGACAATCCCAGATTGATCCAGAAATCCAGTTGTTGAACCAGGCGACCCAGGGAATGCATCATTCGGTAGGACACCTTCCGCAGGCCGGTTTTTTCTTCCACGATGTACACATTTCCCGGTTTCAGCCCGGAACGCCAGCGTTCGGTGCCGGAGGGGAAGACGATTCGCGCAGTGTATTGTCCCCCGGCGTCCACCCCAAAATGGGCCACCAGTTCGCTCAGGGATAAATAACCCTGTCCCCCACTGATTTCCCGAAAACCAACCAGCACCAGGCTGTCCCGCTCATCTCGTTTATACAACCACACCCGGGTGCCCACAGCATCGCGATTGCTCCCGACCCCTTCAAGGATCAGGCGGACATAATTTTTGTTATTTAACGGATTGAGATACAGAACGGAATGGGTGTCCTTGTTGGCCACAAATACGTCCAGATCACCATCGTCATCCAGATCCGCTACCGCCACCCCGGTGCTGTAATTCTGGTTTCGAACGGTACCCGGGAGCCGTTCCTCAAACACCCGTTCCAGCAGCTGCCCATTTCGATTCAAATAAAATTGATTGGGGCCAATGTTGGAGAAAAAAACATCCTGCCACCCGTCGTTGTTTAGATCAGCAATGATACCGCCATACGCCGGGTAGGGATTGGCCACCTGAAACGGCCGGGGAGCTTCCTCAAATTGCCAGTTCGTGTCCCCGGCCGCTGTATGATTCAGATACAGGCGACTGTGGCCATCGCGATCCGCAACCAGAAAATCGAGATCGCCATCATTATCCACATCGCCAAAAACCACGCTGTTGCTATTCACCGCGTGTTGGAGGTGAAACAACGGCAAAGAAACCGGACGGAAGGACATTCCCCCGCGATTTTCATAAAGCGTATCTGGAGCAAACCAATTGCAAACGTAGAGATCCAGATCACCATCCCCATCCACATCGGCAAAGGCCGCACCCTGACTTACCGCACGCGAAGCCACCCCATATGCCGACGCCCGATCGCGAAAATACCGCCCATCGTAATTGATGAACAGATGATTGGCATGGTGCTCGTCCGTAACGAACAAATCCAGGTCACCATCGCCATCCACGTCTCCCCAGATTCCCATATTGCCATCCAGGGGACGCCGCAACCCCATCTCTTCGGTCACATCCTGAAAACGAAAATGGGGCAACTGGCGAAACAATCGGGTACTGACCCCCCACCCCAGAATCAGCACATCCACCCGGCCGTCATCGTCAAAATCGACGGCCGATCCGCCAAGCTCCAGATTAACCTTTTTGCGCGGCATAAGGTTACCCCCCAGGCCGGTGGCGATGGTTCGATCTTCGAAGGTTTGCCCTCCCTGGTTCACAAATAACCGGTTGAGATTCCGAAATCGCACCACATAAAGATCCGGATAACCATCATGATTCAAATCGCGAAACACCACCCCGTAACTGTCCCCAAACTCCGGTAATAGAGAATGACTCACCGGTTGGGCAAACATCCGGGCGACCCAGAGGGAATCTCCAGTTGCACCTGCAGAACTCATGAATAAAAAAATCAGGCCAATAGCCCCCAGCCAGCGCATGCTCCCGCACGGTGAAAAGCCTGGGGAACGCTCACAGTAGGTTACTGTTTCCATCAATGTGGACTTTTCCCCGTTGCATTAAGTGTTTAAGCATGTAACGACTCGAATTACCCTGAATACACAACGCTTAAGTAAAGATGTTCACGCAGATAAAACGAACCGCGATTTGCAAAAATTCCTCTGAAACCATTCGATTTGAAGCCAAGTAATGCATTGAACCGCGAATCACGCGAATGAACACAAAAAATATCAATTAAAATCACGAATAAACCTCGAAGTGAATTTTCATACAGATCTAATCCAATGGATTTTATTAATTGGTATTAATCCGTGCAATTCGTGGTCTAACGCAGAATTTCGGCTAAATGATAATTCGTGCCAACTCGCATGCATTTTCGGAATCTGAGTTAACAATTTGAATGCCCTGTGCAGGGCGTTCAAGCCGGGCAATAGAAACACCTCCCCGATCCATTCAGTGTTTTTTCTGAGAATGTCATCAATATAGACCGGAACGATGGGGGATTCAAGGGTAAACTGGAGTGAATCAGGCGCTGTGGAGCGAACAGACTATTCGCGAATGCGGGGCGGGGTGTATTCCCGGCAGGGATCCACCACCCGGGCATAGGGACTGTTCCAGCTTTTTAGAAAGGTGCGCGCAATGATCCGGACAATACCCTTGCTTCTTACCACCAGGCCCAGATTCCGGGAGCGGTGAAAATAACTCTCCGCCCAGTTGGAAGTGCCCACCCACACCCATTCATCATCCACAACCATAAACTTGCAATGCTCCACCCGGGCAAAGGGGATAAATCCACCGCTGTATTCGGGCAATTCGGTAAAGCGGACTTCGATGTTCGGCACCACCTGAAGGCTTTTCAGAAAATCGATTCCGGGCTTTCGGGTGTTCCAGTTGGAAACCAGCAACCGCACCTGCACCCCCCGGGCCGCCGCCGATCGTAACGCATTGTCCAGCACTGGATAAAACATCTTCCCATATACCGGTTCGTAATTCAATAACTGAATGAAAATCCGTCTCTGCGCCCGGGAAATCAGATCCAGCAGGGCTGTTTCATCATGGGTTAGATTTGGAAACGTGAGCGTGTCGTTGATTGGGCTGAAGGTGGGGAAGATTTCCACCCATTCCTCTTTCCATTTCATTTGCAGCGGTTTTTGAGGAGAAATGAGGATTTCGTCTGCAACAGGGGGAAGGGGCTTCAGGGCGGCATCGGGATTTCCCGCCAGGAACCAATCGCGATCAAAAATCTGCAAAATCAGACGCGCCAGCCGTTCGTTGCGAACGCGCAATCCCAGTTCATGGATATGTTTTAACGCCCGCCAGTCATAATTCTGGCTGCCGATGAACACGTCCCGGGCGTCAACCACAAAATATTTTGCATGCTGAACGCCACCCCGCTTGTTAAACCAGCGGATGATGCGCACTTCGATATTGGACACCCGGTCGAGCGAATCCAGCATTTGAGGATAAATCTGGTAAAACCTGCCATCGGCCAGGATACGGATCTGCACCCCACGCCCGGCCGCCTCCTGCAGCGCATGAAGAACCGTGTCCAGCGGTTCGCCTTCCTGATGGGACAGGTAAAATATTTCGATATCGATGCGCTCCCGGGCCCCCTGAATCATGTCCAACCAGACGTCCAGTGTCCGCGCGGTTTCCGGCAGCCCCAGATCAACTTCCACCGGAACGCTCTCCACCACCTCAATTGGTGGCTGCGCCAGGGCCAATCCTGTCAGAATAATCGGGATCCAAACAAAGCGTAGCAATCTGCGAAACCCGGCAATCAACATGTTTTCACCTTTCCATCAATGATGGGAACAGACGATTTGGCTTCAAAAGGGGCATAAAAAAACCCCGCCGGAGCGGGGCGACTATCTTCGGGGAAAACGTTAACGTCTAACCGGTTCGTAATGAAATTCCAGCTTTCCTTCCAGAAATTCTCGCTGGGCCGTAACCACCGGATTTTCCTCTTCTTCGATTTCGGTCTTCTCCATTTCCACCTCTTCCTGCTCCAGCTGCAGGAAATCGGTTTCAAATCCCCCTTCCAGTTCTTCCAGAATCTGGCGGTCTCGCTTCTTTTGATAGAGTTCCTCATTAATCTGTCGGGCCCGCTTGGAAATGACCATGACCGCTTCGTAGAGATTCTGGGCAATGTCCAGAAACTTTTTTAAATCCTGAGTACTTGCAGGCATACCGGACAACCTCCTTTGATCTTATAAATTTTCAAATTCCGAGCGCCAAATATAACACAATATTTTTGTGAGGTCAACTGTCGGAATAATTATCCGGAAAGCCGTCTTTGCTTCTTGTAATTTTTTTTGGTAACCCTTAATTTCTTTACAAAAATTGGAGGGGCACCATGCAACTCCAGCATTTCGCCCGAAAATTGGCGGCATTCGGGTTTGGAATCGCGTTTATTGTTTTCACAACCTGCTCCAGCAAGGCGGACAAATCGAATACCATACAAACCAAAAAAGGGGAGGAAACCACCATGTCCTTCATTCTGAAAAGCCCGGCCTTTGAACACGGAAAACCGATACCTCTGAAATACACCTGCGATGGCCCGGACGTCTCGCCTCCGCTGAGCTGGAGTGGCACGCCGGCGGGCACTAAAAGTTTTGTGCTCATCTGCGATGATCCCGATGCCCCCGTGGGCACTTGGGTGCACTGGGTAATCTACAACATTCCCGGAGACCGAACTGAATTGCCAGAGGGCGTGGCAAAGGAAAACATTGTGCTGGAAGACGTTCGACAGGGAATTAACGATTTTCAACGGATTGGCTATGGGGGACCCTGTCCACCGGGTGGCAAACCCCATCGTTACTTTTTTAAACTGTATGCCCTGGATATCGAAAGCAACTGGGAAGCCGGTCTGACCAAAGAAGAGGTGCTGGAAAAAATGGAGAATCATGTGCTGGGTCAGACCGAACTGATGGGAACCTATCAACGATAAAAAAACAGCTATCCGGGGCAAATCTGTAAGCCGAATTCTGTCTCCCGTACCACGGGAGGGTGATCATTTATCTAAGCGGCCTACCCGGGAGTGGTGGGACCATTGTCCCGGCGAAGCGGGCCACTTCGCCCCTCCATTGGGAGGGTTCCTCCCCTATTTGGCCTTGCTCCGGGTGGGGTTTGTCCGGCCTGGGTGTTACCACATTCCCCTGCACGGGGGAATCTCCCTCTCGGGAGCCAGCCGGTGGGCTCTTACCCCGCCTTTTCACCCTTACCTCCTGCCCACCCGCTTTCGGGAAACGGGTGCTTCAAACGGCAGGAGGCGGTATCGTTTCTGTGACACTTTCCATCCCGAAAAGCTTACGCTTTTCGAGTCCCGGATTCTCTCCGGGCACCCTGCCCTGTGGAGTTCGGACTTTCCTCCCCGCCCCTGCGGGGCGATCACCCGATTTGCCCCGGATAGTTTGAAATTCGGGTGGATTTTCTAAACGCCAAACGCCACTCTACCAGAAAAGATCCCGGTTCACTCTTCGTTCATCCACACCAGAATACGTCCACAGAACTCGCAGGTGATCAATCGATTCAATTCTCGAATTTCCACAATCTTTTGCGGCGGAATGGCCGAATAACACCCTCCGCAGGAACTGCGTTTCACGGGTGCCACGGCGATGCCTCCCTTCGCACTCCGAATGCGCTCATACTGCCGATACAATCGCGGTTCAATCTGCGCCACTACCTCTTCCCGTTCAACCTTTAACCGCTCCTCTTCCGATTGGGTTTGCTGGGAAATTTCCTCCAGTTCCTGCTGATACTCATTCAATTGTTTTTGCAATTCCTGAATCTGGGTCGTCAACTCCGCGATTTCTTTGTCCAGCTCCTCCTCGGTTTCCAGGGTCTGCAGGATCTTGTTGTCCAGTTCCTCAATCTCCAGCTTCTTGGTATCTATTTCCAGAGAGATGGCATCGTATTCCTTATTCGTCTTCACCTGGTACAGCTGTTCCTCAAATTTCTTCAATTGCTCCTTGCTGGCTTCCACTTCCAGTTCAAACATGCGCCGATCACTAATGATCTTTTCCTTCTGCTTCTGCAACTCCGCCAGTCGTCCCTGCTTTTCGTCCAGATCTTCCTGCGTTTGTTCAATCAGGAAGGGCAAATCCCCCTTCTGCAGCTTCAGCTCATCCAGCCGTGTATCGATGGTTTGAAGTTTGACCAGATTCGCGACAATCTGTTTCAATTTTACCTCCTCTTCCTTTGTACGTTCAGTCAAAAAAAAAGTGCACTCGTTTATCGGAGTGCACTTTCGGGTTTACAGGTTCTTGTTTCCGTTGTTGAAAGAAACGCCAAATACCTCAACAATTTGAATCTCCTCTCCATTTAGTGGGCCCTCCAGGACTCGAACCTGGGACCAGTCGATTATGAGTCGACCGCTCTAACCAACTGAGCTAAGGGCCCCAAAAAAGGCGACAAAAAATTTAATTTTTCAAATTTTTAAATGCAATATAATTTTATTTCCATAATCGCCAAAATTATAAACGTTAGAAGCAACCGGCATTGTTCCCTGAACCCTCATTTTTCTTTTCTTACTTTGGAACCCAGATTATACATTCGCCTACGAATCAAACGAATTCACACAAACAAAAATAATCAAATCCATTTGATGATATCCGGATGAAAGATGTGTTCCGGGATTTATCCCAGATTATGCAATAGCCTACGAATTACACGAATTAAAACGAATAAAAAACAATAAAATCCATTTGATGATATCTGGATGAAGATGTGTTCCAGGATTTCTTCGCGATTTTGCAGATATTTTTGGGTTTCATTCGCGTGATTCGCGGCTTAATGCATGATTTGGGTTTATTCGCTATTTTGAAGATGTTTTTAGAGTTCATTCGCGTGATTGGTGGTTGAATGCATGAGGTTGAAACATCCACGGGGGAATCGTTTCTCTGAATGACGCATTTACAACGTGCCGATCCCACACATGGTTTCAACCATCCAGGACCGGCAAAGCAGGTAAATAAGCGATATAGTGGGACATGGCTTTTCGGGATTGACCGATTACGTCTGGCGGGCCTCCCCCGTGCGTGGACAGCCGTAGAACGCAACACCCGGAGTCATCGGAGTCAGGCAAATACAACAGGGCAGACGCTGACTATCCCGCCTGCCCTGCCTGGTATCTTTCAGAAATCCACGTCCAACCATCATTATTCTGGATTCATCGGATCTGCTAACGCCCTGTTGGTTTGGCTGATCACCCCTCCGGTACTCGCGCAACAATCCGCACCGGACCGCCACTGCCGCCTTTAATCTTCATGGGCAAAGCGATTACCCAGGCTCCCGTGGCCGGCAGCTGATCCAGATTGGCTACATTTTCCAGGATGGGAATGTTCTGGCCATTCAGGATCTGGTGACTTTCGAAATGGGTCGACTGGCCATAATCGATGCTGGGGGTGTCCAGGCCGATCGCATCGATCGTGCGATTTTCCACCAGCCAGCGTGCGGCGTCCGGATGCAGCCCTGGAAAATGCAACTTTGGAACCGCCTGGGCGCCCCGTTCGGCCGTTCCCATATATTTTTCCCGATCCGGCCAGAATCGACCGTATCCCGTTCGCAGAAAAACAATGGCCCCGCTGGGAATTTCCCCGTGCCGGGCTTCCCAGTTCTGAAAATCCTCCACCGTCACCAGATAATCCCGGTTTTTCAACGCCTGTTCCGAAACATCAATCACCACCGCCGGCCCCATGAGTTGTTCCAGTGGAATTTCATTTACCGGCCGTTTTCCCTGGGCAAAATGCACCGGAGCATCCATGTGGGTTCCCCCATGCTCCGCGGCGCAGAACTTATTCGCCGAATAATAAAATCCCTGATCGGTGACTCCCGAAAAAACCGTCTCCAGCTTAAACGGATCCGACGTGGGCCAGTAGATGGTCTCCTCCGAAAATTCATAACTCAAATCAATCCAGCGCCCACCATCCAGCCCGACTTCTTTCCGGGCACATCCCAGTACCAGCAAACCCATCAATATGAATAATCCAAACCCTTTCATGGTAACTCCCCATCCTTTTTTACCCAAATTTTAAAATAAATTAAAATACGAAATCATTTTTCGCAAATCCCCGGAACAGCAATTTTCCTTGCCTGCCCATGGATTCATCGCCCGGCTTTTCTGAATTTTCCATATTAATGGAAAAATTTTTTTATTATTTTGGAGGTTCATGGAAAAACCAGCCAGAATGGAGAAGACGTAACGGAAAGGAGCCGGCGCTATGAATCGTGAAGAAGCCTTTCAATTGTTAACGGAATACACAAAAAAGGAAAATCTAATCAAGCACGCCCTGGCAGTAGAGGCTGCCATGCGGGCCTATGCACGCGAATTTGGTGAAGACGAAGAAACCTGGGGCATTGTGGGACTGCTCCACGATTTTGATTACGAGCGCTACCCCAGCCTGGAGGATCATCCCTTCCGGGGAGCGGAAATTCTCCGGCAAAAAGGGGTTCCTGAAGAATGGGTGGAAGCGATTCTGGGGCACGCCAATCACACCGGCGTTCCCCGGCGGACTCGAATGGCCAAAACGCTTTACGCAGTGGATGAACTCTGTGGGTTCATTACCGCCGTGGCCTACGTGCGGCCCAGCAAAAAAATTGCCGATGTCACCGTCAAATCGGTCAAGAAAAAACTGAAAGACAAAGCCTTTGCCAGACAGGTGAGCCGGGAAGATATTTTCAGGGGCGCCGAGGAACTGGGCGTGCCCCTGGACGAACACATCGATCGGGTCATTCGGGCCATGCAAAGCATTGCCGATCAACTGGGACTTTAGGAATTCGATGGTGCGCAACAATTTAAATTGCCATACGTAAACCCATGTCCGACTTTAAGAAAGAAGATCGAAAAAAAGAAGATCACCAGCTGGTACACCGTGCCCGTTCTGGGGATCAAAAGGCGTTCGAAGAACTGTTAAATAAATACCGGAACCTGGTTTATCACGTCATGTACCGAATGGTCCAAAATCCACAAGAAGCTGAAGACCTGACCCAGGAAGCTTTCATGAAAGCGTTTCATGCCATTCACACGTTTAACGAAGAATTCGCTTTCTCCACCTGGCTGATGAAAATTGCCACCAACAATTGCATCGATTTTCTGAGAAAAAAGAAACTGAAAACCTATTCCATCGATAAACCCGTTCAATACAAGGACGAGGAAATTCAGATCGACGTCCCCGACACCGACCCATCGCCGGAACGCCGTCTGCTGGAAGATGAACGCAAACAACTGCTGCAAACGGCCATCGACTCGCTCCCCACACTGTATCGCACGGTAATCCTGCTCCGCCATCAGGAAGAAAAATCCTACGAAGAAATTGCCGAGATTTTAAACATTCCCATCGGGACGGTTAAAGCACGCCTGTTCCGGGCACGGGAAATGCTCAATAAAAAAATAAAGGACATTTTGTACGGATGAATTTCCGGCGCTTTCCTCACTGGCCTGTTTTCTGGATCATCGGACTATCCCTCTGCGGATTGCTGCTGGCGGGTCCACCGGACCGGACCAGCAAGCTGCGTCGCATTATTGATTGGTCCGGCGAAGAGGCCCTGCACGCCCGCATTTACGTGGGAACCGGCCTGTTTTACCTGATGCCCGGTAGCTCCAAACGCATCATGGAAGGGGAGTTTCTGTTCCGAAAGATTCCCCCAAAAATCAGTTACGAAGTGGTGGGAGATAAGGGACAGCTTCGAATTCGCTTTACCGACAAACCTTCCAAAAAAAAGGAGGAAGATGAGGATCAATCGACAAACATATCCTCGCTGGATGAAATTTACGAAAACGAATGCAATCTGCGATTCACCCCGAATATACCCATTTCCCTCATTCTGGAATTCGGGGTGGTTAAAGGCGAAGTGGAGCTGGGGGGACTCCAGATGGAAAAATTGAAGCTCAGTGTGGGTGTTAGTGGACTGGATGTGAATTTCCAGAAACCCAATCCCATCATCATGGAAGAAATTGAGGTGGAAGCCGGGGTAGGGAAATTGCAACTGGAAAATCTGGGTAACGCGAATTTCTCTTATTTCAAATTCGATGGGGGACTGGGGAGTTACGAAGTGGATTTGAGCGGCGATTTTCGGCAGAATGCCGACGTGGACATCAATCTGGGGCTGGGCAAACTCCTGCTGTACCTGCCCCGATCCATCGGCGTGCGGCTGAAGGTGAACAAGTCTTTTCTCACCTCCTTTAGCATTGACGACGTGTATAAAAAAAACAACTATTACTTCAACGAAAACTGGGGCAAGGCCCCTTACAGCATGGACATCCGCATTGATGCCGGCATTGGACGCATTTCCATTGAGTGGGTGGATTGATCCCTTCTACCCCCAATTCACAGATTTTCTCCATTCTTACATTCAACCCTCATAAAATGATGAACCGCGAATCACACGAATGAACACAAACAAATCCAGATTATGCATCAGACCACGAATGACACGAATGAACACAAATAAACACAGATTATGCATTAGAACCACGAATTACACGAATTAACACAAATAAAACCAATAAAATACATTAGATTGTGTCTGGATGAAAATGTGTTCCAGGGTTTATTCGCGATTTTGTTGATATTTTTTGGATTCATTCGTGTGATTCGCGGTTAAATGCATTATTTGGGATAAAATTTGGATTCTATTTGGATGAAAATGTTTTTCCGGAATATTCGCTATTTTGTTGGTTTTTTTCGAATTCATTCGCGTGATTCGCGGTTTAACCCATTATCTGGGTCTATTCGTGTGAATTCGTGTCATCCGTAGGCAACTACAAAAAAGGGTCACCCCGGGGTGACCCTTTTCTTTCCTGATTACTGTGACAAACGAGGTTACGAACATCCCGTGGTGGTTCCACATTCAATGCACTTGTAGCAGCTCCCATTGCGCACCATGATGGATCCACACATGGGGCAGTTGGGCGCATCGGCCTGGGTGGTGAAGATGACCTTTTCCCGCTCCTCCAGGGAAAGGGATTTATCGGCGAGCGATTCGGTGTGCCCACCGCTGGCATCACCGGCGTTCCCTGCCGTGGCCTGCGTACCGGAAGGACCTTCCACCGATCGCACTTCCATATACTTTTCTTTTTCTTCCTTGGGTAAAAACTTTAATGCCAGCCAGCGGAAAATGTAATCCATCACCGACTTGGCATAAGGAATATTGGGATTTCCAGTATATCCCGATGGCTCGAACCGGGTATGGCTGAACTTGTCCACCAGCACTTTCAAAGGCACCCCGTATTGAAGTGCCAGAGAGATGGCGGTTGCAAAAGAATCCATCAATCCCGAAACGACGGAGCCTTCTTTGGCCATCACAATAAAGATTTCTCCCGGCGAACCATCCTCATACATGCCCACGGTGATGTAACCCTCGTGGCCTCCCACGGAGAACTTGTGGGTAATGGCCTTGCGCTCATCAGGCAGGCGCCGGCGGTACGGCCGGCCGTATTCCTTCACCGCTTCCTTGGCAGCCGTGGAAAGCGGCTGGGTGCGTTTGGAGTTATCCCGGTAGATGGCAATGGCCTTCACCCCCATCTTCCAGGCCTTCATGTAAATCTCCATAATTTCTTCCACGGTGGTCTCTTCCGGCACGTTCACCGTTTTGGAAATGGCACCCGAAATAAACGGCTGCACGGCGGCCAGCATTTTAACGTGGCCCATGTAATGAATGGAACGCACGCCATTGATGGGCTTAAATGCACAATCGAAGACCGGCAGATGTTCGGATTTTAGCCCCGGCGCCCCCTCGATGGTGTCGTGCTCGTTAATATAGTCGATGATGTCCCTGGCGGTCTTTTCATCATAACCCAGACGCTTCAGGGCACGGGGTACAGAGTTGTTCACAATCTTTAACATGCCTCCACCCACCAGCTTCTTGTATTTCACCAGGGCGATGTCCGGCTCCACACCGGTGGTATCGCAATCCATCATAAAGGCAATGGTGCCGGTGGGCGCCAGAACCGATACCTGAGCGTTGCGGTACCCATACTGCTCGCCCAGGTTCAGTGCCACATCCCATACCGAGGTGGCAGCCTCGTAGAGATAGTCGGGCAGGTAACGCGACTCCAGTTTGTACGCCGCATCCCGATGTTTGCGGATGACCCGCAACATGGGTTCCCGGTTTTTAGGGAATTCCTCGAAGGGTCCCATATACCGGGCCAGTTCGGCTGAGGTGGCATATGCATGACCGGTTAAAATGGATGTAACGGCACCGGCATACGCCCGACCTTCGTCGCTGTCGTACGGTAATCCCAGGGACATCAATAAGGCGCCCAGATTGGCATAGCCCAGTCCCAGCGTGCGGAATTTATGAGAATTCTGGGCAATCTCCTTTCGCGGATAACTGGAATTATCCACGATGATTTCCATGGCCGTAATCATCACCCGTACGGCCTTTTTGTAGGATTCCACATCGAAATGGCCTTCTTCATCCAGGAATTTCAACAGATTGAGTGAGGCCAGATTGCAGGCCGTATCATCGATGAACATGTATTCGGAGCAGGGATTGGACGCATTGATTCGGGCCGAATTGGGGCAGGTATGCCAGTCGTTAATGGTGGTGTCGTACTGCATGCCGGGATCCCCGCAAATGTGGGTGGCCTCGGCAATCATGTGCATAATGTCCCGCGCGCGATAGGTATCCATGGGCTCGCCCGTGGTCACAGCGCGGGTCACCCATTCGCGATCCTCTTCCACCGCCCGCATGAATTCATCGGTTACCCGCACGCTATGGTTGGCATTCTGGAAAAAGACCGAACTGTAGGCTTCCCCATTGATCGAACCGTCGTACCCGGCATCGATTAAGGCCCAGGCCTTCTTTTCTTCGTTGGCCTTGGAATTAATGAATTCCACAATATCCGGATGATCCACATTCAGAATAACCATTTTAGCAGCACGCCGGGTCTTTCCACCGGATTTAATCACCCCCGCAAACGCATCGAACCCTTTCATAAACGAAACCGGTCCTGAGGCCTTCCCACCCCCCGACAGCGGTTCCTTGGAAGACCGCAAGACCGACAGGTTGGTACCCGTTCCCGATCCGTACTTGAACAACATGCCTTCGATCTTTGCCAGATCCAGAATGCTTTCCATGGTATCCTGAACCGAATTGATGAAGCAGGCCGAACATTGCGGCTTTTCTTCGATTCCCACATTAAACCACACCGGGCTGTTAAACGCGGCGTACTGATTCACCAGCAGGGCCGTCAATTCCGAATAGAACACCTCTCCATCTTCCGGCGTGGCGAAATACCCATCTTTAATCCCCCAGTCTGCAATGGTCCGGGCGACCCGATTGATCAGTTGCTTCACACTGGTTTCCCGTTCCGGAGTGCCCGGTTTCCCGTGGAAATATTTCGACACCACCACATTGGTAGCCAGCTGAGACCAGAACTTGGGAACCTCCACATCCTCCTGTCGGAACACCACCTCCCGCTTCTCGTTGGTAATTAAAGCCTCCCTCTTCTCCCACTCTATTTCATCGAAAGGGTGAATCCCAGGTCGTGAAAAGTAGTGCTGGAATTTCATCCCTTTCGGTTCTTGTTGTTGCCCCGAATCCTTTTGGGTATCCTTTTTCGTGGTAACCGATTGACTCGCACCTTCCTCATCCATGGGAAACAACCATTCCTCTTTGACCGATGGACCCGACGGGGACTTCTTGCCTGACATACGTGCCTCCTTTTGTTAAATGGAACAACAATCCCTCTAACCCATTATAAATGCGTTAATTACGTTATCATTTTTAAATGGGGTTTTAATTTTTGATCAGCTCAAAAATATCATCCGTCCCCTAAAATGTCAAATAAAAAATGGGGCCGGGTCACATTTCATTTTTGTGGCAAAAATTGCAACCGAATTGCAAATCTCCAGCCGAATTCATCATAAATATTCTGGGACGTGTTGCCAGGCGGGATTGCCCCGCCATCTCCTTTCGTCACGATTGGCAAAAGGAAGGCGTTTTCCGGTGGGAGTCGGTCACTCCGGGGCCATCCCGAAAAAGGCCCCGGAACACCCGATGGGCTACAATTTGTCACTAAAGAAATCCTCGCTGCGCCGATGCGCCTTCTCGATTAATTTGTTCTTGTACTTTCCGTGTAATTTGGACATCTCCTTAAAGGCCTCTTCCTTGTCCTCGGGTAATTGCTTGGGATGGCAGGCGTAATAGATTTTCACAAACTCCAGGGCAATTTCATTGAAATCCATGGCGACCTCCACTTATTTAATTCATTTTCAATTTTGTTGAATTTGCTTATTTTCCCGTTGTCCATATTAATTTAAAACGATCGGGAAATTTATAATAGCAAAATATCCCATGCAAAGCAAGTCCGGCCCGGCAAAACTCACCATCTACCTGGTTCTGGTTTTTGCCGTGTTCATGACCTCCTGGGCCTCGATTCTGATCCGCTGGTGTGGCGAGACGCCCGCACTGGTGATTTCCTTCTACCGATTGCTGTGGTCGTTTGTTTTGTTTGGAATGATTGCCTCCCGTTCCGCTCGTAAGAACCTGTGGCAGCTAAAAGGCCTCTCCGGCCGCCACTTTATGCTGGTGTTGACTGCCGGAGCCATGCTGGCCCTGCACTTTGCCACCTGGATTGCCTCCCTGAAATACACCACAGTGGCGCAATCGCTGGTGCTGGAATCCACCCACCCGGTTTTTGCCGTGCTGCTGTCCTGGCTGTGGCTCAAGGAGAAAAGCTCCCTGCGCACGGGCATTGCCGTTGCCATTACGTTTGTGGGTATCCTCATCATTGGTGGGCACGATGTGACGCTGGCCCCTCGCTATTTCATCGGGGATATGCTGGCCCTGGTGAGCGCCCTGTTTGTCACCCTTTACCTACTGATCGCTCGCTATCTGCGGGGACATATCGATCTCTCCCCGTACCTGTTCGCGGTATACGGTTCGGCCACGCTGGTATTGTTGTTTATGAATCTTTCGGTGGGCCACGAACTCATCCGCTACCGCTGGCCGGTTCACCTGCTGATGTTTTTACTGGCGATGGGGCCAACGGGCATTGGACATTCATTGATCAACTGGGCAGCCCGGCACATCCCGGTTTACCGAATCAACCTCATGCTGCTGGGAGAACTGATTCTGGCTTCCATCCTGGCCTATTTGATTTTTCAGGAAGTACCCGCCCGAATGTTTTTCGTGGGGGCACCATTCATCATATCGGGTATCGTTCTCGCCCTGACGGAAACCTCCCGGACGGATGCTTTAGACCACGAATGACACGAATGAATATAAATAAAAACAAATTGTTAGAAGACAATGATTCCGTAAACAAAACTTGCCGGCACCTTAATAATAAGTTTTTTCGAAACGGTTGGTTTTATGCACTAAACCACGAATCACATGAATGAATCATATAAACCCAAATTATGCAATAAACCTCGAATCACGCGAATGAAGCCAAAAAATATCTGCAAAATCGCGAAAAAACCCAGGAACACATTTTCATCCAGACACAATCCAATGTATTTTATTGGTTTTATTTGTGTTCATTCGTGTAATTCGTAGGCTATTGCTTAATCTGGTGTAATTCGTAGGCTATTGCTTAATCTGGGATAAAATATCTACAAAATCGCGAATAAACCAGGGAACGCATTTTCATCCAGACACAGTCCAATGTATTTTATTGGCTTTATTTGTGTGAATTCGTGTCATTCGTAGGCTATTGCTTAATCTGGGATTATTTTTATTGGTGTTCATTCGTGTAATTCGTAGGCGAATGCATAATCCGGGTTTAATCATCTTAAATCCAGCAGATGATTGTGAATGCTTAATCCAGGTTGAAAATGATCCTGTCGCCGGGGAAAACGTTCTGGCAGCCAGGCCATCCCCAGCATTCCGGCCACTGCATCAAGCCTTTTTAAGCCGCTCCATCTCCCTGCGGCTGAGTTCCAGACCATGGCTGTCTGGCTTCATTTCGTTTTTCCGCAACAGGTAGGCAAACAGAAATCCAAAGAATCCCAGCGAGGTAAAAATCCACATCCCCAGGCGGTACCCTTCGGGATTTTCCGCACCCGCGCCCATTAAATCATTGGCCCAGCCGATGATCACATTAAACGCAAATAGACCGATGTTCTGAATCATGGTCATGACCCCGTAGGCCGTGCCCAGCTTCGACTGTTCAACAATATAGGCCACCGAGGGCCACATGACTGCTGGAATGAGCGAGAAAGCGATTCCCATCATGGCCATGGGAATGTACAGGGGAACACTGGTGTAGGCCATGAGGAGATATACCGGGATGAGCAACAGGGAACCGAACATCATCAACAGGGCCCGCTTTCCGATGTAATCCACCAGCAGACCAAATAGCGGAGTAAAGATCATCGCAAACAGGGTCAACATACTGTTCAAAAAGCCGCCCAGTTCGCGACTGGTACCATGGGCCTCAATAAAGAATTTGACCGCAAAGGTCTGAAAAGGAAAGATGGCGGAGTAGAAGGTAATGCACAAGAGCACGATGTACCAATAGGACTTACCGAAGCGGAAGATGTCCGCAATGACCACCTTTTCGGGCTCTTCTTCCTGACCCAGCACGTAGGTTTTTTCAGCGTGGGCATCCAGCAGCCAGTAGATAGCGGCCGCCACCACGCAAATCAATCCCGCAATCACGCTGATGAACAGCGGCCATTGCCAGTGGGCATAAGCGGCCTTGGCCCAGGTGGGAGAGTTCAGGGCGGCAAAGGAACCCAGACGAGCAATGGTCAGATTAATGCCGAAGGCGAAGCTCAATTCCTTTCCACGAAAATATTTTGCCAGCGCCGTGGTGACTGCCACAATCAACGATTCTGCACCCAACCCAAAAATTAGCCGGCCAGCAGCCATAACTTCGAACTGCGGTGAAGCCGCCGTGAGCCCGGCCCCCACAAAGCAAAGAGAGGCAAAAATCAACGTGGCCTTGCGTGTGCCAATGCGATCGATGATAAATCCGCCCACCAGCACCATAAAGATGTTGGGGAAACTGTAAATCGCATTAAGCATCCCGATGTTGGTATTGGAAAAACCCAGTTGCGATTTCAGCACATCGGCCAGGGGACTGATGCTATCGTACACATAATAATTACCAAACATGGCCATGCTGGCCACCACCAGCACCAACCAGCGATAAAACGCGGACGGTTCTCGACGGGGCAAAGACGTGGATGCATCGATAACCATGGATCATCTCCCGTTTTTCGATTGTCATTCCCTCGCTCACGGCCAGTTGCACGCCGCGGCTATCACAAGGGTTGCTGCACTTCGCTCAGCAATGTGTTACTGCCGGATCGTTCCAGAATTCCCTTCGATTATACAGATTCCCGCGCGATTCTGCAATAGGTAGACAAATTTCTCTCCCAACACACCAGGGACAGCCTTTCCTGGAATCCGGAATTGCATGCTGGTAACTTCTGCCCTTCCGGACGAAAATGGATAACGGTTGCTTTTCATTCCGCAGCCCCCTTATATTTTTGAAAAAATGCGAAAAATGAAAACACGGTGTACCACGGTACTTTTTTTTCTTCTTTTCTCTCTAACCATTGCTGCCCCTCAATACGAAGAAATTTATTCCTTAAAAGGCCCATTTGACCACATTGTACAGAAAAAACCGGTGGCCTTTCGTGCATTTCCCGTCTGGGAGGATTCACTCCGGTTTCGTATTTATCTGCTGGTGGAAATTCAATACGACTATTTACTCTTCATCATTCACGAAGGGAAATTCACAGCCTCTGCAGAAATTGAGGTGATTTTCAAAGAAAAAGATGATGAGCACGGGTTTACCCGCCTGTGGCAAACGTCAGTTCAAACATCCACTTTCGATTCCACCAATTTGAAGCACCTTTACCATTTTACCATGGACACGCTGACTGTTCCACCGGGAAATTACACCGTTTACTTTCGGTATACCGATTTAAACGGGGCGCTGCAGTTTAAAATCAAACAAAAGATGAATTTGCAGGCGGACAAACCGATGTTTATCAGCGGGCCGGTATTGTTGTACCGGAACACACCACCACCCACCGGGTTTTCTCTTTTTCCCGAAAAGCCCTCGGCCTTCGGGCAGCACTGGGATTTCAACCGGGATGTCAGCTTCTTTTTTCACTTCAATTCCGCCCCGGACAATCCGCTTCAGTATTTCCAGCTCAGCATTCGGAACCGGGAGACACGCCGGACGGAGCTGGCCATCGATACCACCTGGACTCACCCTCCGCAGGCCAAATTCCTGTCCATTCCACTGGCCACTCATCTGTTGGCAGAAGGCAAATACGACGTGCAGACCGTCTGGAAATTTCGAAACCGTACGATCAAGAAAAGTTACCCCTTTCGCATCATCTGGTTCGATAAACCCCTCAGTCTGTGGGACATCCGGCGGGCTATTAAACCACTACGCTATTTGATGGACACCGCGGAGTACATGGCATTTCGGGATGCGCCACTGCCATTGCTGGAGCGCCGGTTCGAAGAATTCTGGCAGGAACGGGATCCCACACCCGGAAACCCGTTCAACGAGGCCATGGCGGAATTTTACCGTCGGGTGGACATTGCCAATCGCCGCTGGAGCGATGGCGGGGAGGAAGGTTGGGAAACCGACATTGGTAAAATCTTCATCCTTTACGGTGAACCGGATCTGATTGAAGACCACAGCCTGGATCCCGAAGGTCAGCCCTATCTAAAATGGATTTATTTTCTGGAAGATCGCAAGGTTGAGGTGACCTTTATTTCCGTTGAGGGACGAAAGGCCTATCGTCTGGAAAAACTGGAAGAGATACCCAATGACGACGAAGGATAAGGTTCACATTGGTGTGGTGGGCGTGGGGCATCTGGGACGGCTGCACGTCCAGCAATTGCAACACATCGAGGCTGCCCATCTGGTTGGATTTTACGATGTGGACGCGGATCGGTCGGAACAGATTTCCCGCGAATTTGGCGTCCAGGCGTTCCCCAGCTTCGAGGCACTGCTCCAACAATGCGACGCCATTAGCATCGTCACACCGACGTCCTTCCATTACGAGTACGCCCGAGCCGCCCTGCAGGCCAATCGGCATGTGTTCATTGAAAAACCCATCACCAGCACCCTGGAAGAAGCCGACGCGCTCATCGCTCTGGGAAGGGAACGAAATTTGAAAATACAGGTGGGTCATATCGAGCGATTCAACCCGGCCATTCTGGCCATCGAACCGCTGAATATCAATCCGTTGTTCATCGAATCTCATCGCCTGGCCAATTTTAATCCCCGTGGCACCGACGTGGCCGTGGTACTGGATTTGATGATCCACGACATCGACCTCATCCTGAGCTTCGTTCACAGCCCGGTAAAGGAAGTTCAGGCCAGCGGTGTGCGGGTCATTTCTTCCACCGAAGACATCGCCAACTGCCGCGTGATGTTCGAAAACGGATGCGTGGCCAATGTGACAGCCAGTCGTATCTCGGCCCGCAACATGCGCAAAATGCGATTCTTTCAGCCACATGCCTACGTATCGGTGGACTTCCTGGAGGGGTTTTCGGAAGTGTACTATCTGGCATCGGAGCAGCTGCACATTCCGGGAACCGAGCTGGCCTTTTCCCTGGGAGAAATCGAAAAAGGCATGGAGAAAAAGGAAATTCGTTACGCCCGCCTGGAAAAGCGCGATGTGAATCCCCTGCGCTACGAACTGGAGCTATTCTGCCAGGCGATCCTGCGCGACACTCAACCGCCCGTTACCGCCGAAGATGGTCGCCGGGCCCTGAAAGTTGCCGGGATAATCCTGGAAAAAATTCATCAACATACGGAGCATGTAAAAAAACACTGGGGTGAATTGCCGTGAAACTGGGTGAGTTCTTTTTCAAATATCGGGGCGTTACACCGATACCACTGGTGCTCGTTATTCTTTATTTTGCCCAACCCACACCGCAATCGTTTCTGTATGGGATTGGCCTGATGGTACTGGGAGAAATTATCCGCATCTGGGGGGTAAGCTATGCCGGTGGGGCCACGCGCACCCGCGAAGTGGGGGCACCCCGGTTGGTGACCAATGGCCCATTCGCTCACGTCCGCAATCCCCTGTACCTGGGCAACATGCTCATGTACACCGGTGCCGCCATCATTCCCAATGTCTGGACACCCCTGCTCATTGCCATCGTCTGGCTGTACTTCGGGTTTCAATATTACTGGATCGTTCGTCTGGAAGAAGAAAAGTTAACTGAATTGTTCGGTGAGGAATACCTACACTACCAGAAAGTGGTGCCCCGTTTTTTTCCCCGGATAACCCCGGCCCAATCGCAACATCCCGTGCGCCCAAATTTGTGGGCTGCCCTGAAATCTGAAAAAAGTACCTTCTTGAGTTTTTTCACGATTCTTATTTTATTTTATGTGAAGATGCGATTTTTCACGCATCCTTCGTAAACCGATCGCACCAATCGTCTGGATCTTTCTCATAAATCCACAAATCAGGAATCAAAATCCAGGGAAACTGCCATGGATCATCCATTATTATCGTCCCGGACAGGGATCACCATCGAAACCGTACGGGAGCAGGTGGTTGGGGTAAATACCCGGGTTCCCCTTTTTGACGGCCGCCTTGTCCCCTATATTAATTTTGACAATGCCGCCAGCACCCCGGTGCTTAAGCCGGTGCTGGACAAAATGAATCAGTTCATGGCCTGGTACAGCAGCATTCATCGGGGAACGGGATTTAAATCCCAGCTAAGCTCCGAACTGTACGATCTGGCCCGGGAAGTGGTGGCTCGCTTTGTGGGACTGGAACTGCAGGGGCACACCATCATTTTTGTAAAAAATACGACCGAAGCGATCAACAAACTGGCCAATCGGCTGAACCTTACTCCTGACGATGTGGTACTGGTAACCAAAATGGAACACCACTCCAACGATCTGCCCTGGCGCAAACGCGCGCGTGTGGTGCACATTGATGTGGACGAACAGGGCCGGTTGCGGGAAGCGGATCTGGTTCAACAGCTGGAACGCTACGGCAAAGCCACAAAACTGTTTGCCGTGACCGGTGCCTCCAATGTGACCGGTTGGGTTAACGACATTCACCGGCTGGCCACCATTTGCCATCAATACGGGGTCAAAATCCTGGTGGACGCTGCCCAGCTGGCGCCCCATCGAAAGATCGACATGAAGCCTCAGTCCGATCCCGCCCATATTGACTTTCTGGCCTTTTCCGCACATAAAATTTACGCCCCCTTTGGAGCCGGAGTGCTGATTGGGGATCAGGATGTTTTCGAATCCGGGGAACCGGACATGGTGGGCGGGGGAACGGTGGACATCGTATCGTACGACCATGTGGAATGGACGGCGCCACCGGAAAAGGACGAAGCGGGTACCCCAAACACCGTGGGAGTGCTGGCCATGGTCAAAGCATTAATGGTGCTGGAAGAAATCGGCATGGATCAGGTGGCGGCACACGAAGCGCGATTGACCCGTTATGCGCTGCAGCGCCTGCGGGAAATCCCCGACATCCGTATTCTGGGAAGCGACGATCCAGAAGACGTGGAAAACCGGCTGGGGGTGATTACCTTTAATATTGGTCAACTTCATCATGCACTGGTGGCCGCCATTTTAAATCACGAAGCGGCCATTGCCGTACGGAACGGCTGTTTTTGTGCTCATCCCTACATCAAGTTAATGCTGGGCATTTCCGATGAGGAAGCCGCCCGGTTAGAGGAAGACATCCGGCGGGGCGATCGCTCCCGCATCCCCGGGGCGGTGCGGGTGAGCTTCGGGATTTACAATACCGAATCGGAAATCGATGTGCTGGTCGACATTCTGAATAAAATTGCGCGCAAACAGTGGCAGGGGGATTACGAACTGGATCGCCAGCGAGGGGCCTATTTCCTGAAACATGCCACGATCGATTACCACCGATTCTTTCAATTATAAAGTTAATGGTGGTCGAAATCCCCCTATGACTCCTGTCGGCGTGGCGGATAGGCGGCACGGTTCCTGAAACGGGCATCAACCCGTGGAATCCCTGTGAAACCGGGTAGCACTGGAACAAGCGAATGACACCTTTCGTTTTGGGTGAACTTTTCATTCCGAACTGGAGGAGGAAAAGCAGGGGGTACACCATGGGCAGGGTCAAAGTAAGCGCCATTCTCCTGGCGCTATATATCGGTATAAACAATCTGGGTGCAATCAATGGGGCCACATTTGCCATTTACGTGGGGCCGGGCGCGTGGATTGATGGAGTCATAGCCTTCGAGAATTTTCTGGATTGGAAGGGCATCTCTCACGAGCGGGTGACACCAACGGATGTGAATACCATCGTACTAAAAAATTATTATCAGGCCATTTTCATGCCCGGTGGCGATGCCTATTACTACAAACTTTACATCGATTCCAGCGGCGTCCAGCACATTCGGGATCTGGTATTCTCCGGTGGGGGCTATATCGGTACCTGCGCGGGCGCCTACTACGCTTCCGATTCCATTCGATGGGAAGGCGGCACCTACGATTATCCCCTGGATCTATTTCAGGGATTTTCCAATGGCGCCATCGACGTGATTGCTCCCTGGCCCAACTACACCATGACCCCCATCAACATGAATCCCAACAATCCCATCAATCAATACGCTCCCGCGGCGATGACATCTCTGTATTACGGCGGGCAGACATTTGTCCCCCATGCCGGTGTTCAGGTCGATACCCTGTTTACCTGGGCGGCCTATCACGACAGCGTGGGTGGCATCAGCTTTACCTACGGCAGCGGGAGGGTTTTACTAATGGGGATTCATCCCGAAATTGATGAAAACACCAATCGGGATGGAACCACCTTTGCGGACAGCCTGGACGATCGGGAATCGGACTGGAACTGGCTGTGGACAGCCATTGACTGGTTGCTGAAAAAACCACTATCCACTCCCCAGATCTGGATTAATGAATTCCATTACGACAATGCTGGAACGGATGAAAACGAATTTGTTGAGATTGTGGTGCCGGCATATTTCACAGACCTGGCCAATGTGACCCTGAACCTGTACGATGGCGCCACCGGAACAATTTACGATTCCCACACCCTGAATACCTTTTCGGCTGGCCTTCGCCAGGGCGATTTGCAAATCTACTACAAAACCATTCCGGGCATTCAGGACGGCCCGGACGGCTTCAGCCTCGATTATAAGGGGAACCTCATTCAATTCATCAGTTACGAAGGGACATTCACCGCCTCGACTGGCATTGCCTCCGGTTATCGCAGCACGGATATCGGGGTTGCGGAAAGCGGCACCGATGCCCCTGGATTATCCCTTCAGCTCCTGGGAAGCGGAACGGCCTATCCGGATTTCAGCTGGGGCGGCCCCTATGGTCAAACGGTCGGCAATGTGAATTCCGACGGGAACACCGACCAGAGCCTCCCGGTACAGTTGCGATTTTTCCGGGCGGAGCCCCAACCCCAGGGAGTATTGCTGGTGTGGGAAACGGCATCCGAAATCAACAATCTGGGATTTGTGCTGGAAAAGGCCACTGAAGACAGCACGGCCTTTCAACTGCTGGCCAGCTATGCGTCCCACCCGGCCCTGCAGGGTGCTGGAAACAGTACCCAGTCGCGACGATACGAATTTCTGGACAGGGAAGTCACCCCCGGGCAAACGTACTGGTACCGTTTATCCGACGTCTCCGTCAGCGGGCAACGCACCCTCCTGGCCACCATTCGCGTGGACGGGAATTCCGAAGACCTTCCGCTGGCAAATCACCTCTCTCCCCGTCAATTTCGGCTGTATGCCTGCTACCCCAATCCATTCAATCCAATCACCACCATCGCTTTCGACATTGCCGAAACGGCTGACCGTTCCATTCCCGTGCGACTGGATGTTTTCAACACCCGCGGTCAACGGGTGGCCACCCTGCTTCACACCTCCCTTCCGCCGGGTCAATATCGCATCCCATTTGACGCCGGTGAATTGCCATCGGGTATTTATTATTACCGCTTACAGGCGGGCCACTGGGTATCCACCCGAAAGATGGTGCTGCTGCGTTGAAAAACCGATTGGTCTGGTCAGTTTATCCCGGTTGATGCACTAACCTACGAATTACACGAATAAACACGAACAAAAAGAATAAAATCCGTTTGATTATATCCGGATGAAAAATGTGTTTTATTTGTTTTATTTGTGTTCATTCGTGTCATTCGTGGTCTAAAGCATAATTTGGGTTCATGGTTTATCCCAAATTATGCAATCAACCACGAATCAAGCGAATGAATTCGGAAAAAATCAACAAAATAGCGAATATATCCGGGAAAAACATTTTCACCCAGATAGAATCAAGTGCATTTTATTATTTTTATTGGTGTTAATTCGTGTAATTCGTAGGCTAATGCACAATTTTGGTTTATCTCATTATTTGGGATAAAAAAAGGGCACAATCTTTTCGATTGTGCCCCTGACGGTGGCGCCTCCCCGAATCGAACGGGGGACACACGGATTTTCAGTCCGTTGCTCTACCGACTGAGCTAAGGCGCCATCCTGTTTAAAGCGAAGCAAATTTACACGGGCAGCCCTGAAAAATCAAGTCAAATTTCATCTTGCTCGCTCACCCCACGCGTGGCAAAAGACCTAAAAAAATAACGGGTTACACCTATCCAGGGTTCCCTGTATGCCGCAGACATCCCTTTCTTGTTTCACCCTTCCCCGCCCCCGGAAGCAGCCAATCGACTGGGATCGCCCCACTGTCGATCGTGCGATTCTGGATTACCCATCCGGTTCCTTTTTGGTACCACCTCATGCCTATTCCACCTTTCGATAAAACTCGTTGAGGCACCACACCTTCACGTCCGCTGGCCGGGCCGAATTGGTTTTTCTTTTCCCGGTAATCTGCACCGAATCCCCCGGAAACAGATCCAGCCAGTTATCGGAAAACTCCACGCCCGGCGCCTCCAGAAAAACGCCGGGAACAAAGGTGTGGGCATTCAATCGGATGCGAATTTCCTCCCCGGTCTCATCCTCAACCGCCCACTGCAACCCTTCTGGATCCAGGTGCAAATGTTTTAAAGGCAAGTACGTCCAATAATGGCGGGAAATTTCCTCTCCCGCATCATCCATCAAGCGCAATAACCAGAGGCGACAGGCCTTTTCGTCATCGGAGATCGGAGTGTGCCGCTCCCACACGGTGAGCACCTGACCTGCTGGAAGCTGAACGGCCTGAGTGCCTGACCACACGGGGGCGTTTTCCTTCAAATCAAAAAGAGTCAGCTGAAGTTCGCCATTCCAGACCGTGCTATCCAGATTCAGGGCACGGACGCAGATCTTCTCCCCATCGCCTTGAATGACTGCCCGCTGTTTCTGGAAAAACCGCCGCGCGGCAAAATAAGCGGCCTTGGGTTGCAGGTTGGCATCAATCAACGCCCAGCTGGTTACCGGCCAGCAATCATTAAGTTGCCAGATTAGACTGCCCGACGTCTGTGGCCAGCGAAAACGCCAGTGATCCACACAGGTTTGCAGGGCCAGTGCCTGGTTCAACCAGGTCAGGTAAAGAAACGCCTCCCAGCGGGTGGAAACAGGCAAATGTGCCACCAGAAAGCGAAACAATCGTTCGGTGCCTTCTTCCTGCTTGTTATGATGTTCCACCGTGCGGCTCCAGGGATACCGTTCCCCGGGTTCGATTGCTGCTTCCAGGGTTTCCCGATTCGCCGGCGCCTGAAATCCAAATTCGGTGACGAAAAGACTGTCATCCGCTTCCACGGTGCGATAATCCTGCCAGATGCTCCAGATGTTCCACTGATGCCGATTGCCACTGCGGGTATCGTTGGGATCTGCGTCGTCACCAAACGGCGAAGACGGCCAGTAAGCCCGGGTGGGATCCAGTTGCTGGCACAATT
Source organism: Calditrichota bacterium (assembly GCA_013150955.1). Classification (GTDB taxonomy): domain Bacteria; phylum Calditrichota; class Calditrichia; order RBG-13-44-9; family J042; genus JAADJD01. The sequence continues at coordinate 136,381 of JAADJD010000062.1, forward strand.
CCGGCAACAATCGATGGAAAATCGAATATCCGGGCATGTCTTCCGGGGAACGTCCGGTACGCTGGTACCAGATCCATTCATTCTCATTATTCCCACACCAGATTACCAGACAGGGATGATGCTGCAGGCGGCCAATCTGATAGCGCGCTTCCCGACGCACATTTTCCAGAAAGGCCTGGTGCTCGGGATAATCCCCGCAGGCAAACATGAAGTCCTGCCACACCATCAATCCCAGGCGATCACACCATTCGTAAAACACATCCGTCTCATATACGCCGCCACCCCACACCCGGAGCATGTTCATCCCGGCATCCCGGGCCATCTGCAACAATCGCCGATATTTTTCCGCCGATACGCGGGGTAGAAACGCATCCGCCGGAATCCAGTTGGCGCCCTGAGCATACACCGGGCGACCATTAACCACAAACCGGAATACGGGGTTTCCCTGATCATCCTGACGCTCCAGGGTAACGGTTCGAATGCCGACGAACCAGGTGCGCTCATCCACCACCTCTTTTCCGCTGAATAAACGCGCCTCCAGTTTATACCGGAAGGGTTCTCCCATCCCGTTAGGCCACCACAACCTGGGATTCTTTATCTCCAGCTGGCAGTCCACGGCGTTTGAATTTATCGGCACGCGGGTATTCCAGACGGGTTCATCCACCCCGGGCTCCCGCAAGACGATTTCCAGTTCCCCGGATTCGTCTGCAAACCACTCCAGCTGAACCTCCACCCGAACGACCGCTTTCCGGGACGATGCCGAAAGGGTGTGAAATCGCAGATGATCCAAGCGACCCGCATGCAGCCTTTCCAGATACACCGGTTTCCAGATGCCCACCGTGGGCAGGGATGGCCCCCAGTCCCATCCAAAGGCATACTGCGCCTTGCGGATGTAAACCCGCTCGGCGCTGTTGGGTGCCGAAAGCGGGCCATATTCCGCCACCTGCGAACGGGCATACAACACCGGGGATTCGAAGATAACTTCCAGCACATTCTCCCCCGATTTCAATAAATGGGAGACGGGAAATCGGTAGGCCAGGAACATGTTATCGGTGCTGGCTATCTCTACCCCGTTAAGCCGAACGGTGGCAATGGTGTCCAGTCCCTCAAAAACCAGAAAAATTGGATGTTGCGGATTCAACCACTGAGGATCCACCTGAAACGTTTTGACGTATCGCCAGCGCTGATCATGTACCCACTGCACCGCCACCTCGTTGCGGTTTACAAATGGGTCGGGAATGATGCCGGCCGCCAGCAAATCCGTGTGAATGGTTCCTGGAACCTGTGCCGGCAGGCCATCGGATGGAAACGCTCGTGCCACTTCCCCGGGAAGGGACTCCATTTCTGGATGGACACGCCAGTCCCCACACAAATCCAGGCGCTCTCGCATCGATCATGCCCTCCCAATCTATTCCAGTAAACACCTCTTTCTGCAGAATACCCCCATCGGGTTAGCGGACGAGCATGAGCTTACCATACTGGCTGGCCTGCCCGTATGCAATGCGGTAGAAATAAATCCCCGAAGCCACGCTTACCTTCTGGGCATTCTTGCCCTGCCAGCGAAACCGTACGGTTGTCGGTTTCGAGACCGGCAATTGCTGTCGGTAAATTTCCTGCCCCAGAATGTTGAAAATCTTCAACTCCACAAAGCGGGCCCCGGGCTGGGGATCGTGGATCTGCACCACAAACTCCGTCGTATCGTTAAACGGATTCGGGAAGGGGCCCCGCAGACTCAGTCGTTTTCCCCGTTGCACTTCCGGGGTTTCGGCATCGGCAATTTTTACCAGATTCTCCACCGTCGCCATGGCGAAAGCCGTCCCCGCTCCATAAATTTCCTGACCTATCTGTCCAGACTTTTCCCATCCTTCCCGCAAATCTTCCAGGGGGATGTAAAGATCCGGGTGATTCAGCGAACCGTAGCGGGCCGTATCCGTGTGCACCACTTCCAGCGGGAGATGGGGCGGATAGGTGTAATACAAAACGGCCTGTGACTGCTCCACAAACGCCTGAATGAGCTGCTGGACAAATTCTGGAACGATGCCTCCCACCAGCTGGGAATATTCCAGCAGGTACAGCACGGTCTCGTATTGCTCCTTGGGTGTAATCACCGCACTGTGCTTCATGGGGGAGAGCCCCATAAAGGTCTGGTAGTACTGTCCATATCCGTAATCGCATTCCCACATCCAGGTGAGCCGGAATATGTTGGCCAACGCCACGTAACTTAACCCGAGGTACCAGGGATCGCCCGTCATGGCATACAGACGCGCACAGGCGGCAGCCCCAATGGCGCTCATGTGAACCTCGTACATGAGGTCAAATCCTTTGCCTTCAAAATGGGAGATCCCCGCAATAGCTTCTCGCAGGTAGGTGCTATCCCCGGTTAGCTCAAACACGTCCAGCATCAAATAGGCATAACCGCCTACCGCATCCGGCTCCGATCCGTAAAGGGGTTGATTGCCGGCGTAAGCAAACTTCACTGGAAATTCGTAATTCACGTTATGGGCCAGATCGATGACCACTGGAATGGATTGCAACAACAATCGCCGCGCTGTGGAATCCCCCATCTTTGCCAGCGCCGACAGGCCCATGTGCAACTGCATGGTGTACCAGCTATCGCCCTCGGTAATGCCTTCGTTAGGATAATCGTTCACGATGGTCTGGTACTGCTGGTTGAAAAAGTACGGCAGGGTTGCCGAAAGGGTCTCATCCAGGTCGGAAAGTTCGCCGAAAAGATTTTCGTAGCGCTTCAGCGGAACCAGGACGTCCAGCTGGGCGATCATTTCCGCACTGTTGAATCGGGTGATGTCCACATACGCCCTCAGAAACGGTTTACCATTCAGCTGCACCCAGCAGGAGGGATCTTTTAAATCCCGGGCACTTTTGCGAGCAATCTCCTGCCAGTTTACCGTCATCACCGGCGGAACGGAAATCTGCCTCAGCACCTGAGCCAGGCCTTCCAGATAGCGCAACATGACGTCATCTTCGCTGCGGGGATGATCTGGATAGAGTTTCAAAAAAGCATCGGTCAGGATTAGTGGACTGTTCGGGAAGGTCTGGTTCACGTCCACCGCGCGCAAATACCCAAAATCCCGCCGGCTGGTTTGCACCACATCGCGAGGTTTGACTCGCAGTCGTTCAAAATACGGATTCAATCGGGAAAAATTTTGAAAATACAGTATGGTTGCCTCCGTTCCTCCCTGATCCACCAGAAAGGTGAACCCGGTTGCCAGCGGTACCTGACTGGCAAAAACCCGTGGCGATGCTTCTACCCATTCATCACGTCCCCGATGGTAAAACCGAAATTCGCGGGCGGATTGATCGATGGGGTGGGCGGAATGTGCCTGCACCTGCCCCACAAACCGCAGCAAACCCGGTGCATCCCGATAGGCCACCACCTGACCAACCATCTGCCCCCACGACCGTTCCGCTTCCAGGCGAACGACGATGGAGTCCTCGTTTTGATTCACGGTCACCGCCTTCAGGCCTTCTGCCGCGGTGAGATTCAGGGAAGGTGCATTCAGGATGCGGGTGGCCAGTGCCCGCTCGTTACCATTCAGCGGGGAAATCAAAATATAGTCGTCGTAGCGACCGGCCTCATAAAAAACCTCGAATCCTCCGCTGATCAGGCGAAACCCGTTCTGCCACAGGGAATCCAGGTAAACCGCAGAGGCTGCGGCCAGGGTAGTAACCGTGGTTGTCCAGACGGCCTGTCCGTCCACGCCATCGGGATCGGTTATGCGGGCCTGCACTTCGTAAGTGGTATTTTCCTGCAGTCCGTAAATGGTTTTACGAAACAGACTATCCTCCCGGCTCATCACCCCCACCGGGATCCAGTCTCCATCTCCCCGCAAACGGTACCACAGCTCCACCCGCCCGTTCCGATTGGCGTCGCCCCGGTACTGCAGTTCACAGGTCACCCGGTGAATACCAGCCGCCCGGACGGTAAACGCCAGCGAAACCAGTCTGGGGGTTTGCAAACGCACACCGGTAAAGCGCTGGGGATTGGGCCCCACTACGCCATCGTTGTCGGTGGCACGGATTTCCACTTCGTACGTCTGATCGGCTTGCAAACCACTCAACACCCCCTGGAAACGAAAATCCCCGCGCTGCAGGGATTGCTCTGCTGACCAGTCTCCATTCTCCGGCCGGTAGCGCAGAAACGCCTGACCATTCCGGTTGTCATCCCCCCAGAACGGCAGGGTAATCCGCACCTCGCTGACGGTTGCTTCCAGTTGGGCTGTCTCCAGCACCAATCGATCCTCAGCTCGGGTGGTCAATTTCAGCACCGGGCGAAAATATTCCGGGAAATATTCCCGGGAGGCAACATCCAGAATGCCGGTACCGGCAGCCGGAACGGGCTCCCGAACCACCAGCCCCATATTGCTATCCGGGTGGACCAGCCAGAATTGCACCAGCGGGGTCAGATTCCACTGCAACCACTGGCCGGTGGCCATGTCCGGCGTAACCACCAGGCTATCTACCGGGACGCCCTGACGGTCTGCGGGAATGCCATCGGCTCCCGGCTGATCCCATAACAGCGATCCCTGGCGGGCCGCCAGCCAGCTGCACTCTCCCGTCCGGGCCGGCCGGCCATCGTAGCCACCCGGATCGTCTCCCTGACCTTCTCCCCATGGCTTCTTCAAGCGGTACACCGCCAGGGTTTTTGCCACCGATTGTTCGGTGCGTCGTTGCACCAGGTATAATTGTAATTCGGCCCGGTCAATTTCCAGCGACCGGGGAAGGTGGGACAGATCGAAGCGCAACAGGGCAAATTTGGCATCCGCCATGGCCCCGTTGCCGGTCACCTCCAGAAAGGTTTCCGCACCCGTGTTGTTTTCCGGCTTATCGGCCAGAATGTGGGCATCCTGTGCCCCCTGGTAGCCGTTTACCCCGCCCTGCAAAATCACCGTTTGCTGGGCAAACAAACCACTGTTGATCAGAACTCCCCCCAATACCAGCCACAAAACCCCAAAGATGCCGTGCTTCATCGTCATGTGTTCTCCTTCACATCGGTGTCACGTTACCAAATAATGATTTCAGGGAACAACTCCCCGGGATTATCCCACCCGGTGCTTCCACAGCGCGTCGATCAACCGGGATACTTTACCCACCGCCAGACCCACCACCTTATCCGCCCCTCCGTAGAATACCAGCAGATCGTCATCAAAAATGGCCGTTCCCTGAGGAAAAACCACGTTATTCACATCGCCAATTTTTTCGTAGTCGCGTTCCGGTTCCAGAATGGGATACGGCAGGCGGGCAAGTACCTTTAAGGGATTGCGTTCATCCAGCAGAACGGCTCCCGCCCGGTAAGTCAGCTGCTTATCCACCCCATGGTAAATCAGGATCCAACCGGCATCGGTTAAAAACGGTGGCGGGCCGGCTCCGATTTTTTCGGCTTCCCAGATCTGCTCCCCGTACAATACCGTATGGTCATCCAGATTGGCCAGGTGACGTTCCCAGTACTCCGGCTCGGGTTCCAGAAAATGATCCAGATCGTCAAACAGGGCGATCTGAATGTTGGGCTCAATGCGGTGCATGAAGGCCACCTTGCCATCCACCCGACCGGGAAACAGCATGGCATCTTTGTCCCAGGTATCCGGCCCAACCTGACCAATTTTATGGTATTCCCGAAAATCTTTTGTTTCCGCCATGATGATGCGTACCTCTTCCCCATCGAATCCGGAATAAAACACAAAGTAGCGATCCTCGAAGGGAACGATACGTGGATCCTCACATCCGCGGGATTCCTGAGGAAGGGTACGCGAAATGACCGGTTCGTCATGGCGTTCCAGCACCTCGCCATGGCGATTCAACCGGGCATAGCCGATGGTGGAATAGTTATCCCCCTCCACGGCTCGATAGAGCATGTGGATATCTTCGTTACCGCGAACGGTGCCCGGATTAAACGCTGCTCGCGATTCCCAGGCATTTTCCTCTCGCGGCCCCAGGATGATCCCGTTTACTCTTTCCAGCTGAAACTGACCCATCTGCCCATCTCCTTTTTTACATTCCACGATTTACTTTTAATTCAATGTTTTCTTGAACGTTGCTCTGGAAGCGTCATTCAACTGCCGGCGGAATCGGTTCATTTCGGCCCGCGCAATGGGATTCCGTTCAATGGCCTGCAGAATCATCAATGCCTCGATGGTCGACTCGGCACCGGCATTGCGATTGACCCGAACCGATCCTGCGGGCGATTTACCATCCCCGGTCATGGAAGGTTCCCGATACAGCCCATCGAAGCAGCGTCCTGTCCGGGCATCGTACATTACGGCTCCGGCGGGATTGTTCCCGAAGAGCCAGGCGGCCAGCTGCCCGGCCTGACGTGCGTAGGCCTCCTGCCCGGTGATCCGATACGCCATCAAACTGGCCATGACCATGGGACGAATATCGTAGGCAATTTGCGGGAACGCCTCCCGGCGCACCACCTGAACCCCCGCCGCGCTTCCCCGAAACTGCAGCGCGTGCAGGAACCGGTTTTCCAGCAAATAGTGGTAAAAATAGCGGACTTCCACCAGGGCGCGACGCACCCATTCTTCTTTCTGCAGGAAAGATCCCAGGGTCAACAGTGCATGGGACTGGCTATTGCCCCAGGCATGCCAGAGATTTCGCCAGCTCCGAAAGGCTCCAAAGGGAAACCGAAGGGAATCGCCTGTTTGCATGATAAGGATGCCCCTGGCCAATCGTTCGGCCAGGGCCACCAGATGTCCCCGAAACTCTGGGGAGGCCTGTGGTAAATATTGATCCAGTGCCAGCAACATCACCGCTGCCTGATCGGCACCGGTTTCTACCGGCAGGTAGGCCGGACAAACCAGTCCATCATAAACCACCGTATCTGGATACGTTGATAAAACGCTATCGTAAAGGGAAAAACTCAATTCCAGGGCATGCTCTGCCTGTAACGCCAGGGGAACATTTTTGGCGCGTAGCAGGGGCAGGGCGCGTGCCAGCGCCCACTGGGCGCGCCAGGTCCACCAATCCGGACGATTCGTACTGGTCTCTCCATCACGATTGATGGAATAATCCTCCTGAATAAAATTGTAAAATGTGCCCTCCGGGCTTTGCATGTGAAGTAAAAAGCGCACCAGCAGTTCCACCCGGCGCCAGGAATCCATCCGCCCGTGGCGCTCGTAATCTTCCAGGTACACCAGAATGGCCCGCGCGGCATCATCCACACAGGCAATGCCTTCTCCCGGCGCAGCAATGGGCCGGTAATCCGGATATTCCGCGTAAATCCGCACAATGCCCATTTCCGAATCACCCGTGGGTACGACCTGGAAGAGGGCATTGAGGTGAGACAGGTTTACCAGCGGCAAGGGGCGACTGGCACACCGCCAGCCTATCACCAGCAACGGCAACACCAGCACCAGTAGTCCCCCTCCAACCTTCCACCAACAGAATCCGGAGGTGTGCCCGTTTTTCCGGTTCATTGGACGATTGTTTCCCTTTCTCCTCACTGCGGTTCACTCCTTTAATCCGGTTGTGGCCATACTTTCAATGAAGTAGCGCTGGAAGAACAGATAGGCCAGCACAATGGGCAACGCCAGCATGGTTGCCGCCGCCAGCTTTACCCCCAGCTGGGCCTCCGCCCGTCCCCCCACCGCAAACAGGGCAATCAACTGAGGCATGGTCATCAACTCCTCCACCCGAATCACAATCAGTGGCCAGAGCACCTCGTTCCAGGTATTCATGAAGGTGATGATGCCCACGGTCACCAGCGCCGGTACAGCATTGGGCCAGAGAATCCGAAATAAAATCTGCAAATCGCCGCAGCCATCGATGCGTGCGGCATCGATGAGATCCTGCGGAATGCTCATGAAAAACTGGCGAAACATGATGATGCCAAACGCATTCATGATGTAGGGCACGATCAGGGCCAGATAGGTATCCACCCAGCCAAATTTGACCATCAGGATGTACTGGGGAATCAGGGTAATCTGAAATGGCAGCGTCATCGTAAAGAGAATGACGTAAAAAATCAGATTGCGTCCCCGGAAGCGCAAGCGCGATAGCGCATACCCCACCATGGAACCAAACACCAGTACTCCGGCCGTTACGGCCGCGGAAACCAGCAGACTGTTCAGCAGTGCCCGAAAGATCGGGATTTTCTCCACCACCTGTTGATAGCTGTGCAAAGACATACGGGAGGGCAACAGCACCAGCGACTCGATTTCCTTCTCCGGTGCCAGCGAGGCCATCACCATCCAGAAAAATGGATAGGTGAAAACAATCACTCCGGCAATCAGCACCAGGTAAATCATCCATTTGCGCGAACCCATCTGATGTCCCCGTGTTAAATGCCTTCCCAATCGTTCATTACGAAATTTTCAAAAGCGGCTGATGGCATCCCGTTCCCGGAATATTCTCCATTCCATGAAATGGTAACCGGAATCATCCGCCCCGCTGGAAGGGCGGCTTTCAATCTGGACATGACTGTTTTGCCCCTCTTCACGAATTCACCCCTTCCTGTCACCCTCAAATCGTGACCTCCCGTTCCACCAATTTTTTCTGGATGACCACCACCAGCATGATCAACAGGGCAAAAAAGAAGCCCAGGGTAGCGGCATATCCCATGTGGTAAAAAAAGAATCCTTCCTTATATATATAAAGCACAGCCGAAAGGGTACGATTGAGCGGCCCGCCTCCGGTTAAAATGTAGGGTTCAATAAACAGGGAAAACCCACCAATGGTGGACAGAACCACCACCAGGAAGATGGTGGGATTGATCATGGGCAGGGTAATGTGGCGAAATTTTTGCCAGGCGGTAGCGCCTTCCAGATCGGCAGCCTCGTACAATTGCGCCGGCACGCTCTGCAGGCCGACCAGGAACAACACAATGTACAACCCCACGTTTTTCCAGGTGGCCATCAGGGCGATGGACGGCATGGCCAGATCGGGATCCACCAGCCAACCCACTTTCCCCAGACCGATGGCCACCAGCAGCCGGTTCAATAATCCAGAATCGTAACTGAAAAGCCGCTGCCAGAGGATGGTCACCACCACCCCGGAAACAATCACCGGCAAAAAATAGGCTGCGCGGAAAAATCCCCGCAAACGCAATTGGCGATTGAGCAATTCCGCAAAAAACAGGGCCACGACAATCTGCAAGGGAATATGGATCAGCAGGAAAATCAGCGTGTTGCCCAGTGCCCGGAAGAACAATGCATCGTTGGCCAGCCGGTGGAAGTTATGCAATCCCACAAACTCCATGGGTGCAATGATATTCCAGCGGTGAAACACCAGCACCAGCGAAAAACCCACCGGAAATGCAACGAACAATAGAAAATGCACCACGTATGGCAACACGAATCCGTAGCCGGTGTAACGTCGGGTCATACCTTCCACCTGTTTCATGCTTTTGTCATGCCGGTCTCAACCGGTTTTACAGAAAAACGATTCCCCATGCAGATCGCCGGGATCACAGCATCAGCCTGACTCGGCGGGCGGCTTCTTCCAGCGCCTTATCCACCGGAACCACTCCATAGATGACACTGGCCTCGAACTGCTGGGAAATGGCGTCGAACACCTCTTTCAATACCGGGCAGACATCGGTGCCCCGAACATACTGTGCCTGCCGGGCAAATGGCTTCATCCGGGGATTTTTTTCAAAATACGCCTGAAAGTAGGGATCCTGAAACAGATTCCGTCGCCGGGGCAGCTGATCGGTGGTCTCCAGAAACAGGCGATCGTTTTCCTTGCTAATCATGAAGCGCACAAATTTCCAGGCCAGTCGCGGATTGGGACTGGTTCCAAAAATGACAATGTTTTTAGGATCCCCATAGGTGTAAACCGGGCCCTGGTGATCATCGGGAACCGGCACGGGTGCAAATCGATATTCAAAACCTTCCGGTTTAAATTTTTCCAGATACCGCACTACCCAGGGGCCGGTGAACTGGGTGGCCACCTGTCCCGCAATAAACGGATCCTGCCGGCCTTCCATGGGATCGCGGGGTAAATGGCCGCCCGCATACAGGCGACGGAGAAATTGAAACACTTCTCGGGCGTAACGATTGTTAAACACGACCCGATTGCCCGTTACCAGTGGGGCACCCTCACTGGCTGCCAGATACAGGGGATAAAAATCGAAGAGCCGTTTCCACCAGGTGACATTCACATTCAGGTAGCCGATCCACCGATCCACATAGCCATCGCCATCGGTGTCGGCTTTCATTTTTTCTGCCGCCTGTAAATATTCGCTGTAGGTGGCCGGGGGCCGATCCAGGCCGATCGCCCGGAAAAGCCCCACATTGTACACCATCATGATGGGGTTAATCTTCCAGGGAACCTGGTAAATGTGGCCATCTTCCGAAGTAGCTTCCCGCACCACGGCCGAATCGCAGCGCTGGTAAAGAAATTCCAGAAATCCCGGAAGCGTATCCAGCGGCACCAGCACCCCTGCGCGGGCAAAGGCTTCCACATCCCCCTGCCACATGTTGGAATACACATCGGGCGTGGTTTTGCCCACCACCGCGGCCAGAATGACTTCCTCGCTGGACTGTCCCTCTGGAACGGGCTGATAACGCACCGGCGTGTCCGGATGCCGACGATTCCATTCGGCCACTACCAGGCGGGCAAATTCAATCTCGTAAGGATTGTTCGATGACCAGTAGATGATTTCGTTGGGATTGCGCTGACGGGTGGATGTGCAGGCCAATCCTGAGAGGATCAACGCGCTGCAGACCGCCAGGTAAACCACCTGACGACAACGCCAAACCATCCGTGCCCGTCTTACCGATCGACCATCAAAAAAATGCATCACCATCCACTTTCCTCAACCCTTGACCGCGCCTTCCATCCCCCCACGGCGGCCCCTATTCGTTCACACTCCCAATCGCCGTTTAAAAAGCCACGTTAATGGAAAACCGTTGAACATTTTGCAGCCGACCAAAGTCGGCGTAGGCGTAATCCAGCTTCACCTGAAAATTCCCCAGAAACCGAACATGAAAACCGGCCCCCAGGGTAAAGCCTTCCTCCCCATCCCGCAGGAACAGGTTGCGGAAACCGCCCCGAAGGAAAAACTGTTCCCGGAAGGCATATTCCATCCCGATGTTCATGCTTTCGGTATTGTCGATGGGATGGAGCGCATCCACTGCCACGGTGAGGCGCTGTTGTTCGGTCTCCCAGGGTTCAATGGCCAGGCCGGCCTGAAAAATCAGCGGCAACGGCCACTGGTCGGTCTTCAACTCCGCAAAAATTCGATCATTGTTTCCCAGTTTGTAGGGATCGATATCGTGGTAAACCAACAGATTGTCCCCGCTCATGCGCATGTCGGTACCAAAATTGGTTAATGCAGCGCCGATGCGCAATCCCTTCAACCCGGTTCGAAACAGGGTACCCACATCGATGGCAAATCCCTGAGCGGTCTCTTTCCAGATGCGCTGGTAGATGTACTTGGCGGTCATTCCAAAGGAAAAGCGATCGGTCAGGTTAAATCCGTAACTGAGGGCCAACGCCAGATCCGAAGCCGAAAAGCGCTCCCCGGTCCCTTCGGGCTCTTCCACCGTGCGCACCAGCATTTCTCCCATACTCAGGCTGGTCAGGCTGGCTCCCAGGGAACCGTACACTCCCAGGGGAATGACCACGCCGGCATAATCGAAGCGAATATCAGCCAGCCAGTTGGTATGGACGAACAGCACCTCCGGTCGTTTGAGCTGGGCAATGCCGGCCACATTCCAGTACAGCGCACTGGCATCGTTAGCGGTGGCCACAAATGCTCCCCCCATGCCAATGGCACGGGCACCCACACCGATCTCCAGAAACGGTGCCGCCGTTGTTCCCACATTGGACACGTTCTTCACAAATTGTGCCTGAACGGAAAACACCAGTGCCCCAATCACGAAAAGAATACCCCTGATGAAGCTGGATGCTTTCATGACCATCCACCGCTTATTTGATGATTGCAAATTTTCCGATCTTTTCACCAATTCCCGGTGCTTCCACATGATAGATGTACACCCCGTAAGCAATTTCCTGATTGTCCTTGGACAACAGATTCCAGGCTGCCTGACCATTGTTGACATCGCTGTTGTGTTCAATGACGTCCACCAGATATCCCCGAATGGTGTAAATGCGAATGGTGCACTTCGGGGGCAAATTGATGAAGTAGATGCGGCGTTCTCCGCGGCCAAACCGGAATGGACTTCTTGGCTCCCAGGATGCGGCCACCACGTACGGATTGGGCACCACGGCAATCCGATCCAGATCCGATTTTGCCTTTTCTCGATCAAATCGGCTTCCCCGAAGTTTAAAGGTGAACCGGTCGCCCGTGCGGAACGGCTTGAAAGTGGCAATCCGGAATACGTCCCCCGGCTGGGGATACCGCGGCTTTCCTCGGGTGGGATCCACTTCCAGCACCAATCGCCAGGTGGTACTGTATTTCAAAATCGATTCGGGGTTTTCTTCCACGATGAGAATCTGCTCCAGCGAATCGATGCTCTGATCCTCGGTTACCGGCGTCAGGGTACTGTCTCGGTACTGATCGTAATATTCCCGGAAGATAAATTTTGCCGGCCGATCTTCGGTGAGATTGTAAACCGAAAATTTGGTGGGAACTGCCGGGAATCCCAGGAAACTGTACGAGGTATCGATGATCTGATCGGAAAACCGAATCTCATAATCCGCCGGGTACTTGGTGTTCAGGATGGCAAAGCGATCATCCAGGCTCACATCCCACTTCAGATTGCTATCGCCAATCAACCAGCCGGTGTTTAGCGGATCCACATCCACCTCCGTGTGATTGGTAATTTTCACCACAAATCCATCCACAATTGGCGAAACCGTTTCCTCGTGAACCACGGAAGTATCCAGTTTCAGCACCTTCTGGCCGTCGGTGATGTCGTAAATCATGTAAAAGGGCGTTCCGCGGTCGTGCAAGACCGTGGTATCGGCAAACTCCACCTGATAGGTGTGCCCATCGCGGATGGAATCCGGAATGATAAACTGAACCTCAAAATCGCCCGTACCGGCAGTTTCCCGGATGATTTCCCCGTCCAGCTCGGGTGGCACATAGCCGGCTGCCGGGGCGGTGGGGGTCACCACCGCGGTATTGATATCCACCTGCACATTGCCGGCAATATCCACTTTGATCACACTGGGACATTCCGAGGGGGCAATCCCTTCCAGCGTGCCGATCGCGCTGGTATCCACAAATCCCCGGTCATAAGAAACCACCGCGTAATAATAGGTTTGGCCGTTCTGCACATCCGTGTCCACGTACACGTGGCGCAGACCGGTATCTTCGCCCAGGTCAAATTTCACTCCCTGCACATCGATGGGATGCAATCCCTTGATGCCATTTTTCAGATCGAACTGGGCAATGGGTTTCCGGAAGGTGAGTCGGCCATAGGCATCGGTGATCAGCCGCCGTTCCAGGAATTCCGGCTCCGTGCTGCGGTAAATGCGGTAGCCCTCAAAATCATATTCCTGCAGGAAGGGATCGTAGGACTGTTCCGCCCGCGTGTCCCAGATCAGGGTGACCTTTTTATCTCCGGGAATGGCAATCAGGCGGGGCTTGTCCGGTGGTTTCGCAAAGCGATAATCGGCATTGTAGATTTGCTGGACCGTCTTCTTTGTCCGGATGAGATCGTCCCGGTCTTCGGCAAAGATCAGGGCCATGGAATAATTTTCAGTCTGTCCCGCTTTTAAGGGGAACGATCCCGAAGAGAAGAACATACCCAGATTTGCGGTAACCTGACCTGCCGAAGGCGGCGGTGCGGATTTAAAGACCTTCCAGTTCTGTTCCTCGTTCCACAGTTCGTACGTATGCACCGGGAAGATGCGGAACCCGGTTAAACCAATCTGATCCGACTCATCCTTATCCGTCTTATCGAAGTTGGGTTCCCCATCGGTGGGGATGCCATCGGCCTCTCCTTCATCCGGGCCGGTGTAATTGGGATCCAGCGGGCCAATGCCATCGGCGCCCACGTCGTCGTTGAGCGGTTCGCCGGGATCCCATTGCCCGTTTTCATTCACATCCTCGTAGGGCCGCCAGTCCTGATCTTCGTCGCCAGACCAGTGCGGCCGGGGCTCCCGTCCGTAAAACTGGATGAATTTCTCCACATCATCCACGCCATACGGATACGTGTCCAGCCACACACCGGGGCCGCTATCCCGCCGTTCGTCCACCAATCCGTCGTCGTCGTTGTCCACATTGTCATCCTTAATTCCCGGACTTTCCAGAAAGGCAAATCCCGCAACCCCCACGGGGAACCAGCGTCCGGGCGTGCCGTAGCCGTCGTAATCCCACGCCCAGGCAATATCCAGGGTTAAATCGTATTCGCCGGTATCGTCGGAGGAATCATCGGTGCCACCCACGCCCCAGTCGATATAAAATGCATAGTAGACCGAATCGTAATTGGTCTTGCCCTCGTTGGTAATGAAGTAAACGGCAAAGATGACATCCTCGGCCAGAACCTGCGACCACTGGAAATAGCGTGCAGCCACTTCCAGTCCCAGTCCCCGGCGCGTGGTGTCGGTGGGATCGGGATAAAAATCCCATTCTTCGTCGGGATCATCGTCAAACACGAAATAGGTTTCCAGATCGGCATTGCGCACGCCTTTTCCGAAAAAGCCGTTCCAGAAGACCACATCATCCACCAGGCCATTCTCATCGTTATCGATGCCATCGCGCACTTCACCGGGATTCACCCAATCGGGTTGATCGGGCCACACATCCGGCCAGGTGCTGGGGTCGTCGCTCATCGCGGGCTCGGTGGACTTGGGGTAAAAATAGCCCGGCAAGGGTGCCCATCCCCACAATTCGCCCTTGGGGCCGGTGTCCACAAATTCCCGGTACTGGGTTTCCATGGGGTGAATCACATTTCCATTGTTGTCGATGGCACGGGCCTGCACAATCAGCGCCACGCCGTCCACATACTGATGCCCCGTCCCCTTGGGCCATTCCCCGGAGGGTGAATCGGGCCAGTGGGCAATTTCGCCCCAGTTAATAAAAATGGTACGCACCAGATTCCCATCCATAATGCCCTGCCGGCGCCAGATGGGATCGCCCACGTTGGGATCCGGCGTGCGCTGGGCCCACAGGGCCATCAACGCTCCCGATAAAAGCAAGAGGTGAATCCACAACCTTATAGTGGTTCGACGTGTCCTCATAACCCACCCACGTTAAAATTCAATTTCAAATCCCAATTGAACCTGTCGGGGTTCCTTGTAAAAGTCCGGTCGGATGTAATAATCCTGCAGCTTGTTCAATCCTCGCGGTCGCAATCCCCCCACATACAGGGGTGCCAGCGTGTATCCCGCCCGACCCGTATCGGTAAACACATTGACCTCATTCAAACGATCGAACAGATTGAAAACCCGTAAAAAGAAGGAAAACTTGAATCCAAACAACTGAATGTCCTTGTAGGCATACACATCCACATAGTAGATGTCCGGCTTGCGCCCGCTATTTTCCACCGCCGTTTGCACGTTTTGAAAGGTGGGGGTATACGGAAAGCCGGTACCATAGCGAGCCACGATGCTGACCGCCAGGTTGCCCGGCGTGCCCAGGGTAATGGTCGCATTCAACTGATGGCGGCGATCCCAGTCTAACGGAACCAGCTGTTTGACCGTCTCCTTGGGGGGATCGGTTTGCTGATCCAGATAAGCCGTATTGGGATCCGAGGCATTTCCCTTGGCGATCTGGTAAGTATAGTCAATGGCCGCGTAAATGCCGTCAGAATAGCGCTTTTCAAATTCCAGGGTCACCCCGCGCACGTAACCGTAGTCGCGATTGATATACCGCGCATACTTGATGCCCTCCAGCGTGTACAGCACTTCCGTCCCCAGCAGGTTCCGAATATCTTTAAAGAACGCGGTTACCGAAAGGCCGTAGTCCCGCCCCAGCTGCTGCTGCAACCCGATTTCATAGATGACCGTTTTCTGCGGCTTGAGCTCCGCATTCCCCACCGTATTCAACAGGCTCTGTGGGGGTGGGGAAGGGGTACTTTGCAGCGGATAAATATCGAATTCTGGATTGGTATACAGGTAAAAGAAGGTTGGTATTTGAAAGAAATGGCCATAGGAAACATGGATGACCCCGGTTTCGGAAATGGGATAGGCAATGCCAAAACGCGGGCTGACCTGATAACTGGGTTTAGCCTTCGTCCGTGGCGATTTTCCGGGATTGCTGAAATCGGTGGGCACTTCGCCATCGGGATCAAAATAATCGAATCGCACCCCGGCATTGACCACCATGTAGGTGAATTCCATCTTGTCCTGCAGGTAGGCCGAAAATTCAATCGGATAATGCGTATACTTGTTGTTGTTGTACTGAGTGATCGGGGGGATCCGTTCGGGCAATTCGGGAACCACTTCAAACTCGTGCATCCACAACCGGTGGCGGCGATATTCCACTCCCCCCTTCAACTGATGCATCGGGGTGACCTGGCTGGTAATGTCCCATTTCACCAGATGGGTCGTGGTACTGCGTTTAAAATGCCACATCTGTTGCCCGCCACTCAAATAGGCGTTGGCTCCGGTATCCTGCAACCGCTGGGCGCTGACATAACGCGGATCGAAGGGATCTTCATAAACATACTGCTTGTAGCGGGTGTAAAAATACGCGTAGCGCAAATCCATGAAGGTGCGCTCATTGAACACATGGTTCCAGGCCACCGTTTGATGGATGCTGGTTCGAAAACGCCGGTAATCGCCATCGGGATTCAGGCGGAACCGGTGGTCATATTCCCGCCACTGCTTTTCCTGGTAAATGGTTTCCAGGTTGATTTTGTCCAGCGTGCCCAGGCGATAGGTCAGCTTGGCATTCAGCGTCAACCGTTTGCGATTGTTCATCGGGACGGCCGGCGCTTCGGCAATTAATCGTTCCGCCAGATCTTCAGAAAAATTATACTGCCTCCCGCGACTTTCCACAATCCAGTCTTCCGGTTTCTCCGCCGTAAAGTCCGAATGATCCGTGGGTAGAAATACCCGCTTTCCGTAAATGTACCCTTCCGTTTCGTACAGGCGGCCGCTGGCAAAAAAGGTCAGATTTTTAAATATGGGGCCACTCACGTTGAACTGATAATTGCGCACGGGATTCAATGCATCGATGTTCCAGAAAATATCCTTATGCCGACTGATGTAATCGCCAAAATAGACGGTGGCATTTCCGGTAAAAACATTGGTGCCTTCTTTGGTAACAATGTTGACCACTCCCGACATGGCCTGACCGTACTCCGCGTTAAAGGTGCCGCTGATGACGTTCAGCTCCTGAATGGCGTTGTTTTCCACTTCCACAGCAAATTCCCCGGAGTACACATCATTCACCGGGATTCCGTCAATCATGTACACCACCTCCCCAATGCGTCCGCCCCGGAAGTGGCCCTCGATTACCCCGGCCTGCAGGTTCACCACATCGGTGAAATTTTCCACCGGCAGGCTTTCGATCACATCGCTGCCAATGTTGGTTTCGGTGGAGGTAAGATCCCGCCGTACCAGAGGACGCTCGGCCACCACTTCAATCGTCTCCCCCAGTTCCACCGCCGTTTCCCGCATCTGAAAGTCGATCCGGGTGGTCTTGTCCACATTCACCCGCACATTACTGACCACCACATCCTGATACCCGATCATGGAGGCCCGCAAGGTGTATACCCCCGGGGGTATCCCGATAATGATGTAGGTGCCATCCACATCCGTGGCGGCGCCAAAGGTGGTCCCTTCAACAATGATGTTGACTCCGGGCAGGGGCTCACCGGTCTGAGCATCCACGGCGGCGCCCACGATTTTACCGGTCGTGCCTGCCCACAACACCACGCTGCTAAACAATAACACATTGACGATGCGACAAACCCATTTGCCCATATTTTCCTCCCGGGAACCCTGGACAAAATCACCGTTTACCCATCAAAAATTTTAGATCTCCATGCCACACGAAAAACCTTAACTCAAATCCTTCCCGGATTGATCGTACCGGATCCCGAAAATCCTGCTCAATTCCCACCCTCTTAGCAGCATAAAAAGCTACCCACCCATGAAGAAACGTTCTGCAATGTTCCTCCAGATGAAACCGTTGCGACAACGCTTCTGAATTTACTGCGATAGACGGGACATCTCCTTTCCCTACCTGACCGCTCCTACCGAACCCGCCGTTGCTCACTGATGGGAATCGTTCGCACCTTATTCTGCAACTCCTGCCGATCGAAACATCACGCTCCGGTGGTTCCGGTGATCGATTGGCTGACCAACTTTTTTTCAAACATCCCGCAAATCGGATACAGATAAAATAAGGCGGTGGATCATCCGGTGATGATCCCCCGCCCGTATGGAGTGGAGTTCATTACTTGATCAGCATCATCTTCTTGGTGATGAGGGCGTTGTCTCCCCGCAGCTGATACAGGTATACACCCGTGGCTACCTGACGTCCCTGATCGTCACGACCATCCCAGACCACCCGATACTGGCCGGGCGTCAGGTGACCGTCCACCAGCGTACGAATCTTCTGACCCAGCAGGTTGTAGATTTCCAGCTTCACCGGACCGGCCTTCGGCACCCGATATTCGATCACCGTGATCGGGTTGAAGGGATTGGGATAGTTCTGGAACAACTGATAGTTGCTGGACAGGGTGGTCACGGGCGTCTCAGGATCCTCGATGCTTACCTGAATCACTTTGAGCTCCTGAATGCCAAAATCATCGTACCAGGCCTTACCTTTGGGGAAGGAGGTAAATCGCGCCCGCATGCTCACGCCAGCCGCATCTGCGGGGGCCTGAGAAACCACGGCATAGTAAGTCCAGCCGCTTCTGGGCTCACGCTGATCGATGTAGAAGAACTGATCGCCCTCGGTTAGATCCCAGGCGGTCTTCAATGGCGCCCGATGATAGAAGAAACAGTAACCCAGACGATCATTGTCACGGGTTTTAACGACATTGGTGGGATAGAGCGTATCGCCCGTGCTCAGGCTGTCGGTGCGCACCCAGCCACTGATCAAATACCACTTACCCGGCGTCACCGGAACCGGCTCGCTGTAAAACACAATCTCATCCGCATTGTCATCCCGCTCAA
>JAADJD010000001.1 GCA_013150955.1 Calditrichota bacterium
TCACTGTGCTGGCCCATCACGTGGTTCAGTGTATCCAATGGTATTTGCACCAGAAGGATTGCTACCTGCGTTGGTCGAGCATTCGTCAGGCGCTGGGCACCCAACAGCGCTTAACGAGCAGTTTTACTACTGAGGCAGGCAAGCGTATTCATATTCGTCACACCTCAGAGCCGGAGGCCTTTCATCGGTTTGTGGCCGATGCGTTGGGGATTACTCCCAAACCCCTGGCCAGAAAGAAAACAATCCTTTAGACCCACAAAATCCGTAGTGGGAATAAAAATTTCGTAATGCTTGTATTTATTGGCTTTTTTGTAGTTTTGCGTTAAAGATGGGTTGAGCTCGGTTCCTCCTCCTCTTTTGGCGAATCCATGTCTAAATACTTATAGCCTGTCAACCATTCCTCGCTATACTCCATACACAAGGCACTGACCAATCTCAGACAAGATGCCTCATTGGGAAATATCCTTACTACCTGGCTCCGACGTCGTATCTCCTGATTCAAGCGCTCCAGCATGTTGGTGGAACGCATCCGACGCCGATGCGACTCCGGCAAACTGTAAACCGTAAAACAGGCCTCTATCTCCTCATCCAGCCAGTCGGCGATTCGGTCTTTCTTGGCTGATATTAATTTCTCTACCAGCAGCCGCTTGCGCTCTCGGGCGGTCTCTATCTCTGGTGCACCAAAAATATCCTGGAGCCACTTCACATATTCCTTGCCTTCCCGGCGGGAAAACTTGCCCAAAAAATTGCGCAGAAAATGAACCTGACACCGTTGCCAGCTCACATCATAAAACTCCTGCTTTAACGCCTGCACCAAACCCTTATGCTCATCACTAACCGCATACTTCACTCCCCTTAATCCACGCTCCTTTAAGCCCTGAAATACCCGCCGCCAGCTCTCATAACTTTCACTGTCTCCTATCTCGACCGAAAGCACTTCACGATAACCACTACGTTTAATTCCAACAACCAATAACACCGCCTTGCTCTTAACAACGCCATTGTCGCGAATATCTTCATAGCGCGCATCGATTACAAGGTAAGGATACTCACCCTCCAGTCTACGCTCCCGCCACCGCTTAAGCGTCTCATCCAAACGGCGCACTAAATTGCTAACCGTGCTCCGCGATAAACTCTCACCGCATAACTGCTCTACCACTCTCTTTACCTTTCGAGTAGACACCCCCTGTAAATACATCTCCAACAACGTGCCGACAAAGGCTTGTTCACTGCGCTGATAGCGGGCAAACAACTCCGTGGAAAATTCCCCCGCCCTGTCCCGCAAAACCTCCAGCTCTATCGTACCAACACGCGTCTTGAGCTTGCGGCTGTATCTCCCATTGCGATAACCCCGCCGTGACTGCGTGCGCTCATGGGGCGCAGCACCAATGAACTCTTCAAATTCCGACTCCAGTATCTGCTGCAAACCCTCCTGAACTATTTGACGTAAGAATTCACGCTCGTTCATCAATACTTCTTGAATTTCACTGGGCTGCAGTTTAACTTCTTGCGTGTTTTGGGCCATATCCTCTCCTTTCGATTGGGTTTTTCTTCTATTTTTTTCCTTTTATCCCAAAGTTAGGAAGGATATGGCTCTTTTTCTCTTATTTTTGTCTTTTCTTTTTTGTTTTTACACAAAATTATGGACACAATCAGATTGAACTACACTCCACATTTTCCTTGAAAATGCACCTCTCAATATCAAAAATAAAATCTGCAGTGGGAATAAAAATTTCATAATGCTTATTTTTACTGGCTTTTTTGCAGTTTTACGTTAAAGATGGGTTAAGTCTTTCAGATGGCGATATGATTCGAACGTCGGATTGCTAAGCTCAAGCTGAGCGAAGGCCATGCAGCGATTAAAAGAGATTATGGTGGATTGAATGGGAAAGCGATGGCAGAAGACGCACGGCTTTCACCTGAACCCATGGTTAAGCAATTAGGGATTTTTAAACTGTTCGGTACCTCCAAATCCACCATCCATGCTTTGTAGTGACAAATCGCTCATTTTTGATTGACGATATCTTGTTGATATTACAAGTGTTAGCAAAATTCAACTGTCAAACCCGGGTTAAAAAAGTTTGTCGAAAATTTGGTGCAAAAAAGACTTCGTTTTACTGTCTTCACAAAAAATATATGTTCCTTTAATTCCTCGTGTTAAAAAAATACGATACCGATTAATAAGAAGCTGCATGGCCTTTTGATAATCCGTTTTATTTCCCTTTTTGGCAGAATAAATTAGCTTTTTCAAACTGGGTTTGCCAATTTCGTCTTCACAATAGTTTCCAATTTGCCAGCAATTATCTTTCCAGATGAAATCCCTTCCCCAAATTACACCAACAAAATCACTCTCAAATCCTTGACATCCATAAATTGATGCACACCGTTCCAATCGGTTCGATTCCCCATATACCCAAAAGGGCACGTAATCATGTTTTGGATTCATTAACCAATAAATCTTCAATCCAAGATTTTTATATAGCTCAAATCCTGATGGAAGTGGATATCCAATTCTCAAATTATTTTTTCCGTATGGATTGTTAATCTGACCTTATCTGACCTTTCGATTCCGTAAAAGCCGCTATTAAGGCCACTTTAAATCCCTCTTCCCTTTTGTATTTTAGTTCACGTATGAGCATTTCAAAATCATTCAAAACTTTAAATTCATATTTATCCCGCCAGGCATCAACAACCCCTGGATGTAATGCTTCAGGATTAGTTAACAATTTCTCAACAAACCGGTGGTAGACTTGTCCGCCCTCTACACGATAAAACCCTCTTAGATATTCTTCCTTTATAAATTTTCCCTGAATAGAAGCTTCATGAATAAAATTTTGTCTTGTTCCTTCTTCTTCTGAATTTAATATCTGATTCTCATCATAAAAGAACACAGCTACTCGGGCCCTGCGCATTGCAATGGCAATGTTATGCTTGGACATGCGCTGAGCTTCGTCGTATATCACTAAGTCTAAGTAAGGACCTTTATAGTTTTCTTCGGCTAGGCCCGTATAACCTCCATTGGGACCCACCGAGTAAAACTTGATGGGATCACTTAATCCCTGTTTAACGGAATTAAAAACTTCCCGGATGGAATTGATCAATCGATTGTTACGATAAGTAAGCACAGATTGGTATCCCCGATGCAGCGATGTTAATAACAAATGAATAGCCAGCAGAGTTTTACCAGAACCAGGAGCCCCCTGCACAAGATAAACGACATCTCTTTTACCCGACTGTACATCTTGAATGATTTTACCTACAACCTGAAGTTGTTCGGCCGATAATCCCCATCCTTTCTCGGCCAATGCATAATGACTCTGTTTTTGAATATCCGTGAAATGTTTCTTAATAGCTGTAAATAATCTTTTGGATTGTCTGTAATATCCATTAATAAAAGAAAATACTATAGACTGGTTAATGCCTTTCACTAGCAGATTTTTTATAAATTGACGAATGTGAAGGACATCGTCACGATAAAATACTGGAATATTAAATAAAAGCTGAATGTGTTTTTGCTGCGCATTATACATTAAAACAGCTTTATAAATTTCAAAATTTTCTGCTTCCGAATGAGAAAAGCGGATTTTCCCCACATAATTTTCCAATTGATATTCCGGGTGGACTGTTTTACCTAGATTACATTCAACGATAGTTTCTGAATCTTTTTGTTCTGCTCTTGTCCAACCTTTAAATTCAAACACGATAAGGGCCGGTTTTTGATGAAAATTCATCCCAAATAAAATACAATCAATGCGTTCATTACTAAACGGCAATCGATATTCAAATGCAATAAAGAGAGGATAAAAGTGAGGATCGTTCATTACCTTCTTTAAGAAATTAACCGTGGATAACCAAGAGGAAACTTGCTCGATTCCCGGATTTTCTCCAAAAATAGAAATAAAATTTCTCTGGAATTCTTGCAAAATCTGCTGTGAATCCTGAAAAACAAACTCCTTGACGGAACTGAGATATACACAATTCACATTCAACGCTCCTTAGGTTTTTGACTAAAGTTAATAATTAATGAATTAAAAAAGAATTTTTCTAACATTAAAAATCTTTAATAAGTCATCTAAATTATTAGAACTCCCGATTGGAACCGAAAATTTATACAAGTTTTTACGAAACCTGGATTATACATTAGACCGCGAATGTCACGAAAGAACACGAATATCAATAATCCTAAATAATGCGTTAAACCACGAATCACGCGAATAAATTCGAATAATATCAATAAAATACCGAGTCTATCCGGGTAAACATTTTCATCCACATAGAATCAAGTGCATTTTGTTATTTTTATTGGTGTTAATTTGTGTAATTCGTGGTTCTAATGCATAATCTCGTATAATTTAGCTAAAATAGACTTTTTTCAAGATCGAATTCGCCCGGTAGCCGGCTGGCAATAGCCAGGATTTGCAACGGACAACTGGTTATTTCACCCCCTCCATCTCAAACTCCCGAATCAACAACATCCGCTGGTCATTCTGGGAGATCAGCTGTGCTTCGATGATGCGAATGGTACGGGTCTGGAGGGACCAGAGTTTCTGGTAATCGGGGGATTGGGGAGAGATCTCCATCGTTTTTCCATCGGCAAATTCAGCCATCAGCCGGGTGAACGGTTCATTGCCCGCCACGTAGAGTCGGACGGATACATCCCGAATTACCTGCTGGTGGCGACCCGAACAGGCGGTTAATAATAAAAGAAAAGCCATGGCCAGCAACACGAACGGCGTATTCCACGAATGATTCACCATGATCCCCTCAGCTCAAAATTTCGTTTCATGAAATTTCCCGTGTTATCCTAAATCGTGTATTCGACCACAAATGCGCACGAATGAACAATAAAAATGAACCCAGATTATGCAATAGCCCACGAATGAAACGAATGAACAGGAACAAAATAATAAATCCATTGGATGATATCTGGATGAAAATGTGCTCCGGCGTTTTTTCGCGATTTTGTGGATATTTTTTGGATTCATCCGTGCAATTCGGGGTTTAATGCATTATTTGGGATCAAAATTGGATTAATTTTTCAATACCTACCATTGACCCGTTCGATTAAGGTGAATATTCCCGGAACGAAGTCAAACCCCTGTTGTGCCACTTTTTGTTTCCGCACTTGGAAGTACTGGTTCTGTAGTTGTCCATTTTCATTCTTCATTCGGATTCGTGGTAATTTAAACCCAGATTATGCTTTAAACCACGAATTACACGAATTAACACAAATAAATATAGTAAAATCCATTGGATGAGATCTGGATGAAAATGGGTTTTAGGTTTTTTTCGCGATTTTGTGGTTATTTTTTGATTTCATTCGCGTGATTCGCGGTTTAACGCATTATTTGGGTTAAATCATCCACGGTTGAAAACCCATTCCGATATTCACCATCATGCCCGGCAAAACTACTCTGAAGGAACAACATCGGCCACGTCACCGGGATGTTCACGGGACGTCACCTCTGTGCTGGCCGCCTGCTGCAAAAATTTCGGTTTGATCCACAGCAACAGCGCTGGCAGTACGGTCAGCGTGAACAGCGCGCTCACGAAAATGGTCATGGCGGTCAGTCCCCCGAAACGGCGAATGTGTTGTCCGCCGGCCGCCAGCAGCACCAGAAAGCCCAGTCCCACCGCCAGTGCGTTGATGATGATGGAAATGCCGGTGGTGTTCAGTGTGTGCTGCAGCGCGGTCAGCGCATCCCGGCTCTTTTTCATTTCATCCCGCAGCCGCGAGATGAAGTGGATGTCCGTATCGATACCCAGACCGATGGCCACAGAAGCGATCATGGCGGTGAACGAATCCAGCCCGATGCCCAGGTAGCCCATCACCGCAAAGTTGATCAGGATGGTGAGCGAGATGGGCACCACCGCCAGCACGCCCCCGGTGAGCGAGCGGAAAATCAACGCCAGCAGGATGATCACCAGCATCAGGGTGATGGACAGGCTTTCCACCTGCGTTGGCGTGAGTTCTTCTTCCATGCGCTTGAGCACCGGTGCCAGACCGGATTGCGCCACGCGGACGGTCAGCCTGCGCCATGTCGGCAAGTCGGCTTCTCCCAATGCAGCAGCAATCTGCGGCTCCGGGGCGATGAGCAACTCTTCATTGGCCTGCCACAGCGTGCCTTTCAGGTCGCGCCAGAGTTCGGCGTCGCCGAGGCGCTCCCGGGGAATCTGTTGCTGCAACTGCCGCAGCGCCGGTTGCAACCGCAGTTCCGCCAGTTGATCCCGGAGGACCGCCGTCAGCGAACCGGCCAGCCAGCCGGCATCTTCGCGATCCACTCCGGGCGCCAGCCGCAGGATGATGCGCTGGATGACGGCCGAGTCTGGTGCCGCTGTCCTGCTCAACTGCTGGCCAATGGCCCGGCTGATCCTCCGGGCCACGGCAACGGGCAGTTCCACCTCGGCCTCCGGGCCGGTGAGATAATCCAGCGCCGCATTTGTCAAAACGGTCCCGGTTTCCGGGATGGGCGGTGGGTTCAGCGCCTGATCGACCACTACCGCGAGTGCGTTGTCCGGCAACTCCAGCCCGTGACGGCGCAGGTCCAATTTCAGATCCGCAAGCATTTGCTGGTGGCGAATCTGCAGCAAGCGCGACCTTGCTTCTGGAGATACCTCACTCAGCCGCACCACGGCCAGCGGCTGCTGATAGGGTGCCAGCAACCGATCGATGCTGTCCACCGCCGCCACCAGGAATGCGGTGTGCCAGGTGTTGAGTTTGGCCTGTAACAGCGCCTCGGTTTCCTGCCGCGAGACGAGCTGCTCCATCATCTCCCGCCCCTCGATGAGAAACCAGAGATTGCTTACGCCCTGGCGGTCTTCCGGCACGGTGTAACGGTCGTTCATCACAGCGTTCATTTCTGCCAGCACGCTGGCAATGGACTGCGACTTGCTGACGCCGGGCACCACTTCCAGCCGGCGTTCGATTTCGTGCATGAGCTTCAGCGTGGCGGGATCGCGCAGGTCGCCGTCCACCAGAATCTGGATGGGCAGGGAGCCACCGAATTTTTCCCGCAGCAGCATCTCGGCGTGGAAAGGATCGCTGCCTTTTTGCAGGCACAGCGTCCAGTCCACATCCTTCTGGATGCGCGGCAGTGCCACCGCGGAGAGGATCACCATGCCCACGGCGGCGATCAGGATGGCCTTTTTGCGGCGGTGGATGAAACGGCCCAGGGCCTCGCCAAAAGGCGCGATCCTTCGGTTCTGTTTCTTTGCCGGACCGGGTGTTATGCCGAAGGAAAGCAGCGCCGGCAGTAGCGTCAGTGTGACCACCAACGCGATGACGATGCCCAGTGCCGTGAGCAGTCCGAATTGCTGAATGACCGCGAAATCGGAAATGGCCAGCGCCGCAAAGCCCACCGTGGTGGTGATGGTGGTCAGGATGATGGGCGTGCCCATTTCTTTGAACACCATGCGCGTGGCCTCCCGGGCCGGTTCGCCCAGGCGCCGCCGCTCGAAATAACGCTTGAGCAGGTGGATGCCATCCGCGCTGCCCAGGGCAAGCAAAATCACCGGCGCAATGCCCGTTAACAAGTCCATCTGCAGGCCGGTCATGCCCATGAAGCCCACTACCCAGATCACGCTGATGGCTACCACCAGCATGGGGAATACTACCCCGGCCCAGTGGCGGAAGCCCAGATACAGCGTCAGGATCAGGATCAGCACCATCAGCGGCACCAGCACGGTCAGGTTCTCGGTAATCAGCAGGGTCATGTTGAAAATCAAAAACGGCATGCCGCCGAAGTAGAGCCGGGTGTTTTCTGGCGCCTGCACCCGTTCCAGCACCTCCTCGGCGGCGGCTTTCACCTGCAGCGAGGTGGCAAACTGATTAATGGCCCTGGCCGAGCCGCCCTGAAAGCGTAGCACGATGGCCGCCGTGGTGCCGTCTTCGGACACCAGCCGGCTCACGTAGCGGTCTTTTTGCATCACGTAGTTCTTCAGCACTGCGATGGCCTGCGGGGAATCCAGCGAGCGCCCATCGAACAGTTCCCCGACCTCCAGGCCCCAGTCGGTCTTGCGGAAATCCACCACGTTGGTCAGGCTGGTCACATAGGCAATACCCTCGACATTTTTGAACGCCTCGGTGAGCTCCTGCAAGAGCTTCAGGTTTTGCGGCGTGAACACGTCGTCTGCCGACAGCAGTGCCACGCCCACGGAATTGCCACCAAAGATGTCCCCGATGCGATTGTACTGCTGCACCAGCGGATCGTCCTGCCGTAAATAAGTGGAGAAATCCGCATTCAGTTCCACCCGCATGGCCTGCATTCCGAAAAATGCGGTGATAAGAAGCATGACGCCAATGATCATCCAGCGCCAGCGAATAACCCGGTCGGCTAATTTCAGCATGGTAACCCTCGCTGTTTTTTTATAACACGATTCAACATGTGTGCCAGGAAAAAGCGGGCTCGATTACCTATCCTGAGCAAGCATTAGAAAAACAGGCGATTGGTACAGGTTTTAGTGACGACGGGCATAAGTGTGACATCTTCTTTTGAAAACTATTCTCAAATTAACTGTAGAATATTCCACTAAAATAATCTGCTTTGTTCGTATACGATGCACCTTTTCTTCTGGCGCTCAATAGTCAAAGCATGAATTTTAATCTAAATAATATGTTAAACCACGAATCACGCGAATGAATTCGAATAAAATCTACAAAATAGCGAATATATCTAAAAAAAACATTTTCATTCAGATAGAATCCAATGCATTTTATTATTTTTATTGGTATTAATTCGTGTAATTCGCGGTTCTAATGCATAATCTGGGTTTATTTTGTGTTAATTCGTGTCATTCGTAGGCGATTGCTTAATCTGGAATTATCAGACTCTTTCCATGCGGTAAAGGGGGAAATGGATCAGCAAGGTGGGATTTACAAGATGATCCTTAGCTTGAGGGCAATAACGCTTCATTATCATTGATGGGGTTTGCAATGGAGTGGATCAAAAGAATTTTACCCTTGATTTCAAATCCCCGGCAATTTATCATTGGCATCACGGATCACCCACTTTGGTGGCCTCCGTGGTATAAACATCGAAAGCGAACAGGTAAATGCATAGAGGGAATTCTATATGAAAGCCATGATCGAGGAGTTTATCCAGAAGGAGTCGTCGGGTGGGATTGTGTTGATGTTTACTACTGTTCTGGCCATGCTGGTCAGCAACACCGCTCTGGCGCCCTGGTACCAGTCCATTTTGAATTTGCCCATGGAGGTGCGGGTTGGCCCGCTTCATCTGGATAAAAATTTGTATTTGTGGGTCAACGATGGGCTGATGGCCATTTTCTTTTTACTGGTGGGGCTGGAAGTCAAGCGGGAAATTCTGGAGGGACATCTCTCCACCGTTCAGCAGGCCACGCTTCCGGTCATTGCCGCAGTGGGGGGCATGCTGGTACCGGCACTGGTGTATTTATCGTTTAACATCGATGATCCGGTGGCCCGCAACGGTTGGGCCATTCCCGCTGCAACCGATATTGCCTTTGCCCTGGGCGTGTTGTCTCTGTTGGGCAAGCGGGTTCCTGTTTCCCTGAAGATATTTCTCATGGCCCTGGCGATTATTGATGACCTGGGAGCCATTGTGATCATCGCCGTCTTCTATACGGCGAAGTTGTCCATGACCTCGTTACTGGTGGCAGGGATTGCCCTGCTGGCTCTGATTACACTGAATTATTTTGGCGTTGTTCGACGCGCCGCCTATTTTACCATTGGAATCGTTTTGTGGGTCAGTGTGTTGAAATCCGGTGTGCACGCGACACTGGCGGGTGTGGCGCTGGCCTTTACCATTCCTTTAACTGGCCGCGATGAAGAGGGGCGTTCCATATCGCCTTTAAAAGAACTGGAACACGACCTGCACTACTGGGTAGCCTTTTTTGTTCTGCCCATCTTTGCCTTCGTTAATGCCGGGGTCGATATCGGGGACATCTCCGTGGCGCAAATGACCGGTCCGGTGCCGATGGGCATTTTACTGGGATTGTTTTTGGGCAAGCAGCTGGGGGTTTTCTGGTTTAGCTGGGCGGCCATTAAACTGGGCCTGGCCCGTTTGCCCGAAAGCAGCAACTGGTGGCAATTATACGGGGTTTCGGTGCTTACGGGCATTGGGTTTACCATGAGCCTGTTCATCCTGACCCTTGCATTCGAAGATCCCGCCATGTATCAATACACCGATAAGCTGGCCATTTTACTGGGCTCGCTATTATCGGGAGTTGTGGGATACAGCATGCTTCGTTTGCGCGCCTCTGCTGTAAACTGAAAATGAGGAATCGCTGTCGCCCTGCAGGTCCGGGTGGATGAGATTCCATCCGGACCGGGGTTATTAATCCTCAATAATGTGCTAAACCGCGAATCATGCGAACGAAACCAAAAAATATCCACAAAATCGCAAATAATCCCTGGAACACATTTTCATCCAGATATCATCCAATAGTTTTATTATTTTAACCCAGATTACGCAATAGAACGAAATTTCTAATGCGTAGCAATAGAAAATAATTATTTTAACCTATTGATTATTTGGGAATTGCAAT
>JAADJD010000028.1 GCA_013150955.1 Calditrichota bacterium
TAGACTACAGCGTTTTGAAAAAAACGGCCAAAACCCTTGCATTTTCAAGCAAAAATGATCGTCTATGGAGGGTTTGCTGTCAAACTCAGGCAATAAAATACTTTGGATTGTGTCTGGATGAAAATGTGTTCCAGGGTTTATTCGCGATTTTGCAGATATTTTATGGCTTCATTCGCGTGATTCGTGGTTTCATGCATTATTAGGATTGAAACATCTCCTCAGGTGGAAACAAGCTGATTAAACATGTCTGCCAGTTGCCGGGTCAGGGATCTTCGACTGAATTTTTGAATGGCGGCTCCATCTCCACTTACGGCAAGGGTTCCCTGTTTCCATTGAATTATCCATCCTTGCAGGGTCTGTCGGATTGCAGCTCGATCCTCATAATCCAATACCCGCCCCATTCGCAACTCCTGTAGAATTCGATCCACCTCGCCTCCAGGAGGGCCCAGGGCCAGAATGGGCTTCTGCAAACGGATGTATTCAAACGTTTTGCCGGGGAGAATCCGCCGATTTTGACGGGACTGGGTGATGAGCAACAACAGGGCCGTTGCGCCGGCCGCCTGTTGAAGAGCCTGGTGATGGGGCACGTAGGGAACCCATTCAACCAGCGGCTCGATGCCCGCATCCGCAATACTTTGCCGCACACTCTCTGCCACCTGACCCACAAAAACAAGACGAAAATTTTCCGCCGTTATGAACCCCTCCGCCAACCAATCGCGCAGCACCCCAAACAGCTGGACGGGATTGCGCTCGATGCCCACGGCACCGACGTGCATCAGGACAAATCGATGCGCATCAGCAGGGGATTGAGGAATGGCCTGGAAGTCGGCTTCATCATATCCATTGGGCAGGTACTGGCATTTTGAGGGATCGACTTTTTGGGCAAACGATTGCTCAATATCCAATCGACTCACAAAGGTCAACCGATCGGCTTCGCGAAGTACCCGTTGTTCCAGCCAGCCATCCAGCGCCCGCGCCACCGGTAGCCGTTTCTGACGCTCGTAATAATGAATATCCGTCCAGGGATCACGAAAATCGGCCACCCATTGCAGCCCGGATCGTCTGGAAAGTGTCCGCGCAATCAAATGCACGGTGGGTGGGGGAGAGGTGGAAAATATCAGCTGAGGCCGTTCACGCCGAATAATCCTCATGCCTTCCCGCACCGCAAAAGGCCACCAGCCGATTTTGGCGTCGGGAATAAACAGGTTTGCCCGGATCCAGAACGCCAGGCGCTTTTTCCAATTTTCTGGTTTTTCAGCCAGCACGCCCACCTGGATGCGGCTGTCCGCAGGCATCCCCACAAATTTCCGAAAAACGTGCCCCGGTTCCAGATGGCGGATGCGGTAAACCCGACACTCCGGCGGCACCTCTTTTTCAAGGGATGGATCCAGCGCCGGATATTCCCCCGACGTCACTGTCAGGACCAGCGGTTGCCATCCAAACTCCGGAAGGTATTTGACAAATTTCAGAATCCGCTGCACACCTGGCCCACCCGCCGGCGGCCAGTAATATGTAACGATCAATACCTTTTTCATGAACGTCCACGAAAAGAACGCCAGCTCCGACGCATTTGATCCCCCAGCTCCCGATAAAGGGCAAAGGCCAATCCAACATATACGATCAGAAATCCAATCAGGGACAGCCTGATGCCCAGGAAAAACGATGCCGGGCGGAAAATGAATTGCAATCGATGTTCACCGGCGGGCATCCACACCGATCGCAGCACGTGATTGGTCTTGTAAATTTCCAACTCCTGCTCTCCGTCCAGAATCGCCTTCCATCCGCGGGGGTAATAAATTTCGGAGACCACCAGAAGCCCTGGCTGGGAAGCGTATACGTTAAACTCCACGCGATTGGGATCGAAATGGGTCACTGCTACCCGACTACTATCGGGTTTCCGCACCGGATGTGGCAACGGCTTTTCCAGAATGGCGATTCGGGACGGGTTGAAATCGGAATCGTTCAGGCGCTTCAGGCGCTTCACGCCGTCGGGTATGACTTCTACCGAATCCACAAAAAACGCCCGGGGCAGCGCCTCCCGATTCAAATACAGCTTTAAATTAACCGATCGATCTTCCCCCAGAAATTGCAACGCGGGATGACGAAACGGCATGGATGACACCAGATAGCGGGTATTCAACATACTAACCACGTTTAGATTAAACGGCAATCCCGCCTGGGCAGGTTGAAGGAGATTGTTATCGATGATGTCCTGAATCACCTGCAACTTTGCGGGCGAATAGCCGCCAATGGATTGATAATAATAGCTCCAGCGGGTGTCATTGGTAATGACCTCAAAAGGCGGCGCCACCCGAAACATGGTCGTGTCTCTGGAAATGATGGGATCCAGTGCGTTTTTCCGGTACACCTCTTTTTCAATTGCCTTGATATCCCCGAACTTACCCTCCAGATATTTACTGGAAATCCAGCCCAGATCCACTCCCACCAGCATCACCACCAGTACTCCAAAAGCTGCTGGATTCATCCATTTCTGAAAAACAGCCACCAGGGTTGCCACAAACACGGTTAAGAACAGCAACGTTCGCAAGGTGGAGGCTTTCAGTATTTCCAGACGGATCTCCCTCAGAATGTCCACCCATTGCTGAGCACGTTGTTGACCAATCTGGGCAGCCAGTCGTTGAAACTCTCCCGCACTGGCCAGCGAAAAACTGGAACCAAACAGCAGGGGAATAATGAGCAGGATGCCCACGCCTCCACTTAAAACCAGCAACTTCTGGCGCAAGGCCGGTTCCCCAATCGGGTTACGGAGCAAAAAGTCCAAACCATAGGCCGCCAGCACACTAACGTTAAACATCACCAGCGTCAAAATCATCATTGGAACACGAAACTTGTCAAAGTAGGGCACATAGTAAAAAAACAGTTTGTACAGGGCGGCAAAATGCTTTCCCAGGGAAAGTAAAAGGGCAAACAGGGTAAGAAACGCAAAGCTTTTGACCACGGGATCCTTCCAGCGGAAAACAATGGCAACCAGAGCTAAAAAGATTAAAAGAATGCCCATATACTCGTAAGATTGGGTGAATGGCAAACTGCCCCAATACAGGGGAAGCGTTCGGCCTCTCAACTGCGGATAGGCATCGCCTTCGTACACTTCGTTTGACGTGCCCCCGTGAAATTTGGGAATGATGAAGTTCCAGAACTCACTGACCGTATAAGACCAGTTGGTAGCGTAATCGAATCCCACGCCTTTCTTTTCTTTCTCGGTAACCTGCTTTTTCAGATGAATGGCCTGCCCACCCCGTGTGGAATAGGGGGTATAATCCCGAATGGGTAACAACGGTTGTGCCACCATTAGCACCACCAGAACCAGGGAAACCGCAAACATCCCATTCCAGCGCAGAAAATCGCCCCAGCGCTTTTCCAGCGCCGGTTTGAGATACGGCACGATCCCCACAAACAACAACATCATCAGGGTGTAAAAAATGATCTGGTAATGCTGGGTTCGCATTTGCAAGGCCATGGCCCAGCTAAATAGCAGCATGCCCAGTACATTTCGATGCCGCAGAAAATACAGAAAGGTTAACAGAACATAGGGCATCCACATCAGCGCACGAAACTTGGTGAAATGCCCAACAACGATGAGCGCCTGAAAGTGAGGCATTAAAATGAACCCGATGGCCGCCAGCATGCCGCTCAGGGCGGAAAGTCCCAGAAATTTCACCAATAAAAAGATGCCCAGTCCACCTGCCCAGAAATACAAGACCCGCCAGTCCAGTACCCGATCCAGATAAATGAGCACACGATCGATCGACCAGATAATGGGGCGATACAGGTGATAGTAGGGCATGCCCCCAAAGATGTAGGGATTCCACAGCGCCCATTCGCCGGTTTGTTTCTGAAACTGAATGATTTGGTGCCGCTTTCCAATTCCCGAGACCAGATCGGTTCCGGTCACTTCCAGCCCATCGATTGCTAAGGGCTTGTAAAACACGGTTAAAAACACCAACAATGCCACAAAGAAAATGAGGATACTCCGGGGCTGTTCCAGCTGGTCTAAAAAAGATGTCGCTGATTGTAACCGCGGGGATGCGCCACCGGACGGCGACTTTTTAGGCTTTTTTTTCTTAATCTTGGCCATTTAACCTCTCCACATTTTATCTGAATACGCATCGTTTTCCTGTTTCGGATGGGCTGATTTCGGGTGCCCAATCAACTCCAAAATTCCATCGACACCGTCCCTGCCCTTTTCATCCATGCCGGACACACAACCGCTCTATCCGGAACAACAGGATTCCTTCAGAGCTCTTCGATTTTTTCATAAATCTTAATTTATTGAAAATCCATGGATTTTCAAACGATTTTGAAGGGAATTTCTGCTCTACCTGCCGGGATACCGATGATGCCACTGCCCAATCATGAGCAATGCGAATCTGACCATAGAGAATAGAAGCAGATTGTTCAGCTTTTTTGCATGGAATGGCTGCGTTCACCGTTTCTTACTTCGGGTTCACGGCGTGGTCTGGGGGAATGGCAACGAAAATTGAATTTTTCAGAAACCCGCTTTGCATCATTCGGGATTGTGACTAAATTTTGTGAATCAATTGTCGTGAATGGGTAGAGGGACTCAAAATCAAGAAGGGGAAGGGTATGCAGTTTGAACTCACCGAAGAACAAAAATCCATACAGGAAATGGTTCGGGAGTTTGCCCGGGAAGAGATTGCCCCGATTGTCATGGAATACGATGAGGCGAAGAGGTTTCCGGAACAATTGATTCCCAAAATGGCGGAGCTGGGGTTGCTGGGTATCATTTTTCCTGAGGAATACGGTGGTGCCGGAATGGGTTATATGGAATATGTCCTGATCGTAGAAGAACTGTCCGCAGTGGATCCGTCCATTGGACTCACGGTAGCGGCTCACAACTCCCTGGGTACCAATCACATTTACACCTTTGGGAACGAAGCGCAACGTCAGAAATACGTAACCCACCTGGCGCAGGGCAAATCGCTGGCAGCCTGGGCATTAACCGAACCCTGTTGTGGCAGCGATGCCGCCGCACTAAAAACCACCGCCCGACGGGATGGAGACCGGTGGATCCTCAACGGCCAAAAGACCTTCATCACCAATCCCACCTATTCCGACTACGTAGTGGTCATGGCCCGCACCGATCCTGAAAAAGGGAAGAAAGGCATTTCTGCATTTGTGGTGGAGAACGGCACGCCGGGTTACACCATTGGCAACCCGATGAACAAACTGGGCACCCGCGCCAGCGACACTGCAGAGCTGTTCTTTGAGGACTGTGCCATTCCCGCGGAAAATCTTATCGGAAAGGAAGGGGAAGGATACAAACAGGCGATGCAGATTTTGTCCGGGGGACGCATCAGCATTGCCGCCCTTTGCGTGGGTATGGCCAGAGGGGCCTACGAGCATACGCTAAAATACACCCTGGAGCGAGAGGCTTTCGGACAAAAGATTGCCAATTTCCAGGCCATTCAATTCCGGCTGGCCGACATGGCCACCGAGATCGAGGCGGCGAAATTGCTGACCTACCAGGCCGCCTGGCTGGCCGATCAAGGCAAAAATTACTCCTTAGCCGCTTCCATGGCAAAATTATACGCCTCCGAATTGGCCGTTCGGGTTGCTGATATGGCCGTCCAAACGTTTGGGGGATATGGGTACATCAAGGAATATCCGGTAGAAAAATTCTATCGGGACTCCAAAATTGGCACCATTGGTGAAGGCACTTCAGATATTCAGCGGTTGGTCATCGCCAGGGAACTGATCAAGCAGGCCAGCCAAAATCTGTAATATCTATCGACAAAAATTTGAAGGCGGTGCCCTCAAGCACAGAGGGCACCGCCTTTTTCAATGCTACCGCTATTTCACCAGCATCATCTTGATGGTTTTCTGGAAGGAACCGGCTTTCATGCGTAACAGGTAGATCCCGGTAGCCACGGGCCGCCCAGCCTGATCCACACCGTTCCATTCAATCTCGTACCGTCCCGCCTTGCGGAAACCGTTTTCCAGCACGGCGACCTTCCGTCCCCGGATATCGTACACCACAATTTCCACCTGTTGCGCATGGGGAATCTGGTATTCAATCCGAGTAGATGGATTAAAGGGATTGGGATAGTTTTGATTTAATCCATACGTAAATGGCGGGTTGACCGGTTCGTCATCCAGGGCCAGCACTTTTGGATTCAGCCATTTCAGAATGCTCTTCAACACATCCCGTCGCAACGTGCTGTCGGCAATTGTTTCGTAACCGAACGCCAGGTAAACGACCCGGAACGTTCCAGTGTCCACCTTTAATCCGGCCGTTCCACTGGAAGCGGTATCCCGTAGCGCTACTGTGGACGGCGAGCGCCTGGAAAATCCTGGCCGATCGTCCACGGTAGGCAGGGTGAGGCTTCTGCTCAGGGCGGTGGTCTGTGTTGTATCTCCCGGATTGTAGATAAAAATTGGTGTTGCCGGGGCAATGGGATCAATCTCGCTGGGCCACCATTAACCATAATACCGCTTCCGGAAGCCGATAAAATCCTCCCTCCCCCGGATGACCCGGAACCAGATGGCGGCCAAAAATCCCAATCCATAACCCAAAATCTGAATCGGAATCACCACGGGAATTAAATACAGCAATCGCCAATCCCGGTAACGGATTGCCCCGTGGATGCCAGAGGCGGCTAAAACAACGACTCCCAATCCCAGAAGATAAAAAAACATCGTTCTAATGGTTTGATGCAACAGGGCCCCAAGAAAAATTCCCACCAAACCCATTACCGCCAGGGAGGGAAAAAGGTGCACCGGTTCCAGCAGTTTGCGGTCTAATTGGGCCAGCCGAACACGGGCCACTCCAAAATTAAACACCTGGCGAAAAAACTGTTTTAAAGTGGTTCGACGCTTGTGAAATACATATGCCTCCGGAATGTGAATGACGCGGGCACCACTCTGAATAATGCGGTGACTGTACTCAATATCCTGCCCGTGGCGAATATTGCTGAATCCCCCGATGCGCTCATACACATTGCGGGCAACCCCCATATTAAAACTGCGGGGATAATACTTTCCCATTTTCTTTCGGGTATGTCCGCGGATGCCTCCGGTGGTTAAAAACGAAGTCATGGCGTAGTTAATGGCCTTCAGCAAGACCGGGAAATCATCGCGATGGGCGTCTGGCCCGCCAAAGGCCTCTCCCCCCTGTTCCGTTAACGCCCGATCCACGGCCGTTAACCACCCGGGGGGTACGGTAACATCGGAATCCAGAAAGATAAAAAAATCACCCTTCGCTACCTCCATCCCCTTATTGCGAGCGGCCCCAGGCCCTCGATTCTCCTGCCGAACCAATCTTAACGGAAAATCCACCCGTTCCCTATAGGCCTGTACCCACTCTTGTGTACCGTCTGTGGAACCGTCGTCCACGATGATCAGTTCGAACCGATCCCCTGGAAAATCCAATTGTTGAAAGGATTGCACCAGTTCCCGGATCTCATCCAGACGATTAAAGGCCGGAACGATTATCGAATAAAAAGCATACCTTCCCATTCATCAACGATCGCTTACTCGATCACCTCTTTAATCGAATATTCCATGTTTTCGGCAAAATTGGCGGAAAGCATTTCTCCCAGCAATCCCAAAACGACAAATTGGACTCCAACAATAATCAGCAAGATTCCCAGAAAGAACAGGGGGCGATTTTTAATGCTGTGCCCCATGAACCAGAGAATGGTTAAATACAGTTCGATGAAAAAACCCACAATAAAGGCGCTTAACCCAATCATTCCAAAAATATGGAGGGGCGTGGTTTTGTATCGGGTCAGAAAGAGCACCGTAATCAGGTCAAAAAATCCATTAAAAAAGCGCGAAAAGCCAAACTTGGTTTTTCCGTATTTACGGGGATGATGCCGCACTGGAATTTCACCCACTCGAAATCCCTGCCACTGAGCCAGAACCGGCAGGAATCGGTGTAGCTCTCCATACACCTGGATGCTTTTTATCACCTCCGAACGGTAGGCTTTGAGACCACAGTTGAAATCGTGCAGGGGAATGCCGGTTAACCGCGCGGTAACGTAATTAAACAATCGGGAAGGGATGGTCTTGGAGATGGGATCCCGGCGCTTCTTTTTCCAGCCGGAGACCAGGTCGTACCCCTCTTCCAGCTTTTTCAGGAGATTGGGGATTTCTTCGGGATCGTCCTGCAAATCAGCATCCATGGTCACCACAATCTTTCCGCGAGCCACACGAAACCCTTCGGCCAGAGCCGCACTTTTCCCATAATTCCGCCGAAATTGAATGGCCCGCAACACCGGGTACTGCTGCTTTAATTCCTTCAGTACATCAAACGTGCCATCCCGACTGCCATCGTCCACCACAATGATTTCGTATGACAGTTTCAATTTCTCTAACACACGGGTGGTTTTTTCCAGCAGTTCGGGTAACGATTCCCGTTCGTTGTATGCAGGGATAACAATGCTGACGTCCATTTTCACCTTATAGATTTAATTGCCGTGCTCTCGGATCTATGGTAATGCGATATCTTGCCGGATTTATGGGACGATTGAACATTAGCGTCTTATAAAATACGGTAATACGTTCCTGCCGTTCCGGCTGGGTTAAGCGGATCAATCCCGGAAAGTAGATGCCGTTCTGTTTCCGATACCGCTGAAATTCCATGCGGACAATCACCCGACCATCCCTCAACATCTCCCATTTTTCCAGAAGGCCCGTTTCCGGATCAACTTTATAGCGGTGTTTGACGGACCCGGCTTTCAAAGCAAACACGCCGCGCTTCGCATCCACCAACCGCGCACCCGACACGGGCGCCAGTGGTTTTCCCAATAACGCGGCCTGTAAGTCCTTCAAGGAAAAATCGGTGTTTAAAAAACGGGCAATGTACGCATTGGTTAATTCACCTGCAATGTACTGATTGTCGTATTCATTGTAAATTAAAAATCGCCGTTTGCCAATAAAGATCTTTCCCACATTCACCCCAAAGGCGCCTTCGGCCTGTACAAAAAGCGTATCGGGATCAATCCAGATGACCCGGATGTTCACATGCCCATTGACCTGAGGCGATTCGACGGTCAGACGGGCGGTTCCTTCAAAGGTGTGGATTTGCTGATAATTGGCCTGATACCTTTCGGGCCACTGGTGGATCTGAGTGGTTAAAACAGGTGGTGCCGATCGTTTCAACGGCGCCGCACAACTGAAAAGAAGGGCCATCCAGGAAAAGGTCAGGATTCCTGCAATCCATTTCATAAATTCTGAAGCTTTTCCTTTAGCTGTTGGTTGGAGGGATCTTTTTCGAACGCCTTTTGCCAGTATTTTCGGGCCTCCTCTGTGTTGCCCAGCTTGTAGTAAATATCGCCCAGATGTTCAATAACCTCCGGGCTATCCTCGCGTAACTCAATGGCTTTTTGAATATATTTTAACGCCGTCTGGTAATCCCCCATTTTAAAATAGATCCAGCCCACGGTATCCAGAAAGGCCCCGTTCTCCGGCTCCTGCTCCAGTGCTCGCTTGGCCATCTTCAGCGCCCGTTCCAGCTGAATCTCCCGCTCGCACAGGGAGTAACTGTAATTATTCAACAACAGCGGATAATCCGGATAAATCTTCAGGGCCGCTTCATAAAGGGAATCGGATTTCTGGAACATTTTCAACCGATCGTAAATGATTCCCAGAGAGACTATCGTGTTCAGGTTTTTAGGATCCAGCCGATTGGCCCGTTCCAGAATGTCCAGCGCCTCCAGATCCCGCTTTAACTGGCTCAGTGTGGAGCCATACAATCCCAGCAGATCCGCATCGTTGTGCAGATTTTCCAGAGCGGTTTGCAAGACCCGCAAGCTCTCCTGATAACGGCGCTGCTGGTTGTACAACAATGCCAGATAAAACCAGCCGAACTTGTTTTTGGGATTGATCCGGGTCAGCTCTTTAAAATAGGTTTCCGCTTCTTCAAAGTTCTTTTCGTCGGAGGCAATACGCCCCAGCATTTCCAGCGCCTGCTCCCGGGTTTGTTCGTCCCGGGTTAGCGGACGCAAAATCCGCTTGGCGTGATCGTATTGTTTTAAGAACAGATACCCTTCGGAAAGAATTAGCCGCACCTGCACATTCGTCGAGTCGATGCGGAAAATCTGCCCAAAGGTTTGCACCATGCCCTGCCAATCCCCGGTGGAGCGGTGAATTCGATATAACTGCAAAATGGCCTGTTTGTTGTCCGTGTTAAGTCGCAACGCATGCCGATAAGACTGGATGGCCGCGCTGGTATCCTGCTTCAGTTCGTACAGATTCCCCAGAAGGAGCCACCCATCGGGCAATTGAGGGCGTTTTTCGATGAAGCGGCGCGCCAGGCTTTCCGCCTGATCATAGCGTTCCAGCTTCAGGTACAGACGATATAATTGAATGACAGACTCTTCAGAAAAACCTGACAGCTCCAGCTGTTTCTCCCTGAGCTGAATGAGTTTTTCGGTCTCGCCCAGCTGGGTGTATAGATACGCCAGATTATTTTGAACCGCTGTATTGTAGGGATCGATTTCCATGTACTTTTCGAAGTAGCGTGCCGATGCCGCCAGATCCCGATTGTTGAAATACGCTTCCGCCAGATAATAGATGGTTTCTTTATCATTGGGATTGTAATGGAGGGATTTTTTGAGATATTCGATGGCACTCTCAAAGCGGCGGGTTCGGAGAAAATTTCGTCCAATGGCCTTTAAAATTTGTGCCGATGTGGAATCGTAAACCAGCGCCTGGAAATACTCCAGCAATGCGCGTTCGTACTGATCCTGAAAATCGTACAGTGCCCCCGAGAGATAATAATTCGCCGCTTTTTTCTTATTGGCATCGGAAATCTCAGTGGGCTTTTTCTTCAATC
Organism: Calditrichota bacterium; assembly: GCA_013150955.1. Classification (GTDB taxonomy): domain Bacteria; phylum Calditrichota; class Calditrichia; order RBG-13-44-9; family J042; genus JAADJD01. The sequence goes on from JAADJD010000028.1 coordinate 10,820, forward strand.
GGGGAGAAGAGGCACATCCCCCCAACAGGAGGCCAATCAAGGCCAAGGTCGTCCATCGCTGTATATTCATAAGACCTTCTCAATCCTTCGGGTTCTAATTTCCAAAATTGAAAATTAAGGATGTTGCATTCATGAACACAAGCGGAAATTTCATAAATCCTTTAAAAATATTAAATTTTCGAAAGCCGCTTCTCAAATTGCACTTGCTTTCAAATTCCCCAGCGCCTAATTTTATCCGGCGCACTTATAAAGTATATATACTTTGAACCAAAAGTAGTTCCGGGCGTATAGATTCAAAAAATTAAAACGAAATGTCTTTATGAATTCGAGCTCCCATCGACCCGAGTCAACCCGTCCCGCATCTTCCCGAAAATCTTTTATTCAATTTCTCCGACGCCACCCGCTTATTAGCGGGATCATCTTCTTCATCCTCTTTACCCTGGGCTACATCGCGTATCTGAGCCGGGGAATGCCCAGTCTGACGGAACTGGAAAACATCAATCCAGCACTGGTTACCCGGATCTATTCTGCTGACGGCCAGCTCATCCACGAGTTGTTCACCTTCAAACGCATTTATGTACCGTACGAACAGATCCCCGAGCACACGGTTCAGGCATTACTGGCCACCGAAGATCGGGAATTTTATGATCACTGGGGCATTAACATCAAGCGCATTCCCAAAGCCGCATTTATCGACCTCATTACCCTCAGTTTCCGGCAGGGGTTTAGCACCATCACCATGCAGCTGGCCCGGAATTTATACACGAAAAAGATTGGTTTCCGGAAGAACATTAACCGCAAATTGCGTGAAATCCTAACCGCCATCCAGATTGAGCGCACTTACTCCAAAAAAGAAATTCTGGAAATGTACTTTAACATGGCCTACTTTGGCCATGGGGTGTACGGGGTCGAAAGTGCTGCCCGGCGATACTTCGGGAAGCACGCCAGCGAATTGACCATCGACGAGAGCGCCATTTTGATTGCCCTGTTAAAATCGCCGGCTTATTACTCTCCCATCAACCATCCCGATCGGGCCAGGCAGCGCCGCAATCTTGTCTTGTACAACATGAAAGTATGCGGTTACCTGACCGATGCCGAATACGACAGCCTGAGGGCTCTGCCCGTGACGGTGCATCCCATCGAAGATTACAGCAAGGTGGCGCCCTATTTTACGGAATACGTGCGGCAGCAATTGAACGACCTGCAGGATTCCCTGGGGGTGAATGTTTACGAAGATGGATTGAACGTCTACACCACCCTGAACACCGTGGTGCAAGCCTGCATGGATTCTGCCATTGCCGAGTTCATGCCCGTGCTTCAGGAACGGGTTCGCAAAAACCTGATGAAGTGGAAGCAGGAAAACGAAGTGCCCGATTCAGTTTTCGAGAAAAAATCCAAAGTTCAGATTGCATTTGTGGCCATCGATCACCACACCGGACACATCCTGGCGATGGTAGGAGGCCGGGACTTTACCGAATCCAAATTCAACCGGGCGGTTCAGGCCCGGCGTCAGCCGGGATCGGCATTTAAACCCTTTCTTTACACGGCAGCCATCGACAACGGATATTCCCCGGCCTTTAAACTGCTGAACCAGCCCGTGGTGGTTAACAATCCCGATGGCACCCGCTGGGATCCGGAAAATTTTGACCGCACCTTTGGAGGCCCTACCACCCTGAGAGAGGGATTGCGCAAATCCATTAATCTGATTGCCGTGCACCTGATTCTGGAGATTGGCCCCCGGGCCGCGGTGGAGTATGCCCGGCGGCTGGGGATCTCCACCCCGCTGCGGCCATTTCCCAGCCTGGCCGTGGGCAGCTCCGAAGTGATTCCCCTGGAGCTGGTCAGTGCCTATGGCGTCTTCGCCAACCAGGGGATTCGGGTGGACCCTGTGGCCATTACCCGCATTGAAGATCGCTACGGAAACGTCATTTACGAAACCCATCCCCGGCGACGCGAGGTGCTCAGTCGAGCCACCGCCTACATCATGACCAACATGCTGGAGGATGTGGTCAATCGGGGGACCGGCGGGAGTCTGCGCTGGCGTTTCCAGTTCTACGCCCCGGCGGCCGGTAAAACCGGAACCACCAACGATTATACCGATGCCTGGTTTGTGGGATTCACCCCGCATCTGACCGCCGGCGTGTGGGTGGGGCTGGACGATCCCGAAATGAAACTGGGACCCGGACAAACCGGTTCCGCCGCTGCCCTGCCTTTCTGGGCAAACTTCATGAAATGTGTTTACGACACGTTAAAGCTTTCGCACGAACCGTTTAAACAACCACCGGACGTGATCCGCCTCTCCATTTGCGAAGACACCGGACAGATTGCAACCAATTTCTGTCCGCGGGTTATTGAGGAAGTGTTTAACGTAAAATATAAACCCACAGAAACCTGCGAATTGCATCAGGGACCCAGGAAACGTTCGAAAAAGAAAAAGATTTATTTTTAAAAAGCATGGCCAAAAACGAAACAGTCATAAAGATTGGTAAGGTTCTGAAGGTCACCCGCAAGACATACGATGTCGCCGTGGACGGGCGGGTTATACCCTGCGTCATTCGCGGTCGCCTGGCGGCAGACGATTCAGAATATTCCGTGGTGCGGGTGGGAGACGATGTAAAGGTGGAATTGATTGGCGAAAAGGAAGGCGTTATCCAGGAAATCCTGCCCCGACGATCTCGTCTTTCCCGAACCATCGAAAGTCGCGCCTACCAGGAACACATCATTGCCACCAATATCGATCAGATCCTGATCATCATGTCTGCCCGGCAACCGGCTTTCAAATCCGGGTTGCTGGACCGCTATCTGGTCATTGCAGAGAAAAATCAATTAAAAGCACTGATCTGCATTAACAAAATCGATCTGGCATCCAGGGAAGAATTTCAACCTTATTACGATTATTACAATCGCCTGGGATATCCCACATTTTTCACCTCTGTAGTAAAGGGAGAGGGTCTGGAGCATTTAAAGGAAGTGCTCAGGGACAACGTGACGGCGCTGGTGGGGCACTCCGGTGTAGGCAAAAGCTCCCTGATCAAAGCCATCGAGCCGGGTCTGGACATTAAGGTTCAGGCCGTCAGCCGTAAGACCTGGAAAGGGCAACACACCACCACCGTGGTGCAGCTTTTCCCCCTTTCGTTTGGCGGCTTTGTGATCGACACCCCCGGCATTCGGGAGCTGGGTTTCTGGGACATTTACAAAAAAGATCTGAAACATTATTTCATCGAATTCCGCCAGTATGCAGATCAATGTCAATTTGCGGACTGTTTACACATCCATGAGCCGGGCTGCGCGGTAAAAGCGGCCGTCGAAAAGGGGGAGATTTTTCGCGAGCGGTATGACAATTATCTTAATATCTACACCAGCCTGAAATCGGCCCCATACGAGTAACGACGAACGGAAGACCTGAGACAACCCATGCTGGATGATCTGTTGATTGTAGTCTACAATTTGTTTTTTGCCCCGGTGTTCATATTGCTGGGTCATGTTGCCGCATTATTTCATCCAAAGGTCCGGGCTGGCATCCGGGGACGGTACGTTTCCGCCGGTAAGATTCGGGATTTCATGCGGGAATTCGGCGATTCCCATCCTGAACTCTTCCTCATCCATTGTGCTTCCATGGGGGAATTTGAGCACATCAAACCGTTGATTGCCGCGCTGAAGGAGAATCAACCGAAGTGCCGGATCGTCGTCATGTTTTTTTCACCCTCGGGATACGAAAATGTGCGTTCGCATCCCGGAGTGGATCTGTTTATTTACGCCCCCTTTGATTTCTGGTGGCCGGTGCGCCGTTTGTTTCAACAGTTATCCCCCAGAGCGCTGCTGATATCCAAGCACGATGTCTGGCCCGACCAGGTCTGGGTCGCCCACCGTCAGCGGGTTCCCATTTTTTTGATTAATGCTTCCTTGCATGCGGGCTCCGCCCAGCTACGCTTTCCCTTGCGCATGTTGAATCGTCGATTGTACCGGCAATTCACGCGCATTCTGGCCATTTCCCCGGAGGATGGGGAACGTTTTCGTCTGCTGGTAAACGGCGAAAAGGTCCGGGTTGTTGGCGACACTAAATACGATCAGGTATTCCATCGGGCGCAGGAATCCCGTAAAATGCCCGTTCTCCCCGAAGCGATTTATCGAAACCGGCCGGTATTTGTTGCCGGCAGCACCTGGCCGGAAGACGAATCCCGCCTGCTTCCAGCACTGGAACAGGTTCGCAAACACATCCCCGATCTGCTGACGATCATCTGTCCCCACGAACCTACCGAAGATCACCTGGATTCGTTAGAAGAGGCTCTGGGCCGTGAAAACGTCATTCGATTTTCCCGAATCGATGCCTCTCAACCCCGCCCTTTCATTTTAATCGACCGGGTGGGCATTCTGGCCAATCTGTATTCGCTGGCACAGGTGGCTTACGTGGGGGGCAGCTTTAAACAGAATATTCACAACGTGCTGGAACCGGCCGCTTATGGCATTCCCATTCTTTTTGGACCGGTAAATCAGAATTCTCACGAAGCGCAGCTGTTGAAATCGAGTGGAGCGGCCATCGAAGTGCGCAATTCAGAGGACATCGCCCACGGGTTGCTCACGCTATTCACAGACGAAAAACTGCGCACTCAAAAAGGACAGCAGGCTTATCAGGTTGCCCGCCGGAACAGCGGAGCAACCCAGAAGATTGTGACTGCGATCTTTCAGGACCTGAGCATTCACCCGTTAAAAGGAGTACCCCATCCATGAAAGCAATTCTGCAGGTGACATTGGGAATTTTGTTTGGTGTGCTCACCGCATTGGCCACACCACCCGATACGCCCTCGAAATTTTCTCCGGCCATTCAAAAAATCGTGCAGGCGGAAGATCCCCACACCCCACTCAAGGTCTGGATTTTTTTAACCGATAAGGGGCCGAACGTCCATCAACGCCTGGAAGCCCTTCAGCAGCGGTTAAGTCCCCGCGCCCGGCTGCGCCGCCTGCGGGTACGTCAGGCGCAGCAGCTGGTGGATATTCACGACCTACCCGTGTACCGGCCATACATCCAGCAAATTCGTGACCTGGTGGAGAAAATCCGCCATACCTCGCGCTGGCTCAATGCCGTATCTGCGGAAATTCAGATCCAACAGCTGGAAGCCCTGGCGCAATTGCCTTTCGTGATAAAAATCGATGTCATCCGATCTTTCCGGGCACCCCAACCGGAAATTCGCCCGATTTCCCTTCCCCTCAGGAAGACAACGGTGGCCGTCGACACGGCCCTGGACTACGGCCCTTCCTGGATTCAGAATCACCTGATCCAGGTTCCCGCCGTTCACCAGCTGGGTTATAATGGGGAGGGCATCATCATCGCCATGCTGGATGCAGGCTTCGACAATCTGGAACACGAAAGTTTTCAGCACCTGAACATTCTGGACACCTGGGATTTTGTAAACAACGACGCCGATGTGACCACCGAAAAAGGGCAGATGGGTAGCGGCGTTCATGGCACGCTGACCCTGAGTGCCGTGGGGGGTTTTGCTCCTGGACGCCTGATCGGGCCGGCCTATGGCGCCACTTTTCTACTGGCCAAAACGGAAAACACCGATTACGAACGCCACATCGAGGAGGACAACTGGGTGGCCGGCGCTGAATGGGCGGATAGCCTGGGTGCTGACATTATTTCCAGTTCCCTGGGTTACCGGGACGGGTTTACGCACGGCGAAGCGGACTACACCTGGGAAGATATGGACGGCAACACCACGATTGTGACCCGGGGGGCCGACATTGCGGCCAGTCGGGGCATTCTGGTGGTCAATTCCGCGGGGAATGAAGGATACGCCTCGGTAAATACGCTGGTGGCGCCAGCAGACGGTGACAGTGTGATGGCTGTAGGCGCGGTGGATTCCAACGGCATCCGGGTTAAGTTCAGCTCGGTGGGCCCCACCGCCGATGGGCGAATCAAACCCGATATCATGGCCATGGGGGCATCGGTACTTTCTGCCAGCCCATACGATCCCACGCAATACGTTCGGGTATCCGGTACTTCACTGTCCTGTCCCCTGGCCGCCGGTTCCGCTGCGCTGGTACTTCAGGTGAATCCCCGCCTCAGCAATATGCAGGTACTGCAGGCGCTCAAGCGCACCGCCTCTCAGGCGGACGCACCGGACAACCTGATGGGGTGGGGCATCCTGAACGCCTACGAAGCCGCTTTCTACTACACCCCCCGCGTCCGACACACCCCGCTACCGGACACCCTGCTACTCCAACCGGAATACGAAATTCAGGCCACCATCACCAGCCGATTTCCACTAAAAATGGATTCCGTAGCCGTTTACTACCGATTTCAATCCGGCAACTGGCAACGCCTGACCATGAAACGGGTACAGGACTCCCTGTTCATTGCACGCATCCCCGGGCCTGGCGATTCCGGGAAAATCGAATACTACATTGTGGCACCGGCAGACAGCGGTACCGCTTATCTGCCATCATTTGCGCCACAGCAGACCTTTCAGTTTTATGTTCACAACATTAACCTCACCCCGCCACCATCCATTCCGGGCACGTTTGAATTGTATCCCCCTTACCCCAACCCTTTCAATGCGATGACCCGCATTCCGTTTTACCTGACCGACAACGGCCGCATCGAACTGTCGATCTACAACAATCTGGGGCATCGCGTGGCTATTCTCAAAGAAGGATACGAGGAAAAGGGATTGCACGTGTCCCGCTGGAATGCACAGGAATTCCCATCGGGGGTTTATTTTATCCAACTGAAAGCCTTTGGGAAGAAGAAAGTGCGGAAGGTGGTGCTCAATAAATAAGGAAAATTTTTCTTTAAACCCAGATTATGCCTTAGCCCACGAATCACACGAATTAAAACGAATAAAAATAATAAAATTCATTGGATAATATCTGGATGAAAAAATGTGTTTTGTGGTTTATTCGCGATTTTAACCCAGATTATGCATTAGCCTACGAATGACACGAATTAACACTAAAAAAATAATAAAATCCGTTTGATTATATCCGGATAAAAATGTGTTCCGGGATTTAATCGCTATTTTGTTGATATTTTTAGGATTTATTCGTGTGATTCGTGGTTTGATGCATTATTTGGGTTTATAGATTAGTTTCATTCGTGTGATTCGCGGTTTAATGCATTATTTATGTTAAAGTAAACATCCCTATTGTGGGTCTGAACGGAAAAACACCACCAACCCCTCTTCGGGAAAGGGCGTAAAAGAATGGCGGGAAATTTCGGGCTACTTCCACCCCTTCGAGAAACCGTCTGTGAATTGAAGGCGGAAAGGATCCCGCGCCAGCGGAAATATACGCTTCCCCGGGCCGCCACGTTCGGATTGCAAACGTTCGATCTCCTGCGCCAGGGCCATCTGTCCTTCTGGCGTGGACACATCGACGGAAAAGTCAGGGTTCAATTTCTGCACCATCTGCAAACTGGAGGAAAAATCCCCCAGCAGGAAATAATTCTCCGCTTTTAAAATCCAGAGGTCAACGACATTGAGGGGCAAACCGTAGGGGAACGTCCAGGAAGAATCCAGCGAAAGTGCCTGATCCACGCGGATATTCGACGCCTCAAACTGCTGCAGGGCATTTTTCAAAAAGGCCCAGCCGGCATATGCGTGCACATCCACCTCGAACTGCAGGGTGGCGTTCTCGAAATTAAAATCTGCAGTTTCCAGCTCATCCATCATCATGTACGTCCAGGCCAGTCCGGTATAAGGTGCCGCCGCGGTGGGATTTTTCACCCGTGCACGCGAGAATTTGTACAAGGCCGAATCGTATTCCTGATTCTGGAAATGCATCCAGCCTTCTTCCAGTAGCTGCTGGTAAATCAGCTCATCCAGATAAGCCGGATCAAAAACGCGCATGCATCCCGTAACCGCCCAACCCAGAAATCCCAGCAGCCATATCCAGCGAATCCATCCTTTCATGCTCATCTCCCTGTCTTAACGGATCAAAACCATGCGTCGTGTGAGAACAGTCTTTTCCGTTCGTAACTGATAGTAATACAATCCGCTGGGCAATCGCTGGCCCCGATCGTTGCGCCCATCCCATTCCACCCGATGAATCCCTGCCAGCTGGGGCCGGTGAACCAGCGTCCTGACCTTTTGTCCAAGGCCGTTGTAGATCGCCAGGGTTACCCAGCCGTCGTCCGTCAGGTGATACTCGATGGTGGTTGACGGATTGAATGGATTGGGATAATTGGGCAAAAGCTGCACGCGGGTTGGCACCAGATTGCTACCCGCAAAATCGGGATTTTCGCCCAGACGGAAAACGCCCAGTTGCTCAACCGCACTCCGCACAATCTGCCGGTCGGGGAAAACAACGCTGGGCAATGCTTCCCAGCCCTCTCCTATCTTCCGGTAGACAAACAATTTCCCCGCATTCTGTACCTGCTCGCCATCATAGCGGAGCTCCAGAATTAACGGTCGGTCAAACGGCCGGTGGGGCAGAAACCGATACACCAGCCGGTCTCCTTCTTCCTCCGGCAGACAAATTAGAAAGGTTTCCTCAGCAACGGCGTCCGCCGGTACCGTCAACCGCACCCGATTCAGTGGATCCACCAGTGTCCCCTCCCGACCCGGCAGCATCTTCAGTACGGAGAAGGTGCGATCCGCAATTCCCGTAATGCCATTCAGGCGTGTGGCGGTGGCTTGTAGCCGATATACACCCGATCCGGAAAACGCCAGCTTGCCCTGATACAGGCGTTCCGTATTCTCCAGTGGAATCATGGGGATGTTTACCGTGTCCTTTTCGGTAATTAAGACAACATCCGGGGCGGATTTTAACCGGACATCAGAGGCAATAATTAAATTGGCATGGCGGGTCAACGCCGGATTTTGCAATAAGGAAAAGGTAAGCTGTGGGGGATTGGGATTAATGGCTACCACCAGCTCGAAGGTCAGGGAGTCGCTTAAGGGGGGCACCCCATTATCCTGAATAAAAATTTTGACCACATAGATTCCGGTATCCGCCAGCGAAGGGGTACCGCTCAACACCCCGGACGGTGAAAGTGCCAGCCAGCGGGGTAAGCTGGCTGCCCTGAACGTCACCGAATCGCCCTCGGCATCCTGCACCAGAATGGGGAACCGGTAGGGGATATCTTCAAAACCCGTGTCCAGACGGGTCGTCACAAAATAGGGAGCGGTATTGCCAATCTTTACCACCAGCTCAAACGTCAGCGTATCCCCCAGCGGCGGAATGCCGTTGTCCTCCACGGCAAGCTCTACCAGGGTCACGCCCGTGTCCTGTAAAGAAGGCGTCCCCGTCAGCCAGCCATCCGCACTTAACTGCAACCAGTCCGGAAGTTGCAGCGCCTCAAAATGCAGGGAATCGCCATCGGGATCACTGGCAAGGATCTGCCCGATACTCCCGCGCCACCAGCGCCGTGTCCAGACGGGTCGTCACAAAATAGGGAGCCGTATTGCCAATCTTTACCACCAGTTCAAACGTCAGCGTATCCCTCAACGGCGGAATGCCGTTGTCCTCCACGGCAAGCTCCACCAGGGTCACGCCTGTGTCCTGTAAAGAAGGCGTCCCCGTCAACCAGCCATCCGCACTTAACTGCAACCAGTCCGGAAGTTGCAGCGCCTCAAAATGCAGGGAATCGCCATCGGGATCACTGGCAAGGATCTGCTTCGGTACTCCCGCGCCACCAGCGCCGTGTCCTGCTCCACTGGCAAAAACCGGGGTTTCCGATTGTCCAGCAGCACCAGAATGTCTGCCGTCAGCGTATCCCGAAAAATCGGAAATCCGTTATCCGCAACCAGAACTTCGACCACCTGCATCCCCGTGTCGGCCATTGCTGGTGTGCCAAAAAGGAGTCCATCAGACCGAAGGTGGAGCCAATCGGGCAACTGAATGGCCGAAAAGGTGAGCGAATCACCATTGGGATCGGTTGCAAGCAACTGAAATTGATATTCCCGGGCCACATAGGCCGTGTCCAGCTTTTCCGTTAAGAACCGGGGCGGGCGATTTCCCGGCAACACCTGCAGTTGAATGGGCTCGGACACAAATTCCGTAATCCCGGATCCGTGATTCATGTTCGCAAGCGCTGTCCCGTAAACCCGGACGCGATACGTCCCGGAATCCGACAGCTGCACGGCGGCTAATTGAATTTGCGGAGTTGTCCATTCCGGAATCATGGTGCCATCCTTGTACCATTCGTATCGGGTTGCGGAATCCTGTGCGGCGATGCCAAATTGCAGGGGATAGAATTCCACCACCACCAGGGTATCCCGTTGGCCAAAGGGTTTTTGCGGCGCATACTCAAAATCCAGGAGGTTCGGCAGACGGTCGATGATCTTCAATTCCCGGGCATCGGAAAAATCCAGTTTGTTGCGCTGGCAATACATGAATTCCAGTTGTTGACTGGCCGAGAGATCCGGCAATCGCCACAGCTGGTTATTGCGCACATCCAGCAGCCGCAGCTGGGTCATTCCGGAAAGATCACCGAGGTCTTCCAGCTGGTTATCCGCACAATCCAGATAGATCAAATCCTTCAATGCCGAAATGCCCGGCAATTCCTTTAATTGATTCTGGTAGCAGCGCAGATCCGTCAGATTGGTGTTTTGTGACAGGTCGGGTAGCCGTTCCAGCCGATTCTCATAAACCCATAGCACGGATAGTTGTTTCAGGTTGGAGAGGTCAGGCAGCTCGGTTAATTCATTGCCCGAGCAATACAACTGGGTCAAATTCACATTGTTGGAAAGATCTGGTAATGATTTCAGGCGATTATTGCTACAGTTCAGGATTTGCAATAATCGCAGGTTCGAGAGATCCGGCAACTGTTCCAGCTGATTGTTCCCGCACCAGATGCCGGTGAGCGAAATCAGGTTGGAGAGGTCTGGCAGTGAAGTCAGCTGATTGCCTTCGCAAAATAAAAATTTCAGTCCGGTGATGGGCGACAGGTCAGGCAAAAACGTTAACTGATTGTAGCTGCATCTGAGGTCAGTAATGTTAACGAAGTATTCGATCCCGGTTAAATCCCGGATTCCCTGTCCGCTACAATCGAATGTTTCTTTCACGGTGGCCGCCGAATCGACAATCAGGCTATCGCCCACCATAAACCCGGGATAATTAGCGTTAATGAATGCCCGGAAATTCGGATCGGGAATGTAGACCAGTTTTTGAGCAAGCAGGGGCATGTGGCCGAGTAACAACAAAACCAGCAAGGCCTTCCACCTCATGAATGGCCTCCTCATAATTTTTCATGATTGTGAAAAATACAGGGAACTCCGCACCAAATCTGTGAAAAAGATCGAAAAGGATTGCTTCCCTCGGCCAGACGAACCAGCTATTCCATTAGTTGGTATGAAAAGAAATACAAGTAAAATCAAAAACTTAGACAATTAAAATTTTATAAAAAAGCCCACCGTTGTCAAGCTAAAAAGTGGGCCCTGGCCATTTTATTTCGCGCTTTTCCGGGGCGATTCAAATCCCTTGATTAAGCGAGCTCTGGTTGTTATTTTAAAAAGCTTAAATTTAAACAAAGAAAGTCATTTCGCATGTGTGGTATAGCCGCCTATTATGCTCGTGGAGATCTGAGCGCCGCCAACCAGGTCATGCTGGCGCTTTATTCCCAGCAACATCGGGGACAGGAAAGTAGTGGCATTGCGGCCACGAACGGCAAATTCCTCCGCCTGCACAAATCCATGGGCTATGTAAAAGAAATTTTCTCCCAGGATGTGCTGGAAAGACTGAGCGGATTTGCAGCCATCGGCCATGTTCGCTATCCCACCCGCGGGAGCGCCATTCTAAACAACGCCCAACCCTACATCATCGAAACCCTGAGTGGGCCCATCTACGCCATTGCCAGCAATGGGGACATCGTGAACTACGAGGAAGTGGCTCTGGAACTCCAATCCCGGGGCGTACACTTTACCTCCACTAACGATGGCGAGCTGCTGGGAAGATTCATCGTCTACCACCACGAACGGGAAGGATTGGAAATCACCGAAGCCATTCAATTGCTGATGAAGCGCATCCGCGGTGCATATTCCGCCGTGTTTCTGACCCGGAATAACCTGTACGTCTTTCGGGACATTCAGGGATTCCGCCCATTGCTGATGGGCAAGGTGAATGACGACATCGCCGTGGCTTCCGAATCGTGCGCGCTGGACATCCTTCATGCCACCGAGATCCGGGAAGTGCAACCCGGCGAAATCATCGTGATTACGCCCAATACTGCTTACGACATTCCCCGGTCGTCTTCCCTGTTCACCAGTACGGTTGAACCGCAGCACATTCACCAGTGCATTTTTGAATTGATCTACTTCTCCCGCCCGGATAGCTACGAGTTCGGGGAATATGTTTACGAGGTACGCCATAAGATCGGCGCCAAACTGGCCTCGTACGATGAATTCGACGCGGACGTGGTCATCCCCGTCCCCGATTCCGCCAATTTCATTGCCCTGGGCTATGCGGATGCCAAAAAAATCCCCTTCCACATGGGACTCATTCGCAATCACTATGTGGGACGCACCTTTATCCGTCCCGACCAATACCTGCGGGATGAATCCGTCCGGCAGAAATTCAATCCCCTGAAAGATTTCTTCCAGGATAAGCGGATTGTGGTGGTGGACGACTCCATCGTTCGGGGAACGACCATTCGCAAGATCATTCGCATGATCAAGCGTGCCGGCGCCCGCGAGGTGCACCTGCGCATTGGCTCGCCTCCGGTACGGTTCTCCTGTTTCTACGGCATCGATACCCCCACGCGGCAGGAGCTCATTGCCAACAACATGACCATCGATCAGATCCGGGAATACGTGGGCGCGGATTCCCTGAAATACCTGAAAATCGAAGACCTTCGGGATTGCGTAAAACAACCCAACAATTTCTGCTACGCCTGTTTCAACGGGGAGTACCCGGTACCCAAACACGCGTATCTGAGAACCTCAATGGAAAAAGAACAGATTTGATGGACATCATCCGTCTGAACAACATGATCTTTTACGCACACCACGGATACTATCAGGCCGAAAGGGAGTTGGGCCAGAAGTTTGAAGTCGATCTGGAGATGGAATGCGATCTTTCGCGGGCGATTGAGACGGACAACCTTCAGGACACCATTAATTTCGAAACGGTTTACCACCGCGTTCAGGAAATTTTCAACAGCTACAAATTTACCCTGCTGGAGTCCGTCGCCGATAAAATCGCCAAAAGCATTCTGGAACAATTTCCGGTGCACGCGGTGCGGCTACGGGTGCGCAAGCCCCAGGTGCCGTTGCACGGTTTTTTAGATAACGTCGAAATAGAAATTGTCCGGAGGCGTACTTCCCGATGAAGCCAGGCTCCGGAAATTGCAATGGGGTAGGGATATGCCCGACGTTTTCCTGGCGTTAGGGAGCAACATCGAACCGCGGGAAGATTACCTGCGCCGGGCCGTGGATCAATTAAACCAGCTGGGGATGGTAAAAAAATTGGCACCGATTTACGAAACAACGCCCTACGGTAAAACCGATCAACCGCTGTTTTTAAACACTGCGCTGATCCTGGACACGGCGCTTGTCCCCACCGCCCTGCTCCATCAGTTAAAACAACTGGAAGTCCAGCTTGGCAGGCGCCATCGGGAACGCTGGGGCCCACGGGAAATCGATCTGGACATCATTTTCTACGATCAGCTGGTCATCCAGACCCCCGAGCTGGTTATCCCTCACCCGGATTATCAGAATCGCCGATTTGTGCTTCAACCGCTGACGGACATTGCGCCCCGCTTCATCGCTCCCGATGCCGGAGAGCCACTGAAAACGCTGTTGTCTCGATGTCCAGACACAACCCGGATGCGTTTGTACAAAAACGAATGGGTAACGGATGAACATCAACATTGACCATCTCCATTACATTGCCATCGAAGGCGTCATTGGTGCGGGAAAGACTTCGCTGGCGACCCGCTTGCACGAGGTGCTTGGTGGACGACTGGTACTGGAAGAATTCGAGGAAAATCCGTTTTTAGAAGACTTTTATCGTGATCCCAAGCACTACGCCTTTCAAACACAGATGTATTTCTTATTAAGTCGGTTTCGACAACAGGAAAAAATTCTGCAATATGATCTGTTCGAACCTCTGATCATTGCCGACTATATGTTTTACAAAGATAGAATTTTTGCGACGCTAAATTTGAACGAAAAGGAACTGGCGCTGTATAACATGGTTGCCCGCATTCTGGAAAAAAAGATTGTGAAACCGGATCTGGCCATTTATCTGAAGGCCAGCACCGATCGGTTGATGCAAAACATTGCCCGTCGGGGGCGTGCTTACGAAAAGCACATTCAGCGGGAATACATCGACTCGCTGAACAAACTTTACGATGAGTTCTTCTGGAACTATTACGAAACGCCGTTGTTGATCATCAACACCGAGAACCTGGATTTCGTGCACAATGAGCATCACTTCCAGCAAATACTGGTGGAAATCAGCAAGCACCGCAGAGGTAAAAAAATTATAAACTTCGATTTTCAGAAAGGGTTGCTTCAATGATTCGCCTGATCGTCTGGGGAATAATCATCTACTTTTTCTACGCCCTGTTCCGAAGCATGATCAGGGGGATCTTTCGTCCATCTCAACAACCGCCCCGCACGCAGCAACCCCCGGCACCACCACCGTATGACCCAGGGATGGTGGAAGACATTGATTACGAAGAAATACGGAGGGAAAAATGACCAGCGTCAACCAGATAGATCTGCTGGAAAGGGTGCGACAACTGGAAGAAGAAAATGCCCGCCTTCAGGTGTTGCTGCATATTGCCCAGAGCCTTCAGGAAGAACTGGAACTGGACAAGCTGCTGCTGAAGATGATGGAGGAGGTGGCCCATATTCTTCATGCCGATCGTTGTACGGTTTTCCTGCTGGACGAGGAGAAAAACGAGCTCTGGTCGATCGTGGCCATGGGTTTAAAGAAGGGGCAGCAAATCCGCTTCCCGGCCAACAAGGGCATTGCCGGTTACGTTGCCCAGACTGGCGAGGTGTTAAACATTCCGGACGCCTACAAAGACCCCCGCTTCAATCCCGAAATCGACAAGAAAACCGGTTACCGAACGCGCTGCATGCTGACCATGCCATTGCGCAACAAAATGCACGACATCATCGGGGTGTTCCAGGTATTGAATAAAAAAGATGGCCCGTTTACCCGTGAGGATGAAGAGCTGCTGGATGCCATTTCCCAAATTGCTGCCACCGCCATCGAGAATGCTCAGCTCTATGAAGACCAGGTGAAGAGCTTCAATAGCTTTATCGAAACCCTGTCGACCACACTGGACGCCCGCGACTACATCACCGCCGGTCATTCCCGACGGGTAACCCTGTACACGCTGGCACTTTCGGATGCGCTGGGACTGGATGAGGACACGCGGGAAGAACTGCGCTATGCCGCCCTGTTGCACGACATCGGCAAGCTGGGTATTCCCGAATCGGTCTTATTCAAGGCGGGCAAGCTTACGGACGAAGAGTATGCCCTTATCAAATCCCATCCCCAGATCACGCGGGAAATTTTAAACAAAATTTATTTTCACAAAAAGCTCCGCAATGTGCCCGAAATTGCTGCCACCCATCACGAACGGGTGGATGGAAAAGGCTATCCCGACGGCCTGAAAAACGGGGAAATCCCCTTCGGTGGGCGCATGTTGTGTCTGGCCGACGTCTTCGACGCCCTGACCTCCCGCCGTCAATACCGCGACCGGGAACCACTGGAGAAAGTCTGGCAGTTGATTGAAAAAGACTCTGGCACCGCATTCGATCCCAAGTGCGTGGAGGCATTCAAGATGATCCCGGCGGGACGCATTATCGAAATCATGGAACAGGACCGGGCACAGGACCTGATTGAAGAAGAAATCGAAAAACTGTACGCGGTGCCACTGGAAAAAATCCTGGAATGGAAAACCAACGGCGCCAGCAATCTTTCCCCGGAAGATCGCGAACTGCTGGAACTCTTCGACAAATACTACGAACGGCGCTACTGATACCGGTTTTTCCGGGAATTACATTGTCTTCGCTAATTTTAAGAAAGATTTACCGGAAGGATATCCGGTACCGGATGGGAACGGGAGGTGTGAAAACCCACATAACCACCTGAACCCAGAGGATGGGATGGATTCACACGGTCTACGTCAACTGAAATCTGCCATCCAGACATTTGAATCACAACCCCTTTCCGTCTGGCAGGCACTGGCCTCCCGAACCTACCCCAGGTCCCTGAATCGACAGGACCATTTTTCACAGGCAGGCGATTATGCCACCGAATTTGCTTTCCTGCAGGAAGGGGTGCTACGGATCTACTGTCTTTCAGAAGCCGGGGAGGAGTGGAATAAGCATTTTCTTCTGGAAGATGATTTTTTCATGGCCGGGATCGTCCCCGGTCAGAGAACCGATGTGAACATTCAGGCACTGACCCCCGCAAAACTGATTTGCATTTCCTTTCAGGAGCTGAGGATGCTCATGAACCGGCATCCCTCCCTGAACACATTTTTTCAGAAGCTCCTGCTTCGCTATCTGTTGGAAAAGCACCGTAAGGAGGCCTTCTTTTTGTCTGCGTCTGGCAGGGAAAAGTATCGCTACTTCCTGCAACGCTTCCCCGGCCTGGAAAACCGCATCGCACAATATCAGATCGCGCGTTATCTGGGAATCACCCCCACCCAGCTCAGCCGTATTCGCCGGCAAATCCAGCACGTAGATTCCCCCGGATAACCGATAAACCTGGTCTTTGCATTCGCCTACGAATCACACGAATTCACGCAAATGCTTTAGCCTACGAATGACACGAATTAAAACGAATAAAATAATAAAATTCTTTGGATGATATCTGGATGAAATTGTGTTCCGGGAGATATTAACAGTTTTGTTGACATTTTTCAGGTTCATTCGTGTAATTCGTAGGCTAATGCATCATTTGGGATCAATAGCTTTTCTGGCGGGCTTTTCTCCTGACCGTTAGACCCCATCCATCGATTGTTCATGTTTTTCCCGATTTCTTTACATTTGTAAATGCTTTTTCCGGGAAAAATATCGTTATTCGGCAGAAAAAGGGATTTCAATGGAGAATGTTTCCCTGCCTCTGGAGCCGGTACCGACCGCCATCCTGGTCATTGAATTCCAGAAAACCTGGACAGAAAAAGGACTATTCCACTGGCTTATTCGCCGCATGTATCGTTCCCGGCGGGTGCTGGATCACACCCAGGCGGTGCTCCACTGCGCTCGCCAGCGGGGTTTTCCGGTTATCCATGCGCCGTTTGTGGTCGATCCCTCTGACCCGGAAAGTTTCCGACGCATCCCCCTGCTACCCAAACTGCTTCGGGGATTCACGGCTGGAACCTGGAAGGCCGAATTTACTCCCGGCATCTATCACCCTTCGGATATCGTGATTCAGGGACGCTACGCTTTTGATGCAACGCTGGGGAGTAACTTAATTCCCATTCTAAACGAAATGCGCATCCGCCAGGTGCTCTGCTGCGGATTTACCACCGATCAATGCGTCGCCCGTACCCTGAAAAGCCTGTCCCAACAGGGCTACCTGTGCGCGCTGATATCGGACGCCAGTGCCACATTTACCCGCTGGCAACAAAAACGGGTGGAAAAGCGATTTCGCTCGCTCACCAGCCAGGAAATCATTCGTCAATGGTGTACCGGATAAAAATATGTTCCGGGGTGTGTTCGTAATTCTTGTGGATGTTTTTTGGAATCATTCGCAGGATTCGCAGTTTCATCCATTATTTGGGTCATTTGGGCTCCAGAAGAGAGGCGTCCCTGCCCGAAGCAATGCCCTGCCAACAGGGATGGATGGATTCATTCATCCGCCCGAATGCTGGTTACCGCAGGCCACCGCGGTAACCAGCACCATTAAATTCATTACAGGGTCTTAAACATGATTTCCCGGCGACGGAGATTCAGCAGAGCATACTGACCTTCCCGTAAAGAGCCGGGATTAATGACATGGGTCGTGCCGATGATCTCCTCGCCCTGTTCCGTCCCGGAACCCACAAAGGCGAAAGTGGGATCGTACGTCTTGATGAAATCCTCCACCACCTCAGAACCGGTGTGTTTCCCATCCTTCACATCCAGCTTGCCACCATATGGCGGTGTGTAGAAGACCATGATCAGTTCCATGGGACGTAAATCGCGGATGATCTTTAGATGATACTCAACCTCCCATCGTGGATACCGGAGGATGAATTTCTCTTCGCGGGTCTTCTCGGAGATTTCCCCGCCAAAACCGACCAGTTCATAATGATTGCGGTAGAAAGAGAAACTTTTATGAATGTTGCGAATGTGTGGGTACACGATCTCGTAATTGAATGCTTCCCTCAAATAGCGATCAATGGGAGCATCAAATTTTCCGGGAATGTAAAACACCGGGGTGTTCAATTCCCCCAATCCCTTAAAAAAAAGTTCGTACTGTTTCAAATCGCTTTCTTCCTCGTGGGACACTTTTTCAAACGATGCCGCTCGTCCTTCTTTTTCTGCATCCTCAAACTCTCTGACCCGCTCCAGCCCTTTTACAATTCCACCGGCAAAGACAATGAAATCAACTTTCTCCCGTTCCACCAGTTTTTTCAAATCACCCAGTACACGATCTTCCCCCAGATAATTGGCCAGCGCCAATACCTTCATGCCTCCTCACCTCCTTTCTGTGATTTTTCCAAAACATTATATTCCCGAAAATTTGACCGAGTTTCTTCATTCGTCATTTATCTCAGATGATGCATTAAAACCACGAATGACACGAATTAACACAAACAAAATTAATAAAATAAATTGGATTGTATCTGGAGAAAACTTGTTCTCGTGACTTATTCGCTTTTTGGGGATATGTTCTGGTTTTCATTCGTGTGATTCGCGGTTTAGATAAAATCCGTGCTACGAGGCTTCACCTGGATCAACGATTGGATGGCCTGCCAGACCCGTTCCGGCGTCAGGGTGGTCATGCAACGGAAATGCGATTTGGGACAGGCGGATCGCCCAATGTGGTGACAGGGACGGCAGGGAATGTCGGGATTTTCAACCACCACTGCACGGGGATTAATGGGGAAGAATCCCAGCTCGCGCGTGGTGGAACCAAAAATAGCCACCTGAGGCACCTGAAATGCGGCCGCTATGTGCATTAAACCGGAATCGTTGCTGACGAACAAGCTGGCGTTCTGGATGAATGCCGCCGCCTCCATCAGGCAAATTTCCCGATCGAGCCCCATGGCCAGATCATCCGGCACCGAATGGATGATGTCCCGAAGAAGAGGACGTTCATCGGGACTGCCCAGCAACAGGGTCTTCCAGCCCAGCTGATCATAGATTATTTGAATTAGCCGGATAAAATGAGCGGGTGGCCAGCGTTTGGTGAAGTGCTTACTGCCGGGCGCCATGATCACCCGCACGCCCTTTTCAACCAGACGTTTCCACTCCCCGGCTACCGCACGTTGCACCTCCTCAGGGACAAAACATTCGAGCCGCAAATCGTGGGTAGAGATACCCAGAGGTGCCGCCGCCATTAAATAACGCCCGGCTACCGAAAGCGCCGATTCCGGCAATCCCGAATACCGATTCATTTTCAAATAAACCAGCAGCCACCGTCTGCCATAATACTTTTTGACCTTAAGCACCGGTCTGCCCCTGCGTAAATAAATGCTGCGCCAGTTGCGATGAATGTCCAGCACCACATCGTAATGGGCGGCGACAATTTGCCGTCGCAATTCTCGCAAACCCGACCAGCCAGAAGCCGGATCGTAAATTAAAACCCGGGAAAGATGAGGATTGTAGCGTACCAGATCGGCATAATCGGAGCGCACCAGAAAATCAATCCGGGCGTGAGGAAAACGCTGGCGGAGCGCACGAACCAGCGGTGACGTCAACACGATGTCACCAATCGAGCTAAGGCGGATGATTAAAATCCTGTCAGGGCGATCCTTGGGCATGTTTTCTTTTCTTTCGATGGATCATTCCAGGAGGGAAATGGTGGCCAGTGCCGCTGGAGCCCGCCTTGTGATTCCCCCACGATTCAATGGTTCCACACGAACGGCTGGCCAGTCCACACCCCGATCCCTTCATCGGTTACATCGGTTCACATAATGCATTAACATGCAAATGACCGGAATGATTGCCGGGTTTACAGGATCGGACACGGCGGTGATTACTTGTTTCGCGTGATGGCGAATTCCGCCAGTGTTGCCAGGGCATCCCGTGCCGGGGAACGTGGCAGCCCTTCCAGCGTTTCCAGAGCCCGATCCTTAAATTCCACCGCTTTTAAGTGAGCCTTTTCCAGCCCCCCATACTCATTCACAAATCGGACGATCTCCAGGATATCTTTCTTATCGGCGCCATTCTTCAGGGTACGAATAATGCGCTTTCGCGACTTACCGGGCGATTCCCGAAAAGCATACAACAGCGGCAGGGTGATTTTCTTTTCCTTCAAATCCAGTCCCACCGGCTTTCCCAGCACACCGATGCTGCCTTCGTAATCCAGCATGTCATCCTTAATCTGAAAGGCCATTCCCAGATATTCCCCGTAATCTTTCAGACGCTCCCGATAATCCGGTGGAGCATCGACGGTTACGGCGCCCAGCTCACAACAGGCAGAGATCAGAGAAGCGGTTTTATCGGCTATCAGTTGAAAGTATTCCCTTTCCGTGATGTCCAGATTCCTTGACTTTTGAAACTGCAGCAACTCGCCCTTGCTCATCCGCTTGGCGACGGTGGCAATAATGTTCATGATTTCCAGATTCTGGGTTTCAGTGGCCGCAATCAGGGACTTGGCCAGTAAATAATCCCCCATCAAGATCGCCACCTTGCTTTTCCAGATTTTGTGAATGGTGGGGAACCCCCGCCGCAACTCGGCATTGTCCACCACATCATCGTGGATCAATGTCGCGGTATGCAATAATTCCACCACCACCGCCGTGACGTAGGTGGCTTGCTGAGGCTCCCCGCTGGCACGTGCCGATACCAGCAACAACGCCGGACGAAACTGCTTTCCCTTGTGAATGACCAGATACTTCGCGATGGCATCCACAATGCGAACGTTGGAGCTCATCAACCGCTTGAAGTGCCGATCAAATTCCTTTAAATCGTTTTTAAAAGGTTGGAAGATGCGCTTTAGCTGTCCTTTCATGTTTCCAATTTCCCGATTAACCATTCACATTTATTTTCCATTATGCTTCGGGTGTCCTGGCGGCCTCTTCGGCCTTTTCGGCTTCTGCCTCTTTCAACTTTTTGTTCAATACCAGCTGCGAAATCCAGATCGAAAATTCGTACAATAAAATTAATGGGATGCCCAGCATCACCTGAGTAATGATGTCGGGAGGAGTCAGCACCGCAGCGATGACAAAAATGGCCACCACGGCATGCCGGCGGTAACGCCGCATCAATTCCGGGGTTAACAAACCAATCTTGCTAAAAAAATAGCTGATGACCGGCAGTTCGAAGATTACCCCGAAAATAACCAGCAGCCGGATGGCAAAACCGATGTAAAAATCGATGGCAATATTGGCGCTGATCTCTGGCGGAGCCAGTCCAATGAAAAAATTGAGCGCAAATGGCAACACCACAAAATAGGAAAACAACACCCCCAGAATGAAAAGCGTGGTGGAAGACAGCAGCAACCGCGGAAAATACCGCCGCTCGTGTTCCAACAGTCCTGGCGCAATGAACAACCAGAACTGGTGCAAAATGTAGGGCAAGCTCAGAATGACCCCACCAAAAAGTCCCACCTCCAGGGTGACCAGAAACATGCCCTGAACCTTGAGTACCTGAAGGGTAAAAGGATGATCCAGCTGGGTGGTCGGCCAGAGCAGCACCTGCAGAATCTTTTTTGCAAAGATCAGGCAGATTACCATACCGATGCCCATGGCAATCAGGGAACGGATGATGCGCTGGCGCAGTTCTTCCAGGTGTTCCAGTAAAGGCATTTCTTTGTCTTCGTACTTCGCCATCTCTGCCGCCTACCGTTTCGTCGTCCCGGCCTTTTCGACGCCAACTTAACGCCATTTAAGAGGCATGAAATTTAATTCTTTTCACGTTAAAATAAAAATATTCATTATTTTTCAAGCACCGGGCCATTGGGAACGATTTTTCACAAAAGGAGTTCATGATTTGTTCGCGGGAGATTGTGGGCGAACAGGTCATTAAACACATATAATGCGTTAAACCACGAATCACGCAAATGAATTCGAAAATAATCAACAAAATAGTGAATATATTCGGGAAAGCATTTTCACCCAGGTAGAATCAAGTGCATTTTATGTTTTTATTTGTGTTAATTCGTGTAATTCGTGGTTCTAAAGCATAATCTGGGTTAAAATCTGGAGGTCGTTACCATTGGGTTATCATACCGATCGTGGAGTGCTGTTCTGATCGTTCTGTGGATGCTTTCGACAGGGTGCCAGACCAGCACCGAGAGCCTGAGCACTGACGGGGGTACTCCACTCTTGAAAAATCCATCTTTTGAGGAAAGTGGCAAACCTTCCGGCAAATATTGGCGCATCGCCAACTATCCGGGATTCCAGTTTCACAACAGCGCCCCAGAGGGTGGCGGCAAATGGAGCGTATGCTTGCCGGGGGATTGGCTTGGAGGTACCGATTTGCCCATGGTTTACCAGACCGTACCCGCCATTCCAGGGAAGCAAACCTACACGATGGAGTTGTGGGCACGCAAATCCACCTTCGATGGCGAAGCCCGGTTGCAATTAATTACTGCCGACACCACCTACAGCCTGGTGACGTTTCGGATTGATTCAGACACCTGGAAACGCTATTCGAAAACCGTTTCCCTTTCTGCCAGGGACAGCGATAGCCTGAGGGTGGTGTTGTTACCGGGCACCAGCGGTTTGCTAACTTCCAGCACCTGTTACGATCTGGTGCAACTCACCCAACGATAACCCCATTGCAACAGGCAACAACGGGTACTTCAGATTATTCGGCGCTATCAGCAAATGGCGCATGATCCAGAAAGGATCGGGAGGACAGACACTACGCCTAATCTTCGAGTTGATCCAGATATTCCTTGATCACCTCTTCCAGCTGCCGAACGAATCGAGTTAAATAATCTTCTTCGATGTAATCCATGGTTAAATAGGGGGTCAGAATACAACTGCGCAGCAGGAAAATTTCCGTGCCCGATTGATATTCCTGAAATTCTACTCCCAGGGATTGTAAAAAGGCGCGCGGGGCATCCCGATAAATGGATGGATCCAGCTCCGTGGAGGAGAGGATGAAGTCCGTGGAATGAATGGGTCGACCCACCTGAAATTTGAACCGATCCTTGATGAATTGATTAAACGCGTTCATTCGCCGAACCGAAGGATTCCAGCGACCATTCCGCGCATAATTGAACGCGTAACACACGATGTTCAGATCCGGCTCCGAAATGGCCTGCCCGATTACCCGAAACGGGCCATATGTTAACCGAAAGTCCTTCATGGCACGATAGAACTGAAGCGCTCCCTCAATGCTTTCGCCAATAAAAGTGCCGTAACCATACCGGTTTAGAGGCACCACCTTATGGGCCAGATAGGTAGCCGCGGCGGCTGCACCCGGCTTGGAACCTTCCAGAATGTACATGCCAATGAAGGGATCCTCCTCAGAGCCACCGGATTCCCGGAAGACATAGGGTGCAAAACAGGCGATGAGCTCCTTCAGGCGTCCATCGCGGAATACCACGGCGCCGCTGGGGTAGGGAATGTATCCCAGTTTATGAGGATCCACCGTCACCGAATCCACCCGCGAAAGCGCCCGGAATGCGTGAAACACCGCCTTACTGGGCCAGTCCTTCACGATATCCTGCTCGGTTAACTCCTGACGAACAGTTTCATAGGATTCAAACTCACTGGCCTCGTTCAAAAACAGGGTACGGGCATACCCACCGTAGGCGGCATCCACGTGAATGTAAAAATGCTGGTGGAGTTCTTGCTTGGCCCAGGTGCGCAATTCCACAATCTGATCGATGGCATCCACTGCACCCTCCTCTGTGGAGCCAACAATGCCGATTACGGCCAGGACGGGAGTGCCTTCTTCCCTTAATGAGACCAGCCGTTCCTTCAAACGCGCCATATCCATCCGATAGTGCTGATCCACTGCGATCACCTCCAGCGCCTGACGCCCCAGCCCCAGAATCTCCACCGCTTTTTTCCAGGAATAATGCATGCTGGAGGCCACCAGTACCTTGCCCAAATTTAACCCTCCGATTCCCAGCTGGCTGATATGGTGTTGCAAAATCCCATCCTGAACCTGTCGAGTCGTTTCCTCGTCCAGCGTTTCCAGCCATTGATAGTATAAATCGAACACCTCCAGCGGATCGGCTGCGATCAGCAATTCCTCATCCGGGACATCCACATAGCGCTTCTGCCGAAAATGCTGGTGGGCAAACGCATCGAACTCGTCCGCGGTTTGCTTCTGACGTTTCAGGTATCGTTTTATTGCCAGGGGGAAATCCTTTAAGTTCCGCGCCACCCAGAGGGCTTCATAATTTGCAGTAGTTCCACCAGAAGTGATGTGTCCCCAGGCCTGTGCGGGATCGAACCCCATTAGCTGCGCCAGTTGACGCCCCACCTCCAGCTCCAGCTGCGTGGTTGCCGGAGAGGCTTCGAACGCCACGTTGTTGGGATTGTAGAACAGGGTGGCGATGTAACCCAGCAAGCCGGGGATGAGCAGATCAGACGCCATATGCCCCAGATAACGCGGGCTGGGGAATGGCTGGGACGAATTCTTGAGCAATCCCAGCAATCGGTAGAGCTCTTCTTTGAACTTGGCCAGTGTGCGGGCATAATCCGGGTGGGCCTTGTCCCATTCGGTAATGCCGAATGGGTCATCCGGATGGAAGTTCCGCCGCCAGAACACATGATCCCGAAAGACTTCCAGCATGAGCTTCTCAAATTCTTCTGCATTTTCGGCCTTGGGCCCCAGAAACATGGACTCGAAATATATGCCTTTACCCATGATTGTTCTCCTGCATTCAAATTCGGGTAAATATATTCAATAAATCCGGGGGATAAGAAGAAAATAATTTTTAGCTTCCAATTCACCTGAATTGGGAGTTGCGATACCAACACCCAGATCTGCGGGTTACCAGAGGTTTTGATCCAGATTATGCGTTAGCCTACGAATTACACGAATGAACACAAACAAAAACATGAAATACATCGAATGGTATCTTGATAAAAATTAGTTTCGGGGTTTATTCCCGTTTTGGAGATATGCTTTGACTTCATTTGCGTGATTCGCGGTTTGACGCTTTATTTTGGATTATTTGTTCATCCCCTGCAGGCGATTAGGCCAGACAGCATTTAGAGGGTAGACTAACGCTTTGATCCCCCGGTCAAAGGAACAAAGGTTGCCTTTACCTCTCCAGATGGACTGGAATGAAAAGAATGATCAAGGCATGACGATAGTGATTTGCGCAATCAGATGGTCGAATGAATTCTATCTAATAGGAAAATGTGAATGGCCCGCATCCGATGATCCCACGCTAAGCGTCGCGGTACTGCTAAACTTGCTGGGATTCTCAATCCCTTCCCCGGAGTCGTGTTTCTCAGCTCTATTGTTAAAAGATTTTTTAATCAGAAAAATCTGGAGCACTGCATAACCGATCATTATGATCATGAAAATGGACAAAATGAGCATTACTAAAAATGCAAGATCCATTTTATATCCCCCGGTTTATTTTTCTAAATCACCCATATAATTGGCTATTACTATCGAAAAAACCATACCTGCAACACCAATGGCTCGGCATCTCCCCTCAATTATTTCTTAATGGCCCCCGTTGGATCATCCATGTTTTTTAATATGACGACCCCGTACAAACACTTCGAAAACTTGAGTCAGCAAGAGCAGCCACAGCCATGTGTAAAAATTGAAACAATCAAGGGAGACAAATGAGGGGGCAAAACGCTTGCTTATGACCAACGCATCTAAACTTTCATACTCAACTGAATCCGTCCACGCTCCAGGTCGATGCCGATGACCTTCACCGTGATGACGTCGCCCACGGAAACCACCTCATGAGGATTGCGCACATATTTTTCGCCCATCTCGCTCACATGCACCAGGCCATCCCGCTTGACGCCAATGTCCACAAACGCGCCGAAATCCACCACGTTCCGAACAGTGCCTTTCAGAATCATGCCCTCCCGCAGGTCTTCCATTTTGAGAACATCGCTGCGGAAGATCGGCCGGGGCATTTCGTCCCGCGGGTCGCGTCCAGGCTTTTCCAGATTCAACAGGATATCCTCCAGTGTGGGCACCCCCACACCAATTTCTTCTGCCAGCGAGGCAAGTTCTCCATTTTCTCCCTGAATCCGTTGCCGCAAATGACGCCACTCTTCCGGTGCTTTCTCAATGCCAAACTTCTTCAGCAACTTCCAGGTGGCTTCGTAAGATTCCGGGTGAATGCTGGTGTTGTCCAGCGGATTGTCCCCATCGGGAATGCGCAGGAATCCTGCCGCCTGCTGAAAGGCAATATCCCCGATCCCGGGTACCTCTTTCAGCTGCTCCCGATTCCGAAACTTTCCATGCGCATCCCGGTATTTCACGATATTTTCTGCCGTTCGCGCCGTCAACCCCGAAATGTATTTTAACAAACTGGCGGAAGCGGTATTCACATCCACGCCCACCTGGTTCACCGCACTTTCGACCACCGCATGCAATGCCTCACCCAGCTTTTTCTGGTTCACGTCGTGCTGATACAATCCCACCCCGATGTGCTTGGGATCGATCTTCACCAGCTCCGCCAGCGGATCCATTAACCGGCGGGCAATGGAAATGTTACCCCGCATGCTGGCATCCAGGTCGGGGAATTCCTCCTTGGCCACCCGTGAGGCGGAATACACCGAAGCACCGGCCTCATTCACAATGGTGTAGTAAACCTCTCGACCACCACTTTCCCGAATTTCCCGGATTAGCTCGGCCACCAGCATTTCGGTCTCCCGGGAGGCGGTTCCATTACCGATGGCGATGATGTCAACCTGATACCGATCGATCAGCCGCCGCAAAATGGTTTTTGCCTCAAACACCTGATTCTGCGGTGGATGGGGATAAATCGTATCGCCCTCCAGGTATTTTCCCGTTTCGTCAATCACCGCAACTTTGCACCCGGTACGGTAGCCGGGATCAATCCCCATGATTATTTTGTTCCGCACCGGTGGCTGGAGCAGAAGTTGTTTCAGATTGCGAGCAAACACCTGAATGGCGTGGGCATCGGCACGTTCTGTTAATTCCGCCCGCACCTCGCGTTCAATGGCGGGAAAGACCAGACGCTTGAACCCATCCCGGATGGCTTCCTTCAGGTGGGGCAGAAAAATGCATCGGGGATTTTTGATGTACATTTTCTCAATCGCCTGAATGCACTTTTGTTCATCGACCTCGATGTAGACTTTCAGAAATTTTTCGCGCTCCCCGCGATTGATGGCCAGTATGCGATGGGGCACGATGCGCCTGACCGGCTCCGAATAATCGTAGTAGGTTTCATAATCGCTACGTTTTGCGGGATCCCGGGCTTCGCTGTGAACAATACCATCCCTTTGCACCAGGGAACGAATGCGCTTTCGCACATCCGCATCATCGGAGACGGTTTCGGCAACAATGTCCCGTGCGCCGGCCAGAGCCGCCTCCACATCAGGCACTTCTTTTTCTGGATTGACAAACGGTTGCGCCAGTTCCTGCGGATCTCCCGATTCTATATCCTGTTTCAAAATCATCTCCGCCAGCGGCTCCAGACCCCGTTCCCGCGCAATGGTGGCTCGCGTCCGCTTCTTGGGCCGGTACGGTAAATATAAATCCTCCAGCTCCTGGAGCTTCAGGGTGGACTCGATTCGTGCCTTTAGTTCAGGAGTCAGTTTCCCCTGCTCTTCGATGGACTTCAGGATGGTTGCCTTGCGCTCTTCCAGCATCCGCAAATACTTAATGCGTTCCTGAATAGCACGGATTTGTTCCTCATCCAGACGGCCGGTCATCTCCTTTCGATAACGCGCGATAAACGGTACCGTATTACCGCCATCCAGCAGCTCCACCGTGTTCGCCACCTGAATGGCCCGCAACCCCAGCTCTTCGGCAATAATCTGATAAAAATCTTTCTCGCTCATTTCACACCAACCCTGCATTTTCGTTTAATTTTTCCGTTAAAACCAGGCACCTCACCTGAAGGCGCACCCTTCCACTCAGCACGCGCGAGCCACCCCCACTGCGACCCATCCGCACGGGCAACATTACTCTCCTGTGGGGGCATAAAAACAACGTTTTGGGGAGAAGATTTTCCCTTCCTTTTTAAGCGCGGCAATGATCTTGGAGACCTCTTTACTATCCAGACCCGTGGCTTTGGCAACATCGCCTGGACGCACCGGCTTACCGGCAGCAACCATGGCCTCCAGTACCATCTGCTTTTTGTCCTCCATTGTCCCTCCTTCTGCTTTGGTTCTACCGCCCAAAATTTAATGACTTTCCCGGCTTAAAATGAACGGTATTTTTCGATTTTACTGCGTGGCGTTGTTTCAACCGAATGGAGTGCATATATTAAATCTTTATGAAATTGATTGACGAACATGACCGTCACTGCCGCTAAAAAACGTTTTCGGGATTCTCACCGTCTGTGTGTGGCACCCATGATGGACTGGACGGATCGCCACTTCCGATATTTCATGCGCCAGATTACCCGACACACCCGATTGTACACCGAAATGATCCCCACAGGGGCGATCCTCTTTGGAAATCGTCAGCGGTTCCTGGACTTCAATCCCTGTGAACACCCAATCGCCATTCAACTGGGCGGCAGCGATGCCCGGCAACTGGCAGAATGCGCCCGGATTGCTGAGGATTGGGGTTACGATGAAATCAACTTAAACGTGGGTTGTCCCAGTGAACGGGTGCAGGGTGGGCGTTTTGGCGCCTGCCTGATGGCCACCCCCGACGTGGTTGCCCGCGCCGTGGAGGCCATGAGTCGCGCGACCAACCGGCCCATCACCGTAAAGCACCGCATTGGCATCGACGATCTGGATACCTACGACCACCTGAAGCGCTTTGTAGAAATTGTGCATCGAGCGGGATGCCAGCACTTCATCGTGCATGCGCGCATTGCCATCTTAAAAGGGCTTGGCCCCAGGGAAAACCGAACCATCCCACCGCTGCGATACGAAGATGTGTATCGGTTGAAATCCGATTTCCCTTTTCTCACTATCGTCATCAATGGAGGGATCCGTTCTCTGGAGGAAGCGCAGCGGCATCTTCAGATTGTGGATGGTGTGATGATTGGTCGAGCCGCCTACGAGAATCCGTATCTGTTTGCGCTGGCGGATGCCGTTATCTTCAACGACCCCGATGCCCGTCCTCCCACACGCCGCGAAATTATCCAGTCCATGATCCCCTACATCGATCGCTGCCGGGAAGATGGGATTTATCCCCGCCACATCCTGCGTCACATGCTGGGGCTGTTCGCCAATCAGCCCGGATCCCGACGATGGAGGCGATTTTTGAGCGAGCAGGGCCAGCGAAAGGCCATTGACGGGCAAATTCTGCTGGAAGCAATGGCGCTCATCCCGGATCACATTCTCGATGAACGGCCGGATTTCACCACTCAATCAATCGACACGATACGTTGATTGGAAATGTATTATCCCAAATGAAGCGTTAAACCACGAATCACGCGAATGAAACCAAAAAATGTCGACAAAAGCGCGAATAAACTATGGAACACATTTTCATCCAGACACAATCCAATGTATTTTATTGGTTTTATTTGTGTTCATTCGTGTAATTCGTAGGCTATTGCTTAATCTGGCTATTGCTTAATCTGGGATTATTTTTATTGGTGCTAATTCGTGTAATTCGTGTTTCTAATGCATAATCTGGGATTATGAAGAAACTTGTTCTGGTACACTGGCACCCCGGGGAAGCCACTCTCTTTCGAAGGGAACTGGAGACCCTTGGCTGGCAGGTCTTTTGCGTGGATCGTTCGGAAAAAACCCGCCTGAAACCCATTCGCGAATTCCAGCCGCGCCTTTTTCTGATCTCCCTGAGTCGACTTCCCTCCCACGGACAGGCCTTTGCCCGCGCCGTCTGGTCTACCGCCTGGGCGCGTAACATCCCCATCCTCTTCTTTGATGGCAGCACGGAAACCGTAACCGAATACAAGCGCCTTTTTCCGGATGCCTACTTTTGTCGCCGGGAAAACATCGCGGTCGCCATTCAAAAAATCCTGGAAGAATGACGATAATTCCCATCAACAACACATATTAAAACGAGGCGTTAAGAAATGGACATCGCTGCTTTAAAAGGCCGCATTGAGGCGGCATATAACGAGGCGTCATTGCTCAATTCCTTCGAAACGCAGGACGCAATCCGCGAAACCATTGACTTGCTGGATCGCGGAAAGCTCCGGGTGGCGGAAAATCAACAGGGCAACTGGATTGTCCACGAGTGGCTGAAAAAGGCGATTTTGCTATATTTTCGCATTCAGAAGATGAGGCGTATGGAAATTGGCCCTTTCGAATTCTACGATAAAATTCCCCTGAAAAGCGGATATGAACGGCTGGGCGTCCGGGTTGT
The DNA here is from genome assembly GCA_013150955.1 of Calditrichota bacterium. GTDB lineage: Bacteria > Calditrichota > Calditrichia > RBG-13-44-9 > J042 > JAADJD01. The sequence continues at coordinate 41,308 of JAADJD010000028.1, forward strand.
GCCGCCGGGGGTTGCCCGCTACGGAGCCTATCTCGCTCCAGGGGTCATTCTCATGCCCGGTTATGTAAACATCGGTGCTTATGTGGATCGAGAAACCATGATAGACACCCACGCTACCGTGGGATCCTGTGCACAGGTCGGCAGGCGCGTTCATATTTCCGGTGGCGTCCGCATCGGCGGTGTCCTGGAACCTCCACAAAGCCGTCCGGTGATTATTGAAGACGATGTTTTCCTGGGATCCGGAGTATCAGTTACCGAAGGCGTCATCGTGCGACAGGGCGCTGTACTTGGAGCGGGAGTCATTATCACCGCCTCTACGCACATCCTGGATGTATCGGCATCCAGGGTCGTTGAGTACCGTGGCGAGGTGCCTCCGCGCTCCGTGGTTATTCCCGGCGCTTACCCTCGCGCCTTTCCGGGAGGCACCTATTCGGTACAATGCGCACTGATCATTGGAAAGAGGCGAGCTTCAACGGACGCGAAAACCTCCCTGAATGAAGTGTTAAGGCAATTTAACATTTCTGTTTAAAATTTTCGATTTAAGGTGAAAACGGTCTTAATATTTTTAAACAAGTTTTCCACACTTCCCCTTTTTCGACAAATTTTACACAACCTTTTTACACCATTAAAACATGAAAGTTAACGCGCTTTACGTATGAAATTCGGGGAAAATTGGGGTTTTACACAAAAATGAAAGGGGTAATAATAATGTTTCTAAAATTTCTTTTTTAAATAAAGAGTTTAATCGGATTTATTGTCAGAAGATTGGCTCTTCTTTTTCGACTCTTTGCTATTGTTTCCATTTTTCTTGTAGTCTGTAATGTAAAAGCCAGAACCTTTGAAAATTAACCCCGTTCCCCCACTGATTTTTAATTCAGCGACTTCACCGCAAGCGGGACAATCCACTTCGCGGGAATAGCTGGAAATGGACGCAAATTTCTCAAAGACGTTTCCACACTTCCGGCATCGGTATTCGTATATCGGCATGGACATCCCTCCTTCATTTGTTACCCCGGATTATAATCGGATGCACAACACCTCACAAAAGTTTCGGAAAAATTCATTTTTTTGGAAGGTGACTCAATCCAACGGGTAATTTTTATTTCACTTCTGTTCTTCTTTTCAAGAAGAAGTCGAGGTTCTTGCATTTTCATCTTCCATGCGCTCAATGTGAACCACCCGTTGGGGAAATGGAATTTCAATCTGGTGCTGATTGAAGGCATTATAGATGGCCATTCGCAGTTCTTCTGCCGTTACCCAGGCTACCGTATAATGGGAAACATATCCGATGACCGTGAGATCCAGCGAAGATTCTCCAAAATTAACGAAGAAGGCTTTCGGCTCCGGTTGATCCAGAATTTTGGGATGGTTTTTGTACATATCCACCATGATGGATTTGGCTCGATCCAGATCGGTTCCATAAGCCACACCGACATCAATCTTTACCCGAACCAGGGGTTGTGGATAAGAATAATTAACCACAATCGACTTGATGATTTCGGAATTGGGGACAATGTGCAGGTTCTTTTCGAAATCCAGTAGCTTAACGGTTCGGAGCCCGATTTCAGTAATTTCACCAACCGTACCGTTGGGCATTTTAATTCGATCGCCCACACGAAATGGGCGATCGAACATGATAACGAAACCGGCAATCATATTTGCCAGTGTATCCTGAGCCGCCAGCGCAATGGCCAGCGATCCCACGCCCAGGGTGGTAATAAGCCCCTTGGCATCGATGTTGAAATGGTTAAAGATTACCAGTAATCCGGTGACGATGGTAACGATTTGTACTACCCGTTTAATGAGCGGCCCGAATTCTCGATCGATTTCCGTTTCCGTACGCTGGGCCACTCGCTTCAGATACCAGTCGATTAACAGACCAAAAATGCGAATAACCAGGGAGGTAACGATCAGAACGACAACAACGTACAAAATCTCCTGAAATATCCGAAACGCTCTTTCTCCAACAAACAGTGAGAGACGTTCTCCAATAAAGAATAGGGCAATGATCAGGATGATGCGCGCGAGGAAGCGATCGATAAATTCAAGGATTTTATCATCAATTTCCGTACGCGTGCGTTCCGCAAGTCTTTTGCCGTACCGCTTGACCAGCCGCTCCAGGATTTTAAAAGAAACAAACGCGACCAGGATAATGCTGGCAATCCACAAAAGATTAACCCAGATTACCTGATTCGAAAACTGTTGGAGAAAGTCCATTGAATCCCCTCCCTATTGCAATTTCTTCAGTCGTTCCTGGGCGTAGGCCTTATGCTCATCGTCATCCGCATCTTTCTTGGGCAATTCCAGCACTTTTTTATATTCTTCTATGGCCTTATCCTTCTGTCCAAGCTTTTCGTAAGTGATTGCCAGCTCCAGATGGTGGTTGATATGGTCCGGTTTCAATTCAATGGCTTTCTGAAAGCATTCAGCGGCTTTTTCCACCGAGGCTTCCTTGGGAACACCCCCCAGGAAGATGTTTGCAAATTTCTTTTCGATCCAGCTCAGGGTGGCCAGTTTGCGGTGCCAGCGTCCCAGCACGTGCCAGGCAATGTCATCGTTGGGATCCAGTTCCAGTGCCTTGTCAACCTCTGCCTTAATCTCTTTGGACAGGCGAATGCGTTCTTTGGGACTGGCATCCAGAGCGACCCGTCCGAGGGCGATGGAAAGGTAAAGGTGTCCCTTCGAGCCATTCGGGTTTACCTCAATGGCTTTTCGGGCAGCCTCCTCAGCCTTTTTAAAGTATTCTTTCCGCTGGTCCTTATCAGTTAGCTTTTCACCCACGTCCACATACGCACGGGAGAGTTTCCAGAGGGCTTCATAGTTGTTGGCATCCGCCTCAACGGCCTTCAGGTAGAAATCGAGTGCGGCCTGATTGTCCATTGCTGCGTAGGCCGAATCACCTTTCTGGATAAAAAGGGTCGCATCCTGGGCCATTAAACCGCACAGGATGGATCCAATAAGCAACAACAGTATTTTCGCTGAAACGTGTTTCATGTCAGGCTCTCCTCCTGTTTTGTGGTGGGTTGTATTTTATGAAAATTTGGTTAATAATCAAACCCCTGATTTGCTGCCAGAAAGAAAAAGGCGGAAGGTGTTCCTGTCCACACAAAGACGGGGAAATCGTCTTATGTGTCTGGGTAAAGACCGGTTGGAAGAACCAATGGTGCAGATATAGACGGGGAGGTGGTTTCCCGGCAGACGTTTCCACCTCCCCGATGAAAACAGATCACTTCCGCTTTTTATTTTTCTTGTAGAGGCCTGGAATCGGAACAGCCCGTGCTCCGTGTTTATCGTACACCCAGAAGCTTCCTCCTTCATAAATTGCGCCGGCGCCAAATTCTCCCTTTTTATTCACCGCGTAAAATTTGACGTTGAAATTGGGCTTTCCGTCGTCGCCCAGCAACTCCGGCAGTTTGGTGTGTTCCACAATGCGTTTGCAGGCTTCCAGACAGGCCTCTGTGGGCGATTTGCCCATTCGCATGTATTCTACAACCATGAAAGAGGAGAGGTTTTTCAGGTTGGCCTCGCCGCGGCCGGTGGATCCTGCTGCGCCCACTTCGTTATCCACGTAAAGTCCGGCACCGATGATGGGAGAGTCGCCCACCCTTCCGGGAATCTTAAAGAATAATCCGCTGGTGGTGGTTACCCCGGCCAGATCGCCGTTGGCATCCACCGCGCAACAGTTGATGGTCCCGTGCACGTCAAAATATCGCTTGATGATTTTGCGCACGTCTTCATCCAGCTCTTCCAGAGGTGGCGGAAACCAGTCGTCGATGTTGCTGTTAATGCCCTTCCAGTACAGCCAGATCTGTCGGGCCTTTTCGGTTAAAAGATTTTCCTTTTTAAAGCCATTTGCTAATGCAAATTCCAATGCCCCTTTGCCAACCAGCAGCACATGATCCGTGCGCTCCATCACCAACTTGGCAACTTTAGAGGGATTCTTAATATACTCCAGGGCAGCGACGGCACCCGCATTGTGAGTGGGACCATGCATGACGGACGCATCCAGTTGCACCACCCCATCTTCGTTGGGCAGTCCACCGAAGCCCACGGAAATGTCATCCGGATCGTCTTCCACCAGGTTTACCCCGGCAATGACCGCATCCAGTGGATCGGCACCCTCTTTCAGCAGCTCCATGGCCTTTTTAACAGCCTTTTCTCCGTTTCCGCTGGAGACGACTACCGGATGATCCGGCTTCACACTTCCCCCCGTTCCCGCCATTGTGGGTCTGGCCAGCGGTAGTAACGGCAAGCCCAGGCCCGCCACCGTGGCCGCTTTCAGAAAATCCCTGCGGTTCATTCCAGCCATGTTAATCCTCCTCCATTGATCGAATTACGGAAAATAATTGGACTAACCGATTTTTGAATTCGGGCTCCTCTATTAACTCTCCCAGCCGATGAAGATCATCTTCCTTTTCCAGATAAAATTGAAGATGATAACCGGGGGTTTCCAGATTGGGATCCCAGAAGATTTTCACCGGCAGGGGGGCGTTTTCCTGAATTTCTTTTGCCGCTTCGTCGATCCGGTTTCGCATCCGGGTCAGAAGCGGATAACGCCGCTGATGCAACAGATTTTTTAAAAAAGTGGTTTTTTGCTGGGGTGTCCACTCCCTGGACAACAGTTCGTCGATGGACAATGCCTGGTAGCATTGGGCCACGGAAAGGTTTTCCCGCACAGCAATGTCCCAGACCATTTCCATGATATTCAGGAATTCCTGAGCCTTTAACCGCAGCTGAATGGCCAGCCGTATCCAGGGCTCCAGCGTTTCGATTTTCAGCGCACGCAATCGTTCGATTTGGCGGAAACTAAATTGATACTGGTGAAAATATTGCTGCATGGGGATCGGCAACGCAGCTATCTCTCGATAAATCTGCAGGAAGGTACCCTTTGGGGGAATGGCCAGGTCTTTTAAAATGGCCTGGATGATGGCTTCATCCCTGAAACCCTGAATATGTTGCACTACGTGGGCTTTTTCCACCACCGAAAGCGGTCGGATGCTGGTGTTAATCTGCAAGCCTTTCCAGAAAGCCAGCTCTGCCTGTCCGGCGGGGTAGATCCGGGCGGGAATGCGGGTAAACCGCGTGCCCTGAATCCATTCAAATCGTTGAAATCCATCAATGATGAAATATTGTTTTTTATCCTTTTCCAGTAAAAGCAGTGGAGAAAGAATGCCGTGCTGTTGAACCGATCGTCGCAGGGTGGAGTTTTCAGGCAGGGGAATCCGATAGCGCCAGTGAGTATCCGGCAGAATCGTGTGCCGTTCCACTTCTACAAGCCGGGGATCCATGAGAAACTGTACCGCCTGTCCCTTATTCAGTTTGATTGTGCAAAGTAATAATAAATTTGCCCTGCCACAAAACTTTCGTGATTTTTGTCCCGGAATTGGCATTGGGCCACGGATGGCGCGGATTGGCCGGGTGCCTCAGGCGGGTTACTCGAAGCGATACTTGCGGAAATTCGCAATACTTTCCTGAATCACCACTTTTAACACCCCGGTGGCTGGAACCGACAGCAGCATGCCCAGAACGCCAAAGAACTTTCCGCCGATGATCACGACAAACATGACCACCAGCGGGTGCATGTTCACTGTTTTGGCCACCACCAGCGGCTGCACCAGCACATTATCGATCAATTGAACAATGGCGAAGGCAATGGCAATGTAGACGATGCGAATCATGTCCCCAGATTCCAGGATCACCACGGCAATGGCCGGTAGCGCACCCGCAATGGGGCCAACGTAGGGGATCAGATTGGCCAGGCCTGCAAAAGCACCAATCAACACAAAATACTTGACGTCCAGTAACCAGAGGGCCAGAATGGACAATATGCCCACGATCAGGGCGTCCAGAAATTGTCCCCGCAGGTAATTACCCAGCTGCATGTCCATTTTATGAAGCAAATTCAGGGAAAATTCGAAGTACTTATTGGGCACCAGACGGATCAGATTGCGCTTGATCTCCCGACCGTCTTTAATCAGAAAGAAAATGATAAAAGGTATGATCACCAGATTGGTGATCAGGGAGACGATGTTCAGCAGGTAATTAAAAATCTGATTCCCGAAATTCACCATCACTTGATGCACTTTCTCGCTCAGGTTGAGGTTTTGCAGTCCCAGAAAAGCCAGTCGCGTCTGAAGAAAATTTTCAAGGTTCTGGATGAGCTGAGTGGCTTTGCCGGATTGGATGCCGGCCTGGATGGAGCGAATCTCGTGCGTGATGGTGGGCAGAAGCAGAAAGACAAACAGGGCAATGGCCGAAATGATGCCGATGAAGATGACGGCCGTTGCCATCACCCGACTCAGGCCGCGCGACTCCAGAAAGCTGGCCAGCGGTTCCAGGATGTAGGCCAGCAGGGCGGCAATGATCACCAGGCGAACCAGCTCCCCAATGCTCATTAAAAAAGCCAGAACGGCGGTGGCTGCCAGGAGCAAAAATAGAAGTTTGATCCAGCGTGCGAATTGTTTATCCATGGCGTCGACGTCGCTTTCGTTACTTTGCCTGTTGTGTCATGTGCTCGATGACGATTGACGGCTTTTGCGAGAGCCCTTTTTCGAGGTTTCTTTAAGCTTCTCGATTTCGGCTTCCAGCTGGTGAATTTTGTTGATCAGAGACTGCATTTGCTGATTGGAATGTTTTAAACGATCCCCGATGATGCTGGCCAGACGAAGCACGATCTTCACCCCCAGGCGGGGATCACGTTCAATGAGCCCGAACAAATCGGACTGGAAAAATCCCAGCATGCGGCATTCCGTTTTCGCCCGCGCAGTGGCACTTCGGGGAGATTCATCCAGAAGTGCCAGTTCTCCGAAGAATTCGCCGTCGGATAGCTCGGCGACCACCTGGTTGGCCGGCTCTAAGATGATTTCCACCGTTCCCTTCTCGATGATGTACATGCCCACACCGGCATCGCCCTGGTGAAAGATGATCTCGCCCGGCCGATAGGTGCGCTGGTGCAGGATGCGTTCGATAGAGGACAATTCCCGACGACTCAGTTCTTCGAAGATGGGAATCTTTTTGAGAACAGCGGTAATGCCCTCTTCCTTCTTTTCCTTCGTTTTGAAAATATTTCCCCAGAAACTATCCATACCTACCCGCCTTTGCATTTTTCCAGTCGAATAGCGTAATAATTAAACAAAATTATCGTTCCATCGTGATTTGGGTTAAAAAATTTCTTTATCAAATTTGAACGTTGCCAGATGGAATCGTCAGTTCAGCGTTCTGTGGTTTCCGCTGGATCGTGCGAGAAGGATTTTCCGGAGGGGCCAGTAATGAGGATGCGTTTCAGCATGGGGTTTCAGGACACCGGTTTACCCGGAGGGACATCCCGATCAGTGGTCAGCAGGGTCAGGCGCTCGCCATCGGAGACAGCCAGCAGCATGCCCTGCGATTCCACTCCCCGGATTTTTGCCGGTTCCAGATTGGCCACCACGATGATGGTTTTGCCGATAAGCTCTTCCGGCGTGTAGTGTTGCGCGATTCCAGCCACCAGCTGGCGCGTTTCATCCCCCAGGTCAACCTGCAGTTTCAAAAGCCGGTCGGCTCCGGGAATCCGTTCCGCTTTCAATATCCGCGCTGTTTTCAGTTCCACTTTGCGGAATGCTTCAATGGAAATGTAAGCGGGAGGTTCCTTCTCTTCCAGGCGTTGCTGCTTTTCGGCTTCCAGTTCGGCCGCAATTTTTTGTAGTTTTTCGATCTCGGCCTCGATGACCGCATCCTCGATTTTACGGAATAAAATGGTTACGTCACCAAGCGGATGGCCATCGGGAATGGCCAGTTCACCAATCTGATCCCATCCCGCGTCTTCTGGCCGGCCCTTCAACTGAAGCATCTGCCAGATTTTTTGCGAGGTGAACGGCAGGAACGGGTTCATCAGGATGGCCAGGGAATAGGTGGTCTGCACGCAGAGGTTCAGCGTGGTGGCACAGGCTTCCGGGTTTTCTTTGCGCGTGCGCCAGGGTTCCCGGTCGTTGAAGTACTTGTTGGCCAGTCGGGCCAGATCCATGAACCGCCGGGTCGCTTCCTTAAATTGAAACGTGTCGATGAAATGCCCCACCTGATCCCGGATCTTGGCCATTTGCTGAATGAGCTCCTGATCCATTGAATCCAGTGAGCCGCGCGCCGGTACCCGACCGTTGTAATATTTCTTCACGAAAGTAAACGTCCGATTTACAAAATTCCCCAGAATGTCGGCCAATTCGTTATTGTGCCGGGCCTGGAAGTCGCGCCAGGAGAAATCGGCGTCCCGGGTCTCGGGCATGTTGATGGCCAGGCAATAGCGCAGGGAATCGGCGTCGTATTTCTCCAGAAATTCGTTCAGCCAGACGGCATAGTTCCGACTGGTGGATAATTTCCGCCCCTCCAGATTCAGAAACTCGTTGGCGGGCACGTCATCCGGTAAAACGTATCCCCCATGCCCAATCAACATGGCCGGAAAAATAATGGCATGAAAGATGATGTTGTCCTTCCCAATGAAGTGCACCAGTTTGGTGTTGTCGGGATCCATCCAGTAATCTTTCCAGCGATCCGGCTGGCCGATTTTTTCCGCCCATTCCCGGGTAGACGAGATGTAACCAATTGGCGCCTCGAACCAGACGTAGAGCACCTTATCCCGGGCGTCCTCCAGAGGTACGGGAACACCCCAGCGGAGATCCCGGGTAATGGCCCGATCCTCCAGCCCTTCTTTGAACCAGTTTTTGCAAAAGTTAATGACGTTTTCTCGCCAGTGGGTTTTGGTGGCAATCCAGGATTCCAGTGGCTTTTGTAATTTGCTGAGTTTAAGAAAATAGTGGGTGGTTTCTTTCAGAATGGGCTTGTTGCCACAGATTTTACATTTCGGCTCGATGAGCTGGGTGGGTTCCAGCCATTTGCCGCACTTTTCACATTGGTCGCCCCGCGCCTCGGGATAGCCACAGTATGGACAGGTGCCCTCCACATAGCGGTCGGCCAGAAACATGCGGTCGTGTTCGCAATAAAATTGCTGCAGGGATTTCTTCTCCATGTAGCCCTTCTGGTACAGGGTCAGGAAAAATTCCTGAGCCGTTTGGTGGTGGATGGGCAGGGAGGTGCGGGAAAAATTATCGAAACTCATGCCAAATTTTTCAAAGCTGGACTTGATGTCCTGGTAATAATAGTCCACCACCTCCTGAGGGGTTTTCCCTAATTTTTCTGCGGTGATGGTGATGGGCACACCGTGTTCGTCGGTGCCGCACACGTACACCACATCCCGTTTTTTAAGCCGGCAATAGCGGGCGTAGATGTCGCCCGGCAAATAGGCGCCGGCCAGGTGGCCTAAATGAATGGGACCATTGGCATACGGAAGGGCACTGGTGATGAGATATTTTTTCTTCTCGCCCACTTTATCAAATTACCTCTACAACTTTGATCGACTCCAGATGAATCCGTCGAATGTCCTCGTCCGGGTAACGAACATACACCATGGAATTGAAAATGTCAATTTTGTCCACCACGCCCACACCATCCGGGGTTTCCACTTCGGTGCCAATGCGAGGGAACCGCTTCAGTTCTTCCAGATAAAAGCGCCGTTCAAAGGCCAGGCAGCACTTTAACCGACCGCACAATCCCGTTAATTTGTTCGAATTCATGGGCAGGAGCTGGTCCTTGGCGTACTGGATGGTGATGCTTTCGAACTTGCGCAAAAAAGTGGTGCAGCAGAGCTGGCATCCGCAGGGGCCGTACCCACCGATGTGCTTGGCGGCATCCCGCACCCCGATTTGTCGCAGTTCAATGCGTGTTTTGAAGCGTGCGGCCAGGTCGCGGACCAGCTGCCGGAAATCCACCCGCTGATCAGAGGTGAAATAAAACGTCAACCGCTGATGGTCCAGCTGGTACTCCGCGTCGACCAGATTCATGTTCAGCCGGTGCTTTTTGATTTTTTGCTTGCAGATCTTCAGCGCCTCGTCTTCCAGGTGCCGGTTTTTCTCCATGCGCACCATATCCGCGGGCGTGGCCAGACGAATGATTTTCTTCAACGGTTCGTCTGGAGACATGTACTCCGGAATGCTCCCGATGGTAACCACTTTTCCCAGGTCTTCCCCTTTGTCCGCTTCCACCACCACAAAGTCGCCATGTTTTACGGAGAGATTCTGGTGGTTTTCATATATGCCAATGCGTCCCGCTTTGAAGGCTACTTCAACGATTGAGGTCGTCATTGCGAACCCCCTTGTTCAAAATTTCATTTGTGAATGTAGTTTAATAGCAAGGTCCATTAAAATCAATAAAGGATTCAAATTTCTGGGGTCTTCCAGCTGTTGTAATGCGTCCTCGATCAGCCATACCACGTTCTGTACAGGGAGTTCCGGAACAAAATCATTAAATTTTTCGATGTTTTGAATTAAATCTTTATGAAAGATTTTTTCGATCGCCACTTCTTTTGGGTGCGTTCTCAGGTAAAGCACGTCCTGGAACCACAGGAGCATGAACCACAACAGCAATCGGATGTCATCCGGTTCCTTTTTTTGAACCAGCGGTTCTATGATTGCCATAAGTTCCTGCGAGCGCTGGATGGTCACCGTTTTGCGCAAAAATTCCAGCATGGCCTCCCGGATGGGAAAGACGTCTTTTTCCAGAAATTCAAATACTCGACGAATGTTGTATCCAGCCAGACGGATCAGCAGGGTTAATTGATCATCATCCAGTTCTGGATCGTATCTTCGCACGATTTCGAGAATTTCGGACTCCGTTAAATGCGAGAATCGCACCAGCTGGCAGCGGGATTTGATGGTGGGCAGAATGCGGTGAATGGAAGCGGTGGTTAAAATCAGCATCAGATTGGGAGGCGGCTCTTCCAGAAGTTTGAGCAAAGCATTGGCCGCTTCCGGACGCATCCGATCCGCTTCTGCCAGGATGTACACCTTCCGTTTGCCCTCGTAAAGTTTAAAGGCGGCTTCGTGTTTCAACTCGCGAATGGTGTCGATCCCGATGAAAACATTCTTCCCTCCAAAAGAAACCGACTGGTAGGGATTTTCGGCTTTTCGCTGCAGGGCGTCGGCAAACTCCTCCGGTTTGATGTTCGCCGTCGCCGGGGTGGGGAAGATGTAGTGGACATCCGGATGCTGCAACCGGGAGATTTTCTGGCATGCCGAACACATCTGGCATACGGGTTCATCATCCAGGCAGTTGACCAGCTTGGCCACTTCCAGCGCAAAGGCCTCCTTTCCGCTTCCTTCGGGCCCATAAAACAAATAGGCGTGCGGCAGCCGGTTTTGCAAAAAGCTGTTCACAATCCGCTGCTGGATGGGCAGATGGCCCACCTGTGGGCTGAACGCCGAAATTTTTTGGGCAACGCGACTCATGGTTCGGGTTCGGTTGAAATGATCAACTTCTCGACACCGCTTTGCTTGGCAATGTCCATAATTTTAACCACCAGACCGTGGTGGACATTCTCATCTGCAGCAATGATTAAGCTGCGATCCTGGCTTTCGGACATGGCCTGCTGGAGCACTTCCGGCAGGGTCGATAGATCGATCGACTTGCCCTGAAAGATGAGTTGCTCGTCCGCGGTAACGGTCAGCACCGCCTTTTCGATCCGCTGCAGCTCCGTGGATTTGGCCTTGGGTAAATCCAGCTTGACGCCGGGTTGCTCCAGAAAGGTGGAGGTCACGGCAAAGAAGATGATGAGTATGAACAGCACATCCACCAGCGGGGTGATGTTAATAATGGCGCGTTTTTTCTTTTCCGGTAACAGTTTCATTGCGACCTGAAGTTTAGTGATTCCTGGGTAAGCGTTGACGAAACACCTTTCTGCATCCGGATAATTTTGTTGATCAGGGTTAAGGTGTACTTTTCGATGTCCAGGATCAATCCTTCGGCCCGCGAATTGAAATAATTAAAAAAGATCAATGCGGGAATCCCAATGATCAATCCGGTGGCCGTGGTCACCAGCGCCTCGGCAATTCCTCCGGACAGCGCCTTGGCCTGACCCACGCCCAGCGTCTGAATCACGTTGAACACTTTGATCATGCCCAGCACCGTTCCCAGCAGTCCCAGCAAAGGCGCCACACCGGCGATGGTCTCCAGCATGGGGAGTCCGCGGTTCAGGCTGCGTACCTGCTGACGGCCCTCGTCTTCTACCATGGCACGCAGTTCGTCCAGGGGCAAATCCCGATTATCAATGCAGGTCAGCACGATGCGCGAAAAGGGCCCATCAAACTTTTCACTTACCGAACGGGCCAGGGCAAAGTCCTCCGGGGTTTTTATCTGATCGATGACGGCGATGATTTGCGGAATCAGTATTCGCTTGCGTCTCAGGCTCCAGAATCGTTCCAGAATAATGGCCAGCGCCAGGATGGAGCTGAGGAATAGGGGGTACATCATCCAGCCGCCTTTTTGAAAAATTTCCAGCATATGCCTCTCCTTGTCTCCTCAAACAACTCATGGATTATTTCGCATACAGTTCCCGTAAGTTGGGGTAAATCATTTTCATGGTTACCGTCAGGTAAGGATCCGGAAAATCGTCCGGCAATGGCAGAAATGGGAACGTGCTCTCGATGGCGTTCACACTACTTTCTTCCAGAGAATGATGCCCAACCTGACGCAGCACCCGCAGGTCGTGCAATTTCCCCTGACGGTCGATTTTAAATTGAACGATGGTGTAGCCGTAGATCAGTCCCAGCCGGTAATACGCCGGTGGCGCATACCAGTGCCGTTTTAACTTACGCTGAAACTCCAGCATGTAAGGAGCCCACTGCCATTTGTAGGTGCTCAGGGCGAAATCACCCACCAGTTCCGCGTCGAAGTCTTTCTGGGTAACTTCGCTTTCCCCTTCCTGGTTTTGTCGATCCTCCGCTTTGTTCTGCTCCGGTTCCCCTGTGAGCAGCGATTTGGAGAATGTGGGCGGGGGATTGTATGCCAGGATGGCTCCATCCGCATCGAAGGTTTTGAAGCGGGAAGCGGGCTCGGCTTCCTGAGATGCACGGGCGTTTAGTTGGGCATCGGCTCTGGGCGCGGGGGAGTTCGGGGTATTGGTGCGCTGTAGCGGTGCCGCGGATCGGGAAAATTCGCTGGAAATAAACGGCGTCTGCTCCGGGGCTTCCTGATTGGCATTTGGATTTTCTTTCAGCTCGTAAAACCGCTCTTCTGGAGGAACCGGTTCAGGTAGTGGGGGCTGAGGCTGTTCGAACACCAGGGTAATGGGCTGAGTCTCTTCCACCAGATTCGCCGGGGGCTCAAATGAGAAAATGTCGCCGATGGTTAAAAGTAGAATGAGGAGGATGTGCAATAAAACGGATACGATCAGCGTGTATAAAAATATTTTCCGGTCTTTGTCTTTCATGAATCCTGGTTATTAACCAATGGTTCCTGTTATTGAACGTCATTTTTACCATCAATATGGGATTTGGGTTCACTCAATCCTCTTCCAGGACGCGAATGGCATCTTCCACCGAATCGAAAACATGAAACACCCGGGTTAATTGGGCGATTCGAATCAACGACTGAATTTTGTCATTGGCATTGACCAGCAGCAGATCGCCTCCACGAGCGTTTGCCTGGCGTTTCCCGAACAGGAAGGATCCCAGTCCGGAGCTGTCCACGTCCTTGACCTGGGACAAATCCAGAATAATATTAACCGAGCCCTCCGCCAGCTGATTGAAAAGCAATTCCTTGAGTTCGGGCGCTTTTTCCTGGTTTAGATCCTTTTCCAGAATCTTAAGAATCACCACATTGTTGCGGGTTTCTTTTTGATATTGAATACTCATGAGCAATTCCTTTGGCTTCTAATGAAGTAAGATAAATTAAGGCGCAGCGGTTCAAATGTCAAAAGATTTGACAGGTATTTACCCCGGATTGTGCATCCGACCACGAATGACACGAATTCACACTAAAAAATAAGCCCAGATTGCGCATTGGCCTACGAATGACACGAATGAACACCAATAAGAATAATAAAATGCACTTGGTTCTATCTGGGTGAAAATCTGTTTTGGGAGGTATTCTGGATTTTGGGAATATGTTTTGGAATCATTCGCGTGATTTGCGGGCCATGCGTCATTGGGATTGGTGGGGCGGAAAAAGATGTAGTTGGGTTACCGTCAGGGTGTCCCTTCCGGGATGAGCAGATGATGTTTCCAGAAGTCCGGACAGTCCGCCAGCGTTTGAAGGTCGTGCAACTGATATCCAAACTGGCGTACCGGGGCCTCGAAACGATAGGCAAGGTAGCGTTTGTACCACCCATTGATGGCCTTCCACCGATCGGAATATTTGGAATTGGCGTTTTTCACCTCCTGATCCGGCTGAAACGGTGCCACCCCGATCCATTCGAAAATTCTCTGGAAGTGTTTCTCCGGTTGCAGAACAAACTGTTCGTAGTACACGATCCGGAAGTGGTTCAGGTGCACCGCGTCCTCTTTGAAGATTCGGTGAGCATGAATCCAGTGTTTGACGAGATAGGCCATCGTTTTCCAGCGGGCCCATTTTTGTGTGGCCAGGGCCACCACAATTGGATGGCGCAGGATAATCAGAAAGTAGCTGTTGGGGAAAAGCGCCTGTAAAAATCGGGTTTGGGTCAGATTTTTGGGCGATTTTTCCACCAGCACGGGCTTTTGAAGATCCCAGTATTGTCCCCATTCCTTCAGCAGTTGTTCGCGGTTCTCCGGGGTTACCAGAGAAGAATGTTCCGTCAGGTGCGCCCGGGGGTGAAAGGCGAAGCGTCCCGGCCCTCCCAGCTGGATGGCCGGCGGGAAGACAGTCTGAAGGTGCTGTCCCTCATCTTCGGGGACGCCGGTGTTCTGAAAGCCGCTGATCTCGGGGTGCTGGCGGATCCCCCGATGGAGAATGGACGTTCCGCTCCGATGCAGTCCCGCAATGAATAGAAAACGATGATCCACGCATCCATCCCATTTTAATTGAGTGGCCACAATTAAATAAGAAGACCGGTGGGAAAGCAACCGGAATAAATTCTGTCCGGTTCGCGCCGGGAGGGGATGCCAGCCGGCGATGGGCAGAGGAACAGGATTTTGAAGCGTGTTTTTTGTAAAATGCCGGTTCCATTGGGGGAAGATTTTTTAAATCTGGAAATCAAAATATTTGAATTTTGAAGCGGAATAATTATATTTCGTCAAATCGTTTAACCCCAAAATTTAAATGGAGGAAACATGGCTCGTGGAACGGTCAACAAGGTGATTCTTATCGGTCGTTTGGGTGCCGACCCGGAGATCCGTTATGCACCCAGTGGTGCGCCGGTGGTGAATTTTAATCTGGCCACCAATCATGTGTGGAAGGATCGGGATGGCAACATGCAGGAGGAAACGGCCTGGCATCGCATCGTTGCCTGGAATCGCCTGGCCGAGATCGTTAAGGAGTATGCCCGAAAAGGCCATCGGCTGTACGTGGAGGGACGGATTCGCTATCGCGAGTGGGAAGATCAAAGCGGGCAGCGGCGATTTACCACGGAGATCATCGCAACGGCCATTCAATTGTTAGAGGCCGCACCGGGCAGAGAGCCAAGCACCCCGGAAGTGGAAGAACCGGGCGAATTAACCCCACCGGATGATCTGGAAACCCCGACGGATGATTCGGTTCCTTTTTAATTTGCAGAGCGGCGCATTTTTTCCCCGCCGGCAATGGAGCTTTCTTCGCCTTTCGGCGTGAAAAAAAGTGTAAGGAAAATTGAGGAAACAATGATCCGCGTATTTTTAGCTCTCTGTTTGGCCTTCGGCCTTTTCACCCCGGGATGGGGACAGGTCTTTGTCGAGGACGAAAACCCACCGACCCACAACAATCAAAGTGGAATGACGGTTGTTCTTTCCATGTCGGGATTTGGATTGGGTGGATTCTACCGCATAGCACTGCCGCATTTTATCAATGTGGGGGCAAATGCCGAGTTCTTCATCATGCGGGGCGATCGGGAATACCAATATATCGATCCCTATTACGGGTTTACTTACTCGTTCAACCGCTATAGCCAGCTGTTTTTCATCCCGGTGAACCTGGAGGTTAAAAAACGGCTGTTTGCTCACGACATTGAAGATAATTTTCGTCCTCACCTGATTTTCCAGGCAGGGGCGATTTTTGGAATTAACATTCCGGATAAACGGTACTACGAATATTTTGGTCTGGGCGATCCCAAAACCGAATATGGCGTCACCTACAACCTGGTATTCGGGTTTGGAGTGGAGTTTATTAGTCGGGAAAATTACTTCGTGAGTATCCGTCCTCAGTACCGCTATGCCATTTTCCCCCAGGAAATTGCCTTTAAAAAGAACCACTCGGCCTTTGAAATCAACATCGAATTTGGGGTTAATTTGGGTGACAAATTAAAATAAGGGAGGTACCCCATGGCTGCTTTCTTTAAGATGAATGAGAAGCAGCGTGCCCGTCATTTGAATCGGGAGATGCTTCGCAATCCCCAATTTATGCAAACCTGGAGCGTGCAGCACATGAAAATTCTCCGACACGCTGGTCTGGGGGGTAAGAACCACACCTTCGAAAAAGGCCATGTGTACTGGAATCGAAAAGGCAGATGGTAATGCCGTTTGAGATAGATGAACGCACAAAGGCTCCTCTCACTGAGGAGCCTTTTCTTTTATCAAGACGCGTGGCGTTGCGGAAGCAATCGACTTTTTGCCGGTACGACAATAGCCCGGGGGCTTTGTTAGAATCGAAACAGCTGGAAGATGCCCTTTTTCTTCTCGCTTTTGAGTTCGTTAATGTATTTTTCGATGACCGTTTCTTCAATGCCGGCTTCCTCCATTAAATCGCGCAATTTTTCTGGTGCCAGATCCCGGTTGGCAATGAAGATCTGGCGGGCGATTTTCTCATCGTGTTCGATCTTTTTCCGGAGCACCTGATCTTCCAGATGGTTGGCCTTTTTTAAGTGCTCGTTCAGTCGGTTGTAGGAGTGCTGATATTTTCGGAGCTCCGGCCCGGCGTCCTTAATCCCCTCCAGCGAATTGATCTTTCGGGAAACGTTGTTTAACGCTACCTGAAGGTGCCGCTGAAGCAGCCGGGCATATTTCAGACTTTCGGCGTAATTCTCCAGGCGTTCATTCAAATGAATGATCATTTTGAAAGTATTGAACATTTTGGAAAGTTGATTGTCGTACAGCTTGTACTGGATCACCTCCTTGTAAAACTGTACCGCTTTTTGAATGGCCTCCGATTCGTTGATGGGAAGCTCTGGCCAGAATTTTCGTGCTTCCTGTAAAAACGCATGGTACGATTCAAAGCCGTGGTATGGAAGGTTCAGGGGATTTTTGTGCAATTTTTCGTATTCTTGCTGAAGCGTCTTACCCAGGGTGAAATAATGTTGCACCGCTGCCAGAATGGGATCCATGTGGTCGGTGATGGTGCGGTAAATTTGCTGGAATTCTTCCCAGTGGGATTGCCACAGGTTTCGGACGGCCGGCGTTTTGCCGTTTTTCACCTGTTCCTCCAGCCAGAGGTTCATGTTTTCCACGTTGTGCAGGGTATTCATCACGTGCGACTGGATCAGTTCGTGCTGTTCAAAATAGTCTTTAATCGCCTGTTCGGTGTTGTAATCCGTCTCATCTTTATTGGCCATGCGGTAAAGCCAGGAGATGCGTAAATAGATGCGCGCGATCTTTTCCGGGTTGCGGGAGTATTTTTCCGGGATCAACTGAATGTAGGTGGCCAGAAAGTGAAGGTTGAGCTGGCTCGGGATGTCTTCCGCTGGATACTCCGTATATTGTTGCATGAAGTGCAGAAAACCCGATTGCGGTGCATGCTCCAGATATTTAGCCTTAACGTCACTGAAGGCAGCAAATTTTTGTTTTTCGGCAGGGGTCAGGAACACCCGTTTTTCATCTGTGTACATGCAGTGGGGGCAGTGCCACAGATAAAAAAAGTACAGGTTGTATTTTTCGTATTCCTTTTTTCGCCAGTGGTACTTTGCAATAAACATGTCCTCTTCCTGTCGATCGACCACGTAGGTGTAGTCTCGCAGGTATCGGTGGACGGTTACCTTTCCGCAAATCGGGCAGCGCACTTCTTTTTCGAAGAAGGGCCGGTCGGGAAGCTCGTTTTGTTGTCCGGTATTCGCCATCGATGTTTTCACTCCTTCATTCATCTTTCAATCATCGAAACGATCGATTAAATCTATAAACCAAATTCGCAATTTTGCCGGATGGTGGACGTTCACTAATCCCAGATAATGCATGGATCCGCGAATCACACGAATGAATTCGAAAATAATCAACAAAATAGCGAATATATGCGGGAAAGCATTTTCACCCGGGTAGAATCAAGTGCATTTTATTATTTGTGTGAATTCGTGTCATTCGTGGTTCTAATGTATAATCCGGGTTTATTCAGATAACATCATGTGGGCGTGTTGTTTTTGTTCGTGTGAATTCGTGTCATTTGTAGGCTATTATATAATCCGGGTTAGTTTCCGCACTTTTCCCCGGTACAAATTGACCAATGACCGGTCTGGGGTTATTGAGGGATGGAGGTTCATTGACCGGTTTTGTCTGGATGGGGTTTTAGCCGGAGGTACAGGCGGATGTCGGTGACCCGGTTTTGCGGAATGGTGTCCCAGTTACTTCCCAGGGTGGATCGATCGGGGTAAAAGCGCTGGCTGATTTTCAGAAACAGATCGACGGATGAGCGCCAGCGGTATTTAAGGCGGATGAACCAGCGGTAGCCTCGATCGTTCCATAGCGACACCTGAAAATTGTCCGGCAAGTCCGGTTCGTATTCATACATCCTCAGCGAGTAATCCGGAATCTGGAATTGCGTCCACCGAAAGTCGACCTGAAAGCGCTGATCAACACGGTACGTGAGCTGGTGGTAAAGGGAAAATCCGTACGATAGTAAAAAGCGTCCCTGGCTCCACAACCGGGTAATTTCCAGCCGCTGGCGAAGGCGAAAGCGCTTCCCGGGATGGAATCGCCATTGCAGACGAAATTCATGCCGCATGGTGCGGGCAAGATCTGGCCGTTGTTTCCGTGTCCATCGCAGTAATAATTCGGTGGCGGATCCTCGAACCGTCCCCTGCAGCTGGAGGCTCTTTCGGTAAGCGGGAAAGGTATCGGCCTGTCGCACGGGACGATGGACGTGATAATAGCCGCTCAGGGATACGTTTTCTGCCGGTTGCCAGCCCGCCTGCAGAAAGTAACCCACGCGGTTGCCGGGGGATCGGGTCATTTCCCCGAATTCCCGGCCGTGAAACGCCCAGAATTCCGGGTGACTGTAATACACCACCAGGCCGTATCGAAATCCCCGCTGCTGAAGAAAGAACAGTTGCCGGGTGGCCGGGTATCGTCCGCTCAACAGCGCCACCTCTCCATTCCATCCGGCTGCCGCACTTCCCAGTCGATGAGCCAGAGTGGCGTACGTCCATCGTGAAGATGCTGCCGCCCACTCCCGCTCCACGGGGTGGGAATAATGAACGATTACCAGGGTGGTAAGAAATTCCCACTGGGTGCCGGAAAGTTGCCAGCCGCTGCCCGCAATCGTTTCCTTGAAATTCCTGTGGCCAGCCTGTTCTGCCGGTGTGCGGTGCAGTCCCGTGTTCACAATGCGCTGGATGCGACTGGAATCTGCAGAGAAGATGCCGTCCCTCGCCATTCGGGAGAAAAACAGCAGCAACGTACCCCGGCCAGGCTCCAGCTGCAGAAGACCACCCCTCAGAAACGCCCATTCATTCACCGAAAATTTTGGAGACCCGTCCAGGTGGGATTGGCGGAACAAATACGGGCTATCTGCATAAAGCGGCTGTCCATACGCCCGGTTTATGACCAGACCCTGTCCCAGCTGGAGGTTGTAATCGCCCATGAATACCTGCCATCCTTTCGCCGGTGGCCGGTAGCGGATGGCAAAGGAACCGAAGTCGAACCAGTTGGCCTCACCGGGATCCTTTTCCCACACCAGGTGCAATTGCCAGGCATCTGACCATTGCATCCGGAATTTGTGAAAGAGGTAAAACGGCGTTCCCGAATACCGCTTTTCGGCATAGCCCCGGGCCAGTGGAAGGCGCTGCCGCCATTGCAGACGGTACTCCCACTGTGCCCGGGCGGAATGCGGATGCGTCCGGAGAAACGGTTTCAGCAGGTTGAACAGGTCTGGTGTTAACCCGGGAATGGCGATCAGTTCTTCCAGGCGGTCAATTTTTCCGCGCGATTTTCGGTATGCAAGAATGGCCTGTGCGGTTTGCCGATCCAGAAACGGGATGCGCAGCAGATCGGCCAGACGGGCCGTGTTTACGTGAATGGGTTGATCCGCCAGCTCCTGCAGCCGGATGAGCAAATCGGATTGGACGACCGTTTCGCTCTGGAAACTTTCCAGAAACAGTTCCAGATCCAGCGTGTCCCGGGCCAGTCCGCATCTGCTAAACAGGATCCAGAAAACGGCCATAAAAATGGCGCTTCGATGAACCATGGATATCCCACGGATTTGATCTGCATCCGGGCTCAATCCAGAGCACCATACTTCCCTGATGTTTATGAGAGAACCTGCTGTGAAGAGGTGACTACACAATTTAGGGAAAATCCCGCAATTGGACAAGCGGTGCCGGAGGCTTTTTCGGAAAGAGGTGGTAATTTCCGCTGCCCCCTGCCTATATTTGAAAAATCATGGGTCGAAGAGCGGAAAAGGTTTCCTGGAAGTGGATACTGCCCATCGTTTTGTTCCTTTCCCTGATGGGCGCTGAGGGACAGTCGTCCGAGAAAAGCCCTCCCCTTCCCCTGTCCGGTGGGGAGGATTATTTTTATTCTTTCATAACCCGGGAAGAGTATCGTTTTTACCTTAGCGATGTGTTCCCTCTCTCCCTGTCCCAGAAGGGGCGGTTTTATGTGAGCAGTTTTCGGGGCATGCCACCGGGATTTTTGCGTGCGGTGTACAATGGATTGCCACTGGTGCGGCCGACGCTGGGATTCTGGAACGAACAGACCACTCCCCATCATCGAATTCGCCGGGATTCCCTGGTGACGGGGCTGGCGACCGCTGTTTATCAGAATCCGGGACCGTTGAGCCTGAAGCCAACATCCATCATTACCTATTATCAGGACTACATTACCCGACTGTCGTATATCGATATCGACTTTACCGAATATTTCCGCCCCGGTCAGTATTTCCAGCTTGCGGGGAACAATTTCTTGCGGGACGGCACCGAGCCTGGAGAATATTCCAAAATTCAGGTGAACACTTACCAGGGACGACTGGTTTTACATTTGCCCTGGAAGTGGCGGGCGGACATCAACTTCTGGCAACTCCGGCACCGGTTTAACATGCCGCCGGAACAGGTCTTTCAGTTCCGGGAAGATTGGTTTAAATCCATTTCGAACCTCTTGTGGATTGACTTCTCGCGATCCGTTTTCGCTGGCGATTCGCTGCGCTGGACTCCGCGTCTGCGCTGGTTTGATGACCAGTACGCGCAATCCGGGCGAGATCAGCGCAAGTTTCAGCTGAATGCCTTTGGTCATTCGCTGGATTACGAATTTCCCCTGGCGGCAGGAACGGTTGGGGTGCAGCTGGAGGGCGACATCTTTCAATCCAGTGGTAAGAATTACTGGCGGCGCCATCGGGAGTGGCAGCAATCGGGCTGGCTACGGATTCAGCAGGGGCATACCCGGGCGGAGGTTGCCGTGGCAGTGGGGCTGTTCTGGCATAGCGAATACGATCCCCGGCAGCAGTATGCGGTGAATCTGACACTGCGAAAACCCGCCTTTTTACGGCTGCAGCTCAGCGCTTTTGAACGTCCCCGTCCGGTGCCCATTCTCTGGCGCACCTTCCAGGGAGATTCATTCCCCAGCGTTCCCGCAGATCGTCCGATTGTGGAGTCCGGTCAGCAGGTAGCCCTGGGGTTCCAGTCAAAACACATGCAGGCCAGGGTGGAATGGTTCCGTGTGCAGGCGCGTCATTACCCGGTGCTTCGGCCTGGGGGCCGTTCCTGGGAGCGGGAAACGTTCTGGAATCATGGAGTGACCCTGCACTGGCAATGGCAATTCCGGAGGTTCTGGGTGCGCCAGCAGGCCACCTTTAACGCCAATTACCGGAAGACCTTCGCCCCCCGGTGGAATGTGATCTCCGAGCTGGGTGTGCAACGAAGTTTTTTTAACGACGCCCTGAAAATGAAAGGGGTGGTGACCTTTCACTGGCTGGATGAGTTCCGTCAGGTTATTTTCGATCGGCTGCTGTATCAATATCGCCTGTCCGATGCCGTAGCCGGGCGTTATCCCATTCTGGATGCGCGGCTGTTTGCGCGAATCCAATCGGCCACACTGTATTTTGTCTGGGAAAATCTGTTATCGACCGATTATATCCTCATCACCGGCACCGGGGAATTTTACCGGTTGTTCCGATTGGGTGTGCGCTGGACACTTTTTGATTAAATTTGGGGAATTCGAAAAAGGATTGTTGGGGATGGTTGCCTCCAGTGAATCTGGAAACACCCGCGGATGGTTAACCTGGGTGGAGATTTCGGAGTCGGCTTACGTGCAGAACCTGAAGTTTTTTCGGAAGCGGATTGGCACCGGTGTGGAACTGGCGGTGGTGGTGAAGGCCAATGCCTATGGCCATGGCTGGCAACAAATCGCTCATCTGGCGGCCAGGCATGGCGCCGATTCGTTCTGCGTCCACTCCCTGGATGAAGCCTTGAAACTGCGTTCGGCCGGCTTCCAGCAGGATGTCTTGATCATGAGCCATGTGCCGTTTGCTCGCCTGGAAGAAGCCATCCGGGGCAAATTTCGGCTGGTGATTTTTAATCAGGAAGACCTGGTCGCGGTAGATGCAGCCTCCCGTCGACTGGGTATTCCGGTACGCATTCACCTGAAGCTGGAAACCGGTACCTATCGCCAGGGCATTGATGCAGACCATTTGCCCGGATTTCTGGACGCCCTGCAGCAAATGTCGTTCGTGCAGCTGGAGGGAGTATATACCCACTTTGCCAACATCGAAGATACCACCAATCACGATTATGCCTGGTTGCAGTTAACGCGTTTCCAGGAGATGCTTCAAACAATTCGGGAGCGCGGCGTCCATCCGTTGAAGAAACACACCGCCTGTTCGGCCGCCATTTTATTGTTCCCAGAAACCCATTTCGACATGGTGCGGCTGGGGATCAGCCAGTACGGCCTGTGGCCATCCAGGGAGACATTTGTTTCCTATAAAATCCGGTTCACGGAGAATGGGGAGGATGTGCTGCAGCCGGTGCTTACCTGGAAAACCCGCGTGGTTCAAATAAAAGACGTTCCCGCAGAGAGCACCATCGGTTACGGCCGAACGTACCAGACCACCCGTCCCACCCGCATTGCTGTGTTACCCGTGGGCTATTCCGACGGGTACGATCGGCGATTGTCCAATCAAAGCTACGTGTTGATTCGTGGAAAGCGGGCCCCGGTTCGAGGCCGGATTTGCATGAACCTGACCATGGTGGATGTGACCGATATTCCCGGTGTGCAATTGGAGGATGAGGTAGTGTTGATTGGTCGCCAGGGAAACGAGCAAATCCGGGCGGATGATCTGGCGGGCATGATCGGCACCATTCATTACGAGGTGGTTACCCGCATTAACTGGGACATTCCCCGCATCGTTGTGCCCTGATGGCCCACGGTCTGGTACACCTTCCCCAGGTGGGGTAGTTCAGCCCTGCGGCGGAATTTTCTTCCGCAAAAAACCACATCATTGTGTAGTTGATCCGTTTTGCATAATCCTCAAATTTCTAAAAAACGGGTGAAGTGGCTTCGTTGCCCTGCTGTGGGATTACACGTTAAGGAGAGGAGAGGCGATGCCCATCGCATGGCCAGTGTACTGGGGGCCGCTGGTTTATTTGTTCAGCTGGGGTATTTTGCGGGCCATTGCGCGCTATCTGTATTTTTCGTTGACGCCGGGGATACCGGAAATCGGCTCTGCCCCGGTGGCCGTCATTCCCTGGCTGTTCTGGAAGTACAACCGTGCCGGAATCAGCCTGCTCACCGATTCGGCGCTGTTTTTGGTGTGGCTGGTGGCCTGTCTGGTTTACGTTTTACCCGCGCTGCTGGCGGCGGGGTTGAGCGGCAACCGTGCGGATAATCGCCAATTGCTGTGGGCAATGGGGGTGGTGGGGATCGTCAGCGAATGGCTGGTTGTTCGTTATCGGTTTGCTCTGGTGGATTCCGGGATTATTGCTCCCCACAGCCTTTCCGTTTTTCTGGAGCCGGCGCTCTGGTGGGTGGGATTGACCCTTCTTGGGTGGGCCGGCGGCCGCTGGATTGCTGCCAAATGGCCAGGAAAAAAATCAGCCTTTGCCAGAAAATACACATCCAGTTCGATTTAAAATCGATGGAGGATCGAATGCGCTCGATTTTATTTGCACTATGGATGGTTTGCCTTTGCGGAGGCTGGGGAGTGGGGAGCGAGAACAAGGGCGTTCCCGCAGGCCTGGGAATGCCCCTTGTGGAGAGGCACGGAGCGTTGTGGAAACCATCGGTCGCCAGCCAGGATTCCAACATGGTGTTGTTGGGCCAGTGGCCCAAAGGCCCCCTGCACGAGGTGTTTGTTCAGGGCAACCTGGCTTATGTGCTCTCCGGATGCCAGCTGGTGGTGGTGGATGTGAGTGATCCCACCAATCCCAACCCGTTGGGACAGGTTTCATTCCGGTATCTACCCCTGCAAATTTATGTGGATGGTGGGTACGCCTACGTGGGCACCCGGAACGGATGGCTATATGTGGTCAACGTCCATCAGCCGGAAGCCCCTCGCATCGTATATTCGCTGGATACGGAGGCCTATCGCATTTATGACATTGTGGTGGCGCAGCCGTACGCGTACCTGTGCCTGAAATTCGATGGATTATTGGTACTGGATGTTTCCAATCCCATTAACCCGGAGGTGGTTCAGCATTATGTGGACGACTGGCGCCCCATGGAGGTGGTTATCCGGGATACCCTGGCCTTTGTGGCCGATGATAACTGGGATTTTACAGTATTGAATGTCCGTGATCCCGCCGCCATTCAGCTGGTGTATCAAACCAGTCTGGATGACGATGGATTTGCCATTGCCTACGCCAACAACCGCATTTTTTTTAAAAACGATGATAATGAACTTTATGTATTCGATGTCACCGATCCGGTTAATCCGGTTTATTTATCCTACACCTGGGTAAGAGATGCGCGGGATATTGCGGTCATCGATACGTTGTTGTTCCTGAGTGAAGAGGAAGAACAGCTGAACATTTATTCTGTAAATGCCAGTGGAGAACTCACGCTTCAGTCCAGCCTGTCGATTGGCGATCCGTATCATGTCTTTCTGGCGAATGATCGGGTGTACGTTTCGGCGCATCGATATGGCCTGCAGGTCTGGGATTATTCCATGCCCGCCAGTCCCGTTCGCGTTGGGGAATGGGCTGTTGGCGGGTTTACCCGGGATGTATATGTTCAGAACGGGTGGGTTTACCTGGCCAGTGGAAATAAGGGATTTCGAATGGTGGATATGACCGATTTATCCAATCCTGTGATGATGGGAGAAGTGCCCACGGATGGTTTTGCGGAGGACATTCAGGTGCGATCCTCTTTCGCGTACGTTCTGGACAGGGACAGCGGCCTATACATTTTTAATGTGGAGGATCCTTTGCAGCCGGCGCCCGTTGCCCGCGTATCTCCAGAAGCCCCATTTGGAACGTACGGGGGCATCGACGTGAAGGACACCCTGGCCTACATGGGTTGTGGAGACAACATGATCATCCTGAATGTGAAAGATCCGACCCGGCCGGTGGAAGTGGCCACTTATGTGGCCGGGACATTTGGCCCGATTAGAGAAGTGGTAGTTCAGGATACGCTGGCCTTTCTTGTATACGGGTATTACGGGTTGCGGATCGTGAGTGTGAAAGACCCCTCCAATCCGCAGTTGTTGTGCATTACCATGTATGATGTAAGCGATGTGGCCGTTCGCGACACCTTACTTTTTGTGGCCGATGGCTGGGATGGGGTGACCATCTGGAGCATTCGCGATCCCCGATATCCCATTAAGCTGGGATCGTACGCAACCGGGGCTTATGCTTCCGATGTTTATCTGTCCGGCAATATTCTTTATGCATTGGATTGGTATTCTGGTTTGAGCGCGCTGGAGGTGTCCGATCCGGAAAATCCCCGGTTGCTGGGTCGATACGATGTTGGAGGCAACGCCATTGAGCTGGACATCTGGCGGGATACGGTGTATGTGGCCTGCCCCGAGATGGGAGTACAGGTTCTGAAGATTGGCCAGGCGGTTACCATTCCGCCACGGGATGAGGTCAGCCGGGGGTTCCGATTGTACCCGAATTATCCCAATCCCTTTAATCCTCAAACCCGCATTGTCTATGCACTGGATCGGGTGTCTCGGGTGGAGGTGGCGATTTTCGATGCGCGTGGAAGGCGGATTCGCACGCTTGTGCGGGGAAGTCAGGCGCCGGGGCGGTACACGGTAACCTGGGACGGTCGGGATGAACAGGGGCGGCCGATGGCATCCGGAGTGTATTTCTACCGCCTGAAGACCCCCGATTGGCAATCGACCCGGAAAATGATTTTGCTCCGTTAATGCAAATGATTTGGAGACCTCATGAATCGCCTGGGTAAAACTGTACTGGAGTATCTGGAAAAATTATTGAATTTACAGGAGCTGTCTGTTCAGAGCGTGGGGTTTGCGCTCCACTGCAACCACTTTTTGCCTCTGGACGATAGCGGTACCCTGTATACCCAGGTCTGGCGCAGTTTCGGGGATGGCCAGCAAATCGCCGTAGTGGAAGTTCGGGAGGTGGTGACACCCGATAACCAGAAAGGCGCGCTGGTCATTCTGGGACTGGAGCCGGAGGTCATTTTGCGGGGCAAAGAAGTTTTACTCCGCTTTGGCGAGCCGGATGAAGTGATTTTATCCTACCCCGATGGCCCCATCAACGGGCGGATGTATACTTACAAACGTCATGCCCATACGCTGACGTTTGGAGTGGATGGCACCACCGACAAGGTCACCCACGTGATCATCGATTATCGGCGATAACCGTTGAATTTCCCGGGGGAGTTAACGCCTGATGGAAGTGCCGGGCTCTCGAGCCCGCGCTTCCATTTTTTGGGGAGGTACAGATAATCCACCGGGCCTGAGAATCGCGTGTATTTGTAGGGAATGAGGACATTCCCGGATAACGATTCGACCGCGAATAGCCGACCATGTTTCCGGCAAATCCTTTCCAGACATCGCGCGGGCGGAATTTACTCTTCGAGATGCTTTCGCCTACGAATCACACGAATTAACTCAAATTATGCTTTAACCCAAATAATGCGTTAAACCGCGAATCACGCGAATGAAACAAAAAAATGTCGACAAAAACGCGAATAAACCCCGGAACACATTTTCATCCAGACACAATCCAATGCATTTTATTGGTTTTATTTGTGTTAATTCGTGTAATTCGTAGGCTATCGCATAATCTGGGTTTAAAATGAGTTTAATATAGATTTTGGGCTGAGCGGGAATCCTCGCCCCCTTGTGTCGCGCGGAGCATTTTCTGAATGCAGGGTTAGTCAGCGGAAGGCTGATCCGATGGGCTGCCACAGGCCGGAAACACGTGCTCCAGATCTTCCAGATGCTTCTGTACCACCTTCTTGAATCGGAACTGGTGATCGAAAACATCCAGTGCTTTGTGAGGGGTGATATCGCTGGTTAAATGGAGGTCAATGCGTTCTCGCAGGTTATTTAAGTGCTGCTGGATGAGCTCATTTTGTTTGCGGATCAGGAAAATGCCGGGATCGGCGAGTGGATTGGTCAGCGTGCTGGCAAATGCCCTAACCTGCTGTAAAAACTGTTCCTGCAAATCGCGGATGCGCTGAAAAATGGCTTCATCCGGTTGCTGCAGCAGAATTTCCTGTAACCTCTCCAGTTCAACGAGAAAATTTCGGGTTGCGGCGATGAAGGCGGGAGCGGTCATGGCTGCTCCTGAACTTTTCGAACTACCTCGCGGTGTCGCGCTTCCATTTCGGGAAGAACCGCCTCTTTTTCCATTCGCGGAACATATTCATCCAGATATTTGAACAGAAAATACCGGTCGCGGGCATGGTGATGGTCAAACATGTCTTTTATAGTACAGTGTTCTTCAAACAATGGCACCCGGTGCAGCGGTGTCCCTTCGGGATCCAGCAGCAACTTACCCATATGGCGGATGAGCTCCGACAATCGCTTCATGATAAAGTGGTGCTCCCGCACAAAAAACAAGACCGCCCCACCTTCCGGGATTTGCCGGACATATTTTTCGTAAAGGGGCAGCAACAGGCGATCGGTGTCCTGTTCATGTTGCCGGTAAAGCTCGAATACCAGTTCCAGGTGCCTCATGGCCTGTTCCAGCCGATTGTGCATGATGGCAATCTGATGGGCAACGAAATGTTCTTCGAAAAAGCGGTTTAGTCTGTCCATGTCGGAGAAGGCGGCATACGTGATGTCAAAAGTCACCGGCGTCATGTCAGCTGCCACACTTGATGGCATCGTGAGTATTCATGAGGATCCTTCCAGGTGTTGTTAAACGCAGGCAATTTAATACGGGTTTACAGGCGTGCCCACGTCATTTTTATTTTGTTCCGGAGAAGCAACTGCAGTCGGAACAATTGTTGAAAATATAAACAGGATTTCCGCGAGAAGGAAAGGGTTTTTGCGGGACGGGGAAAGTTTCTGCCTTCGAGGCTGAGTGGACAGGTGCGGGTTGGGGAGGGGTGGAAGGCGAACCGGCCTTTCGGAAGGTGGGCAGCAGGATTTTTGAAGACCGCTTTACTTTTAGAGGCGGCTTTTTTATTTTCCGTTCCATGAAAATGAAAACACCACACGTTCACTCCCGGATGTCCTTTTTTCTTCTGTTTCTGGTGATGGTTCCGGCGCTGTTTTCGCAATCGGCGATGGACATCCAGCCACCCCGGATCGTTCTGACGGGGATTGCGTTCAAGATCGAGGCAAAACCCGGTTTCGACTTTTTGATGCGCCATGCGGGCGATACGTTGCGGTATGCCGTGCTGTCACTGGAAAGCGGACAGGTTATGAAGGAAGGAACCTGGGCCGTTGGCGCAGATACGGAGACGCGACTGGTCATTTCGGATCTGGTGGTGCACCACACGGGCCGGCAGGCACTGGAATTGCGAGTGGAAAATGTTCGCACGGTGTTTCACGTCCGGGCCATCCCGGCGGTATTGAGTATTCTCCCACCCCTGTTGGCCATTCTGCTGGCACTGTTAACCCGACAGGTGATCATTGCGCTGTTTTTTGGCATCTGGATGGGAGTGACCTTCATTTATGATTACAACGTGGTTCAGGGATTTTTACACACCCTGGATGAATATCTGGTGCAGTCGCTGGCGGATGCCGATCGCGTTTCGATTTTGATTTTTACCCTGGTTCTGGGGGGCATGGTGGGGGTAATTACCCGATCCGGCGGTACCCAGGGCATTGTGGAAGCGCTTTCTCGCTACGCACGGAATTCCCGATTGGGACAGCTGGCGACCTGGGCCATGGGCGTGCTGATATTTTTTGATGATTATGCCAACACCTTAATCGTTGGCAATACCATGCGGCCTCTGGCCGACCGGTTGCGGATTTCCCGGGAGAAACTATCGTATCTGGTGGATTCCACCGCCGCACCGGTGGCCAACATTGCCATTATCTCTACCTGGATCGGCTACGAGGTGAGTTTAATTGCCCAGTCCTTTCAGGCCATGGGGATGGAAGGAAATGCGTACATCACGTTCATCCGAACCATTCCTTACAATTACTACCCCCTTTATGCGCTATTGTTTGGGTTTGCCATTGCCCTGATGGGTCGCGATTTTGGCCCCATGCGGAAGGCCGAGCAGCGGGCCCGCTCCACCGGAAAGGTTTTGCGGGACGGGGCCGTTCCCCTGATGGATCTATCTTCTCTGGATGTGGCGGCCGATGCCTCCATCGAGAAACGCTGGTACAACGCACTCATTCCCATTGGAGTGGTGATTCTGGTGGTGAGTGCTGGGCTATTTTATTCGGGTTCTCAAGCGCTGTCTCAGCAGGGAATTTCCCTGGAAGGAAAATCCTGGTTTCAGCAGTTAAGTGTGATTGTGGGGAATGCCAATTCGTTTGCCGTCCTGATGTGGGCTTCCTTTTCGGGGAGCATTGTGGCCATTGGACTGGCGCTTTCTCAGCGATTGATTAATTTGCACCAGACCATGGATGCCTGGGTCATGGGCATTCGCTCCATGATCATGGCGGCCATTATTTTGACCGCTGCCTGGACGATCGGAACCATTTGCCAGGAACTATTCACGGCCGATTATGTGATTCATCTTACCCGGAAATTTTTAACACCTCACTGGCTGCCTCTGGTAACTTTCTTGAGTGCAGGAGCCATTAGCTTTGCCACCGGAACGTCCTGGGGCACCATGGCCATCTTGATGCCCATCGCCATTCCGCTGGCGCACAAATTCCCATTGATTGATCCATCCATCGATGCCGCCCACGCCATGGGGTTGCTGCTGAGCACCACGGCAGCCGTTCTGGCCGGGGCTACCTTCGGGGATCATTGCTCCCCGATTTCCGATACCACCATCATGTCCTCCATGGCTTCCGGGGCAGATCATATCGATCACGTCCGCACCCAGTTGCCGTATGCGGTAACCACCGCGGGAATTGCCATCTTGTTTGGATATTTACCAACCGGTTTTCTGGGATGGAGTCCCTGGCTGACCCTGCCCCTGGGTGGGGTGGCGACCATTCTGGTTGTTCGGTTCCTGGGACGCAGAAGCAACGATCACACACTGTAGCCGTCATTTGATTGTTAGAATCCGTACCCGGAGGTTCATTTCGTTGGGCCGGGAGTGAACCAGAGGGGCGAAAAGCGGAAAAATCGGCTGAAATTCGCTCCATCGGGTCGATGATGAGGAAAGAGGTGCGAAAATAGAAGGAGAATTCATATTGCCCTAACTGGTTGATAATAAACAGGATAAGAGATTGAAAAAATTATTTATTTAATTTGGGCCAACAATTATATTGCAAATAGGAAAAAAGTGAAGCCGCAAAGCGGATTTAAAATCGAATGTTTGGTGATGAATCAGGGGAGGCAATATGGCAAATACAATTCCATGTGATGGGCTTACCTTTTCGCTGTACAAAGATGCCGACAAGATGATGATGTACGAAAGTTATTATCGGGACGGTGCCTGGGATGCAGGCCAGCTGGTGCCGTTTCATCCCATCGAGCTGTCTCCGGCGGCCAATATTTTGAATTACGGCCAGGGCATTTTCGAAGGGATGAAAGCCTACCGAACGGTAAAAGGCAAGATCGTGCTGTTCCGTCCGGAGAAGAACGCGCAGCGATTCGTGCGTAGCTCCGAAAAACTGGCCATTCCTTCCATCGGGGAAGAACGCTACTTGCAGGCGGTTAAAGAAGTGGTGCTGGCCAATCAGCGTTTCATTCCCGATAGCGCCGATGGACGGTGCAGTCTGTACATCCGCCCGGTTTGTATCGGCATTGAGCCTCTGCTGGGAGTTCGGCCTTCCAGAGAATATTTGTTTTACGTGTTCGCCAGTCCCGTGGGCCCCTATTTCGAGAAGGTGGGGGTGGTACGGTTGATGGTAATGGATGTTCACCGGGCAGCGCCCAATGGAACCGGGGATGCCAAGGCCGCCTGCAATTATCCGGTTACCATGCGGCCAAAGGTAGAGGCCAAAAAACAGGGATTTGACGATGTGCTGTATCTGGATCCGATCCACAATCGCTTTGTGGAAGAGGCCGGCGCTGCGAACTTTTTCGCGCTGATGGAAAATAATGTGCTGGTTACCCCGAAACTGGGCAGTATTCTTCCGGGAATCACTCGCGAGTCGGTCATTCAGCTGGCACGGGATCGGTTTGGACTGGAGGTGCAGGAGCGGGAACTGGACGTGCAGGAAGTGTGCGAACGGGCAAAAGAATGTTTTTTAACCGGAACCGGCGCAACCATTACCTCTGTGGAAAGCATTGGGTGGAACGGGCAGGAGTACAATGTCAATCGGAATGATTTTCAGCTGGCCCATCGGCTGTACGATGAATTACTGGGCATTCAGTTGCAAAAAAAAGAAGATCCCTACGGATGGATCGTTGAGTTGACATAATCTGGAGGATATTTTATGCCGCGTGAAAGTGATATTGCCAAGTTTATCTGGCACAACGGGAAGTTCATTCCCTGGAATGACGCGAAAATACATGTCATGGCCCATGTCGTTCATTATGGTTCTTCCGTGTTCGAAGGCATTCGTTGTTACAAAACACGCAGGGGACGGGCCATTTTCCGCCTGCGGGAACACATTGAGCGACTGTTTCGCTCCGCCAAAATTTACCGGATGGTGCCGGAAGCCTTTTCTGTGGAAGACATCATCGAGGCGTGTGTGGAAGCCGTGAAGGTCAATGAATTTGAGGAGTGTTATATCCGTCCGGTCATTCTGCGGGGACTGGGAGAATTTGGTGTGAACCCCTTCAATTCGCCGATTGAAACGTACATCGTGACCTGGTTCTGGGGGAAATATCTGGGGGCCGACGCGCTGGAGAAAGGGGTGGATGTTAACGTGGCCACCTGGAACCGATTTGCGCCCAATACCATGCCCGCCATGGCCAAGGCTGGAGCTAACTACATGAACTCCCAGTTGATTAAAATGGAAGCCATCCTCAACGGTTATGTGGAAGGCATTGCGCTGGATACCTATGGATACGTCTCCGAAGGCAGTGGTGAAAACATTTTTGTGATTGTGGATGGGGTGGTGTACACGCCGCCAATAGCCACCGCCATTCTGCCGGGGATTACCCGCAACAGTGTCATTCAACTGTGTGCCGATCTGGGCATTCCCGTACAGGAAACCAACATTCCCCGGGAGATGCTCTACATTGCCGATGAGGTGTTCTTTACCGGCACCGCTGCCGAAATTACGCCCATCCGCAGCATCGATCGCATCGAAATTGGTAATGGGGAGCGGGGGCCCATCACCACCCGTTTGCAGGAGGCATTTTTCCAGATCCTGACCGGCGAGGTGGAGGATCGCCACGGATGGTTGCATTACGTGGATGCCTGATAGCAGGTTGATGATTCAATTTCTCAAAAGTTTGATTGACAGGCAGGGATCTGTTCTCTATTTTTTGAACGAATCATCAAATGGAGGGGGTCGTAATGACACGCACGGTTTCGCTGTTTATTTTACTGGCAGGATTGTTGTGGACAATCACTGCCCCGGCCCAGGCACCTTACACCGAATTTAAAGTCGGCAAATTTAACCCGAAGGCGGTAAAATCTGGCTACCTGTTTGGCGTTCATCTGGGGCGGATGATTGATGAAAGTCTCAGCTGGGGACTGGAAATCAATTACTTCCAGCGGAATTACCGCAAGGACGTGGAAATTGTCTCAGAGGTAACCCGGGGAGGCACCAAGCCGGAAACCAAAATGCGACTGCTGGAATTTACCACTCACATTGTCCCCCTTTTATTGAAGTTGAATTATGAACATCCCATCGCCTATGGCGCCCCGTTTTATGTGCGCGCTTCTGCAGGTGCCGGATGGGAAATGGTCTGGAACAGCGAAAACAATTACGAAGAAGGCATTAAAGATAACCGATTTTATAGCGGATTTGGCTGGCAGGTGAGTGCCGGTCTGGGATTTGCCATCAGCTCTTCCGGGAATCTGTTTGTGGATGTGTTTTACAACAATTCCCGGGTGAAGCGAAATCGAAACGTGGTAAAAAACCTGCCTGTGTGGGAAGAGCTGGACATTTCGGGTCTGGGTGTGAAAGTGGGAGTGAGCATCGTTGGATTTGGCTGGTAAGCAGATCGACCCCCATGCCTATCATCAAAAATCCCCTGTGTTGATCAGGGGATTTTTTCATTTACCGTGGAGAACGGCGGTACTGGTTTTCTGGGTGGGGTGGATATTGAGCTGTGCCCCCACACTGCACAAACCGCCCTCACCCCGGGTGGTGGCACCCCCGGTTGAACCGGAAATCCGGGTATGCTTAACCGATCGGCCCGCCACCACAAGCCTGCAATTTTTAACCCCTTACCGTTTGCAGCTGGAAGAAGCGGAATACATTCTGGATCGGCGCATCGGCATACTACAGGTGCAGCTTTCCGCTGATCGGGTGGTTCTGCGTAACGACAAACGCTATTTTTCCCTTCCCGCTCCCGCGCGATTGGTTTTTGTCCCCGATGGCGGAACCGGACAATTTGAATGGAATGGCAGGGTGTATCCCGGGGTATTTTCCATTCGGCTGGATCATTCGGGAAGTTACGTCATTAATCAGTTACCGCTGGAGGAATATTTAAAAGGAGTGATTCCCTTCGAAATGCCCACCGGTCAGGCGGAATATCAGGAAGCCCTGCTGGCCCAGGCGGTTGCGGCGCGCACCTACGCGCTTTATCGTTTGCGGCAGGAGCCGCGCCACCCGGCATTCCATCTGTATGCCGATGTACGGGATCAGGTTTACGGCGGCCTGGAAAAGGTGAACGACCGGGTTCTCGAAGCCCTTCGCCGCACCCGGGGACAGGTTTTAACCCGAAGTGAGCAGGTGGCCCACGTGCAATATCATTCCACCTGTGGTGGCTATCTGGAAAATTATTTGGAGCCACCGGATTCCTCCGCTGATTTGTGGGCGGATCGGGCAGAAGACGGGGACAATTGTCGAATTTCGCCCATCTATCGCTGGATTGAACGGCGGGATGTGGGGACGGTGCTGCAGAATCTGCAGCGCCTGGGGCGGATCGATGAGCAAGACCGGGAAGCCTGGCGGCAGCAGGGATTTGCTTTTCGCCTGCGAGTGAATGAGCGCACCACGACCGGGCGGGTTCAGTCCCTGTACATCCAGGTGGCCGACCGCGAATTCACCATTCAGGGATATGCGATTCGCCGGGTACTGGCCGATTCATCTGGCCGGGCACTCCCCAGCAATTTTTTCCTTCTGGTAACTTCACCAACGTTGCCGGAGCAGTTTTACATCATTGGTGCGGGATTTGGTCACGGGCGGGGCATGTGTCAGTGGGGCGCTCTGGGTATGGCTCTATCCGGTGCGAATTATCGGGAAATTTTACGGTTTTACTTTCCCGCCTATGAACTCAAGAAGGTTTACCAATGAGGGATTTTCGTTTGTATCGAACAGGTCAAATCTTCCTGGTGGTTTTCCTTCTGTTTGCCACATCCACCGTTGTGGCTCAGGGGGATACAGCGGCCCGTCTGAAAAACTATTTGATGCACACCGACTTTCGGGAGCTCCTGCGCAAGTATGGACAGCATGAGGTGCAATTCCAGATAAAGGGCGAAGCCGAGAAGCGCCTGGAAGCCTTGCCTTATATTCTGGTGGATGGCTATCGGGTACAGATTTTTGCGGGACGGCAAATCAGTCAGGCACAAAAGGTGGCTCAACGGGCCCGCCAGGCCAATCTGGATTCGGTATACCTCGTGCACGATGCAGGCGACGGGTTGTACAAAGTTCAGGTCGGTGATTGTCGAGATCGGGATGCCGCGCATATTCTTCTGGATCGGCTGTATTACGCCGGATTTCCCGATGGCTGGATCGTCGAAACAAAAGTACGGGTGCCCAAACGCAGACCCTCCGTTCCTGACCGCGAAGGGGAGCCAGCAGTCGTCTTTGCTGTCCAGGTGCTGGCCACGGCCGATTCGTCCAATGCCAGTCAAATCGCACAGCAGCTTAAGCAGCGGTTTAACGCGCCCGTTCGCGTGGTGGCGGAGGATCGACTATGGAAGGTGGTGATGGGGGCTTTCCCCACACGGGATCAGGCCAGCCAGCTAAGAGATCGGCTGATTCAGAACGGATATCCCGACGCCTGGATCACGCAAATTTTTCAGTAATCTGCCATCCCTTTCCGTCAAAATGTCTTTTCACCCCAACGATCAACATGGGCGTATCTTGTTGATATTCAATGGATTAGAAGTTGTGGCATTTGGTTTGTATTGATGATAAGTGAATGGGATAATTGTTCCTGGAAACGATCATGGAATGAATGTTCAATCGCACTGGATCTCGGATGAGTGGATAAATGGAGTGTTTTCGTAAAACGGGATGAAATGCTGCGGAAGGAGGGATGTCCATGAATCATGTCATTCATCGAAACAATCTGAATCTCAGTCCTCTTGCAGAGAATTTAATTCGGCGAAAAGTGCAAAAATTGGATCGTTTACTGGAGTCGTTTAATCCCGATCTGGTCTCCTTTAACATTCATTTCGACAGGGTAGAGCGGAAGGACCTGTACGCCACCCGTCTGGTGCTGGAATTACCCCACAAGACCCTCCGCGCCGAGAAACAGTCCCGGGATTTGATTCAGTCCATTAGCGAGGCGTTTGATGCCCTCTGGCGTGAGTTAAAGCAATACAAGGAATTCCTGCGCCGGGAACCGGAATATCGGCGGAAGCAACGTCCCAGTTACAAAGAGCAAATGGCCGAGCAGGCGGATCTGAAGGAGGAAATAAAAGAGGAATATTTGCAGATTGTTTTGCGGTTGCTAAGGCGCCTGTACAATTTTACCCGTCGTGAGATTCAAATGAACATTTATCAGGGGATGATCCGGCCGGGAGACGTTCTGGTGTCCGAGGTGCTGGACGAAGCGGTTGTGGCCGTATTCAATGAACTGCCCGCGGAATATGATGAGCTCTGGATTGAGCGGGCATTGTTTCGCAAAATCATTCAGATTGTGAATCGCAAGGTGAAAGAGCGTCGCGCCCGTCCGGTTCCGCTGGAAAAGAAGGTTACCGCCGTGGAAGATCTGGATACAGAACTGTATGAATTTTATCAGCCGGATTTTCTGTTGCGGCTGGAAGATCTGGTGCCGGATAACCTTTTCCCGGAACCGGATAAAGTTTATGAGGAGGAAGACCTGAAACGCTTTGTGCAGCAAACCCTTTCAGGTTTACCGGAAAAGTGGCGCCAGGCATTCACGTTGATGGTGTTCGAAGAATTTACTCCGGAAGAAGTGGCAATGATTCAGGGCGTTACGCCTGAGGAAGTGCAAAAATATGTGCGTTACGCCCGCGAATATCTTCGGGAGCGGTTGAAGGAAACGGGTCTGGAACTTCCGGAAGTATAAAGCAAGGGGAAAGTTAATATGGAGGTGAAATCCATGACCTGCGAAAAATTCCGCAACCTGGTCTCCCTTTACCTGGACAAAGTGTTAAGCGAGTCTGAGGTGGAAATGTTCGAATCCCATCGATCCCGCTGCGAGGCCTGTCGAAAATTTTTTGAGGAGATGGTTTACGTCAATCGGTTTTTTGGTACGGGTGAAGAGGAAGATGTTCCAGAGGCCATTGTGGAGCGGATAAAGCAAACCATTAAATCGTTGTAAAAAATTAGACCCCGCGACGCTGGCGGGGTCTTCGTCCAATCAGGCGGTCGGTGGCGTATAGCGTTTAATTTTCATTTTCACTTTGATTTTCAGCTTCATGTTGTTCCCTCCGGGTTAATTAAGTTCATATCCAACATAGTTTCCGGCACTGGATTTTCCTGTGCACCCGGTCAAACTATACAATAATTATGCCAGAGATGTTCCTGAAAAATTATTTTTTTCAACTCATTGATTTATATAGGGTTATGAATTCAGGCGTCTGCTGCAAACTTGATGGGGGTCAATTTGGGGATGAAAAAAGCGACACTTTGTCTAAAAAAGTGTCGCTTTTTTAGAATATTCTTCATCTTATTGAGAGGCGTTTCGGGGAAGTAATTTATAGGTGTAGCTGAAAGGAATTTCTGCCTTGCGAATCATGGCTGAAACCGAACAGTATTTCCACTGGGAGAGTTCAATGGCTTTCTCAATCTTATCCTTGACGGCTTCCAGATTGTCCCCGTAAAACCGGTATTCCAGATCAATTTTGGTGTACACCTTGGGATGTTCCTCGGCCCGGTTTCCCTTGACGACGATTTCGAACCTGTCCACATCCACACGCATTTTTTTAAGCAGGGACGCCACGTCGGCGCCGGTGCATCCTGCCAGACTCATTAAAAATAATTCCATGGGACGCGTTCCCGCTTCGGAGCCGCCAAAGGCCTCGGGGCCATCCATTACCACCCAATGTCGCGATTCGCCACGTCCCACAAAGGTAATACCTTCCACCTGTTTCACAATAATTTCTGGCATAAATTCGCTCCCTTTGTTTTTGCTGCCGGTTTACAACAGTTCTTTAATGCGCTTTTCAAAAAAGGCTTCCGGGCGGTAGCCAATAATCCGATCAACGATGTGTCCCTGGCGATTGACGATGAACGTGGTGGGAATGGCCTGAATGCCACCGTAATCCAGCACTACTTTCTGATTCCCCAGGACGATGGGGTAATTGATGTTGTATTTTTCCATAAAGGGACGGACAACTTCCCAGCCCGGTCGATCTAATGAAATGCCAATAATGGCCAGGCCATCGTCTTTGTAGCGATCGTACAACCGGACGAATCCGGGAATTTCCTCCCGGCAGGGGCCACACCAGGTTGCCCAGAAGTTAATGATGGTTACCTTGCCACGGAAGTCGGCCAGGCGTACAATGTTCCCCTGGTGGTCTTCCAGAGCGAAGTCGGGTGCCGCAGCCGGATCCGTGGTCGTCGTCGCGCTTTCTTTCTCACCACCGCAACCGGTCAGCAACGCCAGCCCGATGATCGGGATCAGAATAAAAAGCCATTTCTTCATCATAGAAATATCCTGTGTTTAGTTTTCGGAATACATTTGTTTGTACCCTTCCAGCACCCGCTGAACAAAATGGGTTTCCGGCAGGGCACCCTCAATGGCATAGCTCTCTCCCACCATGGTTCGCGGTACCCCGTGAACGTTGTACCTGACGGCCAGGTGTGGAAATTCAGTGGCTTCCACCATGTCGGCGGTGATGTGTTCGTTGACCATGGCAATTTTATGGGCCAGTAATACCGCTGATGGACAATAGGGACAGGTGGGAGTCACAAAGACCTGCAACCGCAATGGCTTGTTGATCTGTGCAATGAGCTGTTTGCTTTGCTCGCTCAGATCGGGTTCGCCCCTGGCAACCACCTGAATGTCTTCCAGCAGAGAACCAAATTCATAACCGGATGGAATGCCGTAATAACGAATGCCAAAGTCCTTTCCATTTTCATCCAGAATCACCAGTGCAGGTACTTTGTCTACCTGGTATTGATCAACC
Source organism: Calditrichota bacterium (assembly GCA_013150955.1). GTDB lineage: Bacteria > Calditrichota > Calditrichia > RBG-13-44-9 > J042 > JAADJD01. The sequence goes on from JAADJD010000028.1 coordinate 80,355, forward strand.
TTTTCTTTGTCGTTGATAAAGTTGTAGACATCCAGTGTTACTTTTCCCCCGCTTAAATCCCGAATTTCTTCCAGCAGTTGACGGGTTTCCCGGCAGTACTGGCATTCCAGCTCCTGGGTAAAATAGACCAGCTGCACCTTTCGCGGAAGCTTCTCCAGCATATCCCGCACGGTTCTTTCGTTTTCGCCTGTAATAAAGGCCATTCGACACCTCCAAAATTTTTGCCTGTTTAACGTTCTCCTACATAGATGAGTTTCGGACATAAAGGTTACAAATTGTCCGCGGGTAGAGCCTGCCAGAGACGGGAGAACGTTGCCTTCTTACCGGCATTTCACGGCGAATCCGCAATATACCATACGGCCGAAAACCATGGGCTGTCCCATTCCTTTCTTTCCAGGTCGATGGTATGTCGGGGCAACAGGGTGCCGGATGGCCAGATGAGGTGACCGCTGTTGGACTCCACCGGTTCGGTGACGGGAAGACCACACCGCTTCAGTGCCTGTTGGTAGCCCTTCACCGGGCGGAAGAAATCGATCTTCACTTTCTGAATGCGCTGGTTTTCCTTGGAAATAAACAGGGTAATGCCGTGGTGCACCACCTCTTTGGAGGTCATGACCACTTCCATGACCACGGCGGTGTGGCTGCCCAATCCCAGATTGGTAAAGAATAATTCGTAATCCTTCGCGGTTTCCTGAATTGTATCCCCTGGCTGGGAGAAGATGGCCCGGAAGAAATCCACCGATTTGAACCGATGTTTCACCGTATCGATGTAGAAGTCCGGGCTGTATAGATTCAAATATTCATAGCCAACAGATGGGGCCCAGATAAAGGCCTTTTTGAATTTCGGGGAGTGAAATTCGATCCAGTTGCCGACCCGACGGATGACGGTGATGGGTTCCCCTTTCCGGAGCTGACCCAGAATTTTCCCATTGGGACTTTGCCGCACGTTTTCGCGGGTTACCTGCACGGTGAGCACTTTTCCGGATTCAGAGGCCGGCAGGTGAGTGTCGGATTTCTTGACCGCTGTGGGTAAACAACCCAGTCCCAGCAGCATGAAACTCCCCAGTATGAATCCGAACATCTTTTGCTTCAACAGACACGTCCTCCTTCGTGTTTATAAAACATCAAATTTACATTTGCCCTGCGGCGATTCAAAATTCGAATCTATTTTATCCCAAACCGTGTATTAAACCGCGAATCACACGAATGAAACCGAAATACATCCATAAAAAAGCGAATAGATCGTGAGAACAAGTTTTCATCCAGATACAATCCAATTTATTTTATTAATTTTATTTGTGTTAATTCGTGTCATTCGTGGTTTTAATACATAATCTGGGTTTATTTGTGTGAATTCGTGTCATTTGGGGTCTAATGCAAAATTTGGGTTTATGATGCGGAATCCGGTGGTTGCTCATTCCGTGTGAGATTAGAGGTGGAACTGGATTCACGATGTTTCCTGATTACGTTTCCTGTAACGAAAATCAGTAAGGAGACGAGGAGGCCGGGATACATGGGCTGGATGTTTCCGAAATATTGAATCTGGTAAATGGATGGGCTTTGCAGCAGGGATAGCAGCAGAAAAATGAATGAGGTGGTAAATGCCAGGATAAGGTTGGCCAGAATCCATCGCGGACGCGGTCGAATGGATGGAAAATAGACCGCCAGCAAGGGGAGCAACATGGGGGGGATGAAGAGTGTCCCGATAATGTACCACAGCTGGATCACCGATGGGAAAAAAATGGCCAGCAGGATCGATGCAAGGGTGGCAATAAGCAATCCCACTTTAATGGGGGTGATTCGATTCGGGGAAGTACGGGGGCTCAGGCGTTCCCATACATCATGGCCCAGCGTGATGGCGGCCAGCAGAGAAAGACTATCGATGGTGGACATAATGGTGGCCAGCAGGCCGGTCAGAAACAGCCCGGAAACGAAAGGAGGCAGCAGTTGATGCGACAGGGCAGGATACACCAGAGTGGGGGTTGGGATTTCCATCAGGGCACGGGCATATAGCCCGGTGCTGGTGGTCAGAAAGTCGAACACAAACCAGAATAGCACGGAGATGAGAATGCCCTTCCGCGCGGTGGCAGGATCCCTGGCCGCGTAACAACGCTGATGAAAGCCCGGATCAATGAACGTCCAGCTGGCAATGAAAAACCACACCAGCAGGTACGACCCGCTATGCCCACCGGTAAGGGTCAGGTGTTCGGCCGGAAGGTGCGTTTTTAAAAAGGTGAATCCCCCATACTGATGATACAGGTACACAAACAAAACGAAAAATCCACCGAACATGAGGACGAATTGTAGCTTGTCCGTGCGAATTACCGATCGAAATCCCCCCAGCCAGACGTACCCCATGGAGAAAATGGCGCCCAGTACAATACAGATGGCCAGCGGCCAGCCGGTAATCCATTGTAAAAGAATGCCCACCATCAGGATGTAGGGAGCCGGGAGGGTCATGAAAAAAGTGTAAATCGCACCCAGAAATCCCGCTTTTGGGGAATAGTGAGCGTAAAATTGATCGGGTATGGACAGCATGGAGGTCTGGCGGATGCGCGGGGCCAGAAAGATGGCAAACGCCAGAGCAAAGACGTAGTAGGGAAAGCCAAACACCAGCCAGTTGGACAGGCCATAGAGGTAAGTGAATTCCCCCACTCCCAGGATGCCGCCATACCAGGTAGTCACCAGGGTGGCGACAAAAGCCGGCAGGGTCAGGGAACGGCCCGCCAGAACAAAATCCTCTTCCGTTCCGGTGGTTCGCCTGCGCAGCCCCAGATAGAACAGGACGATCAGGTAAATCAGGATCGGAAGATATTCGGCGGGATGCAGTGAGGTGTTCATAAATGTTCCGGGTAAATGGCGATTACCATTAATAGGCCTTTTTTCAGGGAAATCCGCACCGGGTTTTGAACAATGACGTTGCTCAGCCCTTCCCGAACGCCCCAGGTTAGCGATTCATCGTTCAGGGGATAGGCCAATCCCTGGGTGGTGATCCCTTCCGCGGAAAACAGGGGAACCAGGGAAATCAGCTGCCCGATTCGTCCCTGATAATAAAAGGTGTTCCGCACAAAAAAAATCTCCCCGTCGGGATCCAGTAGGGTCAGATCAAAAACGGTATCGAAGCGGCTGAGCACGGACAGGTTCGTCAGCGTGTGATCCAGCCGTTTACCGGTAATGCCCAGCAGCGTCAAACGATTCACCCCTTTTTCCTGGCAGAATAGCAGCGTTTTTTCCAGATCGTTTAAATCCTGAGACGGGCGGTGAATGAATTGAGTCCCCTGCAGCTGCTCGCGCAGCTCATCGGTGATGGAATCCAGGTCGCCTACAACATAGTGGGGCCTCAGCTGCCACTTCAGGGCGTGACGGGCACCCCCATCTGCCGCAATGATGAGATCAAACGTTTGTTTGGAAAGGAACCGGATTTCCCGCTCGCTTACTTCGCCATTGGCAAAAAGAAGAGCATGCATGGCCTGAAAATTTCCCTGGTTGATTTATCCCGGATGATGCATTCGCCTACGAATGACACGAATTCACACCAACAAAAATAATAAAATGCACTTGATTCTATCTGGATGAAAATGTTTTTCCAGCTATATTGGCTATTTTATTGATTTTTTTCGAATTCATTCGCGTGATTCGTGGCTTAACGCTTTTATTTGGTTTATTTGTGCCGGCCTGTTTCGGGATGGGAAACAGACCGGCAATGTTGCGCCAATTTAGGCAAATTCCAGTCAGGAATCTACTGGAAACTGTTTACAACTGAACCCGGATTCCCGCAATAAAGTTAAATTCCGCACCCGGCCAGTAAAAGTTTTCCCCGGCCCAGCTATCATAATATCCTGCGGTATAGTATCGCTTATTCAGGATGTTGTTCAGGCGCAGGGTTATTTCAATGTTGGAAAGGCCAAACCGATTTCCCATTCGGTAAATAAAGTGAGCGTTCAGCAAGGAGAAGGCGGGAATGATCCGGTCTTCTCGGTTGGTATTATCCAGATACTGTTTTCCCACATGCTGCCAGTGCAGGGAGGCAACCAGGGAGCGGCCCCGGTAGGTTAAGCGGGCGTTGGCCAGAATGTTGGGAAAGCCGGCAATCTGATTGCCACTCAGATCCTCCATCACCATGGTGTCTTTAACCCAGTCGTAAGTATATTGTTTAAATTTGAGGTAGCGATTGTCGTTAAATGCAAAGTTGCCGGAAAACTCCATGCGAAATGGCAGCAGGGATTTGAAGGAAAGCTCAATGCCCTGGTGCAGGGTGGCATCGGCGTTCCCGCGGATGGGGAATCCATCTTTGTCGACCTGGCTGAAGGGCACAATCTCGTTGCGGAAAAACATGAAGAACAGGTTCATTTTGGCCTGTAGCGATTGGGTGATGTAGCCGGTTCCCAGTTCCAGGTCGTACAGTTTTTCCGGTTTGACCACCGGATCTTCCCATTTGATTTTCACGATCTGTCCATTGCGTTTAATTGGCGTGGATCGACGGAACAGCGGGGCCACACCCAGGTCATCGGGCCCCTGCCAGATGTCGTACAGTTCGTCGTCTGCTGGCTCGCGCTGGGCAATGGAGAAATTCCCAAATAGATTGATTCGATCGTTCAGATTGTAATTGAGGCCAAAACGGGGATTAAAAAAGGTATAGTTGACTTCAAACTCATGGCGATTCTCTCCGCGGAAATTGGCAACTTCACCATGCCGGAACCGATACCGGATGTACTGAAAGTGCAGGTTGGCCATGGCGGTTAAGTTCGGCAGAATGGGATACAATTCGTTAATGTAAAAGGTGACGTAAGACTTATTCCCAAAGTATTGATAGTATTTGAAATTGGGGGTAAAATTCACCAGCTGTTGTTCCTGGATCCATTCAATTTCCCCCCAGTGGTCGCTGTCGAACAGGCTGAGGTAACTCCCGATGGTCAATTCGCCACCATTCCCGTGGGTGAAGCCAAGCTGAGAGATCCATCCGTACTGATTTTTCTTCACCCATTTCTGGCGGATGAGGTCGCTTTCGGGTGCCGTGTCTGGATCTGGCCAGAGGCCATATCGCCAGAGATTGCGTTCACTCTTGTAACTTTCGTAATACCCCACACCACGGATGTAAAACAGGGTGTTCTTCCAGTAGCTGTTGTCGGATAGTTTGTAGGTATGGTGAAATTCGAAATGGGGTTGACTGAAATTGTCGATGGCATTGGAATAGGTAATGGGATTGTGCCGGGGATTGCGTTTCAATTCGCTTTCGGGGGAAGCGTACCAGGCGGCGTCGGTAATTTCTTTGCCACCGTAAATATTGATCTGGGTGTAGGAACGTTCACCAAATCGGCTGAGCGAGGTAAAGAAGGCCCATTGATCCGTGCCCGAACGTTCGCGGTATCCGTCGGAGACCAGGCGGGAGAATCGCACGTGAAAATTGTATTTGTTGTTGAACAGCGGAACGCTGAGTTTTACGCCGTAGCGGCGGGTCTGGTAGCTTCCGAAGTTGGCGTATATTTCCGGGCTGCTCAGGTCTGTGTAGCTGGAGGTAAGCAAATTCAGGGAACCTCCGAAAGTGCTAACGCCGTAGAGGGAAGTTCCCACCCCTCGCTGGAATTGAATGTCCTGCAAGCTTTCGGCAAAGTCCGGCATATCCACCCAGTACACCTGATGGTCTTCCGGATCGTTCAGGGGAATGCCATTGATCATAACCCCTATGCGCTTCTGGTCAAAACCGCGAACTTTCAGGTAGGAATAGCCGGTGCCATTTCCGGCATCGGAATAGGCAAAGACGTTGGGGATTTCCGTTAGCATCATGGGAATATCTTCCACGGTATGCACTTCCCGGATGTATTCCCGATCCAGCGTGGTAAAGACCACCGGAGTCTTGCGTTCCTCGGCACGGGTGCCCAGCACCACCACTTCTTCTCCGGGAATGATCGCTGGCACCAGCAGAATCTCCAGCTGAACGGTCTCATCCTTTTTCACCGTTACCGTTTTCTGGAAGGTTTTGTATCCCAGAAAGTCGACGATCAGCTCGTAGGAACCTTCGGCAATGTTTTCCAGCAGGAAAGTGCCATCTTCATCGGTGGTGGTTCCCATCCGGGTGTCCTTCAGGTACACGTTTGCACCGGCCAGTGGATTTCGGGTGACGTCATCCTTTACCACGCCGATGATCTTGCCCGTTTGCGCCCCAATTACGCTGAAGGTGAGCAGCAGGGCCAGTAAGCACAACCGTTTCATGGTTTAGCCCTCCTTAATTATTTTGCCAATAAAAAAAGCCGTTTTCCAGCGCAGGAAAACGGCTTAGAGTCCAAAAAGGCAGTTTTTGCTTTTCGAACTCCGTTTCCCTACGCTGGCATTACCCAGTTCAGGTTCAAGGGGTATAATCTCAGCCTTCCGCGATTGCGGAAAGCACCCCCAACGGAGTTCTTCATATTACGGTTTTGGATTATTTTTTACAATAGAAAAATAAAGCAGTTTCCAGCCGGGAGAAATTTTCGGATCTCAGGGCTGGACGGTGACCTTTTTCAACAGGCAGGCAGCCGAGGCATGTTCATCCAGCTCCCCATCCAGGTGCCGATACAGGGCGCGAATATGACAGCCGCGATGATCCTGGATGCCCTTTAAACAGAAAAGTTCCCGGTAGGTGCTGCGACCGTTCCGGTGGTTGGACACATCGACCAGCACGCCAAAAGGGCATTGAATGCAGCCAGGGGGTTGAAAGGGAAACGTGGTGGCGGTTTCGCGGGCTACCAGCGCCCTGGAGCGGGTCCACTCTCCCGGTTCTCCCCGTTCTTCCAGGTCAATGCGGCGCAATTTTTTAAGGATCAACCGCCCGCGATCGGTGACCAGTGTGGCCCGTGCCGTCAACAGGTCGCCTTTGCCGAACTTCAGGGTTTCCTGCGTCCGCTCCGAAATATGAGCATACACAAAATCCTGGATGAAGGTGCGTTCGATGTAAATTCCCTGAAAAATGAGCAAAAATCCGCGAAAGGAAACCCGCTCTCCACGGGGAAAGATGGATTTTTCGAAACGTGGTTTCACCCCATAGACCCGGCCGTGGATCTCCCATTCCCTGCCTTCGTGATCCTGAACCCAGTCCTCGAATTGCTGCATTTCGGCCAGGAAGTCCCGGTAGTGGGATTCATCCACAGCCAGTTCCGGGAAGCAATGCACCGTTTCCTCGTAGAAATAGCGGCATCCGGGACAGTTTTTACCCACGTACTGGTAACCCCGGTAGCAGGCTTTCCCTTTGTTCATCAGTTTACATTTCCACTTGTAGTAAACACAACCATGCGGGAAGCAGCGCTTTTCCTTCAGGATATGGTAGACCGACATTTTGCTCTGGAAGCCGTTGTGTGCTTCGTGCCGGCAAATGAAAATATCCAATCGTTTATAGGCATTTTTCATGATGGTCTGCACGGAATTTTTGTCTCTTTCCACCCGGTTCATCGAAGCCGGATGGTTAATTTGGTTCCGGAAAGAAGGAATTGCAAAAGGAAAGTCGGGAATTTTTCCCCTGTGGATGAACTTTCGCTATCCTGAAAAGTATATTACAAATGGATTTATCAGGAAGTTAATTCACGGCGGGATGCCTGAATCAGGTTAACCGAAATAATCGGAAGGAGGCACTATGTGGCAGGGCTGGATTAACCTGATTCTGGGCATTTGGCTGGTCATTTCCGGGATCTTCACCACGCTGCATCATCCGATTAACATGGTCATTACCGGTTTGCTGGCGATGATTTTTGGTTTCTGGATGTACAAAATGTGGCAGGGTATTGTTGTGGGAATTCTGGGGTTGTGGACGATTTTGAGTGGTCTGGTGCTGAATCTGATTGTGCCGGCGAATCTGATCATTGTGGGCTTGGTCATGGGCTTGCTGGGGCTGTGGATAGGTCTGGGCCACATGCGAGAAATGAAAACCAAGACGGCGTAAACCATCGGCCATCCTCCGACGGTGGATTGGACCGGGTCCCGCATTTTGCGGGACTCGGTTTATTTTTGTTGCCCACCCTGCATGCGTTGCTTCATCTGTTGAATGGGATTCAACTTCTTGATGTATCCATCCGGAAGGTCGAAAAAGTTAGCAGGCAATGAAGAAATTTTCTCCACTTTCTTCAGTTCAGTGGTGGAGGACATTTTCGTGCCCATCATCTCCATGGTGGATTCGGTATATACCGGGATGCCATCTACCTCTTTCTCCAGGATCTCAGAAATTTGTTTTAAAGAGGGCATGGCCTTCAGCGTTTGTTTGTAGTATTCGAGGGGGAAGTCCACATCGCGGGAAATCCAGATGTGCTGGGTGATGGGTCCCATGACGATCTGCAATTCGTAAGCCTTCCAGGGACCAACTTTTTTGGTGTTTTTTGTGCGGGTGACCACGGGCTTCATGTTTTCGGCATTTCCCAGCATGCCCAGGGCCATCTGTCCCATGGCTTCCAGTTCTTCCATGCCCATCTCCATATACGTTTTTTCGGCAGGATTCAAAATCCAGATTTTGTTCAGGTCCAGGCGGATGATGGTGGTGGTTTGAGGATCCTCGGTGCGCATTTTATCCTTGGCGTACCAGATTTTTTGCAGGGTGGTTTTGCTGCCCTGCTGGTACGGATTCTGAACACGCGTTTCCTGTTCCAGATAGTAAATCCCCTGAGACCAGCCAATGGCGAACGCCATCAGCACGATTGCAAAAATCCGCAAAATTTGCATATTGTCCTCCTGATTCGTTCAATAATGTTTTAGATATCTGTTAAAAATACCGACCGGGGTGGCTGGAAAAAAGGAATTAATTTTTTGTCCAGCGTCCATTGGGGAGACAACCAATCCCGGATCGATGGACGATCCGGGAAAATCCTGAATTAATCATTAAGTTCAATGTCCACCAGAATGGCCCGCAGATCCCGTGTTTTTAACAGCATCTGTGGCTTCCCAAAGTAAACGAACGCTTCCAGATCCGCATCTTCGGTTTTTACCTTCACCACGCAGCGCTGGTACAGTTTGCCCTCGTCTTCGTATTCGTCTATCCGTTTCAGGGACTCCGCGTCCACGTTCAGTAGAATGAGCCCCTCCACTTTGTGGCGCGGATCGGGAAGCAGGAGGGGATAGGAATACGGCGGATCAATCTTCCGATAGCCGTAAAGGATGGCGCGTCGGGTCTCGAACCGTTTGCCCGTAATGGCTTTTATGATGTGAGGGTCCATCAACGTACCGTAAACGAACACGTGACAAATGTTCTGTCGACTCATTGGCGGAATCGCCTCCTCCTTATGGATGTTCCGGTAATAAAGGAAATTGCTGATTGAATTGATCAAGCCAGGTGCGCACGGGCACCTTCCCCAGTGTGGTCATCACCCGAAATCGGTCCCGATCTTTCAAGCACAGCTTGATGACCTCTTCGTTATATTCATCAATCAAATCCAGTAGCTGAACCACCATTTCCTGAAACCGCAATGCGTACGATTTTTGCATTTTATTAAACATTTGAATGGCCAGTTGAGTTCGGGAGTTGCATTTAATCGCCAGCCAGATTTTTAAATCGTTTTGCAGAAATCGGTGATGTGCCTTCAGATGATCATAATAGTTTTCTGGTGGATAATACAGATCAACACCCAGTAATTCAACGATCTGCTGAAAACGCCGGCAGTAAGCCCGCCGTACGGTTTCCAGCAATTCATGAATGGCCTGATATTGTTCCTCAATTTTTTTCTTCAATTCCAGTGGAAGGGGCAAAAAGCGATGGTCTTTCAGGATTTTGTAAAAGAGACGTTCAGAAGGGTTTTCGTACAAATAGCCGTCGAAGCGATAGGGGGTGCCTTTTAACGGCAAATCGTCGAAAAGACCATCCGCCTGGGCCTGAGCGATTTTCTCTTCCGCAATTTTTTCGACAAGAAACATGCCGTTCCCTCACATTACGCATAAAAATTAGGGGGTGCGGGCATCGCTGTCAAGCAAAAAGCGGGCAGGCTGGAAATGAAGACGCCCCCTGTCGTGGGTTGGCCATCACAGAAAGACGTTTGCGGGAAAGATTTTTCGTTCTGGCGTTTTTATTAGCTGCAGTTTGTGCTTAAATTAGGCGCTCAGAGTGCCGCAAGGTGCTCATACTTACCTCCACGAAGAGTGGGCAGGACCTTCGGGTCTCTGCCCACTTATTTTTTGGTTTTTTTCCCACGGATGCTCTTCGGAATTCCCTAATGGTCTTTAAATTTCTTTTCTCCCGCTCGCACGGGAAAGGGAAGGTGATTCTCTGCGGGGGGTAGTGCGCAGGAGTATGCGGGATTGTACGCGCAGTAGGGATTGTAGGCCAGGTTAAAATCCACCACATAGTGGTTTTCTGGATTTTCTTCCAGGTCGATGTAACGACCGCCGCCGTACGTTTCCCGGCCGTTGGTTTCATCGGTAAATCCCAGAAAAAGGTGGCGGGTCGCTTCCGGATCGCTGGAAAAGAACTTGTAAATCTGCAATCGGTAGCGCTTTCCGTTGAACTGAAATTCAAAATACCCGTAGCGCAGGGCGGGACGGACATCCCCGCCAGTGGCAATGATGGTGTCAATTTCCAGCGATGGATATCGAATGATGGGGCCTTCAAAGCGGTAGGCCAGATCGATGGGGAAGTAATCCAGTCCCTGAAATTTCTGGCGATCCTCCGGCAACAATGGAGAGTTTTCGCTTTCTTTAAAAAACCGGTCTTTTTGCTGACGCCATTCCCGGATTTGCTGGATAATCTGTTGCCGCTCTTGCGGATTCGGGGCGTCGGATTTCTCGGCGCAGGCAAGGAAAAGCGCCATTCCCACAAAGATCGGTATTTGCCATGTCATCATGAGGTGTGTTGGCCTCCCGGTTGTCTGGGTTAGACGGGGTGATTTGAACCTTTTGATGGCATGCGGTTCCATCTATTCCACAACCACGGCGGTACCCGCGGCGGTTACCATCAGCATGCCTTCGCGGACCACCTCATAGTCGATGTCCACACCGACCACCGCATTGGCTCCCATCTGACGGGCATTTTCAATCATTTCCTGAACGGCAATCTGTCGGGCTTCAATCAGTTTCGATTCGTAGGCTCCGGAGCGTCCGCCAACGATGTCGGTGATGCTGGCGAAAAGATCGCGGATCACGTTGGCACCCATGATGGCCTCCCCGGCCACAATGCCCTTGTACTCCTTAATCCGTCGGCCTTCCAGTGTTGGAGTGGTGGTGACAATCATAAAAACCTCCCTTTAAAATTTGAAGAGTTTGGGTAAGTCTGCAAATGTGCCAAGAATTAGATCGGGTTTGACACGGGCCCGTTGCAGGTCTTCCTCACGAAACTTACCGGTTTTTACCGCAATGGTGAACAGTCCCACCCGTGCACCGCCCTGGATGTCCGCCTCCAGATCGTCCCCGATAATCGCGATTTTTTCTGCGGGCAACCCCAGCCGTTTAATGGCCTGCCGGAAAAATTCCCTCCGGGGTTTGCCGATGACGATGGCCCGCTTTCGGGTGGCGTATTCCAGAGCCGCCACAATGGCTCCGGCATCAATGGCCAATCCATCTTCTTTTTTCCAGAAGCGGTTCTTCTGTAACGCAATGATCCGGGCGCCCCCCATCACCATCCGAAACGCCTGGTTAAGCCGCTCGTAGGTCAGGTCTTCCCCCATATCCCCGATGACGATGTACTCCGGTTTGTAGAGGGTCGATTTGAATTCGCTGAATTCCCGAAAGACGTCGCCCCGGACAAACAGATATAGCGATTTTGCCTGATGGGCCCGTAACCACTGGACAGCAGCGTAGGGAGCACTGAAAATCTGTTCCAGCGGAATGCGAAATCCCATCCGTTGCAGTTTGCTCTGAATGCCAAAGCGGCTTTTGCGGGTGGTGTTGGTGATTAGCAGAAAGGGAATCTGTTTTTTAAGCAAGAAATGCAGCGTATCCACCGCACCGGGAATGGCCGTTTCCCCTTCGTAAAGCACGCCGTCAAGGTCAATCAAAAATCCGTTTACCACCCGTTGATGTTGTGTAACCATGCGGTACCCAATCTGTTCTGTGGATTTTAAAATAAGAAAAATTTGCATTTCCCGCAAAAATTGAATTTATTTGATCGCCCTCAGGTTGATGTGCTTTTCCGGGAGAGGCGTAGGATTTCAGCGTCTGGCAACGTAAATTGAGGTTTCAGGTGAACGAAATGTACCCCCAGGATGAGAACGACATTTGCCTACGTTAAATTCAGCGGTTTGAATTACGTCCGTCAGCACCGGTACCTGCGGGAACTGGTGGCGGTCATCATTTTTCAGATTTTTTTCAGGGGATTTCTGTACGACACGGAGCCCGGTCCGGGCATCTGGCTCATTTTTTCCGTATTCGCGATTGTTTTGAACGTGATGACCACGCCATCGGTGTTTTTTCAGGAAAAGGGGAATACCCTTTATTTTTTGATCGGAAAACCGCAGGGGCGCAAGTATTTTTTCATCTCCCGGATTATTTTGATTGTATTAATCGATTCCCTCTGGCTGGGATTTTTCATATTGCTTTATGGCTTGCGCTATCTTTCCCTGGATTATTTCCTGGGGTTACCCCTGCACTTTTTTCCGGTCTTCGTGATTCTGGTGCTTTCCACGATGTTGATCAGCCTGGTTTATACGTACCGTCCACAGCTCAGCTGGTTGCTGTTTCTCCTGGTCATTTTTGGTGGCATTGTGAACAAACCGGCGGTGTTTCCTCTGCAGGGGATTCTGGACGGATACAAATTACTGGTTTTTCTGCTACCCCCGTTTCAGGAGCTGAGTTTTTTAAGCGTGTCGCTGGATTTCTGGTCCCTGCGGGGCGGATTCCTTCTGGTAGCCCTGGTGCAAATTGCCCTGCTGTACCGCTGGTCGTTTCGGGGGATGTTGCAGAGGGATTTCATTTAGCAAGTGATTGATCGACCGCTTCGGGCAGATGGTTGGCCGGGTCTACCCCTCTCTGGCTCTTTGACCCAAATCAGGCATTAAACCGAAATGATGCATTCAACCGCAAATCACGTGTATGTAACCGAAACGTATCCACAAAATCGCAAATAAACCGCGAAACACATTTTCACTTGTTATGCTAAATTAGGATAAAGCAAGTATTTTGAAAACCGTTAAAACGGTTAATCCCAAATTAAAACTACGAATTGCACGAATTAACCCAGATTATGCAATAGCCTACGAATGACACGAATTAACACGAACAAAAAAATAAAATCCGTTTGATTATATCCGGATAAAAAATGTGTTCCAGGATTTAATCACTATTTTGTTGGTATTTTTAGGGTTCATTCTCGTGATCCGTGGTTTAACGTTTTATTTGGGTTAAATGGAGAACGTTTCTTTGAGGGCAAACCCCTTATCCGTTCGCTGAACGGTGGCCGCTTTGATTTCCCGGTCGTGTTCAAAGATAATCAGGCAATCTTCTTCGGCGGCGCGGGCCAGAATTTCCTTTTTTTCCTGAAGTGTGGTCATGGGATACAGGTCATAGGCCATGATCCAGGGGATGGCCACCTGCGGCGCCAGCGGGATCAAATCGCCCGCAAAAAGCAGTGACCGTTCCTCCCCGGCCACCCGAACCAGCTGCTGTCCGGGAGTGTGCCCATTAACGATAATTAATTCAATATCCGGAAACAGCGGACCTCCCTCATCCAGCAGCTCCAGCTGACCGGCTTCTTTGACGGGGATGATGTTTTCCGGAAAATAGCTGGCGCGGTCTTTTTCGGAAGGTCGATTGGCCCATTCGAACTGTTGCCGTTGTACGTAATAGCGGGCGTTTGGGAATGTGGGACGCAATTGGCCATCCGCGTTTCGCACGGTGTTGCCGCCGGCATGGTCGAAGTGAAGGTGGGTGATGATGACATCGGTAATGTCTTCCGGCTGCAGTCCGGCCCCTGCCAGCGCCCGGTGCAGATTAATCCCATCTTCCACCGCATAAATTTCTTTGAACCGATCGTTATATTTGTCCCCGAGTCCCGTATCCACCAGGATATTGCGCCCTTCCCCCTGAATGAGGAGCAGGTTGGTGGCCATGGCGATTCGGTTTTTTTCGTCTGCGGGTTTCTGCTTCTCCCAGAGCACTTTGGGGACCACCCCAAACATGGCGCCCCCGTCCAGCTTAAATCGCCCTGCTTCTAAAACGGAAATGTTGTAGCGACCAATCTTCATACACCCTCCGTGTTAGGTAGACTAAAACATAATAAATTTTACCTTGGGATGGACAGCAAAAACTTACAAAAAGCGGGCTGTGGCACGGCACCCGTTATCCGGGCCGGGGGATCACTCGGTGGCCCCGGCAGCGGGATCCGGTGTCTGCTGATTTTCCTGCCTGGCCAGGTGGCGAATTTTGTAGGGATTCACCCGGCACATGGCTTCGAAGGGGCAGCGCCGCTGGCCCGGGGTGCAGTGGGCAGGATCGGTGGTGTGGGTGAATCGTCCCTCCCGGATGCTCTGGTAGTAACGGAATGCCCACGCGAGGCTGCGCTCCAGTATCTGCCGAAAGGAAAGCGGCTGGTCGTATGCATCCAGAAAGGCGGGTGATCTCCAGGACAGGCCCAGCCGATGGGCCATGTCCGGATCGAAAAGGAAGTGAGTCAGCCGGATGTCGTTTTCGCTGCTGATTTTATAATAGGCCGCCCCCAGAGGCCGGGTGCCAGGATGACGGGCCTGCAGTAGCGATTCCATGGCCAGCAGGTACAGGGGCAGTTGAAGGGAAAGTCCTTTGACCACATCGCGGGGTCCCGGATGCGAACCGGTTTTGTAATCGATGATCAGAAACGCCCGGTTGGGATGCAAATCCACCCGATCCACCACGCCGCGCAGGGCCATTCGCTGTCCCTGCCATTCCAGCACAAAGGGCTCCGATTCGGGAAATTCGCGATTAGGCCGCGGGGGGCGGTAGCCAAAGGGCAGTTCGAAATGGGTGGGTGTAAACGGCTCGTCCTGCAGCCGCTCTTCTTCCTGACTCCAGAAAGCCGCAAACAGGCCCTGGCGGTGCTCGTTCCCCAGAAAGGCCGCTTTCTGCAATTCCCAGAGCATTCCCGATGGAAACGGCAGTTTTTGCAATTCCGCTTCGGCGATTTGCAACAGGGCATGCAGAGAACGCTCTGTTTCAGGAATTTCCGTAAAAAATCGGAATAACACCTGGTGAACCAGATTCCCTTTTTCCAGCGGGGTAAGCGTTTCAGTCATATCCTCTGCGGGAACAAGCCCCAGAACGCGCTGGAAGAAAAAGAGCTGCGGGCACCGGGCAAACAACTCCAGTGCGGATGCGGAAAAGGGGTGCTGCGGGTAGTACCAGTTTAAATATGCCCGAATGGTCGGATTTCCCGTCAGCAGACCCTCGTAGTGCGCCGGGGGCTGAAACTGAGCTCGCTGGAGAACGATGGGTTTCTTTAACTGATAAAGGGAGAAATTTACCCATTTTTTCAGCCGGGGAATGATCGACGGGGCTTCTTTGCGGGACCTGGTTTCGGCCTCCGCTTGTTCCAGAAAGGAAAGCCATTCCGCGCGGGAAAGTACCGGCAACGGCTCCGGCTCCTGGATGGGGACACCCGATACACGGGCCAGTTCCTGAAGCAATTCCGATGGCACATTGACGGTTTCGCCGTCGCGATGGGGATAAGTGAAAAACAGTTGCCGGTCTGGCCGGTGCAGGCATTCAACAAACATCTGGCGATCTCTGAAAATTTGCTGCTGGGGAAACAGGCGATCCAGCGGTGCGGGCAAATGACCGAAGGGAGTGGATTCCCCGGTGGGAAAATCCTGATCGGTCATGCCCATGACAAACAGCACCTGGACCGAATGGCTGTGGACTTCGGCCAGGGGATAAACCTGAACCCCCGCCGGTTTCGGGAGCGGGGAGCGGAAAGGCGTTGTTTGAATGAGCAAATCGAACAGTTGAAGGATTTGGGGCGCATTGAAACGGGCCGCCGGATCGATGGTTTCGAGGAATTGTGCCCATGCCTGCACCTGTTCCAGAAGGGTGCGCAGGGCGGAAAGGTGTTGAGCGGCAACGTCCAGCGAAAGTGCTTCCGCAGTCTCCAGCAGGCGCTGGTTGATCTGATGCTGCTGGATGATGTTCTCCAGAAATTGGAGAAATTCCTGACCCCCCGGCCGTGCGGACAACGGGGCGGTTTCTTTCTGCAATTGTTCCAGGCATTGTTTGACCCGCGCGAATTGTTCCGGCAGGGAAAGCACCCCCTCAGGTGTTTCGTTTTCACGATCTGTCTGCAGAATATCGCTGTCCAGGAATCGTTGAATTTGTTTCAGCATGACCTCCAGCCCGGTCCACACCCGCAGGCGCTGAAGCACCCCCTCCACATCGGTGCCGGCAAGTCGATCCCGATAGCTCAGGTAGGGGCTCTGGAAAATCTTAAGCACCGTGTGCAGCGGAAAATTCTCCACCACCAGTTCCAGGTACAACCGCAGGTGCTGAACAATGGCGCTCCGATCCAGGCGTTCCGGTGCCAGCCACTGAATGGGTATGCCATGGCCACGGAAAACGCTTTCCAGCATGGGACGGTAGCCGTCCAGATGGGGTGCCGTAATGCCGATTTCTTCCGGCGAGAGACCTTCCGCCACACAGAACATTTTGGTTTTTCGGGCCACCCACTCCACCTCTGCCAGACGGTGAGGCAATCGCAGCAGGTGCAGTTTCCCTTTGGGTTGAAAGGTTTTCCCGTCCAGTCGGTAAAGGGATGGCGTAACCGGGTGGGATGACGGAAGGGAGTTGCTGGATGTAACCTGTTTTTTGATCGATTCTACAAGTGGATTCAAATTGCCGAAAATGTCCGGATGGTCGGCATATCGAATGAGCAGGTGGAGATTCGGGACCGATCGGGCCAGTGTTTCCAGCAGGCGCTGCGTTTGGGCAGGTAGAGGATCCTGGATTTCCCAGAAGACGGTTTCCAGGCCGGGGAAAAGTTGGTCCATCACTTCTGGCGAAAGCAGGGAAATGGCCCGCTGGAGTAGATCCCCCGCGTCCAGCAGATCCGCCGGCTTCTGTTTCTGGTACGCCTGAAAAACGCGGTGGAGCAGGGAAAGCCCCTGGGGGGCATCGGGTCGTTCTGGCAATTGATCTTCCGGGAATCCGTTCAGGCGAAGGGTGTGCACGAACCGGTGGATTTCCTTCAGCAGGCCCGCCGGCAGGGGAGGGTCACCCGGGCGATTGCAGATCAGGTGAACCCAGAATTGCTCCTCCCGTGGGGTGAGTATCCGGGCGCCCGGATGCAGGGGAAGGATGATCCGCTGCAACAGGGCCGACCGGGTAAAAAACGGCGGCGAAACCAGTCCCCCCTGGTGATGGCGTTCAAGGAACGCCTCCTCCAGAAATCGTTTTCGATGACCATCCAGGCACACGTAAATCCAGCTATAGGTCACACCCCGGGGTGGTGGCAACTGGGGAAGAATCCAGTCCGTGATCTGCCGCCAGCTTTCACCCGTGGTCAGAACGATTTGCCTGTCGGTTGCGTGTTTCATTAAACGAAATTTACGTTGTGGGTAAGCGAGACGCAAACATTTCTCCCGCGGGCTGCGAAATGGGTGCCATCGCCAGCGTTTTTTCGGAAAAGAGGTTGCACCGGGGGCATTTGGGTGTAACTTATGAACGTGGCCGGGAAGGGGTTCCGCCTCCGGTGGTTGCTGGAAATTCTCCGCAGATGTCCGGGCGAGAATGGCAGTAACCTTTTCGCATATTGAGTGGCGTTCGCAGGTGTTGCAGGTGAAAAAACACCGGGCGGGTATTTTTAATTAAACCAACGATTACGGATAAACATAACCGGATTCATGACGCCAATTCTGGGTTTTCTACTGGTTATCATCATTGCGCTGATCAGTAAGCTGGTGATTTTACCGCGGATTAACCAGGCCAGTCCCTTTGTTACCGGGTTGGCGGTAAGCGGATTGCCTTACATCGTTCTGGGAATGGTTCTGGGTCCACGGGCCTTTGATCTACTGGACACCGATATTTTGACCCGTCTGGAGCCATTGATCAGCCTGGCGCTGGGCTGGGTGGGGATTTTATTCGGCATTCAGCTGCGGTGGAAAAATGTACGCCGTTTTCCGGCCAATTACCTGTTGTTTGCCACCGTGCAGAGCCTGGTGGCCTTTGGGGTGATTGCCCTGATTTGCCTGGGTGGGATTTACCTCCTGGCACCGCCGGAGGTGGAAAGTCCCCTTCAGGTGGCGCTCATTCTGGCGGCGATCGGTTCCATTTCCGCGCCCATAACGGTCGGGCGGGCCATGGTCAGCTATCGCGCCCGGGGGAGACTGACCCACCTGTTGCAGTTCGTCTCCAGCCTGGACGCCTTCTGGGGCATTCTGTTTTCGGGACTCCTGTTTGTATTCTTCCGCAGCGTGGGTAGCCATGATCTTTCCCTGCTTAAAGGGATGCTCTGGCTGGGGATAAACCTGGGTGCCGGAATCGTCATCGGCGTGGCCTTCCTTTACCTCCTGCGGATTGGTTTCGATGGCGAGGAATTGCTGCTGCTGGTGCTGGGTCTGGTGATTTTTGTAAGCGGAGTGGGATTTTACCTGGGGCTGTCCCCCATTTTTTTAAACATGATTGTTGGCATCGTGCTGGCACAATCCAGGGTGCATGCCAGCCGGGTCATGCGGGTCCTGGCCTACGCCGAAAAACCGATTTATCTGATCCTGCTGGTATTTGCCGGTGCGGTGTGGAATTTCCACGTGGTTACCGAGGTGGTGATCATCGCCCTCTTTCTGCTGGCCCGTTTTGCGGGTAAAATGATGGGGGGATGGATCTCCAGCCGGCGCATCGACTGTGCCTTTCCCATTCCTCCGGATGTGGGCAAAATCCTGCTCTCTTTCGGGGGAATTTCCCTGGCCATTGCATTTAATTTTCAGTTGTTTTATGGCGGAATGATGGGTGATCTGGTGATTAGCGCCACCATTATTGCCATCCTGGTGTTCGATGAGTGGGCGGCCTACAGCACCGTGCGAATTTTAAGGGAGCAGGGTGAGATTCCATTGAGTGGTTAATCAGATTGTGTCCCGCAGGGGCGCATCGAGAAGCCGTCACCTCAGCGCCGGTACCTCCTGATAATCCAGAACAACGAATGGCATGCAGCGGTCAATTCGCAAAATTTTCTGAGCGGTCAGTTTCCCCACCTTGTTTCGGCCAGCATGTGTATGTATATTTAGCGCTTGCATTTGAATATGAACGCAAAGCGAAAGTGAACAGGAGGACATGATGGAAAAAGATATCTTGTATCGTTACGATATAGATCTGGAACGGGAGAAAGACAGCGATGCGGAGGAAACCAGCGAATGGCTGGAGGCGTTGCGAGGGGTACTGACCTATAAAGGACCAGAGCGGGTTCGCTTTTTACTGTACGAGTTGCTTCGCAACAGTTATTTAAGCGGGGTGCAGATACCCATTGTGCCCAATACGCCGTATATCAACACCATTCCCCGGGAAAAACAGCCGCCCTATCCCGGCGACCGCCAGATCGAGCGACGGATTAAGAGCATCATTCGCTGGAATGCCATGGCCATGGTGGTGCGGGCGAATAAGAAGTTCCCCGGCATCGGGGGACACATCTCCACATATGCCTCGGCCGCCACGCTGTTCGAGGTGGCATTCAATCATTTCCTGCGCGCAAAAGGAAAGGATTTTGATGGCGATCTGGTTTATTTTCAGGGGCACGCCTCGCCCGGCATTTATGCCCGGGCATTTCTGGAAGGCCGCATCACCCTGGAGCAGATGGAAAACTTCCGCCGGGAACTGGAGAAAAACGGCGGGTTATCCTCTTATCCGCATCCCTGGCTGATGCCCGATTTCTGGGAATTCCCCACCGTTTCCATGGGCCTGTCTCCCATTTCGGCCATCTACCAGGCCCGCTTTGCCCGCTATTTGCAGGATCGGGGGATTAAAATGACCGATGGGCAGCGCATCTGGGCCTTTCTGGGAGATGGAGAAACCGACGAGCCCGAAACCCTGGGAGCCATTACCCTGGCAGCAAGGGAACGGCTGGACAATCTGATCTTTGTGATCAATTGCAATCTCCAGCGGCTGGATGGACCGGTGCGCGGCAACGGTAAGATCATTCAGGAACTGGAAGCCATCTTCCGGGGAGCTGGCTGGAATGTCATCAAGGTCATCTGGGGCAACGACTGGGATCCCCTGTTCGAGAAGGATAAGGAAGGCTGGTTGATACGCCGCATGGAAGAAGTGGTGGATGGGCATTTTCAAAAGTACATCGTGGAATCCGGTGCCTACATTCGCCAGCACTTCTTTGGCAAATATCCGCAGTTGTTGAAGCTGGTGGAACATCTTTCGGATGAGGAGATCAAAAAGCTGCGGCTGGGAGGACACGATCCCGAAAAGGTTTACGCGGCTTACAAGGCCGCGGTGGAGAATGAAGGATCGCCGACCGTCATTCTGGCCCGAACCATTAAGGGATATGGCCTGGGTGAAGCCGGTGAGGGCAAGAACATCACCCACCAGCAGAAAAAATTGAATGAAGAGGAACTACGGCAATTTCGCGATCGGTTCAACATTCCCATTCCAGATAGTAAAATCCCGGATGCTCCCTTTTACCGCCCGCCCGAAAACAGCATCGAAATTCAGTACCTGAAGGACATGCGCAGCAAGCTTCGGGGATTTGTGCCCCAGCGACGGGTGCTGGTGGAAGCGCTGGAAGTGCCTGGCCGGGATTATTTCAAAGAATTTCTGGATGGCACCCAGCGGGCCGTGTCCACAACCATGGCCTTTGTGCGAATGCTTACCCTGTTGATGCGCCACTCGGTGATCGGTAAACGCATTGTCCCCATTGTCTCGGATGAGGCGCGAACGTTTGGGATGGAGTCCATGTTCCGGCAATTTGGGATTTACTCCCATGTGGGCCAGATTTACGAGCCCGTGGATGCCGACACCTTCCTGTACTACAAGGAGGCGAAAGATGGCCAGATCCTGGAAGAAGGCATCACCGAAGCGGGATCCATGGCCTCCTTTACTGCAGCGGGAACGGCTTACGCCAATTATGGGGTGGACATGATTCCATTTTTCATCTTCTACTCCATGTTTGGATTTCAACGGGTGGGCGATCTTATCTGGGCATTTGCCGATCAGCGCGGCCGTGGATTTCTGATTGGTGCCACTTCCGGACGTACCACGTTGCTGGGCGAGGGATTGCAACACCAGGATGGCCACAGTCATCTGCTGGCCAGCACCGTGCCCAACTGCGTGGCCTACGATCCTACCTGGGCCTATGAAATTGCGGTGATCATCCAGGATGGCTTGCGACGGATGTACCAGAACCGCGAGGATATTTTCTACTACATCACCGTGCACAACGAAAATTATCCCCAGGCGCCCATGCCGCCCGGAGTGGAGGAAGGCATTCTAAAAGGCCTGTATCGTTTTAAGAAAGGGCCAGTCGCTCGTGGAAAGAAGAAGCCCTACTTGAAAGCCCACATTCTGGGTAGCGGCGCCATTTTGCGGGAGGCCCTGCGGGCACAGGAAATTCTGGCCAAGAATTACCAGGTATCCGCAGATGTATGGAGTGCCACCAGTTACAAAGAGCTGCGGCGGGATGCCCTGGCGGCAGAACGATGGAACATGCTGCATCCGGAGGCCCCACCCCGGAAACCCTACGTGGTTCAGTTGCTGGAAAAGGAAGAAGGGCCCTTTGTGGCAGCTTCCGATTATATGAAGACCGTTTCCGACCAGATTGCACGCTGGGTACCAGGCGGCCTGTTTTCCCTGGGAACCGATGGCTTTGGTCGCAGCGATACCCGCGAGTCCCTGCGACGTTTCTTTGAGGTGGATGCAGAAAGCATCACCGTGGCAGTGTTGTACCAGCTGGCTCAACGTGGCGAGATTAAGAAAAGCGTGGTTACCCGGGCCATCCGGGAACTGGGGATCGACCCCGAAAAGGTGGATCCATTAACGGCCTGAAATCGTGGACGGAAATCGAAAATCCCTGGGGGGGAATCCGGTCATGGCCTGGATTCCCCCTGTTTGCGTTAAACCCAGATAATGCAATAAACCGCGAATCACGCGTATGAAACTAAAAATGTCCACAAAATCGCAAAAAAACCCCCGAACCAAATTTTCATCCAGATCGAATCCAATGGATTTTGTTGTTTTTATTTGTGTTCATTCGTGTCGTTCGTGGTCTCATGCATCATCCGGGCTAAACCCTTTTTGAATTTTAATCAATTTTTACTACTTTGTTGAATCGGCGAGCGTGGGAGGCCCATTTTGGCAGGAACTCTGTACATCGTCAGTACACCGATCGGGAATCTGGAAGATATTACCCTGCGGGCCTTGCGAATTTTAAAGGAAGTGGATTTGATCTGCGCCGAGGACACACGCACCACCCGGAAATTGTTGAACCACTATCAAATCAAGAACAACTTGCTCAGTTGCCATTCCTATAACGTGAAGCAGCGGATACCGCAGGTTCTGACCAGATTGCAGCAGGGACAGCAAGTGGCGCTGGTATCCGAGGCCGGTACTCCGGGCATTTCCGATCCCGGTCACGCCCTGGTTATGGCGGCGATTCGGGAGCAGATTCCGGTGGTACCCATACCCGGGCCCTCCGCAGCCATTGCCGCCCTGGTGGCCTCCGGCTTACCCACGGATCGATTCGTGTTCGAAGGATTCCTGCCCCGCAAAAAAGGACGCCAGACCAAGCTGCAACAATTAAAGGACGAGCCGGGCACCATCATCCTTTACGAGTCGCCCCACCGCATCCGAAAAACAATAGAAGATATTGTAAACATATTCGGAAATCGTTATATTGTCCTTGCTCGAGAGCTAACAAAGCGCTTTGAGGAATTCATCCGGGGTTACGCCTCGGATATTTTGCAATTACTGGAGGAACGCGATTTAAAAGGAGAAATCGTTCTTTTAGTGGCCGGAACCAAATTTAAATCGTTTACATAGCAGGACAAGTTGCATGGAAAAGAAACGTTTTACGGTTTTGCCGGAATGGATACAGCAGGGATTTTTGAAACTGATTGATCCGGTCATCGATCTGATCGTTCAGTTCAATGTCCATCCCCATTTTTTTACCGTGTTGGGGCTGGTCCTCTCCGGCGTGAGTGCGTATTTCTTTGCCACCGGAGACCTGCGAATGGGAGGGATGTTCGTACTGCTGGGTGGCATCTGTGATATTCTGGACGGAAAAATTGCCCGCCGCTCGGGGCTATCCTCTAAATTTGGGGCGTTGCTGGATTCCAGCCTGGACCGCTACGCGGAAATGTTCATGTATCTGGGTATCGGGATTTATTTTGTGCGGGAAGGGAATCCGGCAACAAGCATGATGGTGTTTCTGGCCCTGGGTGGGTCGCTGATGGTCAGCTATGTCCGGGCCCGTGCCGAAGGATTGGGTTATGATTGCAAAGTGGGGCTGATGCAGCGACCGGAACGCATCGTTTACATCGGATTTGGCGCCATTCTCCACGCGTTGATTCTGGAAATCGTGATCTGGATGGTGGCCATTCTGGCAAATTTTACCGCGTTTCAGCGGATGCAGCATGTCTGGAAGCTGGAGAAAAAGGAAAAGGAAGCAGAGGAGCAGGAAGAGCCTTTAGACGAATCGCTGGGTATTTAAGGGAAAAACGAAGGAGAAGTCAATGGAGAAGTTGCCAGCAATTGAAATTCAGCCTGCGAAGGGCCGTTTGGGTATCCTGACCCCCGGTATGGGCGCTGTGGCCACAACCTTTATTGCCGGTGTCATTGCCATTCGCAAGGGACTGGGTAAACCCATCGGTTCTCTCACGCAGATGGGAACCATCCGTATTGGAAAACGCACGGAAAAAAAGTTTCCCCTGATAAAGGAATTTGTGCCTCTGGCCAATCTGGAGGACATCTTTTTTGGAGGCTGGGACATTTTTGAGGATGATGCCTACCAGTCGGCTTTAAAATCGGGGGTGCTGGAAAAGACCCTGCTGGATCAAATCCGGCCCGAGCTGGAAGCCATCAAGCCCTGGCCGGCCGTGTTCGACAAACGGTACGTGAAAAAACTGGATGGTAGCTACGTCAAGCAGGCACGTACAAAGTGGGACTATGCCCAGATGGTCATGGAAGACATTGCCCGGTTTAAGGAGGAGCATCGGCTGGACCGACTGGTCATGATCTGGTGCGGCAGTACGGAAGTATACCTGAAGCAGCAGGATGTGCATGAGAGTCTGGAAGCGTTCGAGAAAGGATTGAAAGAGAATCATCCGGGCATTGCGCCCAGCATGATCTACGCGTATGCGGCCATCAAAATGGGAATTCCCTACGCCAATGGCGCACCGAACCTGACGGTGGACATCCCCGCCATGGTGGAACTGGCCAGGGAAACCCGGACGCCCATTGCCGGAAAGGATTTCAAGACTGGCCAGACGCTGATGAAAACCATCATTGCACCGGGACTGAAGGCGCGCCTGCTGGGATTGCATGGCTGGTTTTCCACCAACATTCTGGGTAATCGGGACGGGGAAGTGCTGGATGACCCCGAAAGTTTTAAAACAAAGGAAGAAAGCAAACTATCGGTGCTGGAATACATTCTACAACCCGACCTTTATCCGGATCTTTACAAGAATTTCTATCATAAGGTGCGGATCAATTATTATCCTCCGCGCGGGGATAATAAGGAAGGCTGGGATAATATCGACATCTTTGGCTGGTTGGGCTATTCCATGCAGATTAAAATCGACTTCCTGTGTCGGGACAGCATTCTGGCAGCGCCAATTGTTCTGGATCTGGCCCTCTTTCTGGATCTGGCCAAACGGGCGGATTTTTCGGGAATACAGGAATGGCTGTCGTTTTATTTCAAGAGTCCCATGCACCTACCCGAGCTCTATCCAGAGCACGATCTGTTCATACAGCTCATGAAACTCAAAAACACATTGCGCTTTATGCGAGGTGAGGAGCAAATCACCCACCTTGGTGCAGATTACTACGATTTCTACAAGTAGTGACGGAAAGAGAATAGGGTCAGCGGCAGGGGTTCTCCCCTGCCGTTTGGTTTCGGGTTGGCATTAATTAAGTAAGGAAGTTAGAGTAGGAACGGGTGGGAAAATTTGTCGTCTTCAAAAACATCGCCGTTAAAGGATATATTAAAAACGTCCCTACCTGCCGTACTGGACCTTTCATCCCAAACAATCACCTGGTTGGTTGAAGCGATTTTCATCGGGCATCTGTCTGCCGCGGCTCTGGCAGGTGTGGGAATTGCCTTGCAGATTATTCTGCTCACCTTTACGGTGGTGCTCACCTTCGTGGTCGGTGCCTCGGTCATTATCCTGCGCTACCTGGGACAGGAGGACCACTGGAATGCCAATCACGTTTTTGGGCAGGCCATGTTCATCGGTGCGGTCATGTCCGTTTTTATTTTTGTGCTGTGGTATTTTGGGGGCACCCAGCTGCTGACCATCATTCGGGAAGATGAACCGCTGGCCCGGGTGTACGGCGAGCAGTACCTGCAAACGGTTTCCATGTTTAGTTTTTTTATCGTGCTCAATTTTATTGCCCTGGGCATCATGCGCATGTCTGGAGATACCCTGATTACCATGAAGGTAAATCTGTTTACCAACGCCCTGCACATGTTTTTATCCTTTTCGATGATTTTCGGGTATTTTGGATTTCCCCGATTGGAGGCCCGGGGTGCCGGGCTGGCGGCGGGAATTGCCCATACTACCGCAGCCTTCCTGACGCTCTATTATTTACGCAGCCGAAAGTCCGTCCTTTTTCTTTCCTTTCGGGAGTTTACCACCGTCAATTTTGCCACCTTCAAAAAATTGTTCAAGCTGGGGGTTCCCACCACGATCGAGCAGCTGGTCTGGGCCGTGGGGCAGCTGATCCTGAGCTTTTATGCCGCACGGATGGGCATTGTGGTGCTGGCCACCCATCAGGTTTTCCTGCGCATTCAATCCGTGCTAACCATGGCGTTTACGGGATTTGGCCTGGCATCCATGACCCTGGTGGGGAAAAATCTGGGGGCGCAGAACGAGCACCAGGCCATTACCACGGGTCGCACCACCGCCCGGGTGGCACTGATTGCGGCAGTCCTGATTGCGGTGACCATTATTCTCTTTCGCGGCCAGCTGGTGCGTGCCTTTACCGATAATATGGACGTGGTAAGTTTCGGGTCGAAAGTGATCGTGGTGTTGGCACTGATCCAGATTCCCAAAGCGGTGAATATTGTTTTCACGGGAAATCTCCGCGGCAGTGCGGACATGGTCTGGTTAATGTGGCTGTCCATTGCCAGCGTTTTCATTTTCGAAACGGTGGCCGCCTACATTCTGGCCTTTGTGTTTCACTTTTCCCTGTATGGGCTGTGGGCCATCCAGGGAATTGATGAGTCCTGGCGGTTTTTAATGAACTACCGTCGCTTCCGCCTGAAGAAATGGAAAAAACGGAACATTTTTTAACGGGAATGAAATGTTCCTGGCGATTTAAGCGAATGAATGTGAATAAAGATCAAGTAATGATAAAGCAAGTGGTTTGGATCGACCGGCCCTTCTGCAACATTTCGATAGGGGCCAGAACGCCTGCGGAATCAGGGGCGGAAAGTATTTCGTCAGAAGTGAACGATTTTATTCGTGTCCCGGATTTTGAAATCTGCAAATCCGGGAAAAATTCGTCAGGTTCGGGTTTTAATGTGTCATCCGGGTGAATCCATGGTGCAACCATTCCGACACTTCATTTCGTTTGAAGGCATTGACTACTGTGGCAAGACCACCCAGATTCAGCGTCTGGTGGAGCGTCTGAAAGAACACGGGGTTGAAGTCGAAGTGGTGCGGGAACCCGGGGGAACGATCATTTCGGAGAAAATCCGGGAGATTCTGCTGGACCGTTCCCACGAGGAGATGCACGATCGCACCGAAATTCTGTTGTATGCCGCTGCCCGATCGCAACTGGTGCATCAAAAAATCCTTCCATTGCTGCAAAAGGGCGTTTCCGTAATTGCCGATCGCTACTATGATTCGACCACGGCGTATCAGGGGTATGGCCGGGGATTGAACATCGATTTTGTAAAGCAGTTGAATCAGTTTGCGACCTCGGGCCTGTCCCCTTTTAAAACCATTTTTCTGGACATATCTCCCGAGGAGGCCGAACGCCGTCGATTGCGCAAGGGACAGACACAGGATCGGCTGGAGAGCGGCGGGGTGGCATTTTATCGGCGCATTCGGGAGGGGTTTTTCCAGATTGCTCGCGAGGAACCAGAGCGCTTTGTGATCGTCCCTGCGGAACAGGACATCGATGCAATTGCGGATCAAATCTGGGATCTTGTTCGCCAGTGGTGGCAGTTGTAACGGTTCCCTGCCAGGAGCAATTGCACGGATTTTTCCCGATGATCGGTAACGGAAGTCCTTTCCCTGAATCTTTACCCGCAGGTTCAGCGTATGAGAAACGTCTTTGAACAGGGGCTGGAAACGGGCTGCTGGTGTGCACCGGAACCCGCTGGGGTGAGTAAGCGGTGCCGGTGGAAGCTGGCGGATCCAGGAACTCTGTAATGGGAAATGGGAGTCCTTGGACTTACCGGGGGCTTCGGGATTTCAAAGTAACGGGTTCATGCGCACTCGGTGATGATCCGGCTCCCGAATGGACAGCTTGTTCGCGATGGGGGCCATTTTTTCGGGCATTTATCGGGTTTATCCGGAGTTTTGAGGGATTTTGGGTTAATATTTCTGAACTTATAAGCCGAATAATGAACATTGGGTAAATTTTTTATGTTTGAAAAGCAAACAAAATTCACCGATCGGAAAAATTTTTATTATATTTATGAAATCAGCCATGCTGTGGAGGAATTTTATGAAAAGGCATAGACGCACGATTTACTGGGTCTCCATTCTTGTATCCGTCCTTCTGATTAGCTGGTTATATAACACCACCGTTGCCGGGAGCGACGATTTATATTACAAGATTGACAAGGGATTGTTTAATCTAAAGGAAGTGTTCGAGACGCTGTCACGCAATTATGTGGACGAGCTGGATCCCGAGGGTGTGAGCAAGGCCGCTATTCATGGGATGGTGAGTGAGCTGGATCCTTACACGGTGTTTTTTGAGGATCCGGGATCTCAGCGGCTGGGAATGATTACTCGGGGCAAGTACGGTGGTCTGGGAATGGAAATTGTTAAACAGAATGGGCGGATCACCGTGATTGCGCCCATGGAAGATACACCGGCCAAGCGGGCTGGCATCCTGCCGGGCGATGTGATCACCAAAATCGATGGGGAGCCGACGGACGACATGACGCTGGAAGAGGCCTCTCAAAAATTGCGGGGGAAGGTAGGTACCCAGGTGACCATTGAGATCGAGCGTCCCGGCCTGGACGAACCCATCGAAATGACGCTCACCCGGGAGGAAATTGTGATCAAAGATGTGACCTATGCCGATTTTCTGGAGCCGGGTACGGTGTTGCTTCGCCTCTCGGGCTTTTCCGATAAAGCCGCCCGGGAACTGAAGGATGCCATCCATCGCCTGAAAAGCCAGGGCGAGATCGAACGGATCATTCTGGATCTGCGGGGAAATCCTGGCGGGTTGTTAACCTCGGCCGTGGAAGTGGCCAACATTTTCCTCAGTCCCGGACAGCTGGTGGTATCCACCCGGGGCGCTCACGAAAAAGAAAACAAATTTTACACCAAGGAACCCGCCCTGCTGCCGCATCAACCCCTGGTGGTCCTGGTCAATCAATGGAGTGCCAGTGCTTCCGAAATCGTTGCGGGTGCCATTCAGGATCTGGATCGAGGGGTGCTGGTGGGAACCCAGACGTTTGGCAAGGGATTGGTGCAAAAAGTGTATCCAATCGACAAAATCAATCAATCCTATTTAAAGATCACCACAGCCAAGTATTATACCCCTTCCGGCAGAAGCATTCAGAAGGAAGACTACAAGAAGAACAAGGACATTTTTGTGGATCTGTCGGACAGTGTGGAATATGATGATCATATCAATTATTACACCCGGAATGGACGGGTGGTGCACGGTGGCGGTGGCATTCATCCGGACGTGGTGGTTGAAAATGAAAAGATGGATCGGTTTTTAGCGGCGTTGACCTCCCGCGGATACTTTTTCCGGTTTAGCGTGGAGTATCTGGCGGCACATCCGGAGCTGAAGGAACAGCCGCAATTTGAAGTAACCGATGAGATGATCGATGCATTCCTGGCATTTCTGGATAAGGAGGGATTTGATTACGAGCTGGCCGGTGAGGAGGAACTGGAGAAGTTCCTGGAAATTGCCCGGGAGAATAATTACAACGATGATATTCAGGACCTGGTGCAGGTGGCCATGCAGAAGCTGGAAGTGGAGAAAAGGAATTTGTATCAGAAAGATCGGGACAAAATCCGGCGCTATCTGGAGGCAGAATTTGCGGAGAAGCTGGGCGGCAGTCGGGCCCGGATTGAGGCCATGCTGAAGTACGACAAGCAGGTGAAGAAAGCGCTGGAAGTGCTGCACAATCTTTCGACTTATCAGGAAATTCTGGCGGTGAATAAGAAAAACTAATTCGTGAAGCTGATGGTGATTTCGTAGCTGCCAGCGGATCGCCGGAAAAAACGGTTAAAATCAGACGGGCGGGACGTGACCCGCCCATTTTTTTGCCCCTTTTCCATTCCCATAAACGTATTGCTTTCGCTATTGAAAATCCTTAATATTTTTCTTTCGTTTTTACGGATCGGCAAAATGGACGTACAGAAACCCCGGGTGTTTGTTGCCTGGCAAATTCCCGAAATTGGCATTGAGCTGTTGCAAGCCCATTATGAGGTTACGGTATATCGGGAAAAGAAGCCCCTTTCGCGGGAAGCGCTGGTCAAACAGTTGCAGGGTGTGGTAGCGCTGCTCAGTATTTTCAGCACCCGTGTGGATGCCTGGGTAATGGATCGGGCACCGGATTTAAAGATTATCTCCAATATGGCTGTGGGGTACGACAATATTGACGTCGACCACGCCACCCGGAAGGGCATTGCAGTGACCAATACGCCGGATGTGTTAACCGATGCCACGGCCGATTTAACCTGGGCATTGTTGCTGGCGGTGGCGCGCCGTGTGGTGGAGGGCGATCGGGTGATGCGCGCCGGGCAGTTTAAAGGGTGGGATCCTCTGTATATGCTGGGTGCGGATATTAAAGGGCGTACCCTGGGGATTATTGGTGCAGGGCGCATTGGGGCGGCGGTGATGGAGCGGAGCAAGGGATGGCAGATGAAATTGCTTTTTGTGAATCGCTCTCCCCGCCCGGATCTGGAAGCGCGGCTGGGCGCCCAACAGGTTGATCTGGAAACCCTGTTGCGCCAGTCCGATTTTGTCAGTCTGCACGTGCCTCTCACCCCGCAAACCCGACACCTGATTGGTGCCAAGGAGCTGTCTTTGATGAAACCCACGGCCTATTTGATTAATACCGCCCGTGGGCCAGTGGTGGATGAACGGGCACTGGTGCGGGCATTGCAAAATGGGCAAATCGCGGGTGCCGCGCTGGATGTGTTTGAAGACGAACCGCGAATGACCCCGGGACTGGAAACGCTGGACAACGTGGTGCTCACACCGCATATCGGCAGTGCCACCGTGGGGGCCCGTTCCCGAATGGCCGAAATGGCGGCGCAGAATATTATTCGTTATTTAAACGGGCAGAAGCCCCTGTCTATCGTAAATCCGGAAGTGATGGAACAGAGAACCGATCAGCAAACATAGGAGGCACACATGGCACGGCTGGAAGACAAACAGGTGCTTTTGGTGGTTGGACAAAAAAATTATGATGATGAAGAACTGAATCAACTTTTACCCCGTCTGGAAGAAGAGGGGGCAGATGTTTTTGTGGCCAGTAATCGGCTGGAAAAGGCTCTGGGGCGTCTGGGGGGCTACGTAACCCCGGATCTGGCCATCGAGGAGGCGCAGGCCGGAGATTACCATGCCATTGTCCTGCTGGGTGGATATGGCGCCCGGGTGTATCTGTGGAACGATGCGGCAACCCATAAGCTGGTTCAGGAGGCTGCGCAATTGGGAAAGATTCTGGCCGCATCCAGCATTGCTCCCGTGGTGCTGGCCAATGCCGGCGTGTTAAGGGGAAAAAAAGCGACCGTATTTCCCGATTACAATTCGGCGATCATCCTGCGGGAGAAGGGAGCGGAACTGGTTCATGAGGATGTGGTGATCGACGATAATATTATAACCAGCAACCATCATCAGGTTATTGCTGAATTTACGGAGGCATTAATGGAAAAACTGGAACAGATAGAATGAGCCGACGACCGGTAAAAGCGTACCGAAACCAGGAGTTCATGAACAGTGCCGAGGCCCGGGCGCTGCGGATTCTGGCGGAATATCTGGAACCCCAGGCGCGATTTAAACGCTACCATGTGGAAGATACGATCGTGTTCTTTGGTTCCGCCCGGGTCATTGATCGGGAGCATGCCCAGAAAGAGTTCGATTACTGGCAGCAGCGGGTGCAGGAGTCGCCAACAGAAGAGCACCGCCGGGAACTGGAAATTGCCCGAAAACGGCTGGAGATGTCCCAGTATTATGAAGATGCCCGCACACTGGCCCGCATGTTAACCGAATGGTCCATGCAGTTGAATCATCAGAACCGGCGGTTTCTGGTGGTTTCGGGTGGGGGACCGGGCATCATGGAGGCGGCCAATCGCGGCGCGTCGGAAGTTCCCGGGGGACGTTCCATTGGATTAAACATTTCCATCCCCATGGAGCAGGATCCCAATCCTTACATCACCGATGAGCTCAATTTTGAGTTTCATTATTTTTTCATGCGAAAATTCTGGTTCATCTACCTGGCCAAGGCACTGGTGGTATTCCCGGGCGGATTTGGCACCATGGATGAGTTGTGGGAAGTGTTAACCCTGCTCCAGACCAAGAAGGTACAGAAAAAGATGCCAGTTATCATGTACGGTCGGGAATACTGGAACCGGGTGATTAATTTTGATGCCATGGTGGAATACATGGTCATCAACGAAGATGATTTGAAATTGATTCACTTTTCCGATACCCCAGAAGAAGCATTTGAATATTTGAAAGATCGCTTGACCGAATATTTCCTTTAACCCAAATAAATCATTAAACCGCGAATCACGCGAATAAAGCCAAACCCTATCCACAAAATCGCGAATAAACCCAAATAATGCACTAAACCACGAATCACGCGAATGAATTCGAAAAAAATCAACAAAATAGCGAATATATCCGGGAAAACATTTTCACCCAGTTAGAATCAATTGTATTTTATTTATTTTTATTGGTGTTAATTCGTGTCATTCGTGGTTTTAATGCATAATCTGGATTCATTTGTGTCAATTCGTGTCATTCGTAGGCTATTGCATAATCAGGGATCCATGCCTCATTGGGGATAAATGTTGCGCACGGAAAAATTGAAATCCTTGCGTTTATCGCTGCAAAGCCGTATTGTTTACTGTTTGATCGGGAATTGACGGAATGCGTGTGTGCACCCAATAAACGGTGGCCTCTGGACTATCTATGACGATCGGTTACCTGCTGGCGGTATTAACGGGAATTTGTTTTGGTATACAAGGTGTTTATGCGAAATGGATTTCCCGGGACATTCCCGCCATTTTTCTTGCCTGGATCACCTTTGCTTTTACCGTTCCGTTTCTGGGGATTCTGGTGATATCCAGTGGCATTCCGGAAATTCAGTGGCAGCCATTTTTACTGGCAACCCTTACCAGTTTTTGTGTGAATGTGATCGCCTGGTATTTATTTTTCCGGGCACTGCAACTTTCTCCGATTTATTTGACCATGCCCTTTACCGCTTTGACCCCCCTGTTTTTGATCCCGGTGTCATTTTTGCTGCTGGGGGAATTTCCAAACGTTCAGGGGGGATTGGGGGTGGGATGCATCATATTGGGTGCGTATGGGTTGCACCTTCGTTCTGGCGACCTGGTCGAGCCCATCCGGGCGTTGTTTCGCGAAAAGGGAACCCGGCTGATGATGATCGTTGCTCTGATCTGGTCAATTTCTGCCACCGTAGAGAAAGTGGCGGTTTTGAACAGCTCTCCCGTGTTTTACGGTCTGGTCATTCACCTTCTGCTGGCAGTGGCCTATTTACCGCTTATTGTGTGGCGGCATGGGGAGCGCCTGCGGGCATTACAGCGGGACTGGAAAAAGTTTAGCGGTATGGGGCTGATTTCGGCGGCGGTGGTGGTGTTTCAATTTACAGCGCTTCAATATTTGCTGGTTAGCTACGTCATTGCGTTTAAACGGGCAGGGATTCTCATCAGTGTGCTGCTGGGGTATGTGGTGTTTCGGGAGGCCGGGGTGTTGCGGAATCTGGTATTCTCGGCGTTGATGGTGGCCGGAGCGACGCTCATCATGCTCTCTTAAAGTGAAACTTTATTCACCTTTGGTGGCCATGGCGCAATTGGCAGAATTCATTGAATGGCAATGGGCAGCGCCGGTGCCCATTATTTTTTCTGCTTGCTTAAATTTCAAAAAATCAATAAATTTTAAATTATTAAAAAATATTAACTAAACGTGATTTCGGTTTTCCTGCATGCCAGAACTTCGCAAAGATCCGGTCATTGGTCGGTGGGTGATCATTTCAACCGAGCGGGGACGGCGACCATCCGATTTTGTTCACATTCGAGAACAAAAACGGGGTGGGTTTTGCCCCTTTTGTCCTGGAAATGAGGATAAAACTCCCCCGGAAATCTTCGCCATTCGCCCTCCGGATTCACCACCCGATACGCCTGGCTGGACCCTTCGGGTGGTGCCCAATAAATATCCGGCACTCCGGGTGGAAGGTGAGTTGAATCGCCGGGGCGAAGGGATTTACGATATGATGAATGGCGTGGGCGCTCACGAAGTGATTATCGAGACCCCGGACCATCAAAAAACCCTGGGCGATCTGGACACCACGGGAATTCTGGAAACCCTGAAGGTCTTTCGGGAACGCATTCTGGATTTGCGAAAGGATACCCGGTTGAAATACGTGATGATTTTTAAAAACCACGGTGCCGAGGCGGGCGCATCGCTGGAACACAGCCATTCCCAGTTGATCGCCACTCCCATTATCCCCAAAACCGTTATCGAAGAGATGGAGGGAGCCGGAAAATATTACGGGTTCAAGGAACGGTGTATTTACTGCGATATCATCCGGCAGGAACTCAGGGACGGTATCCGACTGGTTTATGAGGAAGAGCAGTTCATCGCCATTGAACCGTTTGCGCCGCGGTTCCCATTCGAAACCTGGATATTGCCCAAACAACATGCCTCGCATTTCGAAAATTCCAGCGACGATGTATTACGACACCTGGCATTAACCTTGAAAGTTGTATTGCAGAAAATCAATCTGGCATTACAGGATCCACCATATAATTTTGTGCTGCATACTTCCCCCATGCAGGAAGGTCCTCTGGATCATTATCACTGGCATATCGAATTTATGCCCAAACTCACCCGAATCGCCGGTTTTGAATGGGGAACGGGTTTTTACATAAATCCAACCAGTCCGGAAGATGCAGCCAAATATCTTGGGGAAATCGTAGTATAATTTAATGTTAGGGGAATCGGGATGAATAATTTCAAAATCTGCTATGTGGCATCGGAAGTGTCTCCGTTTGTCAAAACCGGTGGACTGGGAGATGTGGCCTCCGCCCTGCCGGTAGCCCTCAAGGAGCTGGAACAGGACATTCGGCTGATGATGCCCAAATATCGCCCCATTAACGAGCGAAAATTTGTTTTGAGAGACGTCATTCGATTGCGCGAAGTAAAAGTCCCGCTGGGTGGACTCACCCGCATTGCCAGCGGCAAAACCGCTTTCCTACCTCAATCCAAAGTGCACGTGTATTTTCTTTTCATCCCGGAATTGTTCGACCGCAAAGGAATTTACGCCGATCCCGAAACCGGCCAGGATTACCCGGACAATGCCGAGCGGTTCGCCTATTTTAGCAAGGCGGTTCTGGAAACCCTGAAATTGCTTTACTGGCAGCCGGATATTATCCACTGCAACGAATGGCAAACGGCACTCATTCCCTTTTACCTTAAAACCTATTACCAGGATGATGAGTTTTTCCAGAATACCCGCACCGTGCTCACCGTGCACAACCTGTCTTACCAGGGGCGATTCCCTTTAGAAGTTGCTCCCAGGCTGGATATTCCCGAAGAGCTGGTTGCTCCCGGTGGGCCGTTTGAATTCCAGGGGGAACTGAACCTCCTGAAAGGAGGCATTCTTTATGCCGACGTGATCAATACGGTTAGCGAACGATATGCCGAAGAGATCGTGAGCGATCCGGAATACGGCTTTGGTTTCGAAAACATTCTGGCCTCCCGCAAAAAAGATTTGTACGGCATATTGAACGGAGTGGATTATTCGGTTTGGAATCCGGAAACGGATAAGTATATTCCGGTGAAATACGACAGTAAAACGCTGGAGAAGAAGTCAGGTAACAAGAAAGTGTTGTGCGACCAGAACGGTTTTGCCTTTAGCGAGGACATTCCCCTGCTGGGGATGGTGACCCGATTGATTGAACAAAAGGGCATTGAGCTGGTGCTGGAGGCCATGGACGAACTGATGAAGCGGAATCTGTACATGATTATTCTGGGGACAGGTGAAGAGAAGTATCAGAAGGCCCTGGAAAAATTTGCACGCAAGTACAAAAAGAAACTGGCGGTTCATTTTAAGTTTGATGAACGTCTGGCCCACCTGATTGAAGCTGGAGCGGACATGTTTTTAATGCCTTCCAAATTTGAACCCTGTGGATTGAATCAGATGTACAGCCTGCGGTATGGTACCGTGCCCATTGTACGGGAGACCGGTGGACTGGCCGATACGGTCAAGGATTTTGATCCGGAAACGGGGAAGGGAAACGGCTTTACGTTTAAGGAGTTTTCGGCGGCCGCCATGCTGGAAGCCATTGATCGGGCACTGGCAATTTATCCAGACCGCAAGACCTGGACTAAGATTCAGAAAGCGGGCATGCGGGCCGATTTTTCCTGGCAGGTGTCTGCAAAAAAGTACCTCAAGTTGTACGAAAAAGCCCTGAAAAAGAAATAAAGAGTCCACGCTGGGGTGCGTAGGACGAGGGTGGGGGCTTCTGGCACGTTTCGTGCCGGAGGCCCTTTTATATTCCAGACAATGCTCCCGGTGCCGGAAGGAAAGATGAGCGGAGTAGGGATGACCGTGGAAAAGAAAGACCCCCGGCCGGCGATTTTTCTGGATCGGGACGGAACGATCATCGAGGAAATCGGCTATATCGACGATCCGGAAAAGGTGCAGTTGCTCCCGGGAGCGGTGGAAGCCCTCCGGATTTTCCGCCAACTCCGTTTCTGGATCCTGGTGCTTTCCAACCAGAGTGGGGTCGCCCGGGGATTTTTTCCCGAAAGCCGGGTGGGCGCGGTAAACCAGCGATTACAGGAGCAGCTCCGTGCGCAGGGCGTGGAAGTGGATGCCTTTTATTATTGTCCCCATCACCCGCAAGCGGCCGTGCCAGCCTATCGGGTCGAATGCGATTGCCGCAAACCCCGACCTGGAATGATCCAACAGGCCATGCGAGAGTTTCCGGTTGTGCTGGATCGTTCCGTCATCATTGGGGATCGATATTCCGATGTGGAAGCCGGAAAGCGGCTGAACCTTACGGCGATTCTGGTGTTAACCGGGTATGGCGCCAACGAATATAGCCTTTACGGACAGGATGCTTCCCGCACCCAGCCAGACTTTGTGGCCAGAGATCTGCTGGAGGCCGCCCACTGGGTAGAAAATCGGCTTTAGGAGTAAACCCAAATCATGCATTCAGCCGCGAATCACGCGAATAAATCTAAAAATATCAAGAAAATCGTGAACAAACCCTGGAACACATTTTCATCCCGACACAATCCAATGTATTTTATTGGTTTTATTTGTGTTAATTCGTGCAATTCGTGGTCTAATGAATAATCTGGGTTTATTAGTGTTCATTCGTGTCATTCGTGGTTTCATGCATAATCTGGATTCTAAATCCCGAGTTTGACAGCAAAATTTTGCTAAGCCTTGTAATATCAACAGGATATCTCAAACCAAAAATGGGCGATTTGTCACTACAAAGCAT
>JAADJD010000012.1 GCA_013150955.1 Calditrichota bacterium
TGTGGATGTGCTCTCGGCGTCTTGGTATGATAATAAGATCGCCTGGTATGAGAATGATGGGCAAGCGAATTTCACCGAGCATGTGATTAGCAACTCAGCGGATGGTGCCATCTCGGTCTATGCCACGGATGTGGATGGCGATGGGGATGTGGATGTGCTCTCGGCGTCTTGGAATGATAATAAGATTGCCTGGTATGAGAATGATGGGCAAGCGAATTTCACCGAGCATGTGATTAGCAGCTCAGCGGTTGGTGCCAGTTCAGTCTTTGCCACGGATGTGGATGGGGATGGGGATGTGGATGTGCTCTCGGCGTCCGAGTATGATGATAAGATTGCCTGGTATGAGAATGATGGGCAAGCGAATTTCACCGAGCATGTGATTAGCAGGTCAGCGAGAGGTGCCGTCTCGGTCTATGCCACCGATCTGGATGGCGATGGGGATGTGGATGATGTGCTCTCGGCGTCCGAGGATGATAGTAAGATTGCCTGGTATGAGAATGATGGGCAGGCGAATTTCACCAAGCATGTGATTAGCGGGTCAGCGAGAGGTGCCGTCTCGGTCTATGCCACCGATCTGGATGGCGATGGGGATGTGGATGTGCTCTCGGCGTCCTGGGGGGATGATAAGATCGCCTGGTATGAGAATGATGGGCAGGCGAATTTCACCAAGCATGTGATCAGCACAGCAGCGGATGATGCCCGCTCGGTTTATGCCACCGATCTGGATGGCGACGGGGATGTGGATGTGCTCTCGGCGTCTTATAAGGATGACAAGATCGCCTGGTATGAGAATGATGGGCAGGCGAATTTCACCGAGCATGTGATTAGCAGGTCAGCGAGAGGTGCCGTCTCGGTCTATGCCACCGATCTGGATGGCGATGGGGATGTGGATGGGCGTCTTATAAGGATGATAAGATCGCCTGGTATGAGAATGATGGGCAAGCGAATTTCACCAAGCATGTGATTAGCGACTCAGCGGATGGTGCTTACTCTGTTTATGCCACGGATGTGGATGGCGATGGGGATGTGGATGTGCTCTCGGCGTCAACAAGGGATGATAAGATTGCCTGGTATGAGAATGATGGGCAAGCGAATTTCACCGAGCATGTAATTAGCGACTCAGTGGATGGTGCCCGCTCGGTCTATGCCACGGATGTGGATGGCGATGGGGATGTGGATGTGCTCTCGGCGTCTAGTAAGGATCATAAAATCGCCTGGTATGAAAACGTAGGCATTGTAGGTATTGCTGAAAATGAACAAACAGGCGCACCTGACGCATTTAATTTACTCCCCAACTACCCCAACCCCTTCAACCCCGGCACCACCATACGGTATCACTTGCCCCGGGCCAGCCGGGTAAAGTTGCAGGTGTATAACCCGCTCGGGCAGGTGGTGCGCACGCTGGTGGAGGGGCAGCAGCCAGCGGGCCGCTACACCGTGCAATGGGATGGCCGGGATGCCTCCGGTCGGCAGCTGCCGGCAGGGGTGTATTTTTACCGTCTGAAAGCCGGCCAGTTTGAGCAGGTGCGCAAAATGGTGCTGGTGCGGTAAAGCATGATCCAATGTTGATGTAAATAGAATGATCAAAGCGTGTCCTCACTTTTTGTGAAATTGGTGATTGACGAGAAGTGATCGAGCCAGAGGCCGAAGGTACTTTTCCTTAAAATATGGATATAAAATGGGGACACGCTCTTCCCTTTTGAAGGAGGGCGAAAGCTGACTATTTATGAACAAAGGTGAACCCATAAAAACCCCGCACTCCCGGTAGGTTACCGGTAGTGCGGGATGAATTCCCCTCGAACCCCTCCACCGCATGCTCAGCGCAGCAGATGCATTTTTCGCACCTGGCTCTGTCCATCAATACGGAGGCGGTAGAAATAAATGCCCGAAGGCACCGGATTCAATTGCGCATCGCGACCATCCCAGACCACCTGGTGGTTTCCGGCCGGCAATACACCGTTCACCAATACCCGAACGGTTTGCCCCAGCAGGTTTAACACTTCCAGATAAACCGGTGCCCGGGTCGGGGTGACAAATGCAATGGTGGTTTGCGGATTGAATGGATTGGGATAATTCTGATATAGAACAAATTGTTCTGGCAGTTGACGGTCGTGTTTCTCTGCAATAGCGGTAAAAGCGGGATCACTCACGGCCAGCGAAATCGGCCCGTCCCCGACTTCATAAGCGGACAGGGGCGTAAAATCTGCGGCAAACACAAACACCGAATCTTTATTGAAATCGGCAATATAAATATTCGACTGGGCGTCAAACCCGATGGCTGGCCCCCCGGGAAGCGTCTGGTTCATCAGGGAGTCGCCCACCAGATCGTATATAAAAACGCCATATCCATAGGTACTGATGAATGCCCTGTTGTTGTTCAAGAATACATTTGTTACCGCGGTGCCCATATCAATGGTCTTTACCACGGTGTCCGCCTGCCCATTGATGATTTCCAACTTTCCGGTGATATCGGCATAATTTCCGGTACAAACAACATAAATGAATCCCTGGACATCGGCATCAATCTGCTGAGGGTTGATACTCACGGATATGGTGTGGATGACCGTCCGCTGCGCCACGTCAATAACAGATACCGTTCCTGGATCGTATCCCTGTCCATTATAACCGGAATTGGCGACGTACAATTTGCCCGCTGCATACTTTACCCCCTGCGGGCCAGTACCCACGGTTATTCTGGACAGGATGGCGCCATTTCGCACATTCACCAGTGCCACTTCATTGGTTAATAACAAGGAAACCGCCGCCACGGAATCGTTCACAAAATCCATGGCGTAGGGATTGGTGCCACTTCCCAGATCGATACGCTGCAGCGTGGTAAAATCACTCAAACGGATCACCTGAATTT
This sequence comes from Calditrichota bacterium, assembly GCA_013150955.1. Classification (GTDB taxonomy): domain Bacteria; phylum Calditrichota; class Calditrichia; order RBG-13-44-9; family J042; genus JAADJD01. Next base: position 2,867 of record JAADJD010000012.1, read on the forward strand.
CATTATCACCGGAATTCACAATGTATCCCCTGTCGCCCTTCAGGACGATCTGATTGGCATACAATCCGGCTGTTGCCGCATCCTTAACCACCGTTCCATTGTCCAGATCAATCCAGGACACATTTTTCCCCAGCGTGTTTACCACATACACACTTCGGGATTGGGCCGGGGCCAATGCATAAAACATCAACATCCATAAACCGATCGTAAATAAGCGCTTCATAAGCTTCCTCCTGTTATGGGTTAAAAACATTCCAGTATACTTTTAATTGGGCATAAACCGCCCGACGGGGCATGGGGAATCCGAAAATCAGCTGATAATCTTCTCCCAGCAGGTTTTTCCCCATTACCGAAAAGTCCAGACGAAAACGGGATATCGTTCGGCTAACCCCCAGCTGAACGTCCCAGATTCGGTAGGGAGCCAGCTGGGTACCGCGGGAATTGGCGTGGACCGTTTCCCGGCGATCCACGTAGCGAAATAAAATTAAACCGGAAAACATGCCCAGACGCAGTTGTAGATTGGCCTGCAGCGTGTGGGGTGGAATGAAAATGATGCGTTTTCCATAGATATTGGGTTCTCGGGTCAGGTTTTTTGCCTGCACCCAGCTGTAGGCAAGCTGAACGGTTATCTTGCGCTGAAACAGCGGCTGCTTAATGAGCACATCCACCCCTTCTTTGGAGGCGCTGCGTAAATTACGGGGCTCCCATATGCCATTCACCCCCCGGTGCCAGTAAATCAAATCCTGAATGGTAGAACGATAGTAGGTTAGAGACGCAAACGTCGTCCCTTGCTGGAATCGGATGCCAACATCCCACCCGGTTTTTCGTTCGGGATTTAAATCGGGATTGCCCCGCGCGCGAGCATCCCCCTTCCAGAAAAGGCTGTTAAAATCCGGGTAGCGAATGGCCTTTTGCCATCCCAGAGAAAAGGTCAGATTAGGGAATCTGGCCGGAACGGCTACAAAGGCCAGATAGGGGAAGAATTCCGGTGATCGATCAAAATAGCGCTCCAGCCGTCCTGCATGGCGAATCTGGAACCATTTCAACAAAGGAATCTTCTCCACAGAGAATTGAACATGTTCGTATGCTGCCGTAGCCTGGCGGGTTTTTTTCCCCAGACTGTAACGTGGATACAGGATGTTCTCATGATCCAGTTGCTCCTGCAAAAAATACAGCCCGACGCGCGTTTCCAGCATTTTCCCCGGTACCCAGCGATGCCAGAGCTCCGCTTCGCGGGTGGTATTTCGCTGCCGGGTATGATACCGGGTAAATGGAGAAGGGTCTTTCTCATTATTAAAAAGCTGATCCAGTTGGTGCGTACTCAGTCGCGCTTCGACATACGCCTGACTGGAATACATCCAACGGCCCTGCAACTGAAAGGTCAACCAGTCCTCCGCCGCGTGGGCATTAAAATGTTTCAACTCGTTGAAATAGGCCGAGGGGAGTCCCCGTCTAAACCGTTGCCACTGACCAAAAAAATTCACCTGCAATTTCGAACCGGCATAGCTGATTTTGGAAAACAATCGATTTTGCCGAACCCAGGCATTTTCCCGAACATAGGTTTTGCCCCGATATCCATAGGGATAATTCTGTGCGGAATACAATTGCATATAATCCCCCAATAGGCTGAATCGCCGCAGGGGAATGCCCAGGCTGGCCTGTCCCTGCATGGTGCGAAAACTGCCTCCCCCCGTCCTGGCACGTAGATAGGTGCGGGATACCGTTCGCCGGGTGTAAAAGGCGATGATGCCCCCCAGGGCCTGTCCCCCGTACAATGCCGTATTGCCCTGGGGAATGTATTCCACGCGCACCACCTGATCCAGGGGGATGACGGACAGGTCGACCTCTCCCGTCTGGGGATGATTGAGGCGCTGCCCGTCCAGCAAAACCAGCACCTGATTGGCGCGGCTACCGTGGATGCGAATCTGCTGTCGCTGGCCCACGCCGCCGGAACTTTCCACCTGAATGCCCGGCAATTGATTCAACAGGGTGGCAATGCCCATTTCCCGGTAAAGGCGAATCTCTTCTTCGGACAAGACCAGCGTTCCCGGTGTTGGGAGCCCTTCTGCCGGCAATGCCGTGGCCTCTACCTGAATGGGTGCCAGGGTCAGGGGCGCTTCCTGCAAGCGGAAGGTGACCACGATGGGATGATCTTCGTAGACCACCACGCCCGAAATTTCCCGCTTGCGATATCCCAGGTAATTGGCCACCAGGGTGTATTCTCCTGGAGGAATGTTTTCGAAATAGAAGTGCCCGCGGGAGTCAGTATAGCTCTGGAACCCGGTGCCAACAATTCCCACCCAGGCACCCTCCAGTCCCACACCGGTGCGCGCATCCAGCACCATACCGGTGATGCGAATGTTATCCTGCCCCATTCCGCTTCCGAAAGAAAACAGCAGTATCAGCACATATTTCAGAAAGCGGTGTTTCATGATTGTTCCATCTGGTTTCATACGATTGACTCCAATGACCCTGTTTTTCTGGCAATAAAAAAGCCCCAACCTTCACGGAAGAAAGATTGGGGCAAATGTTCACTGAACGCGCAGGTTCCCATCGGGAACCCTCGTTTTCGAATCTTCGCCAAACCCAACCTTCCCGCGAAGGCTTATCGGGTTTGTTATACCAGCCGGTCTCCTGACTTAGGGATCATCCTACTCGCTCGCCTTCCCATGGCGCTGAACGCCACAGTGGCTGTTGAGCTTTCGTCCCCCATCACAGTTGCGGGGCAGTGGCGGATTCTCACCGCGCTTCCCGACACTGGTATAAGGAACCGTCGATGTCAGAGACCCAGAAGCGCCTGCAATATACCCCACGGAAATAAAAAAATCAACAGTCGGGTGGAGAAATAAACCCAGATTAAGCAAAAGCCTACGAATGACACGAATTCACACCAATAAAACCAATAAAATACATTGGATTGTGTCTGGATGAAAATGTGTTCCAGGGTTTAATCGCGTTTTTGTTGATTTTTCTCGAATTCATTCGCGTGATTCGTGGTTTAACGCATTATTTGGGTTTATTCGCGATTTTGTAAATATTGTTTGAATTCATTCGCGTGATTCGCGGTCTGAAGCAGAATTTGGGATAAACGCTAATGATGCAACGATCTCAGACCTGAAAACCGATCCCGGAAAAAATCATGCGATTGGACACGCATCCAACCGCTGGCCCATGCATCATCCGGAACGAAAAATTCGACCCACACCGTAAACAATTTCGTCGCCCAATATGGAGAGGCCCCGTTCCGCATTGCCAACAAAGCCATGCATCCGAGGGATCCCCTCAGGCTACTCTTCCCGCACCTTGCGTGACAACACCCGCTGAATCGCCTTCTTTAATTCGGTCAAATCGGATGACTTCACCACATACTCTTCGGCTGCCCAGCTCATGAAATCATCCTTGTAATGCGAATAAGCGGTGTGAATGATCACCGGAATGTTGGGATTGATGGTTAAAAATTCTCGTAATGCTTCCAGGCCATGTTTTTTGGGAATCATCAAATCCAGGATAATCAAATCCGGTTGATGTTCTTTTACCTGAGTGATGGCTTCGTCTCCGTTACCCGCAATGATGACCTGATAGCCCAATTCGGTCAATTCGGTTTCGTACAAAATCTGTTGGGGTTCATCATCCTCAACGATCAAAATTTTCTTCATGGCCTGCTCCTCTTCGGTTAGGCGTTTTACGACTTCTCTTTCACTTTCCATCCCTGACCATCAAACTCCATCAGCCCGTCCCGTAAACCGGCCTTAATTGCCCATTTCCGAGCTTTCCTCCGGTGCCTGTCTTCGATTGGGAAAAACCAATCGAAAGCAGCTTCCCTCTCCCGGACGGCTATCCACGACCACTTCACCGCCATGGGATTCCACAATCTGTTTCACGATCGAAAGTCCCAGACCGGTGCCGCTGGACTTGGTGGTAAAAAACGGCTGAAAGATCTTTTCCAGAATGGCGGGATCAATCCCGCGACCGTTGTCACACACCTCAATCATCACATTATTGTTGTCGCAATGGGTCTGAACGGTAATATTTCCCGGTCTGTCCAGATCCTCAAACGCCTCGATGGCATTTTTAAACAAATTCAGCAATGCATGGTAAAGCAGTTTCTCATCTCCATATACCTTTCCACTGAAGCAATTCAAATTCAGTGCCAGGCGGATTCCGCGGTGTTCAATGGCACCGCCCATCACCGAGGCCACCTGGTGAATAATGCGGTTGACGTCGATTAGCTTTTTGTCGGATCGGGGAGGCCGGGAAATATTCAGGATGTTGTTCAAAATATTTTCCAGATTCAGCACCTGTTCCTTGATGATCACCGCGAATTTGCGGATATCGGTGTTCTCCGGTGCCCGGCGGGTAATCAAATTGGCAAACCCGCCGATCGACACCAGGGGATTGCGGATCTCGTGGGCAACCTTGGCGGCCATTTCGCCCAGGGCGGCCAGCCGCTCGGCGCGCAACAATTTCTGTTGATTCTCTTCCAGCCGCTGATAGGCGTCCTGGAGTTCCCGAATCCGATCCTGCAGCGACTGGTACAGCCGCGCATTCTCGATGGCCAGACTGGCCTGGTGGGCAAACACCTTCAAACTCTCGATGTCCTCGCTGGCAATATCCCGATTGGTAATGCAATTGTCCGCAATGATGACCCCCAGTCCCTCCTGCTTGGAAAACAGCGGCACCACCACAAAACTATCGGTTCCCAGAATATCCATCAAACTGCGCCCGTTGATGTGGATATCATAAAGGTGGCCACTGATGACTTCCCCTTCCTGAACCTGGTACACCTGCCGGGATTCCAGGGCCCGTACCAGTAAATGCTTCTTCTTTTCGATGGGCACCTGAAGCTGCTGAACGATGCGATGCACCTGATATTCCCGCTGTCCCATCTTTTCCCGATAGATAGAGACCACTTCCTGCAACGAGCGGTAGTGATCCTGCAATTCTGCCCAGATGGCCTGTGCTTCTTCCTCGTCCGATGGCCCCACCCCCAGATATCCTTTCAGCATGTTGGTTTTTTTGTCCCGTAGCAGGATAATCGCTCGATTAAACCGCAATCCTTCTCCGGAAGTAATCGCAATCAAAATATTTTCGAAAATTTCACGGGGCTCGTATGTTCGATAGAGCAATTCGTTCAGTTCATTCAGTTTGGACAATTCCAGCACCGTACGCCGAAGCTCAAATTCCAGTTCTTTGCGAGAGGTAATGTCCTTTATGATTTCCGATCGGCCGATAGGATGGCCTTCGCTGTCCAGTATGCGCGTGCTGGTGATATCCACGTAGATCAATTCCCCGTCCTTCTTCAACCGCTGGGTTTCGTATTTCTTTAAATAGCCACGGGTTTGCAACTCCTTACGAATGTAATAGAGTTCGCCAATTTCCATGAGCTCCTGGGGAATGATCTTCAGGATGGATTGCCCGATCATTTCTTCGGCACTGTAGCCGAACAGGTCTTCCGCGCCCCGGTTCCACTCCAGCACGCGATCATTGTTGTCCAGAAAGATGATGGCATCGGCAGAGGAATCGATGATGGAAGCAAACAGGCGTTCCTGCGTTTGCAGAGCCAGCCGTTCCTTTTCGCTCTGGGTGATGTCCACCCCAATGCGCAAATAGCCTCGTGGTTGATCCTGGCCTTCAAAAATGGGCAATGTTAAAAATTCCAGGTATCGATCGTCCTGCTCTGGCTGTAACGATCGCTGCAGCACGTTCTTGATCACCTTCTGCCTTTCCAGATCCTGAACCAGCAGGCAATCGTCACAGGGATGTTCCCGATTCCAGAGAGCCTGGTAGCAAAACGGTCGACTTCCATCGAAATGGGGCAACTTTTCCTCCAGGAACTGATTGCTCCACAGCAGGCGGTATTCCGCATCGATCAAATACAAATAGACCGGATAACGCCCCATGTAGCTATCCAGCTGGCGAAGAATGCGGATCAGGCGATCTTTCATCGGGACATATCTTTTTGTTTTTCATTGGGATAATAGTAAAAGTTTTCGCGAAAAGCAATGGAATACTTGTCGATTCCCGCATCCAATTTCTTTTCCCTTGATTAGGGCATAGTCGTCCATTAAACTTAAAATCTTAAACTGGCGAAATCCATGAACATACTGACACGATATATCATTAAAGAGCATATCGGCCCCTTCTTTTTCTCCCTCTCGGTGATCATGTTCGTATTCATTACCAAATTCATTGTGCAGTACATCGGCAAGATCTTCGGGAAGGGGTTGCCGATTTCCACAATTATCGAATTTGTTTACCTGAATCTGGCCTGGATGCTGGCACTGGCCGTTCCCATGGCGGTACTGGTGGCATCGCTGATGGCCTTCGGTCGCCTGGCTGCGGATAACGAAATCATCATTTTAAAAACCTCGGGCATTAATTTGTATCGTAGCATTCGTCCCGCCCTGCTGGCCGCCGTGGTGCTAACGCTGATCATGACCTGGTACAACGATCGGGTCTTGCCGGAATTCAATCATCGGGCGCGCCTGCTGTATCAAAGCATTTCCCGGAAAAAGCCCACCCTCCAGCTGGAAGAAGGTATTTATCTGGCCATGAACAATTTCCAGATCCTGGTGCAGGATATCGAACGTTCCATTGGCAAGCGACTGGTGGACAAAAGCAACATCCTGGGCCCGGAATTCAGCGACTACTCCCAGCTGGATAAACTGCGGCAGATTACCATCTTCGAGCTGGCGGAGCGCAACCTGCAGCGTACGGTCATCGCCGATTATGGCTACCTTTATTTCGACAAAAAGCGGGCATTGCTGGTGTTTACCTTATTTGATGGGGAGATTCACGAAATCGACACCCGCAAATTTTCCGAATACCGCCGATTGACGTTCACCCGCAACGTGATTCATATTCCCGCCCCGGAACTGATCTTTAAACGATCGGAAGACAGCTGGCGGGGCGATCGGGAAATGACCATCGCCATGATGCGGGAACGCATCCGGGAGTACCGGAAATCCATTGAAAAGGAAATCCAAATCATCCAGGAATACAAGGACAACTACCTGCCGGCACCGCAGACACTGCAACTGGACACCCATAGCAGCGATCGCCCCTTACCCCCCGGAATGAAACGCAAACTCCGCTACGGTATTTCCATCGCCCAGAGCAAAACCCAGGGCACCCGGCAACAAATCATTTCCCACACCAATAACATCGATTTTTTCAAAAAACAAATCTACAAGTACCAGGTGGAAATTCACAAAAAATTCTCCATCCCCTTCGCCAGCATTGTCTTTATATTGATTGGTGCACCATTGGGGATTCGGGCGCGTAAGGGGAGTCTGGGTATCGGGATGACCTTTAGTATTGGATTTTTCCTGCTGTACTGGGTGTGCTTGATTGGTGGAGAGGAGCTGGCCGATCGGAAATTACTGTCCCCGTTTCTGGCCATGTGGTTGCCGAACATTCTGGTGGGACTGGCCGGGATTTACCTGACCTACAAAACGGTGAAGGAAACCACCTTCATTCAATGGGAACGTTTACCGAAAGCACTGCAACTGTTTCTTAAGGGAGAAGAAGAAACCACACCATGAAATTGCTGGATCGATACATCATTCGTAAATTTCTGGTGGTGCTGTTTTTCACCACACTGGCGTTCATCGTCATTTTTATCATCGTGGATCTGATTGAAAACCTGGACAAATTCCTGATGTACCGCGCCAGTCTGCCGAATGTGATCATCTACTACATTTACTACATCCCCTTCATTATCATTTTAACTCTACCGGTTAACATGCTGCTGAGCAGCTTATTCTCCATCGGTTCCATGGCACAATACAACGAGATCATTGCCTGCCAATCTGCGGGGATTAGTCTGTACCGCATCGTTGCTCCCCTGCTGATGCTGGCTTTCCTGATCAGTTTGCTTTCTGGCATAGCGGGAGAAACGGTGGTGCCCAAATCCAACCGGGCGCGATTAGACCTGTGGCGCTTTGAAATCAAAAAAGAAACCCGCCACATGATCCGCAAACGGGAACAGATTGCCATTCAGGACAGCGATCAGCGACAGGTTTTTATAAAGGTCTACGATGGGGCCCGCAAGCAGGCATTGCAGGTTCATATTGTGTGGACGGATGGCAACCGGATTGTTCAACGCTGGGATGCCCGAAAAATGATCTGGGATGACCAGCGCGGGGGGTGGATGCTGCAGGATGTGACCCTGCGGCAATTTACAGAGGAGGGCGAGATCGTTCAGCACCGGGATTCTCTGGCCTACGCCCATTCTCAGATCCACCCGGACGACCTCAAGGAGCTGGAATTAAAACCGGAAGAAATGAATTACACGGAACTGAAACGATTTGTGGATCGGATGCTGGAGCTGGGTGCGGATGCCCGCAAATGGTTGGTGGATCTGTACATGAAGATTTCCTATCCGTTTGCGAACTTCATTATTGTTCTGTTTGGGGCCCCCCTGGCTTCGCGGAAACGGCGCAGTGGCCCGGCCCTTGGGTTTGCCCTGGCGCTGTTGATCAGCTTCATCTATTTCCTTTTCCTGCGCTCCGGTCAGGTGCTGGGGCACAAGGGCGAATTGTCTCCCTGGCTGGCGGCCTGGATCGGGAACATTGTTTTTGGCATTGGCGGCATCCTGCTGATGCTGAAAATCCGAAAGTAATCCCCAACGATTCCTCATAAACCCAGATTATATATTAGAACCACGAATTACACGAATTAACACAAATAAACCCAAATAATGTTTTAAACCACGAATCACACGAATGAATTCGAATCATATCAACAAAATAGCGAATATATCCCGGGAAACATTTTCATCCAGACACAATCCAATGTATTTTATTGGTTTTATTTGTATTAATTCGTGTAATTCGTAGGCTATTGCTTAATCTGGGATAAAAATAATCAGATACATTGGATTGGATTGGATTAGATTAGATCTGAATGAAAATTTGTTACGGGGTTTATTCGTTATTTTGTGGACATGTTTTAGTTTCATTCGCGGGATTCGCGGTTACCTGCATCATTTGGGTTAAGGGTGGGATGGAGTTGCCACGTTGGGGTGGCGTCCTCAATCTTCCTGTAACCCATTCACCAGATGGCGGGCCACTTTGATCAGAGTTCGGGGAGAGGCCAGCATGTTGGTGTAGCTGGCGTTTGCCAGGGGACAGTGACATTCTTTGTTGCGAATGCTGCGACGGATCTTTTTCGCCTGTCCACTTGTCCAGACCTTCTTAAAATCGTAATCATGATCGCGTAAATTGCCCATGGAATCCGCCCGGATACAACAGGGCCACACTTCCCCATCCGGCGAAATCTGAGCCGACATGATTCCCGCAAAACAGGGGATGACCTGGGTTTGCTGACTTAAAATTTGCTTCACCAGCTGATAATATTCGTAACGAAAGGCCTGCGCGATCTGAGCAACCCCGTTCATTTTCCGCTCCCGCATTCGAGAACGCAGGTAATCGATGGCGCGAGAATATCGCTCCAGATCGGGTGTAATGGGCTCCCCCATCGTTCCCAGCTCGACCCGCTGCTCGGCAATTTCGGTAATGTAAGAATCGGGTTCCAGCTGAATGAGGCCGTCATAAATTTCCCGGAATTCATCCACATTGAAATTCGAAATTACCGTATGAATCCCGATGGTCAAATTGGGATAGCGCTTCAGCTCCTTCAGGATCCGATAAGTTTCCATTGCCTTTTTAAAATTATCCTTCAACCCGCGGATACGATCGTGTTTCTCACCCAGCTGATCCAGCGAAAGGTTTATGATTACCTCGGAACGGGGGCAATTTTTTAAAATGTCTTCTACCTGAGTCCCCACCAGCTGAGGCAAACTTCCATTGGTTGGAATATTGATGATGCCGGGCTCACAATAGCGATAAGCCAGTTTTACAATCTCTGCAATGTCCTTCCGCAAAAATGGCTCCCCTCCGCTAAAGGTGAACCAGTAAGGGGCCTTTCCCAGATTGCGGAAAAGTTTCTCGTATTCTTCCGGGGTGAATCGTTTGACCTTCTTCAAATAAATATTGCAGGTCATACACCGCGAGTTGCAGGCATACAGCAAACTGATGGTGATGTTTACCGGAAACAGGGAAGGTTTGCCCAGTATTCGAAAGGCATGAAATGCCGGCAATTTGGACAATAATTGTATTTTCTTTAATGTGGGATTCATGCTGCGCTCTTCTTGAAACGTTTCTCCATCGGGATCACTTGTGCGTTAACAGCACTTCGTTGTCTGCCCGCCGCGCATGGGGTTCCCCCAGAACGGGATGCGTCAGAATTTTTATTTTGTCCCACCGGTTGTACTTGGCACCAAACGCGATCACAGCCAGCAGTTTAATGGGAAATGACTGCCCCAACTTCAGGCTGTGGATAATGATGCGTGAGATGAGGATCTGTTTACGCAGATCTTTCAGCAAACGCTCTTCCAGCGCCTGATCGTAGCGCTTCAGAAACTGTTCGGAATAGTCCTTTCGGGCCAGACTTTCCAGCAACACCGGTGCACAGACTTCCGCAGCATCGATGGCGTAATCGATGCCGGCCCCGAAGAGCGGGCTGACCATTCCCGCCGCATCACCAAGGATGACCTGAGAGTCGTCCGAAAAGTGGCGAATTAATTTCATGGGAATAAAGCCACCTTTTTTGTCCAGGATCTTCCGATCCCTGAGCAGCGAAGCCGTCTGCTCATATTCCTCAATAAAATAAAAAAGTTTTTCTTTGACTTTTAACCCCCGATCGATCTCTGCCTGAATGGTACCCACTCCAATATTGGCGTCCTCACGATTGGGAAAGATCCAGCCATAGCCCCAGGGCGCCAGCCGGGGATCCAGATACACCCGCATTTCCTGAGGATCGAAGGGAACGCCCTCCACCTCGTAAGCATAAGCATACGCCCAGAAAGGCCGGTTGTGATCATGCTGAAAACGGGGATTATGCCGACCCAGCGTATGAGGGCCATCGGCAAAGGCCACGATCCGGGCCTGAACCCGGTAGCGCTCGCGGGATGCGCGATCCAGAAGTTCCACCTCCACCTGGCCACTCCCCTTTACCCGATATCCCAGTGCACGGGTAAAATTCACCAGGCGGGCCCCTTCCAGGGCGGCGCTTTCCGCCAGATGGCGGTCAAATACCCGGCGCTTTACGGTAACCTGATCGCATTCAAAACACACTTCACCCCAGGGCATGCGGAACACGTTTCGGGTAATGTGTTGTTCCATGACTCCGGGATTGTCCACATAGCGGTCGAAATAGGGCTTGTCCAGCAATCCACCACACGCGGTTGTTTTCCCGGAATATTCATCCTTTTCGACCAGTAGCACCGAAGCGCCCTGCTTTGCCAGTAAACGGGCCAGGACGGAGCCGGCTACACCCGCCCCGATGATTACAACGTCATATGTCCCCACAGCCTGTCTCCTTTTTACACCATCCCTGTACTTACCTCATGTTCGGCACTTCCGCCGAATTCCTAAATTCATTATCTTCAATAATAAACCTGCATTAAATAAAATAAATGTGATCAAATAATGCGGGTAAAGGAAAATTTTTTTTGAAAACTCCACCCGCCAGGTCGCTATCGCCAATACACCCAGATGATGCATTGGCCTACGAATTACACGAATTAAAACGAATAAAAAATAATAAAATCCATCTGGGATATCTGGATGAAAATGTGTTCCAGGGTTTATTCATGATTTTGGAGATATCTTCCGGTTTCATTCGCGCAATTCGCGGTTTAACGCATTATTTGGGATAAAAAAAGCGGTGGCCAGCTCTGACCACCGCTTCCTCACCAGGCAGTATGTTATGGAAAGGATCAGCGCAACAACGTCAGGCGTTTGCTGACAAAACGATTATTGACTTTGAGCACGTAAATATAATTCCCACTGGCCACCATACGTCCCGATTCGTCCCGACCATCCCAGGTGGTTAAATAATTCCCGGCCACCAGATTCCCCTGAAACAGCGTGCGAATCGGGCGCCCCAGCATATCAAAAATCTGTACGTTCACCCGGGACGTCCCTCCGTCCGCATTTTTGGGCACACCGAATTCAATCACCGTGCGATGATTAAACGGGTTGGGGTAGTTTTGTCCCAAAACCAGCGTGCGGGGAATGCCCAATCCGCGCACTTTGACCAGATCGCCCACGGTAAAGGTTGCCAACACGGTCTTTTGCTCATAGCGGCGACCTGATAGATCCACATCGTACAATTTGTACACGTAGGTCATCCCCGGTTCCACCCGACGATCCAGGTACCGATATACTTTACCCAGATTGGAATTGCCCAGTCCGACCAGAGCGTCTTCCCATTCGTAAGAAGCAATTCGTTGAAAGGTCGTATCCCAATCGCTCTTGCGCCATAATTCAAATCCCAGATTATTCAGCTCGCTTTGCGTCTCCCAGGTGAGCTCAATTCCCTCATCCGTGGAAGTGGCGGTAAAGGACACCAGTTGCACCGGTAACGGATTATCCGGGGTGCTGGAGCCGAGCGTAAATTTAGAATAGCGCTTCAGTTCGCTGGTCAAACCGGTAACCAGGATGGTGTTGTTAACATCATCCACGGTCTGGCTGGTTCCCACCTTATACCACTGCTGGTTGGTTTCATCCCAGGCACAGATGATCAGGGCCTGTTCGTTATCAATGGCAGACCATTCGGAAATGCCGTCGTAGCTGAAGGTGATATCGCACTGATAGGTGGACTTGTCCGTTTTAATGGTGTAAAAACCGCTAACGGCAATGTGGTCGACACCGGTGGCCAGTTTATTGCGATTGGCATTTTCATTGTGGTTGTAAAATACGGACACATTTCCGGCATCGCCGCTCACAAAATCGATGACGACTTTACCGTTCCAGAAACTGGTTGGTGGTTGATCGCCGGCGGCGATGTATTGATTGTCATCCTGATCGTTCGCCCACCAGGCCAGCTGCCAGGCATCCTGCGCGGTTCCAATAATATCCACATCCCCGTCGCCATCCATGTCTGCCGCCGTTACAAAATAAGCATAAGTAAAAGTGGTAGTGATGACATGCTCCGTGAAGTTCAAACTGCCGTCGTTTTCAAACCAGCTGACGGTATTATCGTTGTCCGCACAGGCCACAATGTCCAGATCCGTATCGCCATCCACATCCACCACAAATACATCGCGGGTATAGGTAAAATTGCTTTTGATCACCGTTTTTGTGCCAAAGGTACCGGTGCCATCATTGGCCCACCAATCGATGGACTGGGCTTTGTACCCTGCCCCCACAATGTCGATATCATTATCCCTGTCCAGATCCACCGCATGGAAGCCGTTGGCCCCATAGGTCTGTTCGATGATCTGCTGTTGCGTCCAGCTACCGGCATTTTGCGCCCACCAGCGCACATCGTCATCGGTGCTGGGCGTGGCGTTTAAATTGACCCACTGACCCGCCACCACATCCCAGTCATTGTCCCCATCAAAATCTTCGATAAAAATGGCAATGGGGGTGGAATAGGTGGCGATCAATCGCGCGGTAAACGCGGGCGGATTCGCCCCATTATTTTCAAACCAGCGCAGGGAATCGGTAACCAGGGTGCCGCCACTGGCATCATCGCCCATACCATCGATGATGTCCAGATCGCCATCCTGATCCAGATCCTTTACCTGAATTTCGTACGTGTTAAATCCGTAGCCGCCCAGCAGGCGCTTTACCCAGCCACCATCTCCGGGTGTCTGGTCATTCTCAAACCAGGCCGGCGACGTGCTGGCCGCATTTCCGGCCACAATATCGGGATATCCATCGCCGTTTAAATCGCCGACCGCTAATCCCCGGGCACCAAACATCTCAAAGTCCACATCCACTGCGGTGAACACTTCGTTCCCATTATTGATGAACGTGGTCACGTTCACCCGGGAAGGATCCTCCGCACCGGCTCCTTCGGGATTGAGCGTCACCACGATGTCGTAATCCCCATCGTTATCCAGATCCACAACGGCGTGCTTTTTCGCACCAGTTAGCGTGTCCGTGATAATGGTTTTTGTCCAGGTGATTTGTGACCACAGGCTGGCGGGCAACAAGATGAACAACAACCAGAAGAACTTATCCCTCTTCAATATCTCCCCCACTTGATTTTTTGCCTTGAAAAATAATACCTCTCCCCCCGTAAAAAAGTGACGTTTATCCAATTTCACTTTATTAATAAATCGAAATTTTTAACGGCGCAAGAGAAAAATTTTTAACCAGAACAACGGGTTAATGAATGTGTATCGGGGCAGTGGCCGGCCATACACGGCGATAAAAAAGTTGGCAAAAATTCGGTTTTCGCTGACCTTACGCAGGAACCACCGGGTAAACTTTTCGGACTTGAACTTGTTCTTTAACCATCCGGAATAGATGAATCCCGGAAGGATAGTCCGGCGCCACCACTCTTCATAGGGCAACAGCGCTTTCCAGGAAGTATCGCCTTTTTGCAATGCCCGGACACCAAACTCCGCGGCAAATTTGGCACTTAAAATGGCGTAATAAATGCCTCCACCGGTAACCGGGTTGATGAATGCCGCCGCGTCGCCAATCAAGATCAGTCCATCGGCAACGCGGCGTCCCGGTAACGTACCCAGCGGCAGGGGAGCTCCCCGAATCCGATCCACCGGACGAGCACCCTCCAGCACTTCCCGTACGCGGGGATTTTCCTGCAGTACCTCTTCAAAAATTTGCCGGATGGTTTTGCCGTAACGTTGCTTGCAGCTTTTGTCCATCATGATGCCCACATTGGCGCGCGTTTCGGAAACGGGGAAAATCCACAAATAGCCGGGCAACGTCTTCCTGTCATAAAATAAATGAACGGCGGGATCGAATCGCTTTCCTTCATAATACACCCGCAGGCCATCAAAACGATGTGCGTCCGTGGGGGTGAGCAAACCCGATAAGCGGGCCACTCGCGATTTGCCCCCATCCGCGCCGATGAGCAGATCGGTTTCGATGGGCACCCGATCGTTCGTGCGCAAGTCTCGAAGTTCCAGTAACCAGCGACCATTCTGTCGGGACATGGATTCCAGCTTGTGCTGGGTAAGCGTCTCGCATGCCGCTTCGGCGGCTTTTTCGAACAATGCATGATCAAAAATCAATCGGGGAATGCAGCCGGACTTGGTACTGGCATCCGGTTTTAATCCCCCAAACACCGCCACATGGTAATCGGGGGAATACACCCGCAACTGGTGAATTTTAAACCCATTGGCAAAGAGCTGCTGTTCATCAAATCCCAGATCGGTGAGCAGCTGAAACGTTTTCAGGGGAATGCCATCGCCACAAATTTTGTCCCGCGGAAATCGCGCCTTGTCCACCAGCAGTGGCTGAATTCCCTTTCGAGAAAAGTAGATGGCCGCAGCCGAGCCAGCTGGCCCGGCACCCACGATGACCACCGGATAGTAGGAAGCCGACTTTTTCATTGTCCAATAAACCGAATGAGTTTGCTTACAATCTGCCGATCGCTACGATAAACCAGCAACCCATAAGTGATCATGCTGATACCAATCAAAAAGGCCAGGATGGCTGCATCCGTCCACCGATGGATCAGGAAATGTTTCAGGATAAATCCCAGCACGGTAAAACCGACAATTCCCTGTACGGGAATCCGAAGCGCGTTCCAGACATCTCCCGGGGTAATGTCCACAATGCGCATGGCGTTGATTAAAGCAATGCCGTAAAAGGCCAGCAACACCGTTGCCAGAGCCAGCGCCACTCCCTTGATGCTGAACCGCGTGGCCAGCAACAGCGCAGGAACCAGAACCAGGGCAAATCCCAGATTAATCCGAAACTCGATGTGCGGTTTTCCCCGGGACAGAAACACCACACTGGCAGTCGTCCAGAGCGAGCGCGTCAATCCCACCACCGCCAGAATTTTCAGCGGAACAATGGCGGCCTCCCATTTGTGCCCGTAAACAAAACGGACAAATTCCGGGGCAATCAGCACCAATCCGGCAAATATGGGAAAAGTGACCAGTGTGGTATAGTACAGGGTTCTCAGGTAAAGCTGGCGATAGTGCACCGGATCATCCTGCAATCGCGAAAATGCCGGGAACATGACTTTTAGCACATTCTTGGTAATGCGTTGTACGGGATAATCAATCAGCTGATAGGCCAGGGAATAAAATCCCAGCAGCGTGGCACCCAGGATTTTTCCAATAATGAAATAAGGAGCATTGGCATTTAAATATCCTACAATGCGGGTACCCAGCACGTTTCCCCCAAAATTGAGCAACTCCTTAAAAATGGGCCATTGCCATTGAATCCCCGGCCGCCAGCGGGTGTACCAGAACAATAACGCGGTGATGGTCAACTGTTCCGCCAGGCTTCCAAAAACAAAGCACCAGGCACCGTACCCCTTCCAGGCAAAGTAAATTGCCGTCAGGCTATACACGGCAACGGAAATAATCTGAAAGCGACTCAATTGTTTGAATTTCAATTCCCGCATGAGTTGAATTTTGGGCAGGGCACTCAGGCTGTAGAGAAAGAAAATCACCGTCAGGGTTTTCAACATGCCCGCCAGAACGGGGTGGCCAAAAAAATCGGCAATGCGCCGGGCCAGCAAAACAATCAATATCGTGAATAAAAACGCCGAAACCAGATAGGTGCTGAAGGTGGTGGTCATATGCTGGCGGGTAATTGTTTTTTTCTGGATCAATGCCGAGCTAAATCCAAAATCAAAAATCACATACGCCATTTGCAGAAAGACCAGAACGATGCTCATTAAACCAAAATCTTGTGGAAATAACAGGCGAGCCAGCGCAATGGACGTTCCAAACTGCACAATCCGGATAAATAACTCGGCAATGCCCACCCACTTAATGCCGCGAGACGACTTCTCCTGCACTTCCTGAAATGTTTCGTCCAGATGCATGCCAGCCTATCCGTGTTTAACCCAGATTATTCATTAGACCACGAATTAATCCAAATAAAATTAATAATATACCCTGGATTAAATCTGGATGAAATTTTTTCCCGGTGTTTATTCGTGATTTTGTAGATAGTTTTTGGTTTCATTCGTGTAATTCGCGGTTTATGGTATTATTTGGATTTAACCTCAGGGTTCTGAATCATTGAACCGCCCGTTGTAAAAAACGCTCATAGATTGTCTGCGCTGTTTCCAGCAAAGGACTTTGTTGCACACGGGCTTTGATCTCTGCTTTCCAGCGTTCCCGGTCGGCGTGGGGCAGGGTGCTTTTATGAACGCCCCCACCAAAAAATCGTTGATTGTATTCTTCCAGCTTGGTGAATATTTCCTCCTGCCGCTCCTCCAGTCGATCGATCAGCCGGTAATGGCGGTTGAAGCGCTGGTTAATTGCCTGGATCATCCGGTTCACATCGCTGACAATCAATTTAAAATCGACCACCAGCACCTTTTCCATGATCGGCAACAGGGCGGTGTAAAATTCAATGTATGCGCGCAGATAACGATCCACCTTTTCGGATTGTTGAAAAATAAGAAAAGAGGACACGGCATCTTCCGGTTTGCGAATGATGAGCACAGCGGGAATGTGCAACGCCACGGCTCTTCGAATTTGCGCCGGAACGTGAAGATGATGGGCAATTTTTGTTTCCGGATTGACCAGTTTAAACGCCACCACGGCATAGGAATTGGCCGAGCGAGGGAACCCTTCGATGCACAATTCGGTATCGCGGTTCACCCGCAGGCGATTGAACGGAAAACGATGGGCAAAAAGGGCGTAGTATAACACCGGATAGCGCCCAATTTTCATCTGCCAGCCAAACCAGAAATCCCGCCAGTAACTCATGCGACCTTCCTGAGACTCAAAATTCCACGAAGTTGCATCTCACGCCTCCCTTTCCGCGGTTGACGGTTCGTCATTCAGGAGCTTGCATTTCCCATTCTCTGGAACCTGCCTGAAATTGGAACGATTCGAACGTACCAATCAAAAAGATAACGCTTTTTCAATGTCGAACGCTTGCTGATATTTCTTTAATTTCTGCTGAAATAACTGCAACGTTTCCGAGGGAGCTGACTGTATCATCTGTTCACACGCCTGGCGTAAGTCATCGGGCGTCAGTGCAAAATCGAAGCTGGCCAGCATCTGATATTGCCCGTACGGCCACTGAAACACCAGGGGCTGGAAGCGGTTCCGGTGCAGGCACACCACCTGACCAACTGTCAGGGCTTCCAGACGACGCCCGTTGCCTTCCTGTTCCGTGTGCGAGGGGATGACCAGCGCCGGACGGGCAGCCAGCAGGGTTTCCATCATGGTGGCGTATCCTCCGTGAAAAATCACCAGATCGCTCCACCGGATGGCCGCCGGGCCGTTTACCCAATCCCGAAACAGAATATTGTGTACCGCGCCCTGAAACTTGCGGGCAGCGATGCGTTTTCCCGTGGATACCAGAACCCGAAACGGGGTTCCGGCAAAGGCTTCCTGCACCACCTGAAAAAACCGTTTCTCCCCGCTGCGACCGGCACCACCCCCTATGCTTACGTAAACTCGAGGGCCATCGGAAGGGAACGGAACATCTGCCGCGGTTGGGGCCTCCACATCCCTGGCAAAGGGGCCACAAAATAAGGTCGATGCATCCGGTGAAGCGATGGGTTCGATTTCCGGGATGGAGGGAATGAGATAGCGATCTCCCCGCAGCAGATCTTCCGCCCGTTGCACGTCAGTGAGTCCCACCTGCTGCAGTAATTCCCGAAACGGGGCCAGGGCATCGGGCTCGATCAAATCCCGGGGAACGGCCTTCCACCAGATGAGCCGGGGATCCGGCGGATACCCCGCAAAACGAGTAATCTGAACCACGGGAAGCTGATAACGGGCCCCCAGCAAACGGGTGAGAAAATGCGTATCCCCGACTAACACTTGCGGCCGAAAGCTCTCGACAATTCCGGACAAAATTTCCCATCGGTGGCGAACAATTTTTTCACTCAAATACCCATCCCGGGGCACCTGATACGCGAGACTGGAAAATTCCACGAATATGGGGGCTTTCCAGATGCGGGTTTTTAATTTCAGGGTGGGTCGGAAAGGCCGTTTTAACTGATACTTTCGCCAGCGTTCCCGGCGGGTATCCAGCAAAAAGGTAGTCAATCCGGCTTCTATGCCAGCGGCATAATGTTTGGGTTCCAGCACAATGCCCACACGGTGCCCCTGCTCAGCCAGTCGCCTTCCCAGATAGATGCATCGCGACACATGCCCCATGCCACCCCCATGATCGCTGGGGATCAATAGCACGTCAGGCATTGACGGTCTCTCCCCGGACTTCCAGAATTTCCACCGTACCCTGGGTTCCGTTCACTCGAACACGATCCCCCGTCTTCAACTTTCGAGTGATGTCGGGAATTCCAGCCACCATGGGAATGCCATACTCCCTGGCGATGATGGCGCCGTGCGACAGGGCACCTCCAATTTCCGTAACCACGGCAGCGGCCAAAATGAACAGAGGTGTCCATCCGGGATTGGTGGATCGGGTCACAATCACCTCACCCCGTTGAACGGTGTTAAATTCTGATGGAGACAGCACCACGCGCACCACACCTTCCACGATGCCATTGCTGCAACCGATCCCCTTGAATATCCCGCGCGCTTCTTCCCGGGGCTCGTGAACGGGATACCAGTCGTTGCCCACCTGTTCAATTTTTTTGGGATGTTCCATTTGCACATACATCTCCCGCTCCCGGCGGCGATCCTTCACCAGTTGACGGGCAATCCCCAAGCTTAAACGGCCTGTCTGCAACAACTGTCGAATTTCCTGAATTTTTAAAAAGAAAATATCTTCCTCATCCTGAATCAATCGGCGATCCACCAGATAGCGTGCAATTGCCAGCAGATGTTTCTTCAATTCGTTGTGCTGGCGAACCAGGATTTGTTTTAGATTTTCCCGTTCGGTGCTGAAGAACTCGGCTTTCCGTAGCACGTGGCGAAACAACAGGCGTTTTACCCAGCGCAAGGGAGGTGCAATAGATTGCAATGCGCGTTGAATGATCGATGCCCGCTGTTGTTTTAATTTTTCTTTTTCCCGAATAAAGTCGTATTCATGAACGGTTTGGATGAATCGTTTTAAATTGAACAGAATATAGTTCTTATTTTCCCACCATCGGGGATAGTACAATTCAAATTCATTCATGGAGCCATGTCCAAATTCCTCCAGGTATTCCTCAATCCACTGCAGAACATACACCCCATTGGTGGTTCGATTCAGCGCTTCTTCGATCTCTTCCACCTCGTGTTGCTTAAAAATTTCCACCACATCCTGATACTGCAAAATCTGTTGCGCCAATCGCCACAGTGCAATTCCGCTGCGGGCACTATCGGCGGCATCCAGCCCGGTCAGTAACTGATCGGCATGAATCGGGGGTTCCGCGGTCAACCAGATTCGGCATAGTTTGTCCAGCAATTGATAATAAATTTCTCCCAGCACCGTTGCGGACACGTGCAACGCCATCATCGATTGGTGGTAGTTTAGAATGGTTTCCACCATGCGATAGTGATCGGTGGGCTTTGGCAGGGGCTGAAAACGGATTTCCCGATACCACCGCTTAGAAAATCGGTTTTCCGCCCGCCGAATGGCCACTGGCAGCCAGCACACAAAATACCCAAATCGACTGAGCAACCCCACCGTTCGCCCCGCAAAGCGGAATAAATCCCCCAGCTTTTTGGTGAAGGAGGTGGGAATTTCCTTCCATTCCTCAAAAAGGCTGCCCAGGTAGAATCGCCGCAGTGTTTCATCGAACAGGGTGCGATTGAAGTAAACTTTCCCGTCAAATGTCTCAAAAAGGGTCAGATCTGGATCGGACAGGATCCCGTTTTTCCTGAGAAAAAACTGAAATGCCTGATTGGTAATGGGCTTCAGGATGCTCCAGGTTAACGGGGTCACCACATCGGGAATGACCTCTCCCACGTTCTCATCCGTCCACAAATAGGTTTTCACTTTTTTGACCAGCGTGGTAATGGGACGCACCTGCAAAAGGTAGAATTTTCCGCGCTCAAACGCCCATTCCACATCCACATGGGTGCGGAACCGTTTTTCCAGCCCCATCACGATTTCGGGAAGCTGATCCAGCTCCCGGGGATAATCCGGCCGGGTGGTGGAAATCCGCCGAAAACTTTTTCGATGGTACACCACCTGATCGGGTGTGGCCGCACCGCTGACCAGCTTTTCACCCAGTCCCTGGACGTATTCCACCACAATTTCTTCCATTTGCTGCCCGGCGGGATTAATGGTGAAGGCCACACCGGCAAAGTCCGGCTTCAGCATGCGCTGAATGATTACCCCCATGCCAATTCGGGTCAAGGGAATGCGTTTCTGCTGATGGTACTGCATGTTGTGCCAGTTCCATTCCGAAGCCCAGACCCGTCGAATGGCCTGCATGACTTCCTGGGGGTTGACCGGTACGTTGAGGACGGTTTCGAACTGTCCGGCAAAAGAATGATCCACCGCATCTTCTTTCACACCGGAAGAACGCACGGCCAGGGTGTCTCCCCGTCTCAGGCGCAACGATTGAATGCCTCGAGTGACAGCTGCCACCAGCTCCTCGGGCAATTCCCCGGTGTGGAACCGCTGTTGAATCTCCTTGACCAGCGGTTCCCATTGGGATGGTTCCTGTTGCTGATCGATCGCCTTCTGAACCCGCTCGATCCACTCCTCCAGGCCATTCAAACGAATAAACTCACGAAACGCCTCCACCGAAAGAAAAAAACAGGGGGGCACGGTATACCCATATTGTTGCGCCTGCCAGAGGTTCCAGGCCTTACTTCCCACCTGCTCCGGCTCCAGCGCATCTTTTAACGTCAGGACAAATGCTGTCATAGCCACATTTCCTCGTGAAAAGATTGAATGGACTGATCCCGGTAGCGCCAGGTGGTTCGGTAACGTAAATAACGGGTATTGGCCAGCAGCCGCTTTAAGCCATGCAAACGGAATTTAATGAAATAAAATTGGAGCATTTCCAGCAACTTGCCCCACCAGACAAATCCGGCAGGGACGGACGGCAGATAAAAATATACATCATCCACACAAATTTGCTGGTTCCGGACAAGGAGAAAGGTGCCAAAGGTCGTGCGCAACTCCAGCCGATTTTCCTGTTCAACTTTCTGCGGATGCTCATCAACCACGACTTTATCGTCCCGGATGCCCAGCGCAATGCATCGCCGCTGCCGTTGGTGATCCACAATTTCCCCAAAAATGAGCAACTGATCTGGCAAATAGAATTTGGCCCAGAACCAGTGGTGAATTGCCTGCTTAAAATTGATGTTTCCGGAATTGGCATCATGATACGCCGGCCCCTGAATCTGTATATGATTGCCGTTCCACTGGATTTCCAGAGTAGCCTCTCCGGTTGGCGCCAGAACCATCCAGTTAAACTGGCGTGCATCCGAAGGTTGAGGCAATAGCTGAAAGCGTAACGGGGTCTGGTTTAACATCGGGGAATGAAAACGAAATGTCAGCTGTATGGCATCGTTGGCAAATGTTCCCTGAATCTTATCCCCATCCTGAAGCAGGTAATTTCGGGAGTCAAAGTGAATTTCCAGAGGCGCATCCTTCTTCCTGAGCTGGTTTCGGGGCAGGACGATGAATTCATGAAGCCACTTGTGTCCATCCCGGTAAATAAATATATCGATGATGGAAACCGAGAACAGGGAATTAAAAGGCAGCGTGTGGATGGTTAATACCGCATCCAGATTACGGGGATCATGAACATCAAAATAGTACCATTCGAAAGGCACCTGGTGCACTCCTGTGATTTTACCGTCAGGACATTCCGTACCCGTACCTCATCTTCGGCGCCCCCGGCCTCCAGTTTAACAATCACCAATAAACGACGACTGTCGGCGGGAATTTATTTTAAAAAATCATTTTTTGTGGGGAGTTTTTTCAAAAATTCAAAAACCTAACCTACAAATCACACGAATTCATACGAATAAAATTTGGTTTTATAATGAACATGTTTTCCCGGTCTCAGTAACTTTTTGTTGATTTTCTAAATATTAATCCATGTCAATTATAAGGTATAAGCTAAATTCGCCATCTATTCTGAAAAATGTTCTATTGAATGATTTTAACCCAAATTATGCACTAAACCGCGAATCACACGAATGAAACCAAAAATATCTACAAAATTGCGAATACACCCTGGAACACATTTCATCCAGACATCATCAAATGGATATTTTTATTTTTATTCGTTTTAATTCGTGTCAATCGTAGGCTAATGCACAATCTGGGTTTATTTGTGTTCATTCGAGTAATTCGCAGGCTTGCAGAATCGGGATTAAATCACCGCACCAGCAACATCTTCTGCACGCGCTGGTGGGATGCAGAATTCAGTACAGCAAAGTAGACCCCCGATGGCAATGAATTTCCATGTCGATCCGTCCCATCCCAGACCACTTCATGACGTCCCGGTCTTAAATACCGGTTTAACAAACGAACAACTTCTCGTCCCCGAATATCCACGATTCGCAACTGGACAGATCGAGCCTGGTGTATTTCAAATGCAATGCGGGTGGATTGATTGAAGGGATTGGGGTAATTGGGTTCCAGAATGAATTCCGGTTTACCATGCTCATCCAGGGGATACCTGATGCCGAGAGGGGTACTGTCGGCCTGCGCCGGTGCATAGATTAATACGGCTGTCTTTGTGGGA
The DNA here is from genome assembly GCA_013150955.1 of Calditrichota bacterium. Taxonomy (GTDB): domain Bacteria; phylum Calditrichota; class Calditrichia; order RBG-13-44-9; family J042; genus JAADJD01. The sequence goes on from JAADJD010000012.1 coordinate 26,441, forward strand.
GTGCCATTGCTCCATAAAGTGAGCCGATGCTCCCCTGCAGGCAACCAGCGCTGAATCAGCACAGCCTTTGCTTCCCCGAACAGTTTGTTTCCATAAAATGAGGTATCCGTTTGCCAGCCGAAGGAAAGCGAATCCAGTTGAATCATCAGATCATCATCTTCGGCATCGTTATAATCCCGCCCCGGACGATCTTCATCCGCCGTTCCCGCAATGTAGATCGCCACCCAGCCGCTATCGACGGTAAACGTATATTCCTTCCATAAATGATTTTGTCCCTCAGGTGCTGTTTCCACCAGTGTATCCAGCAACACCACCCGGCCACCGGGTGCGGAGAGAATGGTCACATCGTACAGCGTTGGCGTAATATCGCCCCATACCTGAAGCGTATGCTCACCGGGGGTCAGTTCTCCCGCATAAACAATCGTCTTTACTCCCCCATTCAACTGCTGTCCATCCAGAGAAAGCGGAGAATTCCATCCCCAGTCTTCCTGATCCAACACCAATCGTAAATCATCATCGTCGGAATAGTGCTCATACTGTTCTGCACGGCCAGTTACCAAAATGACCGTTTCGCCGTCGTATGCGGTGAAGGGAATTTCTTTCCACAAATATTCTCTCTGCCCGTTTCCAATCTCATTATACATTCCGCGAAAAACGGCCAATCGGTTGCCCCTCTCCACTCGAGCGGGGAAATTCCCCTGATAAATCTCCACAAAATCCATCACCAGTTCGTTATTCCCCTGCCAGGTCTGCTTAATTTTTGCCGCGGTGATCATATCGTGCACATGATTGTCCACCCAGAAATGAAAGGCCATCTTTAGCTTGGGAACAACGGTTGTACTTTTGTAGACCTTCTCCCCGTCCACCCACCACACCACGGAATCGGGATGCCAGAGGATGGTGTAGGTATGCCACTGGGTTTGATCGACCAGGGAATCCAGATCAACAAAATCCAGCCCCAGCAATCCCATGCTTTTGTCCCCGGACACCGCCCGCCACCAGGTATTGTAGCTGTCCGGTACCGAATCCCGTTGCTCCATAAACCAGGCCATGTCAAACACATACTGATTATCCGTATCCTCCGAATGCCACAATCCCCATCCCCAGGTTCCCGGCTTTTTGGGTTGCATGGCGCGCACCCGCATGCGGACAGTGATGGGGCCATTCGAATTGTCAAAAATATTGTCTGGATTCATCAATTCCACATTGCAATAGGCCTGATCGGTGGGATCCACCAGGTTGGCGGACACCAGCCCCGATTTCAACTGCGGGGGATCCACCGGCCCGTCATTCCGCCAGTACCAGTAATATTTTTTGTTGAAGAAATCATCCCGGAGCAAGATTTTCTGCGCTTCCAGGACAGTGGGCACGAAATATAGCATACCCACCAACACAAGCCAGTGGCTGGTGCGAATGTTGAGAAAATGGAGCATCACGTTAACGTACCAGAACCATCTTTTTGGTCTCTACCCGGTTACCGGCAACCAGGCGGTAGTAATAAATTCCGGCAGGCAGCGGTTGCCCATCTTCGGGGATGCTATTCCATTCCACCTGATGATATCCTGCCGGGAAGAAATCGTCCACCGCAACATCCACTAACTGACCCTGCAAATTATAAATTTCAATTCGCACACGGGACGGTTCATCGATGGAAAACGGGATGGTCGTGGCCGGATTGAACGGATTTGGGAAATTCTGATACAAGCGGAACTTGTGCGCCACGGTGGCCGGATTGGTTCGGATCCAGATGGGAGTATGTCGCGTGCGTTCGCCATTATACGCAATATCTTCCAGCATGTACCAGTAGCCGGTGCCGGGCTGGACAAACCGATCAACATATTCATATTCCCGGCGCTGATTGCTGTTCCCGCTGCCTTCTATCAAATCCAGGGTAATTTGCCGGAAAAACGCATCCGGTGGCGGCGACAGGGAGTCCCCCTCAGCCCGGTAAATATGAAATCCCAGATTTCCAACTTCGGATTCGGTCACCCACTTCAGATGAACCCCGTCCTCCTGTTCCTCCGCGGTAAACGAAATCAACTCCACCGGTACCGTCTGATCCCCTTTTTCCGAGAAAATAATGACCCGGTACAGCGTTGGGGTATTGTTGGCATAAAACGTCAACGTGTGGTTTCCTGCCGCCAACAATTCCTGAATCAACACCGTTTTGATTTCCCCGAAATCCCGATTACCGTACCAGGAGCTATCGGTCTGCCAGCCGTAATCGATGCCGTCCAGTACCATCCGCAGATCATCGTCCTGAGAATCGTCGATGTTGGGGTTGGAGTTGGTGGGCCCCCGGTAGGCCCAGCCGGGATTTTCATCAGCCTCTGCCGCCACGTAAATGGCCACCTGACCGGCCTCCGGTACGGTGAAAGGAATCTGGATCCATTGCAGATTGTTACTACCCGCCGGCGCCGTCTGGTTGACCGTGGAATCCAGCAACACCAGTCCCGTGCTGGAATTCAGCACCGTAACGTCGTACAGAATGGGTGTGGTGGTGCTGTAAAACTGAATGGTATGCGTTCCGGAGGGCATGGTGGTATCGATTTTGACAATCTTGTACCGAGCCTGCAGGGCGTTCCCATCCCACCCCTTGCTTCCGTAACCATAATCCTTTCCATCGATCACCATCCGCAGGGAGTCCGCCCGATCGTATCCATCGTACTCCTCGGCAAGCGCCGTGGCAATAATGAGCGTTCGTCCCCCATCAGTGGTAAAACTGTAGGATTTCCAGAGCGTGTTCCGTTTTCCAGGGGCAATTTCATTGGGGTACTCCCTTAATTTCATCACCCCGGAGGGGGTCAGGCTGAACCCCGAAAGGGTATCCCCAAAGAAAATTTCCACGTAATCGGTGACCATCTCGTTGGTACTGGCCGTCCAGGTATTGCTATCCTTGGGCACCACCTTAATTTCGTAAGTATCCGGGCCAGTGGTGGAATCCTGATACACCAGATTATCGATCCAGTGGTGATAGTCCCAGCCTTCTTCCGGTAGGGCGTTGGTGGAAACCATCGCCAGCGAATCGTCCACGTAAAACTCTATTCGATTGTTTCCGTAGCGATAAATTTTGTACACGTGCCATTCGCTCAGATAAGAATAGGGTAAATCGACGCTGTCATGAGCACTGTAGCGCAATCCATTGGCCTTATCGGCGCGCCACCAGGTATCGCGCGCTTCTCGGGGCGAACCCGCTTCCTCCTTCTGCTGCATGAACCAGGCCTGTTCGTTTACCGTTACTGGCGATCCTTCTTTGTACCAGAATCCAAATCCCCGACTACCCGGCTGGTGGGGAGTCAGAAATTTGGCGCGCACCCGCACAAACACCGTATCATTCGGGCCATACAAAATGTCCACCGCGGCACTTTCAAAACCCACGTTGTTCATCTGGTTCAATAAATCGCTACCAAAAAACTGAGGTTTTTGCAGGATGTGATGGAGGTAGCCATTTTTCAGGGCCGGTTTTACCTGTGCGCCGGTTCCCTCCGGATCGCTGTGATATTCCCACCAATCGTGGCTTTTAATAAAATCGTCCCGTTGTAATGGAGGGATAACGATGGATTGTCCCCATAACATCCATGGCCAGAGACCGAATAAAATCAGGATACCTAATCTGGTGAGCGCTTGTTTAAATTGCATTCCCTTCCACAGCCCTCATTTATTTAATTCCTTGTTTAAATATCAACTTCCCTATAAACGTCGATTTCAGGGCACGCACATCGAATAACCGATAGACTATGCCCAAAATAATTAGAAAAATCAGGTAATGCCAATTCTTTATACTGAAAATTCCCAGAAAATACAGCGGCAGGGCCACATGAGGGAAAGCCAGATGCAGAAACTGAAACACATCTTTTTCGGAAGTCTTAAATGGATTAATGACTGGAATCCGGTGACCTTCCTGATGCTCTTTTATTAGCGCCAGCAACAAAATGATGCCAAAACCCATCAGGGGAAAATAACTGATGGATGCGGGCCAATTCAGATCCCTCTGTAAAAAGTTTCCCAGGGCAATCAAGACCAGCAACATGGCCAGGCGTTCGTAATACAGCGTCAGGCGAAAGATTTTTTCCAGTCGCTCCTTCCCCAGTTCCACCGCAGAGGTTCGGGTCTGGGTGCGCAGATCGTTTTCATAGTCTTCCAGCTGGTGGTTGATGTCCGAGTTAAACCCTTTGATCAACACATAATTTAATAACACCCAGAAAAGGACAGGATGGGTGAAATGAAAGGCGGCGAACAGGATGAGTGCGGGAATCACCCGCTGGGCGAACACCACCAGTACCAGGCCCAATTTGCCTCTCTCTTTAAATCGCAATGGCGGCAGCGAATAAAAAGTGGCCATAAAAAACCAGGCTGCCCAGAGCCCCACAAACCACGGATTATTAACAAAGGGCCAGGCAAATATGGCACTCCCGATAACGACGCCGGCTAAAACCCCTAACGCCTTTAACGTGGAGTCCCCATGAAAGGTGTTCGGCTTTCCATGCAGGGCATCCAGACGACGGTCGGAAAAATCGTTGATTAAATAACCATAGGTGGTGGAAAAGAGGCTGAAGAGGATGAAGGCAACCATTTTCAGTAAAAAAGTGGACGAAAAATCCCGTTGCACCAGGGCAATCACAAAAAAGATGAAGAGATTTTCAATGATCGAATTGTAATAAAAGACCGCCCAGTTGCGCCATCCAAGATATCGGCGTATGTACTGATCATAAATCCATTTAAGCGTCATTCAATCCTTTCGTTTTTTTCAAACGCTTCACAAATCTAATGTCAGGTAAACTCTGAAACTATGACCCCATTCACAGAGTTTGTTCTGGAATTCAAAAAACCGGTTTTCCCCGGATTAAGCTTTGATTATGCAATAGCCTACGAATTACACGAATTAAAACGAATAAAAACAATAAAATCCATTGGATGATATCTGGATGAAAATTTATTTCGGGATTTATTCGCGATCTGAAGCATCAGTTGGGTTTACTGGGCGACCAGCACCCGATACAACAGGGGCTTTCCATTTGCCCATATCCGCAGGCGATATTCTCCCGCGGCTACCGGTGTGGAAAAAACCATGCTGCGGTCTTCCCCAAATTGCTGATTTCCACAAATAAACCGTTTCTGAATAACCGTTCCGCTGGCATTCATCAATTCCACCCACAGGTCATCGTCTTCCTGTTCCCGTCGGGATGCCGGGTGAACGGGATTCCAGCCTGGATTTTCCCTCACACGTCCGGACACAAAAACAACCAGCTGACCCGATTGGGCGCGAAATCGATAGTCCCGCCACAACAGGCTATCGCCGGATTCCGCCGGTGAACGATTCAGCACCTCGTTCACCAGCATGCGTCCTTTTTCCAGTCGAATCACGGTGACGTCGTTTACTGCGGGGGTGGTACGGGTCTCCAGAATAATCCGAATTTTTCCGGAAGGCAATTCCAGCTGACGCATTGTCGTCCGGGATTGTCCCCGCAAATCAATCCCCTGCCAGTCCCAATTTCCCGGCCAGTACTGCCCATTGGCTCGAACATCGACTTTTAGATAGTCTGGGGGTGAATGGAAATCGTAATATTCGGCACGGGCGGTGACCAGCACCAAATGAGTACCCGCCATCGTTTCGAACGTGTATTCCTTCCAGACATCGTTTTCATGCCCCATGGGCAGGGTTAACGGCTGCACCCGAAACGGAACCAGCGGCCGGGGATCGAAAACCCGCTCCTCCTGCAAAAACGTTCGCACCTGCACGTAATCCACCACCATGGCGCTGATCCCCGACCAGCCCATCATGCGGGCGCCAAAGGTTTTTCCGTAAACCATGTTATCGATCCACACATGCAGGGATAACCGTTCCCTGGGGACAATCCCATGGGCAACCAAAATCTCTTTACCATCCACATAAAAGCGGGTCGTTTGCTGCTCCATATCCCGAACCACCCTGTAGTGGTGCCACTGTTGGGGATTGACCGGGACATTCACATCCTTTCGTTGATCCAGATGAACGACACCGGCTTTCCAGAAGGTAAAGCGCGGGGCATCCGCTCCTGTGGCCAGCTGTTGCATAAACCAGGCCAGACTGGATGGCTTCCCCGGCACCGTCATGCGCCAGAAGCCCCAACCGCGACTGCCCGGTTTCATGGGATTTAACACCTTGACGCGCGCCTCAAAGATCAACCAGCGAATTTTCTTTTTGTAGATACCCTGATGATCCGAAATGCCCACATTGCACATGAGGCTGTCCACGGGGTTCTTCAACTGGAGGTACAGATAGCCGTTCCGCACCTGAATGGCTTCCGGATCCTGCGCCACGGTACCATCCCGATGATAATCCCACCAGCCGCGCATTTCGGTAAAATCATCTCGTTTTAACGGCAAAACCACTTTTTGCGCCAGGAGGGAAGACAGGGTACCACAAATCAACAGAAAACCAATCAGATTTTTCATGCAATCCGATTCAGCAGGTAGAGACTAAAGGCTTTTAATTTATGGGCACGGTCACCAAAAATTTCCAGGCTTTGCAGGGCTTTTTCGGTATATTCGTTGGCATAATTCTGTGCTTCTTCCAGACCCACCAGTACGGCGAAATTCATTTTGTCCTGTTGCAGGTTTTTCCCCACCACATGCTCTTCCCCTTTCAAATCCAGAATATCATCGATGATTTGAAAGGCAAACCCGATGTACTCGGCGTACTTTTTAATGGCTTCCTGTTCGGCCATTTCCGCCTGCCCCACGATGGCTGCAATTTCCCCCGCAGCGATGAACAGGGCTGCGGTTTTTCGACTGTTAATAAACTCCAGCACCTCGATCTTGGCCTCGCTATCCTTCAGCTTGAGATCCACAAACTGACCGCCACTTAAACCATCGAAACCGAAGGAACGGGTGAGCACCTGAATAATTTGCAACTTGGTGGTTTCCTCCAGTTGAAAATCGCTCAAGATCGCTTCGAACGACCGTGAAATGAGCGCCACGCTGGAACACAGGGCTACATCCTGCCCAAACACCAGATGACTGGTCGGCCGCCCCCGACGCAGCTTGGAATCGTCCATATACGGCAAATCGTCCATGATCAGCGATGCGGTGTGAATCAGCTCCACGCTGCAGGCCGGGGCAATCAACCGCTCCACCGGAACTTCAAACAATTCCCCGGAAAGAAACATAAAAATTGGCCGAATCCGTTTTCCGCCGTTTACCGCATATGCCGCCGCTTTGTACAGACCATCGGTGAGTGGATGATGGCTGGTTAACATCTGCTCCAGCTGTTCATCCACCAATTTCCTTGCCTTCTCAAAAGCATGAAATAGTGCTTCCATGATGCGTCTCTCAGCTTTGCTGGGATTGAACTTGAAAAACTAAAAACGTCTGTCTATCAAATGATTTTTGATATATGCGATCCAGATTCAATAATCGAACGGTTTTGGGATCCAATAAACGCTTTAAATGGGGCATAAATCGAACATCCCGTGGATGCTCCAGGATGAAATACTGAATCCGATTGAGGGTCATGAACTCCCTCAAATCCTCCAGAGGGGCAAACGGCAAGCGGTAAAAGACATAATCGTTGTAAAAGGCCACCATGGCGCGACTGGTCACCACCCGGCTTCCGGCAGGAATTTCCCTTCGGATATCCTGGGTGAATCGATAGATGTAATTTTCGTACAACATTTTCGAAAAAGTACGCACATGGTAGGGCATCATCAACAGGAAAATTAGCGCCACCAATGCAGGCAGAGTATTCTGGAATCGATGGCGTATCCGCTCCCGCCACAGCTGGTGAAATTGATCGATTCCGTAAGCCATCCAGAACAGGAAAACCAGGCTCCAGCCCAGCAAAAAGCGCCGTTCGACATGGCTGAGCAAAAAGTACCCAAAGGCAATAAACAGGGACAGCAGCAGGGCGTTGGCCAGATTCAGGCGCCGCCGAAAACTCAACACAACCCCAAGAAGAAAGAAACCTATCATTAAAAACGGCAATGTATTGCGGATTAGAAAGATTCGTGCAGCTTTTAAGCTGTTATAGATCGTGAGCTTCACAAACGACACCCATTTCTTCAATCCCGAACGGGCACTGGTTTCTGTCTGCTGATTTTCATCGGGTACAGGCAACCGCTTGGTGTAAAAATAATCGTGTGCGGCCAGCCGGGATTTATCTGCAGAAAGGCTGTACATCATCTGCTGCTCTCTCTGGGTAAAGGATTTGCCTGCAAAATCTGGATCGGTGCGTAAATATAACTGGTACAACTTTCGATGTGCTTCGATCAGTTTAAATTTGGGGATCCAGACGCGCTCGCCCATGTGACGGGACGCCCAGCTGGAATAGCCCCAGAACGCGATGGTGAGTATCCCTAAAAACAACATCAGGTGGATTGGGGAATTGCGCCGGCGAACCGTCTGCAAAAGCAGCCAGATGCCCATCACAATCCAGACGGCCAAGCCTTCAATTCGGGTCAGGTATGCCAGCACAAACCCCACCGCTGCCAGGACAATCCACAGTCCCCGGCGTTCCTGCCAGAAACGTATCCAGAAATACGCTCCCAGTCCCACCCACAATAAAAAGGTCATTTCCGTTAGAAATTTGGCAGAATATTCGATAAAAAACGGGTGGATACTCAGCACAAACGCAGCCCATTTTCCGGTCGAATCCGAAAACATTCGACGGGCAATGCCGTAAACCACCAGCACCAGTAAGGATCCGGCAAATATGGACACCATTTTCCCGGCCAGGGTTCTGGGAAACACGTTCCGGAACAAGGCGATCAGTACCGGATAAACCGGTGGCTGAACGATGGCCGGGTATTCCGGGATGCGGGTACCGTACTGATGGTGCTGATAAAGGTATTCCCCAATCTCTGCGTAATAAACCCCATCTGGCGAAATTTTATGATAATTCAACCCAATTACCAGGCGTAGCGATAGCGCCAGACAGAAAAGAAAGACCACAATCCATCGGGAACTTCCGCCAGAGATGGGAATGGCTATACCTCCTGCACTTCAACCACTTTGGTTGTTTTGGCAATGTCCCAGACGTAAGGATTTTTATCGCGCAGGTAAAAATTGAGGGTTCCCACACAGCGAGCGAAGGCTTCCAGCCCCATCAATCCGATCATAAAAATGATTTCCCGTGGTGTCCAGCGCATGTCCCTGAACACATATTTTAAAATGGAAAGCGAACGCAGGGTGGCCACCTGATACCCTTTGGTGGACATCAGATGCCGGTGGCCGGTCTCAATTCGAATGCGCTGCTTCAGAAAATCGCGAATATTTTCCGGTCCTTTGTTGTGCACAATGGCGTCCGGGCAGTAAGCCAGCTCCAGCCCCACCTCGCGCACCATGGCCTCGATGGCCGCCTCGTCCACCGCCGTGTAGGATGGAATCCGGGTAAAAATATTGCGGAAGGCCACCATCTCTCCGCACTTGGGATGATCCAGTGCCATCAAGTGATGCAACCGCCAGAGCTTGTGCACACAGAATCCAATGAATCCCTTCGTGGAATTGGTGGGAATGGGATGGGCCCCGGTCATCCCGATGCGGGGATTTTTGAAGGGACGGATCAAATTTTCGATGGTGTCCGGTTCCGTCACCGTGTCCGCACTTTCAATCACACAAATGTCTCCGCGGGCGTGTTTCAAAAACACATTGATGGCGGACGCCTTGCCTTCCCGCATCTTCTGGACAATCAACTTGATTCGGGGATTGCGTTTCTCAAACTCACGAACAATCTCGTTTGTCCGATCAGTACTGCCCGAAGACACCACGATGATTTGTTCAATCTCCCCGGATTGAACCTTCTGGTTTTCCAGTGCCTGCAGGCATTTGGCAATATTTTTCTCTTCGTTATAGGCCATCACGCCCACGCTGATACTAAACTTTTCCGGAATCCTGAATTTCCCCTTATTTTTCAGGGGAGGGGGATTTAACAATTCATCATATTCATCAACAAAGCGATGGTAATCCTTCCCCAGGTAGGTTAAATGTCGCAGAATTTCCAGTAGGGGTGCCCGGTAGTTAAAAACTTTGAAGAAGGTGATGCGACGATCCGCAGGGCTGATCTTGGAGGTACCGTATTCGGTATCTTTGTAAAGAATTGGAATTTCCTTGACCCGACGGCGTAAGCTGTATGCCAGGTGCACCATGTGAATTTGAAAAAGGTAACCCTGCGGGGGAATTTTGTTCAGATCCACCTGCCGCAGGAAATCGGCTGAATAGGCCCGGAACCCCGAGGTAAAATCCCAGATGGGTTTCACCATCACGTAGGAGACAAACATGTTCGCCAGTTTACTGATCAACAATTTCCGAAAACGCCAGCCGTCCACCCGCACGCCGCTGATGTACCGGCTGCCAATGACCAGATCGTACCGCCGGGAACATTTTAAAAACTTTTGCAGGTAGATGGGGTCATGAGACAGGTCGGCATCCATGGTGATGATCGGATCGTAGTTTTTTTCTAAAGCCAGGCGAAAGCCATCCACAATGGCGGCACCAATTCCCCGGCGTTCCTTCCGATGAATTACATGGATGCCTTCATACCGTCGGGCCAATCGATCGGCAATCTTTCCGGTGCCATCGGCAGAATCATCGTCCACAATAATAATATGAGCTTCTGGATGTAGTTCTTTAATCTGCTTAACCAGTACCGGAAGGTTCTCGCGTTCATTCAATGTGGGCAGTATGATCACAGGTTTCATGAGCTCTCCCTCAATTCAGAAAATACTCCGGAGGTAAACCCGATAAACCAGTAGAACAATCCCAGTTTAAAAATGAATATTGCCAGCGGATGCCGGAGGAGAATGGATCGATTGCGTTGCCAGAATACTTTTAATGTGCGGACAAACTTCACCAGGGGCAACATCGGGCCCACCAGTAAAAACAACCATTTGTGACGAACAATCGTTGCCCCGGACAAAGGCAACTCCTTTAACACCAGGGAGGTGATTCGCCCAATACGCACCTGATGATTTAAAAAGGCCCTCATATTGGATCGGTGCAGATGGAGCACGGCGATAGAGGGTTCAAAATAGATCTTTTCCCCCTGTTGGATCAGGCGGTAATTAAAGACCAGATCTTCCTGTGGATAATAATGGGGATCGAAAAATCCGTATTTATCGAATACCCATCGTTTGTAAGACAGGTTTAGTGTCGGCAGGTGGGTAACGAAGCCGGCAGGTTGTTGTGGGATATATTCGCGAAACTCGGCAATGTATCCGGCCCAGCCGATGGGATCTTCCGGGGGATTGCCGTTTTGTACCGATCCCCCAATGCCCGCCACATCAGGCATGCGCCGATGCAAGGCCACATAACGGCGAATCCAGTCCGGTGGCGCCACGCAATCGGAGTCAATGAACAGAATCAACTCGCCACAGGCACGCTGAACCCCAAGGTTGCGGGCGGTTCCAGGATCGGTTTTTCTTTCCAGATGGATGTAGGTGATATCTGGAAAGTGCTGTCGTACAATTTCAGGTGTACCATCGATGGAGCTATCGACCAGAATAATTTCGTAGTCGACATCACAATCCTGCCGCTTCAGAGCAGACAGACACCGGGCAATGGTTCGCTCCGAATTGTACGACGGAATAACAACGGATACCGCTTTCTTTTCAGTCAATCTATATTACCCCTGTCATGCATTCCTTTGCGTTACTTACTCCTTGATAAACAAAAAATATCGATGATGCGCCCAGAATCGTTTCACCAGCCATGGTGAATACTTTTCGAACCAATAATATCGCATCATCGATTGCGGGAAATCGGGATCCTCACCCCGGTAGTAATTCAAGATGGTCAGCGGTTGCCTGGGGTGATGGTTGCGTTGTTTAACCAGACGCCCTAACTTCAGCCGTTGCAGGAATTTTTCCTTGGGCATCCCGATATCCGGCCATGGGGGACAATCAATAAACTCAGTTTCGATGAACTTCCAGCCGAACGTATCTAACGTTTTGATAATATTTTTCGGAACGATATGATCCTCATGGAAATGGGCTTTCAAATCTTCCTTTCCAAAAAGCTTTTGAACGACAAATCCCATTCCCAATCGATTGGGCACAAAAATGGCAATCGCCTTTCGGGTAACCCGCGTTAGCTCGGATAAAAAGCTGGTAAGATCGTCAACAAACCAGATGGCGGCAAAATTCCAGCTAAAATCGAAACTTTGATCGGCAAATGGCAGTACAGCATACTGGCGTACATACACCGCCTGAAGCGGCAGCTGCACCTGTTGCCACACCCGCTGAATTTTCTGCAAACGTTCCCGATCGTGATCCACCAGGGTCACCCGACATCCTTTGCGTGCCAGCTCCATACTGTTGATCCCGGAGGTACCGGTAAATCCAAAACTGGGCGCTTCCAGCACCGAACTTACCTGAAACCGCCGCACAAACGATTCCAGCTTCAGGTTGAGCACCACCCGTTCGTAGGAAGAGCCCAGCCCTTCGTCAGGATCTTCCTCAAAATAGCGCTTCCACATTTTTAAGATGGGTATGGCCATTTAATTCAACCTCTTGTACCAGTCAGTTACCGTTTTAAATGCCGGGATGGTGGCAACAGGCAAAACTTGCAAATCGTTCAATGTATTTTCGATGGAATAATACCAGCTTCGGGAAATCAGTTGAAAGCGGGTACGCCAGGCCTCGTTGCGAAGCAGGTGAAAAAACGCCGCCGCCAGATCGAACAGGAAGCCAGGTAACTTCCGCATGGATGGATACGGTTTTCCATGGAGTTCCTGATGGATAAAATCGGCTAACTCCCACAAACTCACCGGTGATTTGTCCGCCACAATGTAGGCGGCACCCGGTTTAATGGGATGGGTCACCAATTTCTCGAACACCTGCACCAGAAATGCCACGTGGGTGAGATGAATGTAAACCTCCCGGAAGGGCAACAGCAACATTCGGCGATCCACCAACCGCACCAGGGTATACGGAAATCCGTAATCGCCTTCTCCGTAAGTAATGGAAGGGCGTACGATCACGGCCTCCAGTCCCTGCTTCACGAACTCCAATACCCATCGTTCGGCTTCAATTTTGGTGAAGTGATAAAAGGTATCGGGCTGACGCGGCGTGGCATCATCGGCTGGCAAAGATCGGGGGATTGCCCCAAATACCCCCACCGAGGAACAAAAGATGAAGCGAGCCTGTTGTGCCAGCGCATGTTGCAACAACACCCGCGTGGCCTCCACGTTAACGGTCTGGTAGACTTCTCGCGGAAAGGGACGGGCGCCCCGCAATGCCCCAATGTGCAGGATCACCTCAAACCGGTGACGGGAAAGAAATTGCCTCAGGGCATCCAGATCCCCCAGATCGACAGCCTCCAGCTCCATCCGATCCCGAAGCGCTGCGATTCGCTCCGGCGCAGTCCCCGGACGCACGATTCCCACCAGCTCATGCGCTCCATTCACCAAGCGCTCGGCCACATGTCGCCCGATGAAGCCGCTCACCCCTGTCACCAGTACTTTCATTTCACTCCAGACAATTGATTCAGCGAACAGATTATTGGTGCTTTCCACGGCGATCCCGAAGATGACCAGCTACTGCTGCAGCAGGTATTCCCCTGCATCCCTTCCCGTCGCCGTACTGCAACATTACCATCGTCGGTTGTTTTTCTAAATCCTTAATAATCAATTTGATTTGTATTTTTCGCTTCGCCGCCCAACCGATGCAAATATGCAACATTTATCGCACAATCACCAGCTTTGCAGAATGAATTTTTCGCCCTTCAGCATCCCGGATCACATACACGTACAAACCGGAACGCACCGAGCGGCCATTTTTATTCTGTACCTTCCAGTGAAATTCCCGCTCCAGAATCGGGGTTTTGTAAATGAGTTCGCCCAGTAAGTTGTATATTGACAGGGTACCATTCAGGGGCAAATTTTCGAAGGTAATCCCCGATGCCGTTCCGTAGGTGCCAATCACAAACGGGATGGGGTAGACATTGATCTTCCCGGCCGGGGGTGGTGGCTGTGCCGAGGTGGTAATGGTCACGCCCCGGCGATCGTAAAATCCGGTGGGATCGGTCACGGTAAACCAGAGTTGTTCGCTTCCCTGCCAGTCCACAGGCACCTGAATCCGCAGCTGGCGGCGTGCAGCGTCCAGTTGCACGTTTAATCTCTCCTGCCCACTTACCTGCCACACCAGCTGCGAGGGAGCGTCATCGGGATCCATCACCAGATTGTCCAGATCAAAATTTAGCGTGGTATCCGGCCTGACCTGGAGATGTTCCGGCAGATTGATAATCCGGGGAATGGCGGCGCTGACCGTCTGCGAAAACTCACTTTTGCTGTAGGACGAATCCACCGCCCGTAACCGATAATAATATCGCACTCCCTTCTGGATGCTGGAATCCACAAATACGGTTTCCGGATGCACCACGGTTGACAACCGGGTCACAGGATCAGGCACCGTATCCCGATAAACCTCGTAGTACCACATATTGGGTTCTGGATTGGGAGACCAGATCAATTTCCAGGAAGTGGTTTGCGCCCAGGCCACCAGGGGAATGAGCATAACCACTCCCGCTAAAAACATGCGAAACATTTTTCCCCACTATTTAATGAATCGATAATCATGAAACCGCTTACCCACCGCTCTTTCCTTGCAGGAAACCGCGAATCCCGCGAATGAAAACAAACCATATCCACAAAATTGCGAATATACCCCAAAACAAATTTTCATCCAGATCTGATCCAATGTATTTGATTATTTTTATTTGTGTTCATTCGTGCAATTCGTGGTCTGATGCATAATCTGGGTTAATTCGTGTCATTCGTAGACGAACGCATAATCCGGGTTCAACCCAAATAAAGCGTTAAACCACGAATCACGCGAATGAATTCGAATAATATCAACAAAATAGCGAATATATCCGGGAAACCATTTTCATCCAGATAGAATCCAGTGCATTTTATTATTTTTATTGGTGTTCATTCGTGTAATTCGTAGGCTATTGCATAATCTGGGTTCAAAGGAAAAGGTATGAAAAAAATTTTTCGTCCGGGCAGATTTGCCCCGCAGTGTTTCTCTGAAAATTTTGTAATCCGGATGTCAGGGATTATTCCGGAATGATGGGTCTGCTATCCGGCAGGACAGAAAAGTAATTAAAGCCTTTCACGCATTGACTGAAGGATAAGCAATCACCGGTCTGAAACCGGACACCCCCTCCAGATTTTACTCCAAATAATACATGAAACCGCCAATCCCGCAAATGAAACCCCGAAATATCCAGAAAATCGCGATTAAATCCAGATTATGCATTAAAACCACGAATTACACGAATTAACACCAATAAAAATAATTGAATACACTTGTTCCTATCAGGATAAAATGTTTTCCCGGATATATTCGCTATTTTGTTGATATTATTCGAATTCATTCGCGTGATTCGTGGTTTAACGTATTATTTGGGATAAATACAGAAACACATTTTCATCCAGATCGAATCCAGGGTATTTTATTCATTTTATTTGTGTGAATTCGTGTCATTCGTGGTCTAACACATAATCTGGGTTTATCGAACAATGATCAACTTTCCGGATGCCACCTTGTTGTTTTCCGAATCGCGTACCACGTAGATGTACAATCCGGACAGAACCGATTTTCCGGCGCTGTTTTTCACATTCCAGCGGTAAATGCGGGAATCGATTTTGCGATTGTACACCAGCTCCCCCAGCAGGTTGTAAATATTCAGCACGCCACCGATGGGTAAATTCACAAAATGAATGGCCTGATGATTGGCATCGCCGCCGGCCTGGAAGGGAATGGGAAACACATTCACGCCTTCGACTTCACCGGTGGTAAATGTTTTCTGCTCCGAAAAAATCAGCTCCCCGGTAACGGTTTGTGAAACAATGCGGTAATAATACGTTTGATTGGGCTCCAGATCGGTCAGAAGCGCCTGGTGCTCCGTGGTAAAAACGGAATCCGGGGACGTTTGTTGGCCATAACTGGCATCCAGACCGTATTCCAGATAATCGCGTGTGGGCTCGTTGGTCATCCAGCGGATTAACACATTCTGCCCGCTCCCGTAATACTGCTGGCTCACCGTGGGGAAAAAATCATCGGCAACGTTTTCCACGGTAAAACGCACGGAAACCTCATCGAACAGGCCTTCGGGATCGGTTGCGCGAAAGGTCAATACCTCGCTGCCGTACCAGTGGATACCGGGCGGTTCAACGAACACCACCCGATCGCTTCTCAAAATCACACTCAAATCCCGGTAACCGCGGATTGTCCACACCAGCTCTGCAATATCGTTGTCCACATCCTGAACGTATTCATCCAGGTAAATGGCCTGAAACGTTTCCCCTCTTCGAATGACCTGATCAGGGATTTCAGCAATCACCGGGGGATCGTTTACCGGACGCACCACAAAGGTAACCTCATCGGTCGCCCAGTTTCCATCCGGATCCATTGCCCGAAACGTTAACGTTTCCCGGCCATACCAGTTGCTGTCCGGCAAAATAATGGTGGCCACGCGATCATCGCTGATGGAGACATCCAGATACTTCTTGCCGCTTACCGACCATTGAATCTCAGCATCGGCGTCATCGCCGTCATCCACATAATCATCCAGCGGAATCGGGGCAAATTGTTGCCCTTCATCAATAATCTGATCCGGTATATCGGTTAATAAAGGCGTATTAAAACTCACCACTCGCAAAATCACCTCGTCTTCATTCCAGGCACCCGCCGCATCCGTGGCCCGAAAGATAATGGTGTCGGCACCAATCCAGTTGCTTTTGACAAAATAGATATTGGCCACATTGTTGTCATCGATCACCACCACCAGGCTATCGGCTCCGTAAACACTCCAGGATATGGCACTGAGAGGATGATCCACGTCTTTGACATAGTTATTCAGCGGTATGGGTTCGAAGCGCTCTCCGGGACGGATGTTTTGATTGGGGATGTTGCTCACCTGTGGGGGATCGTTCACGGGATTCACCACAAACACAACCGATCGATCATCGGACTGGCCATCGGGATCGGTGACCTGAAAGATGACCGTATCCTGCCCAAACCAGTTGGAATCCAGCGGACTCACATGGGCAACCCGATCGCTACCAATCAACACCCGCACCCAATCGGCATCCCGATAACTCCAGCTCAATTCCGATGGCGCATTGTCCGCATCGGTCACGTAATCATCCAGCAAGATGGGGGGAAAACTTTCCCCTTCGTCAATCACCTGCCGGGGAATGGGCGCAATGGAAGGCGGCATGCGCACGGAGATGCCAAATATCACTGCATCTCGATCTTCCAGCCCTGCCGGATCGCGCGCCACAAAGAATACCGTATCCATTCCACCCCAGGTGGAATCCACCGGCTCGATGTGCGCCACCCGCTGTGCGTCAATGGTAATCTGCACGTATTGCGCATCCTGAACCGTCCAGGTGATCTCATCATCGGTATTGTCCACATCCTTGACAAAATCATCCAGGAGGATTGGAGTAAAGGTCTCGCCTTCCTCAATAAACTGATCCGGAATGTCCGCTACTACCGGCCGGTCGTTCACCGGAGTGACAATAAAGCGAACCGTATCCTCCGCAAACTGGCTATCCGGATCCATTACCCGGAATACGACCGTCTCCTGACCAAACCAGTTGGTGTCGGGCACTTCAATGGTAGCCACATGATTCTGATTAATATTGATGCGCAGATCCTGATTGCCGGAAACCGTCCAGGACAGTTCCGCGTCCGAATGATCCGGATCGGTCACGTAATCATTCAACGAGATGCTGGAAAACGAACCGCCCTCCTGGATCTGCTGATCGGGAATATCGGAAATGACCGGTGAGGTATCGATGACTGGACTGGAGATGGCTATGTTCCAGACATCGGTAAATCCATCAGGATCCGTCACCTGCAGGCGCAAGGTTTCCGTTCCCCGCCAGGTAGCGGATGTTTGAATGGTCAACACATGCGTATTGTCATCCAGCAGAATACTCAACTGGTTGGTACCGGAAGCACTCCACACCAGCTGATCATCGGGATGATCGGGGTCATTTACGTAATTGTCCAGATCCATGGTTACCGTTGTGTCCGGCGGAAGCACCAGGGACTGAGGGAGACCTGAAATCTGGGGGATGGCCGCCTGCACTTCCGGGGAAAAATCGCTCTTGTTGTAGGAAGAGTCCACCGCCTTAATGCGGTAAGCATAGCGCACCCCTTTTTGAATGGTATCGTCAACATACACGGTATCCGGATGATACACCACTGCGATTTTGGCATAAGGATCGCCATTTACCTGGCGATAGATTTCGTAATAATACATATCGGTCTCGGGGTTTTTGTCCCAGATTAACCGCCAGCTGGTGGTCTGGGCAGACAGCCATCCCGTGGCAACCAGCCACAACAGGAAACCGACAATTGGCACCGAACACCGCTTATTGCACATGGATCTGCACCTCATCGGCAAGATCGATTTCCCTGTTTCCTTTTATCACAGATACTTTGAAATAGTATATTCCCGGCCTGGCTGGTTTTTTAAACGCGATGTGGTTCTGGGTTAATGGATGTTTGTTCACTTTTTTCCACTCCATTTGTCCAGCAGCGCGGGCATACACATTGTAAGTGGCGTCTTTAATTTCCGGCCACTTTATGACCAGCCGATTGCTATCGATGCGGGCGGTAATGACCAGTTTTTTTCCAGGAGCCAGCACGTATCGATCCCTGGCCGGGGAGTAGCGTTTGCGATAACGCCTGGGCTTTTTAAATCCCAGTGTCAATCCAATGCGGTGGGTCTCTCCCAGATCGGTCAAAGCGGCGTAGGTGTAGTTAATCATATAATTGCCCATCACCTGCAATCCCACACCTAACGATGGCCGCAACACTTCATCACGGCGGAATTGGTTCCCAAGCCGCAGCGCAAACAGGTTCTGAAACACGTACTCCACCCCCAGATTGAGGTGGACATCCGTATCGATCGATTTCACGGCATCCAGAGAGATTTGAAAGCGGGATGGATAAAACCGATACGCCAGTCCTGCACGAACAGTAAGGGGAATGGGCTGCTTCTCCCGGAAGTACTGGACGCTTCCCCCGATGTTTTGAACGGTTACTCCCAGGGAAAGCCCTTCGATCAGCGTGTACATGAAGTATCCCACATCCACGGCAATTCCCGTGGCGGTGAATTGCGCCAGCTGATCCCGGAAATATTTCACGGTAACGCCACCATAAACCGCCGGGTGAAACTGGAAGGCCATTCCCAGATGCGCCACCCCGCTGGAGACGCTCAACATCTCCGTGGGTTGGCCGAAGACGTCTTTTCCCTGGATTTCAGGCATGGACATGTAGGAAACACCAACGGCCATCGCCAGTCGTTGATGCAGTTGAAAAGCCAGGGTGAGATTATCGAAGCGAATGTCTTCAAACCAGCGGGTATGGTTAAAACCGATCACAAACTTGTTTAAAATGGCCAGTCCCGCCGGATTATAATACAGGGCATCTTCGCCGAACGGCCCACCGGTGAAGGCATCCCCCAGTCCAGAAACACGGGCACTAATGCTGCTTCGCAGGAACAGATTGCTGGCCGTTCCTGCTGTGGGAGCCGGCGTTTGCGCCAGAACCATCCCCACCATTAATGCCCAGAAAACTACCGTTCGTCGAAGCATGCTAACATCCCATTTTCCAGATTCGCCCTTTCCGTTTGCAAAGGATATACCAAACTTTCATTTTGCACGAAGCCACCCATTTTTCAGGATATATCATCACAAGGACAGTCCCCCTCCCCCACTCCCTTCTGCCGGGCCGGCTTTGATTGTGAACTTTTTACACAACCCTCTGCCGTCCATCGCATGGTCGTTATTAAGAAATGGCTACATTTTAGCAGGAATTCCCATTCCGATATGTGTTCAAAAGCAAAATATGCAATATTCACCGTGAACCGATTTCCTTTGAACAACGCCTTGCCTGAAAGTTGAAAATGATCCGGGATGGGTAGGGGTGCGACGATCCAACTAAGTGTTAATACCCTGCCGCAACAAAACCACGAATGATTCGATTGAACCCAAATAAAGCGTTAGACCACGAATCACGCGAATGCGTTCGAAGAAAATCAATCTATTCTCCTGGCTGAAGCCAGGAATTAATCAACATTATCATTCATTAACACCCAGATTTATCTGGGTGGACAACTCCTATAGTATCAATAAATTACAGAACCGTTTCAACGGTTGGGGTTGTCTAATTCGCACAACGGGTTATTTTTTATTTGTGTTCATTCGTGTCATTTGTAGGCGAATGCATAATTTGGGTTTATTTGTGTTCATTCGCGTAATTTGCGGTCTGGTACATAATATGGATTAAAAATGGCCATCCTCCGGGACAGAAATTGGGCCGATCTGACTCCGCACCTATCTTCGACCAACGACCGAAATCGGGAAATCAGATCAGGCGTTAAATGGCATGCTTGAAAGATTTATAAAAAATGGGGTAGGTCTCACCAAGGGTGACAAATTGAACGGTGTGGACTGCAGTTATTTCCAGAACAAACTGACGGATCCTGTCCAGAAAACGAGACACATCGGTTTTGCTCTGATTGTAGGGAGATCCACCGGGCATCAGCTCGCTGGAGTGGAACATCATGTTTAGTACCGGAACGCCGGACTGCACCACCGTTTTTGCCAGCTGTAACATGGATTCCACCGAAGCATACGAGGGACGCAGCCAGACCAGATCCAATCCCGCCGCTGTACGCAGAATTTTCCGAATGCCGACATTGGGTAAATCGGGATAAACGCGTTTGAACCATTCCGGAACGTTTCGGGTAAATCCCACCGTAATGGGTACTTCCAGTATGGGACTTGCGCCGGCCTGGCACACGTTTTCCCGATCCAGCGGATAGGGATGCAAATGAGTAATCGGAAAGGCCGGCTCATACGGTTGCCTGGCCCGTCGATAGGGTACCACACTGGAATCCACCCGATACCCCAGTGCTTCCAGGGCCGGCACCGTGGACGCATCAAAACCGTAACGTCCCGCACGATATGAAACCGGACGGACTCCCAGCTGCTCTTCAATGGTGCGGGTAAGAGCGCTCAGTTTTTTCTGCTGCAAGTCCGGCGGCAGGTTGTTCAAAAATGAATTGCGAACATTGCGTTCCTCCTCATAAGGCGGATTGCACCAGGGATGCAAATGGGTTCCGACCTCGCAACGGCCATCTTTTAATAGCTTTTTCAGAATGGATACCGCTTCCTGACCCACCGCCACCGGATAATCGATCAGATAGGTCGGTCGAATGCCCAGCTCATCGCAAAACGCCTGGAAATCGGGCAAATAGCGGATGTTTTCTGTGGTCAGCTCCGTATGGGGCTTAAAATCCAGATTCCAGGCGTTATCTTCTTCGGTATCGATGGTTAATAAAAAATAAACCGTTTTGCCCACGCCTCACTCCCTACCAGCATAGACCATCATATTTCACCTTTAATCGGCGTAAATCGTCCACGATGCGCACATAATCGATCACAATGAAGTTGTGATTTAATTGCTCAATCAAACTGGTGAATTCTGGATTTTTGTTCCCGATGATGATGATTTCGGCAAATTCCAGGATTTTATCAACACGATCAACCATCAAGCGGGAGATATGGGGAATTTTCTTATTAATGTACTCCTTATTAGCACCAAATAAGCGTGCCAGGTGCACATTCCGGTCGTAAATTCGAATGTCGTAACCTTTCCCGATCAGGGTCTCGACGACGTCCACCATGGGACTTTCTCGCAGGTCGTCGGTGTTTCCTTTGAAACTCAGTCCCAGCACCCCGATGCGTTTCTTTCCATGAGCCAGTACCATATCCACCGCGCGTCGGATGTGTTCTTGATTGCTTCGCATAAGCGAGCTGATCAGCGGCAATTCCAGATCCAGTTCTTTGGCCTGATAAGTCAATGCCCGGACGTCCTTGGGCAAACAGGATCCACCAAACGCGAAACCGGGTTTCAAATAGTAGGATGAAATGTTCAATTTCGTATCCATCACAAAAATTTCCATCAACTTGTGGCTATCCACACCATGCGCCTTACAAATGGTACCAATTTCGTTGGCAAAGGCAACTTTCAGGGCGTGGAACACGTTGTTGGCGTACTTCACCAGTTCAGCGACTTTTACATCGGTGCGAATCAACGGTGCCTTTAAAAAAGCATACATCTGCTGCAGATATTCACCGCTTCGGGGATCCAGCTCTCCAATGATGGTGTAGGGGGGATCGTAAAAGTCTTTTAATGCCGTTCCTTCTCGTAAAAACTCTGGATTCGAGCATCCACCAAACTGTTCTCCAATTCGCTTGCCGGACTTCTCGGAAATAATGCGCAGTACTTTTTCCAGGGTTCCCGGTGGAACCGTACTGCGGATCACCACCACATGATAATGGTCGATTTCCCGAATGGCCTCGCCGATTTGTTCCGCCACCCGGAAAATGTATTCCAGGCTTACACTGCCATTCTTTCGGCTGGGTGTTCCCACGCAGATCAGAGAGACATCGGAATTGGCCACCGCTTCTTTGTAATCTGTAGTGGCCCGCAGTTTTCCGCTCCCCACAACCTCACCGATCAACTCGTCCAGTCCGGGCTCCACAATGGGACTCTTACCGGAATTAATGATATCCACCTTGTCCACATTCACATCCACCCCGATCACCTGGTGTCCTTCCTTTGCAAAACAGGCGGCTGACACACAGCCTACATAACCCAGTCCAAATACCCCGATTCTCAAACCGTAACCCTCCAAATTTTAATATCGTTCGTTTTATTTCTGATTTTTTTCAATCATTTTTCCAAAACACGTCACCGGAGAAAAAATTTCCATCAGGCTTATCCGGTTTCGGCCATTGCCTCCGACTTTATCCGGGATTGATTTTTCTGGTTGACCACCATTTCGCAGATGCTGGCAAATACGTCGGCCACCTTTTCCCAGCGGAAATTTTCGTACACATATTGCCGCGCCTGCTTCCCGATGCGGGTACGTTCGTCCGCATCCCGTAACAGGGTGATCACATCGCGGGCAAAATCTTCCGGCGCATCAGCCAGGTAAATGTGACGCCGATCCTCCAGGGGCAATCCCTCTGCTCCCACACGCGTGGAAACAATCGCCTTTTCCATGGACATGGCCTCAAAAATCTTCATCCGGGTGCCCCCACCAATCCGAATGGGCACCACAAATACTGCACTCTCATTTACATAGGGACGGGTATCCTCCACCCAACCCGTCAATTCCACATGGGGGTAATTTTGCACCAGTTTTTTCAATTTTGGGGCCGGATTGCGCCCAACGATCACAAATTTCACGTCGGGCTCTTCCCGCAAAATCAGTGGAAAGACTTCTTCCAGGAAAAACAGCATGGCATCGTGATTGGGCAACCAGTCCATCGCCCCCACAAATACAATCTGCTTCTTAACCTGGACATCTGGATTGGGAGCGTAAAAATCGGTATCCACTCCCGTGGGAATGACGTGCACGTTTTTCAGACCATACCATTCTTCAAAACGTTGTTTGTCCAGATCGGACACGGCGATGACCGCATCGAAACGTGCGGACTCCCGCTTTTCGTGATAAAACATTTTCCGAAACTGGAGCCACCAGAAAATTTTGAACAGGGGATCGCGAGAACGCTTCATGTGGCGCAGGGAGATGGTGGCCTCTACATTGTGCTGAAACAAAATTTTGGGTATGCCGGTCACCCGGCGAAAATTCAACGTGGATTGCATAAAATCGCAAATGGCCAGATCATACGATCCATTTTTCAGCTCATCCAGAACCGCTTGTTCAAGCTCCGGCGAATAATCATTTAACATGGGTACCGGGTAGATTGAGAACGATTTCTTAAAAATGTCCCAGTACCACCGCCAGGTGTAGCGTGGGATTTCCTTCCAGGGAACGGGAACAAATTTTTCACACAACCGCCTCATTTCTGGCAAATAGGGATCATCCTTGGGAGACTCCACATTACTAATCACAGTTATGCGATATCGTTTATTCAGCTGTTCCAGGATTTTCCCGGTACGGATTTTTCCCCCGGTATCCTGTGGGAATAAAAATCGCTGGGACAAAAATAGAATTCTGAGCGTTTTGTTATCATTTTTCATGATACTGTCCCTCTGTTTCGAATGGTTGAAATGAGTAGCCATATTTCTTCATAAAGGTCTCCAGTTCACTTCGCTTTGCCGGATCATCCCAGATGGTTTTCAAATAATTGCGTTTTTCTGGATCATTCTTCCATTTATTTATCGAACGGGGATCGAAATTCCTGAGCCGATGCATATATTGAACCATTTTACTGTTTCGGGCCTGTTCATCCAGGTATTGTTCCAGATGTCCCAGCGATGCGACACCAGGTTTCAATTGCAACCCAAACGTATTCTTTAAGCGTTCCTCTACCTGATCAATATGTTGCACCAGGTCTTCATATCGTAAAACCAGTAATTCAGAATATCCTTTTAGTCGTTCCTGTAAATATTCTCCAGCGCTAACCGATTGTTTCCAGGTTTCGAAACCCACATAATACGGTTTTTCATGTAATTTATGTTTGCTGGTCAGCACATCTCGCGGATCGCGCACCAGATAAATCAATCCAATGCGGAAATGGTTCACGTACTGGATCAAGCGTTCCAATTTTTCCTGAACGTACCAGGTCGCGTTCCGTTTGGTAATAATAAAAAATCGTTCTTTCTGGAATCCCTTTTCCTGCACCAGTTGAAAGGTTTTCTTCAGCCCCGGCCAGTTCCAGACGGAAACTTCTCTCTCGTAAAGCAAGGTGTTCCGAAATCCGGAAAGCGCAAAATACAACAGGGTGGTACCGGAACGGGCACATCCAACAATATGAATACGCTTAAAGTTGGCTTTCTCCAACAACTTATGTTTTAAACGATTTTTAAACCAGCTCGAATCCATATCTCAATTCTCGTTTTATTTCAAATGAGGCTTAACACCATGAGCACGTGCATTAAACTCTACTTAAGTTTCAGATCGCAAACCATGCGAATGAATCCGAACTATATCAACAAAATCATTAATATATCCCGGAACCCATTTTCATCCAGATAAAATCCAATGTATTTGGTGATTTTTATTCGCGTTGATTCGCGTAATTCGTGGGCGAAGACGTATTCTGGGTTTAAAACCCCGGTCTCAATGAAATGAATTTCTGGAGGCAGAACCTGTCGTGGGTAGCATGCATCGGATATTCCATTGGCCGTTCAGTCATCCCGGATACGCTGTTAAACCTGCAGCGTGGAATTGACCAGGGCATTGGGCGAACAGCCCCGATACTTTCAGGGTCTGATCCTTAGATTCTGGGGGGGACTGGGCGGTTGGCCAGGTCGACCCGCTTCCAGGAAAAACTCGTTGCTCTTGGCCACGTTTCCAGCTTTGTCTTTGCTGAATATTTTAAACTTCATGCGTTGGTTGGACGGTACATGCTTTAGCACCACACTGTGCTGCTGGAAATACCCATCTTCAATTTCTGAAAATAACCCGTATACATCCCTTTGAATCGGGCCTTTATAATCTATGGTCGCCGAGCTGGTTCCATATACCACCAGCCCGATGGCCGGTTCATCGGTTTCCCAGTTGATTTCGTAATCGCCATTTCCCAGATCCACGACCACCACATTACTGATGGTTGGTGCCGTCTCATCATTCACATCGGGCCAGTACGTTGTTCCGGCCAGATTTTGTTTGATGGAATTGGGATCGATGGCCTCCAGCTTTCCCCGCAGGGACGAGACGCGGATGTAATATATCAGCGCCTGCAAATCCCTGCCCGTAATCTCTGGACGCCGAATGTGGCCGCCCATTCCGTTTTGAATGTATTCTGCCAGTTGCAGATCCGTCCATTCTGCCATTTCATCAAAGGTAGGAATGGTATTCCCCAGCCAGTGATGCCCGGTGGGCCCATGAATGGCCGCCAGAGAGGCCCGCTGCCAGTGTTGATTGAAATCCCAGATGGTTCCGTAATGTAAAATGTACTTTCCACGCTGGGCCAGATCCACATCAATATCGTCGGGATCCGTATTCCGCAGCGGACGGAGAACGCTCAACCGTTCCCGATAGGTGTAGGTGATGTATAATCGGGCTTCTTCATCATCGATAGCCAGCTGGAGCCCATATGAGCCGGCTCCGCCTCCCATGGCGTCGTTATAATAAACCGGATATCCCGCATCTCCGATTAACTGAATGCGGGAAGAACCATCCAGCGGAACCCGTGCAATCCCATGATCGCTTTTATAACCGGTAAAAAGAATGTCATCCACCGGGCCAAAATTACCCCGCCAATCCACATCCATTCCCATGCGATCTTCTTTCCCCCCGTCGGTAATGTAGGTGACGGTTTTGGTGGCCAGATCCACGTGGTAAATCGGACGTCCTGCTTTCACCACCAGATTCCCCTGCGAGGTACGGCGAACAATATACGGCGCCTCGCTGAATGTTTCGGGTCCCAGTACGGTGCTTACGGTGCCATTATCCAGATCGATGGCGCGTACGGCCCGGTTGCCGCGATCGGCGATGTAAAGCGTCCGTCCAATAATGGCCAATCCTTCGGGTTGATTAAATCGGGCGGTGGACAGGTCACCATCCTGAAATCCAGAAACCCCGTACTGCCCCGCAAAAGTACTAATTCGGGGATAGCCAGGAGCACAATTCTGGAAATTGTCATCGCAGCCATTGACCTCCAACAGGGCAATGCGATGATTGTATGAATCGGAAACATAGATTTTATTGAGATCCTGGGTATCAAACACCAGCTCCGATTGTTTACTAAAGGCAAAGGTTTCGTCATTCACAAAATTCCCGGTCAATTCCTTTTGAGCAAACAGATTGCTTTCTGAACAATCGCCCATAACACAGGGCAGTGCATCGGGTCGGGTGACGTATCCCGCCACTGTATAGATCCCATTGGGACCGGCAAAAATAATCCGATCCGCATGGGTGGCTCCCAGAACACCCGGCCCTTTTGGGTTAGCCACCAGGGTGGTTGGTCCCATTACCCCGCCCTGATTTCGCGGGCCATCAGTTAAAAATGTGTGGAGAGCATCGGATTTTTTTTGATTGGCCGTGTAAAAAT
This sequence comes from Calditrichota bacterium, assembly GCA_013150955.1. Lineage (GTDB taxonomy): Bacteria > Calditrichota > Calditrichia > RBG-13-44-9 > J042 > JAADJD01. The sequence goes on from JAADJD010000012.1 coordinate 53,475, forward strand.
CGGTACCCACAATGACCACGTGGCCTTCGTTGGTCCGGGCAAACAGGGATTCCTCATCATAGCGGGCATTCAATGATCCCCACCAGGTTTCCGTAAACCATTGGTTATCGGAAGCCAACCGTTCCCTTTCCTGAGTCGTCCGGGGTGGATCAATAAACTGATAAGGATAGCTGTTGGATTTGGGCAAGCTCCATCCAGGATACCAGATCCAGTCCACCCCGGTGCCGCCGTAATTTCGCGAACGCATCCCTTCATATCCCGTAATGGGCAACCACTGCGGACCGGTTTCCGGGCTCCCGTCATTGTCTACAACAATAATGACCGGCCGGGAACGAAACCGACTAATATCTGAATCCGAAGACGTCCCGCCAGAATACAACCGAATCCGAACCGCATACACGCCATCGGGAACGGAGGTGGATTCCCATTGAATGGACTGCGTACCGGTTAAAACATCACTGATCGGGGTGGCCACGTCATTTCCGTTGGCATCAGGGGTATGCAGGAAAAACTGGTAACGAATTTCCGCGGGTAGATTGTAATCTACGGATGCCGATGCGCCATTTAGCGTCACCGCCTTTGCGGTGAAAGTGACCGTGCCATTGACAATCTGAATTTTAATACCCGATCCCAGCACGCCCCTCACATTGCGCACCAAACCGCTACCTTCGGCGACCGGTCGGACATAAACAATATCGGTGCTATGTTTCCATTGATATACCTGAGCCGTTTCTGTTCCGACAAAGGCAAATAGCAATAACCCAATCCAGCCCAACCGTCGCATCATACCATCTCCTCCATTTGGCCTCTCTGCCATAACGTCAATTACCTATATTCCTGGTTTGATTCAAAATTCATACCAGCATTCCCATGTACCCGTGCACTTCATAAAAGTAATTATTGCAAGGTCGGGGATTCATCCAACAATGCCAGGTATCATTTTATTCTGGAATGAATTGTAAAAAATTTGCCCAGTGTTTCTTTCTATTAAAAAATTGATTGGAAGTGAAGTTATCAAGTCTGCAATTCAAAAATTAAAGTTTTCTAAAGGAGCGTTATGCTCAAATATTCCAATCGAATGGAGAGTAAAATCAGTTACCATCAAATGCTGAATATTTTGATTAAGAAAATCCTTGCATTCATTACTCTTTTCCTGCTTTAAAAAAATTTCTAAAAAGATATTTGTGTCAACCAAATACATTATCTCCAATCCATTGCCTTATGTTGTAACTCTACAGAAGTATACTGTTTTCTTAAATTTGACAATCCCCCTTCCCAATCGAATTGAAATTTCTTCCTATTGTCAACGATTTTTATATCTTCGATCCCATATTTATCTGATAAGAACTCAATGTAATCTAAGACTTCCTGTTTCAAATGATCAGGAAACTTTTTCAATTTGATTATAATTTCCTCAACTTTCATGATACCCCTCTCAATCTAATCTTCCATTTAAAAATAATGGAATTTAAACAATGTTAAAAGGAATGATGTTTTCAATCAACATTTTTTCGAAGACAACAAAACCAATCCGCAATATGATCTACACGGAAGCATTCGCCATAGAATCGTCCACAAATTGGCACCAATCATCACAAATTCTGTAAAACAATATTCATCTATGAAAAACCATTCATTGCTTGAAAAAACCAAACTTTCCTAAAATGCGCCTATTTTAATAACTCATAGTCCGGCTTTACCAACCCTCACCCCGTTCATTCCCAATAAGCTTTGCGAATCAGTTGAATCTCTTCGTTCACCGTATCCGGGATGTCCGGCTCCTTAAGCTGTTTTCGCACCGACTCCAGATTTTCCACCACATACTGCACTTTTTTCACCATATCATCGATGTTGCCGTTTTCGTAAGTAATCACCCCCTCCGGGCGGGAGCCGTTCTCACTGGCCACCACCGGAGTTTTCAGGGCCAGTGCCTCCAGTACCGAACTACACACCCCATCCTTTACCGGGGTTCGCAGGAAGAGCGTGGCCCGCTTGATGTAAGTTAAAAAGGTGTCGTGATCCAGATCGCCAGCAAAGTATACCCGTTCGCTCAGACCCAGTTCATCAATAAGCTGTTTGATCGGCTCCGACCCGCTCTCGTGACCAATAATTACCAGATATGCCCGTGGATACAATTCCACGAATCGTTTAAAAAAGCGGATCAAATCCTCCACAAAAAACTCTGGCCGGAAGTAGACGTAACTTACAATCACCGGATGCCCGGTCTCAAAAATGGTTTTCACCTCCCCCTCTAACGATACCTCATGAAACTGCAGGTACTGTTTGCTGAAAGATTGAATGGGAACAATTTTATCGGGATTAATCCCATATCCGGCGATTTTTTCTTTCACCGCTTCATTGTTACAGATGATGTATTTGGGCTCCGTGAAAATAAATTTGTACATCGGGGTAAGGTATGGCGCCTTGAACTGCGGGAAATAGCGTTGAATGGGCCCCGCATGAAAAGTAATCACTGTTCTGCGGAACGTAAGCAAACTGATGATCTGGGCAATGATGGTCATGATAAATTTTTTCGGGGAATCGCCGTTCAAATGGATATGAATCAAATACCCTTTGAGACGATACTTGAACACCTTCCAGACGTAATCGAAACCATTGTACAGCGGAATGAAGTCCCGTCCCTTGAGCTTGCGTCCCTTGCCCGTATTAAGCACTTCGCAAATATCCCCCTGTCGCTCCATTTCCTGTTTCAGGAAATACACCCGGATCCCCCAGCCTGACCGCGGCGGCGGATACGAGGTAATATGCAGCACCTTGACCACTTTATTTCCCTTCAAATGCATCCTCCTGAATGATGGTGATTTCACTGGCTTCATTGCGTTCGAAGGTCACAATTTTGTACATCTCGTTTTCCCGGCCAAATGCCCACCCCCATTTCCGATCTTTTTGGGATTCCTCAATCACAATAAAATTTTCTGTGAAGGGGAATCCTTCCTGAACCGCAAAGTGCACCTCCACCGATTTTGCCAGGGAATCCAGCTTTCCTCCACCATCTGAATGCTCCATCCATTTATCCACATCGGTGATGGGGAAGATGCAGAAACAATGGTGCAGGGGCAATTCATCGGTTGCGGAAAATCGCAGCCGGGGGGCGGGCTGGGCATGGCGGTACAGAGGAGATATCCAGCCTTCCTCCGGACGGGTTCCGCCCTCCTGCAAATCCACCTCCTGTAAATCCCCATGCGAAAGGATAAACACATGTTCATCCTGAAAATGACAGTGGATGGTCTGACCATTCAGGGTCAGCTGACAATCGTAATTAAAATGAAGGAAAGAATCCACACGATGGCGCCCCTCGCCTTCAATTTCATCCCAGATGACCCAGTAGGCGTCCGAAAGGAAAAAGAAGTTTCGGATATGGCGGGGATGTCCCTCAAGGCGTTCAAAACCGTTGTGGGTGGCCCGCAGGTAAAATAAGCCCGGTCGATCAATTCGATGAATCAATCGGCCCTGCGGACACAACGACCACAGCATCATGCGGTTGCCATGTTTGGCCTGGCTCTGTCCATCGATTTCAATGGTATTGTGGGCACGGGTAAGTCGGAAATGGCGGTGCCATTCGAAATTTCCCCGGTAATTATGAAAGCCGCTATCGACGATAAAATTTTTTCCCCAGGCAGTAATTTCGAAATGCAGGATATCTGCCTGGCCGTGCGCTGCCGAGGGCGTGTCGTCGGTAAAAAGGCCATCGGCAATTTCTCCGAAATCCATCCAGCAGTAATGTGCAGCTGGCTTCCAGTCCGAACGCGCCACGGCATACCCACTTTTGGGGAAAACGGCACGCTTCCGGGAAGGCGCTTTTTCCTCCAGCTGCTGATACGCCTGCCACCCACGGGCACCAAACAGCCAGAGCACCTCCTCCCACGGTCGACCGGCCACAAATTTAAGCTCCGGCCAGCGAAAGAGCAGGGCACCAATGGCCAGAATGTTCCGAAAATCCCACTGCTCCGGCTCCCGAAAATAAATGGAACGGGCGTTATCTATATCCCCTACCCACGGAAAGGTACCATCCGGTTTGGTAAAATGGAGATTGAATTCCAGAATGCGTTTTAAGTGATTCATGATCGCATCGGGAACGGGATCCCCATTCTGTAACCGAAGAATGACCGGCATGAGGTAGAATCCCAGCGTGAAATGATGATAGAACGTGGCCTGTTCCACGGTAACCCCGTCGGCATGGAACTGTTTTTCCATTTCACGGGTGAGGATGTCCCATCCGGTGCGCTGCCATTCATCCGCCCCGGGCAATTCCGGAAAAAGGTACCCGATGGTAAACAACGCCGACACTTCACCAATCAGGTGGTTGTAGGGGCTGAAATAAAATGAAAGATTTTCCCGAATATATCGGCCATGCAGGTAGAGGTTTTGTAGAAATTTTCCCACAACTTCGCCGGTAACCAGGGGCGAATCCAGCAAAAAATACAGGCTCCAGATCCAGGAATACGCCCGTACAGCAACCTCCAGTGCACTCGTCCAGTTTACGCCGATTTTATAGGGATTTTCTGCCACCCAGTCCTCAAACCAATCCAGCACCTGACGGGCATATTTTTCCTCACCGGTCAGAAAGTACGCCTTGGCCACATCAATGAAAAATTGATGGCGATTAATCTCCCAGACGTGTTTGATATCGGTGACGCCATCATCCACGAAAATGGTGATATCCTGGTAAAAAGCCCGCTCGTAAGCCTTGCCGGTTGCCGGGTTGACATGCCAGGGAATGCGTTTTTCATCGAATGTAAACTGGGCACCCAGCATATCGAATCGGTGCTCCAGAAACTGATCCGCCCGTTGAACGGCAACTTTTAGATCCTCCTGAAGCTCCTGGCGATAAATGTCTCGACAGCGGTCACGTTCGGGAAAAAAGAAAAATTGTTTACGATTTGACCGATTTAAAAAGGTTTGCACATCTTCCGGAATGGGAATTTGCTTCAACTTGCGCAAATGCCCATTCGGTCGGAAGAACAGTTTCTCCATTCGCTTGGCCAGCAGCGTGCGCGCCCGAAAGATCAATTCATCCCGCGACTTGTGCTTAAGTTTCTGCAGCAACATCGATCCTTTCCATCAGTTTTATTTTACACTCCCAATTTGTCCAATGAGGAGATCGATCCGGGAACCAATCCCGAAAATTTTTTGTGGTGAAATGGGGATTTTCAATCCCGGCGTTTTTTTGCCGGATCAGCGTCCCTGTTGAATGATGCGTCGGATGTACTGCTGATGCCGATGCTTTACCCACGATGAATAAAGCCGGGACAATATCGAGGATTCCGAAGAGCGCACCAGTCCCAGAAGATGGGTGAAAAAGTGCCGTAAAAAAAAGAAATTGAAGACCACATCCTGCCGCCCCTCAGAAAACCCATAACCACGAAAGTAGGCATCCTGCAACCGGCGAATTACCTTCGGTCGATAAATGGGTTTGTAAAGCAACATCTCCAATTGATGATACAGCCGGGTGAAATCAAAATAAGGGTGTCCCTTTTCCAGCCGATTGAAATCGTGTACCACAATCGCGTCTCCAGAAACCAGGAGATTCCCCAATCCAAAATCCCGGTGCAAAATGACCTCCGGAAAAGCGCGTTTCTGAGCTTCCGTTAAATGCCGCTGGTAAAATTGCAAAACCTGTTGCCGATCGGATTCGGTGAAACCGGCTGCCGGGATGGTCACCAGTTGTTTCAGGCGAATGTCCACATCTTCGATCAACGTCTGATAATCATAAAGCGCATCCTGTCGGGTTTTCTGTTGGAAATGGTAAAGTAATCGTCCCGCCTTGAACAAATAATTCGCCAGGGTATTGACAATGGACGTTTTAGGAAAAAAACGGGCATTCTGCTGAATTAAAATCGCCAGATTCTTCCCCGGGGTTTCTTCTGTGATGATGCAATCGGAATCGCGATCGTAAAAAAGAGGGCGGAAGGTGGTCATGTCCGGAAATTCTTTTAGCTGATCGTACCAGAATTGGATGGTGTGGAATTCCGTCTCAATTTCCTGCTTAAACTGAGATTCCGGCTTTTTTCGCCAGTTTTTAAATAATTTTACGTACACATTCCGAGCGCCTTCTGTGCCTACCAGGCGGTAAATTGCCTGAACCGAATAGGGTCGCTCGAACAGGCGAATCTTCTCAAACCGCCGGAACTCACCAATACCCACGTCCCCAAATGCCGGACTGTGAACAAATTTTTCCAGGGTTTGTTGCAAAACTGCGGATGCGTTCACAATGCTACTGTCCTTGTCCTTCGAGTGGAATGCGAGCTATGCCATCTGGCAGCACGAAACATCTTTTTCACGCCGGTAGAAATTAAACCAATGTTCTGTAAAGGATTTTCTCTGGTAGATTAATACACTTTTCAAGGATATGCCATTAAAGGGATCGAGCTTTTCAAAACGATGGAACAGGATCAGGAGGATTCCAGCCTGAACTTCACTGCTTGCTAAATCCACATGCCTGCTTCATACCACAATGCCAGTCCGGCAATGCGCCAGCGGGTCTTCAACCAGTGAAACCTGTACGTAATGGATTTTTTAACAGCGGGAGAAAACACCTTCCCCACCACATTGTCCACAAAAAACCAGACTTTCTGGACGGGATGAAACGGTTGCCCGATGAGCTGCGGATACAGGATGGGATAGCCAAACGCTTCCAGGGTATCTCCCGCTGCCTGTTCCATGATCTTTACCGCAAATGGTGGAATCTGGCGTCGCCACTTTTCGTAGTTACCGGGCTTAATCATGGCCCGGATCCGTTCAGCGGAATTGCGCAACCGCTCCTCGTTCTCTGCCTCGTCTCCCATAAAGTGAATGATCTTCTGGAGCACCTCAATGGGGGTTTTCATCAAATCTTCGTATTTGATTTCCAGATATTGCCCTTCGGGGAGCCGGTTGCCGCTTTCCCGGGCCACACAGACGTGGTGTTCCCAATCCTTGATGGCATAATACCAGTTTCGTTCAAACGCTCCCTGGCCTGCCCGACGCATGGAATAAGCCACGTCCCGTCCATCGCGGACGATGTGTAAAATTCGCGCGTGTGGAAACAATTCGGCCAGTTCGGTTATGTGAAGCGCATAAGACGGACGCTTGTTGCCCCAGCGGGATTTTCCCTGCTGCCGTGCCATTTCAAACATCAAAAAGTCGATCAACTCCGTGTAGGTCGTACCTTTAAACTGTTCCAGCACCTGATCCACGGTCAAATTCAATCCCCGCTCCAGAATCCGGATCTTGAAAAAATGATCCTTAAACAATCGCCGGATCAACTGCTCCATGTTTTCTCTTCGGGAAAGGTCGCCGAATCCCGGCAGCATTTTATAAAATCGGAGAAACACCCCGGCGTCCCGGGCCACATGAATATCCAGAAAAGTATTCATTAATTTGGTTAAAAATGTGGTGCCCGATCGAGGAGCACCGACCACAAACACGGGCGCTTTTTTATTTGTATGGGTGCGATTACTCATTTCCCTTCCCCTTTCCTTCGTTTATAAACGGATTCTTTCCAAATGCAGAATTGAGTGGTAGTATAAAAAAACCGGGCAACCCTCCTGTGTTCCGGCTAACAAAATCGCCATTCGTAAAAAAATTTTCGAACACCTGTAATCATCGTGCCATTGAACGGTAACTTCCAACGATTAGCAAAGCCCGGATTCCTCCCTGTCTCCCACACCAGGATCAATCCTGCATATTGAATACGCTGGAAATATCCTTTCCCGATGCAATCAGCGAATACAACGTTTGATATTGCTCCACCATCACATCCACACTAAAGTACTGTTTAACAATCTCCCGTGCCTTTTTACCCATCTCTTTCCGTTTCTCTGCATCCGCGTACAATTTGTAAATCGCATCGGCCACGGCCTGTTCGTCATCGGAAGGCACCAGATACCCATTGACGCCATCGCGGACGACCTCCGGATTGCCCCCCACACGCGTCGCCACCGCTGGCAGTCCCGATGCCTGCGCCTCCAGCAATGAGAATGACAGCCCTTCCGAAAAAGAGGTCAGGGCAAAAACGTCGAAATTGCCCAGCAATGTGGGCAAATCATTCCGGGGGCCAAGAAAAATGATGTGATCGTTCAGCTGATGGCGCTTGATGTAGTCAATCAGTTCGCCATCATAGCGCTGCCCTTTGGCGGGATTGGCACCAATGTGGTAGAGTCTTAGCCGGGGAATCCGATCTTTCAGCAAATGAATGGCCTTGAACAGGCACAGAAAATTTTTTACCGGAACGATACGCCCCACGGTACAGACGGTGAAATACCCATCGGTGTCGATGCGGGATTCCGGGGTGACTTCCCCTTTAAATTTTTCGGTATCCACACTGTTGTAAATCAGAATGGTGCGTCGGGCTCCCCATTCGCGTTTTAAAAATTCACGTGCCTGACGGGAACATCCTACCGCCACGGTGACCAGGGGCATAAACAGATGCCGCAAAATTTTTCGAATCCGCCGCTTCAACGGGGTTGCTTTAAGGGTCAATTCGTATTCCATTCCCTGCTGAACATGAACCAGTTTTATCCGGGGATAGAATAGTTTGATGATGACCCCTTCCAGGAAAGTACTCCAATTGTGGATCTGCAAAATTTGAATGCCATCGGACTTGATTTTTCGGGACAAATGCCAGAGGGCTTTAAAGTCCCGTCCCGACTGGCGATTCAAGTGGAATATGGGCACGTCATCTCGAACACGGGCACAGAATTCGGGATCGCTGAAATGCAACACGTACAAAAAGGGCTCAAACCGGTCACGATCCAGGTGATTTAAAAGCGTCAGGACAAAATTTTCCAATCCCGCCGGGACAAAGTAATTAACCAGGTATCCAACGCGAATTTTTTCGGTTGCCATAATCCCTCGTTTTGCTTCTCACACTTGAAATTTAGATCGGGTGCACCATGGTTCCATGGTGATCATCATGGCATTAACTACACTTCACCCGCCTCCATGCCCCCGGCAGGGGGGACACGAGTCGGGCGAAAGTGAACCATTCACCGGATGATTTCTTAGATCAGAGGATGGGCTCAGGATTCTGATTTTTCCGCTGCCAGCTTTGCAGCGTATTTTACCCCGGATGGGGAGTGCTTCAATATGTATTTGTAGACCTCTTTGAGGCCATAATCAAGGGGTGTGTTCGGTTTAAATCCGGTAGTTTCGAACAGCTTCTGGGAGGAACCGAACCGCCGTTCGACTTCAAAATCATACCGATTCTTGGATGGGGTAATGTACACGATCTCCGAATCCGATCCGGTCAATTCTTTAATTTTAAATGCCAGCTCTTCGATAGTGATTTCATCCTCGTTAGAAATATTGAAAATTCCACAACCTGTGGCCTTTTTCGTTAATTCCACCGTGGCGGTGATGACGTCACCAATCCAGGTGAAATCTCGCGTTTGCTTACCGGTACCGTAAATGGTGATCGGTTTCCCGGTTAAGGCCTGCTCAAAAAATCGGGGGATGACCATGCGATTGTCCTGTTTGGGGCCATAAACGTTAAAGAACCGAAGCGATATGGATTGTAAATTCTTTTCTTCATACAGGGACGCCAGATAGATCTCATTGTATCGCTTGGCAATTGCGTAACTGGATTTGGGAGACACGTCGAAATCTTCCTTAACGGCCTGTTCAATTGCTGACTTTCCGTACACCCCGCTGGTAGAGGCATAAATGATCTTTTCCACCCCATAGTACACCGCTGCTTTTGCCACGTTGGTCATACCAACCACTTCCGTCTCCATGGTTTCCACTGGGTTATCGGCCACAATATCTACCCCCAGCACAGCTGCAAAATGGTAAATATAATCGCAATCCCTGGCCGCTTCCATAACCGTGTGGTAGTCCCGCACATCCCCCTCAATCAGGGTAATTTTTTTGAGGGTTTCCTTGTCCAGTTTGTTACCCCTCCGGAAATTGTCCAGGACAACCACATCATAGCCCATTTCGACCAGACGGTCGACGAGATGACTGCCAATAAACCCGGCTCCCCCGGTGACTAATGCCTTCATAATTCCTCCATCGTGATGTTTTTATTATTTATCGAACACATAATCGATTTTTTTAATGGATCCAGGTACCTGCAATAATGGCCTTAAAAATAGGCAGGCTCATGAAATAACTGATATTGATGCGATACAACGCATAGCGACGCAACGGAATGAAGTCGGGTTCGTTAAATCCGGGAATTTGCGTAAACGCACATTTGTACCCCAGCTGCATCAGGATGCGGGTGTCCCTTTCCGAAAAATTCTCTTTCTCGCCGTTGGGATAGGAAAAATACTCGCAGGCCTCGTGGGTTTCCTGTTCGATGATCCGCTTGGACTCCGCCAGAGTCTCTTCCACCTCGCGGGCTGTCAGGTTGTTTAATAAAAAATGGTGCGTGGTATGTGATCCAAAAATCATTCCCGATTGACTCATCTCCCGGATTTGATCCCAGCTCATGAATCGATAACGGTCTGGCGCCAGTTCGTCCGTTGCCACATCATCCGTTTGCTGGCGAAGTTCCTCCAGTACCTCTTCAATCACCGAGCGCCGTTGCAATTTCAAAATCTTCCGCAAACGAATGGACGCATGCTCTTTCTCCGGAACCGTTCTCAACGTAAACTCATGCGCGTGACCATCAATAACCAGATGCAATTTCTTTCGGTGAGTGTGCATGATCCGATAATTGACCTCCTCCGTCCACAACATCTTCTGTGAACCCATAAAATCGGTCGTCAGAAAAAAATGCCCCACCACTCCATATTTCTTCAGCACGGGAAAGGCATATTTGTAATTGTTTTCAAACCCATCGTCAAACGTAATCAATATGTAGGGACGGGAAACCCGCTTTCGTTTCGATCCAATGACCTCGAACAAATCCTTCACCGACAGGGGAATATACCGGGAGCGAACAAAACGAATCTGTTGCTCGAAATCTTCCTGCGTGACCACATTTCGGTATTCAAATAAATGTTCCCCGTTTTTAATCAACTCTCTTGGAATGACGCCATGATAGGTTAACACCACAACTGAATTTTGCCTCAACCACCGTTTGAAAGCATTTAATCCACTGTATTCTAATATATTGGCAAAGCTATTTTTTAGCCAGGCTTTCATTGGGCTTTCCCTGCATTTTCGCTAATCCCTTTTTGAAGAACTCTGCAATTTCGATAAAGAATTCCCCCACAAATGCTTTCCGCCATACAAGGTGAGAAATCACCAGCATGGATCCAAAAATGATGGTTAACATCAGGGCTTTTATGGGACTGTATTCATCAAAATACTGACCCAATAAATGATTGCTTAAAAACGTAACCCCGAACGTTGGAACAAAATATAACCACAAATCCCATTGATTGTTCAAAAAATCCTTGAATCCAAATGGAATCACTCGTGAGATTAAAAAGACCATGGCCAGCAGATAAAAGGCACTGCTAAAGACCACGGCAATGGCCACCCCATTGATGCCATACGGCAAACTGAGGAAGATGCTGCTTGCCAGCAAAAACCAGTACATGGATTGCACCATTGTCCACCGAAATACCCGCTTTTTTGCCATGACCACCGGATTAAAAATCACCACCATGGAATTGATCAACCCGGAGGCGCACATGATTTGCAAAGGCTGAATGGTGGGAATCCACTTGGGGCCGTATAAATTGTAGATTAATGCGGGAGCCAGAAAGAACAACAGTCCATGAATGGGATAGGAAATGACTCCAACACTCTGCAATACTTTATGGACACCGGCACGAATTTTTTCGTCCTGATCCTGGATTTTCGAGTAGGCCGCAAAAAGAACCGCATTCATGTTACGCGCCACCCGCCGACGGGTCATATTCATCAAATTAAACGCCCGTTCATAATACCCCAGCTGATCGGTGCCCAAAAATTTTCCAATGATGAAGTAATCCGTATTTTTAATAAAATAATTCAGGTAATTGGCCAGGGTAACGCCCAATCCAAATTTGGCCAGATCTTTTAACTTGGCAATGCTGAAACGCAGCCCCGGCAACCAGCGGGCATAAGCAAACAGCAAAATCAACCGAATGGCGTTACCAATCAGCATCCCCCAGACCAGGCTCCACACGCCAAATCCCAGAATGGCAAAAATCACCGCAATGGTAATGTTGATGATATTGCGAAGCAGTCGGGAGAAAGCCAGCTGTTTAAACTGAAGCCGTTTTTTCAGCAGGGCATCCGGCACACCGGACATGGCTTCAATGAAAAATGCCAGGGCTACCACAGGTAAGATAGACTCCAGCATCGGGCTTTCGAAAAAGGCCTGAACGTAGGGTGCAGTGACCACCACCCCAATAGTGATGACGGAATAAATAGCGAAATTAAACCAGAACATGCTGTCCACATGTCCACGATCGATTTCTTTTTTCTGCACCAGGGAAGCGCTAAACCCAAAATTTGCCAGCCGCTTGGCAAAATTGATGAAAATGGCCGCAATGCCCATCAAACCAAAATCCTGAGGAAACAGGATGCGTGCCAGGATGATGCTTCCCCCAAAACGCAACACCTGAATCCCCACATCGGCAATCACGTTCCAGGCAATGCCGGCTTTTGCTTTCTCTCGAACGCCCAATTAGTCACCCCGTTCTTCTACGGTACTTAAAATTTCTTCCAGACGCCGAACGATGTTGGGAACCATGAATTTTTGCATTTCGCTGGCATCCGGTTGAAATCGGGGTTGCGGTTCCCGGCCAATGAATTCAAAAAATTCTATCAAAGACTTCCGGGAATCGTTATAGGAGACCACCCCAACCCCCAATTGGTGAATCAGCTTTTCGCTAATGCTATGGGGTTCTACCACGCCCCAGATCGGTCGGGGAATGGTCAGGTAATCAAAGAACTTCGCGGGTACCTGAATGCGGGTAACCGGTTGTAAAATCAAAAGCCAGTCCGCATCCTTCATGGCTGCCAGCGCCACTTCGTAGGGTTGACTGGGAAGAAACTCCACCTGACTGGATAATTGATTTTCCTGCACGTAAGCATGCAGGTACTGTAAATCCGGTGTGATGTGCCCCAGAAATTTAAACCGAATCCGCCGCGCAACCTCCGGCTGTTGCTCGCGAAATTGAATGAACGCATCAAAAATCTTACGGGGATCCCGTTTTTTGTACAATGTGCCCGCGTGAATAATAACAATTTCATCCAATCCGCGGGTGGCCTTTGGTGCCAGCACCTGTTTTAAATCGGTGAACTGGGGATCAAATCCGTTGGTCAAAACCGCGCTTTTTTCCCGTATACCCGAATTGGGATAGCAGGATAGATACTCCTGTAGCAACACATCGTTATTAAAAATCAACACATCGGCAATTTTTAACGTTTTTTCTTCATAACGTAAATCCAGGTACCGGGCGGTTTTCTCGTACAAATTTCGCACCTCTTTCGACCACTGGCTGCGTGCCCAGGGATCCCGAAAATCGGTAACATATGTAAACGAAATAAGCCGTCTTAAGGCATTCAATGCAATGTAGGGAGAATGAGGCGGCGAGCTGGAAAACACGTATGGGATTTTGTGTTTTCGGATCAACCGGAACGCGTGAAAAAACACCGGGATAATCCATCCGTTCTCCCGATCGGGATACTGCATCATTCGGGTGACAAACTCTTTGATTTGAAAGAAGAGCGAACCCCGCTGTGATTTTTCCGGTTTTGCTTTTGGCTTAACGGTAGCGGTGGCTTTTTCCGGTTTTTCGGTGGGGGCTTTGCGCTTTTTTCGGAAGAATCGCTTCAATCGATCCCACCACAGAAACGGATCGATTTTACCGGTACGGATCACCTGCACCTGAGAATCCAGCAAAACCCCATAATCCACAATTTGCTGGCCAGGGTAGTATTTTTCCTTCAGCGTCAGTACAAAAACTTCCCAGCCGTCCTGTTTTAAATATTTCATGAATTTCACCATTCGCTGGGTACCCACGGAAGGGCTGGGAGGGAAATGGGGGGTCACAAACAGGATTTTCTTTTCCCGCCTCATGCGGCCTGTTCCTCCATATCCCGATTGATGATATTGGCCAGCACCACCGCCAGAGCCGCATACCAGTACAACACCTCGGCATACAGCCGGTTGGTAAAAAATCCCGCGGTGAGCAAACCAATGATGGCCAGCTGAAGAGAAATCAGGTCATAATAATATATTTTCCTCAATGCGGGAAACCGCTTGAGACGCACCTTTAGCCGGTGAATGACCAGGAAGGTATGAATTAAAAATCCCATGAACATGATGAACCCTGGAATGCCCCAATCGACCCCTGCCAGCAAGAAGGTATTGTGCACCGTTCGGGCACCCTTTTCCTGCATTTTGGGAACCAGTTCCGGTACATAATCGAACACCAGCAAAGAAAAGCCTTCGTCGCCCACACCCAGGGGATAATCTTTAATTACATTGATGGCACCCCGCCACAGGTAGAAGCGGCTGGCTGCAGAGCCCTCTTCCTTTGGCGTAAGGGTGGTTTTCTGGCGCTCCCAGAACTGTTCGTTGGCCAGCCACAAGACCATCACCCCCGCGGCCACCAGCGCCAGGACGATTTTTAATTTTTCCTTTGGAGGGAATAAGATAAATCCCACAGCACCAATCATCAGCAGAGCCACAAAGGCGCCACGACTGTTGGCCAGGATCATCAGGTTAATGAGGAAAGGAACGGACAGAATGATGAACATTTTTAACCAGCGGTTTCCTCTCAAAAAGCGGGTACCAAAATAGGGCATGGTGCTTACCACATGGGCAGAGATGGCGTTTTCTTCGGTGGCGTTCGGGGCAATCACACCCAGGTAGCGATTGCTTCCCCGTTCATAGGCAATGCGCCCAAAATTGGCCACGCCCAGCATAAGGGTCAGAATAAACCAATCGTAATGCTTGCGTTCCCGAAGGATCAGGATGATCATTAGGTAAAACATGACGAATTTGGTAAATTCCCAGGTCTGCCTGAAACTCTCATCCGGTCGCAAGGCCCAGCCGAAGGAGACAATGTACATCCAGGCCAGGAGAATGGCCAGCCAGAAGAATGGCCCCAGATAGATGTGGGGCATCTGCCGCAGCTTGTGGCGATTCAGGAAAAAGCTAATCAGGGTTACTATGCCAATCAGAAAGGGATACCGCAAATTGGGCACCGAATCTCCCCACCACATATATGGGGGATGATTATGCCATTCGAAGACGTACAGCAAAATGCCAAATACTGGATTAAATAACGTCGCCACCATGCCGACGGCGAACACAAGCATAAAGGCGATTGCAGTGAGTGGCATATCCCTCGTTTTGTTTTTTTCGTTTAACGAAACAACTTTCGGAAACGTTTAATCAACGCGTTCCACGCGCGTTTGCTCATTTTCCGCAAAAACTGAAAGAACGGTGCGGGATCGTCCCAGGAAAATTCCGCACAAACTTTCGGCCCACGGTAACTCCGAATCCACTGCCAGAAGGTTAAACTCCCCTCCCTGCGATACGCCAGAAAGGCACTCAAATCCCGTTCAATGGAAAACCATTTGACGCCGTCCGGGTAATCCGGTGGAATGTCGAAAGGTTCTCCAAGACTGTCCAGGTAATTAATAAAGGGATAGTTCACCCCACAGGATGGCTCCAGGTAATTCCACAGGCTGAAACGCGGATTCAGCTCGATGGCGAAATATTTTTCACGAACGGGATCCCATTTAAATTGAAAGCTGGACATACCACGATAGCCCAGATGGCGTAAAAATGCGTTGCCCATGCGGAAGATTTCCCCATCGTGAGCGGTTTCGATGAATGCTGCGGAACCGTGGTGAATGGGATCCAGGCGAATCTTATGCGCCAGAAAATTGATCATGGTCTGGCCATCGCGACTGGTGTAGGTGTGCAGCGAATATTCACAATCATCATCTCCCTGAATGAACTCCTGGATGACCATTCGGGAATCGTAGACAGCAAACTGCCGATAGGCATTCAGCAAGGCCTCGGGAGTATCCACCTTTACAATTTGAATGCGTCCAAAGCGCCGCCGGAATTCCGGTGAACGCCACACATGGGAATAATAGGGTTTGATGGCGCAGGGAAATTCCAGTTGATCGATTACCCGTTGAACATCTTCCACAGACTCCGCTGCAAAGGTACGCGGCACCGGCAACTGATATTGAAGTGCCAGTTCATAAAATCCTTCCTTGCTGGTCACTTTCTGGATCACCTCGTGGGGGGGAATGACAAACTTAAACCGCCTGGCCAACCGCTCCCGATGTTGGGAGATGACCATCACGGTCACATCCGTAGTGGGCAATAGAACCCCCGGTGTACCCAGCCCATCCTGAAGGGATTCCAGATACTGGAGATAGGCTTCCGTTTGCTCAATGGGATCCGGCGCCTGAAAAGCCGTGGCAAAACGCGATGCTCCGGATACGGGATCGGGCAGGGATTGAATCAAATAAGTGGGCACACCCTGTCGCCCCAGTGCCTTAACAACCCCCAGCGCATTAATGGATTCACCCAAAACAAATGCCGTTGCCGAATATGCGGTCTTCATTCGCTCCCTGCGTTTATTTGATCGATGGATGGTATCTTTACCGATCAGGTTCTGGCCAAAATCTTCTTAATCACCGGAGCCATTCGCTTCCGGTATTTGTAGTAGGTCAGATAGGTCTGTCCTTTAAAGGAATTGGGAAGGGTAATCAAATAAATGTATCGATCCACCGTTCCCCAGTCTTTTTTATATTGTTCGCCCCCGCGCATGAAATCGAAAATGGATTTGCCCTGCTGAATGGCATACTGGATGGCTTCGGCCAGTATGACGGTACCGGGACTGCGATTCGACCAGGCCGGATCAAAACCCGCCTGAAAATACGCCAATGATCCGTTGTAATCGAAGCAATACAATCCCGCTATTTTTTTCCCGTCCGCGGCAATCAAATTAAAAATTTTAATGTACCCCCGGGGCGCCAGCCGTCGGGCCATCTTCTGGTGAAAATCCAGGCGCTGCTCCCGGACAAACTTTGTATTCAACCCTTTCTGTTGAGCCCGCAGGTAGTGCAAATCAAAAATATCTTTAATGGCCGTGTCCAGTTCTTCCTGGCGATCTAAAATTTCCAGCCGCGCCTGTTCTTTTTCCAGCAGCCGACGCACCCGCCGGCGCACATTGTAACGGAAATTTGAGCTCAACGTCTTTAAATAGGCATCAAAGGAATCCGGCAACTGCACATAAGGGCATACCCGATACGGTTCCACAAACGTGGTACCATTCCGGGGCGTGCCGAACAGCTGGAAAACCAGACTTTCCGACAGACAGTTGTTGATCTCGATGACGTCCGCACCTTCAGCAAGCGCCCGAAGATCCGCATACAGATGTTGCCGAAAATAAGGATGGTAATCTTCCGGGGAAATGACATCCAGATAATCCGAGGATTCGATCTGGGTGCCCAGAAAAGCCATCTTCCGCAACGGAATGGGCCCTACATGGGACGTATAAAGGTAATAGGGCAACACTGCGGCAAGCTTTCCCTGATCGTAATACGCCAGAATTCGAAGCTCTGCATTTTTCAAGCGAGCATGATACACTTCCCACCAGGTGTACATCCATTCCCAGGTCATAAAAATGTTATGCTCGGGAATGCGGGTTAATAACTGATGCCAATCGGCTTTGAGTTCCCGGAATGCTTCGGTCGTTCGAATGATTTGCTTGTTCAGTTGAACAGACATCCTTTTCTTATCCCCCTTCCTTCATCCCTGAAACGAACCCGCTATCTAATTGCGAATTCGTTTCTATACTCGACCAAATTTTCAGATTTCTAATTCCCATCTCCATAATTTATTTAAAAATCACCCGCACGTCAAAGCACGATGCCGCACCCTGAATTCTCACAGAACCCGCCAGTAAACATCGGGGGATTATCCCTGATTGACCCGGACATGATCCCATTTTACATACTTCTTCCCCCGGAAATCATCCACGATGCCCAGAAAGGCGGCCAGGTTGATCAGGTGGTAATAGTATGGTAAGTAAAAGAGAATGGGAATGGGTTTTCCTTTTCTGTCCAGGTAATATCCGATAAGCGAAAACAAAACAAACAGGATTTCCAGAATTAAAACCACCCGGAAAAAGAGGGAATCGCTGAGTAAATTGATGGCAATGGTGGTAACATAGATGGTCAGCAGGAACACCCAATTAAACCAGCGGATAACTTTGTGAGAAAACAGCAGGAACAGGAATTTCCATTGTTTGCGAACATCGAACAATTTCAGGTATTTTTTGAATGCCCGCCAGCTGCGGTTAACAATCCGCCGTTTGCGCCAGTATTCTTTGAGAAAATCGCTGGCGGCATATTCGTAACAGACGGCATGCGGATTAAAGACCCCGCGATAGCCTTTTGCCACAATCTGCAGGGGATTCACAAAGTCGTTGATATCGTCTGCATGCAGCCGATCAAACAGATGCCGGCGAATGGCGTAGATGGCCCCGTCTCCGCCGACCACGGAATGGAAATCGGATTCCAGCTTTTTTATCCACAATTCGTACTTCCAGTACACGTTCTCACTGAAACTGGCGGGTGAGGTATCTTCTTCCAGATAAACCGCTTTGCCAACCACATATCCCACCCGATCATCGGCAAAGAAGCGCACCAGCTCGTGGATCGCATTTTTTTCATACATCGCATTGGCATCGGAGAAGATGACGATATCGCCACTGGCACGATCCACTGCCAGATTTAATCCCGCCGTCTTCCCTCGACGCTCCGGCATGCGCAGAAGCTGAATCCGCGGATCCCGTTCCATCCAGCGCTGCACAATCTTATCGGTACCATCTGTGGAAGCATCCGAAACCACCAGAATCTCCAGCTTCTCTGCCGGATAGTCCAGTTCCACCGCATTCTGCAATTTTTTATCCATTACGGCGGCTTCATTGAAAGCGGAAATAATCAG
The DNA here is from genome assembly GCA_013150955.1 of Calditrichota bacterium. Lineage (GTDB taxonomy): Bacteria > Calditrichota > Calditrichia > RBG-13-44-9 > J042 > JAADJD01. Next base: position 72,346 of record JAADJD010000012.1, read on the forward strand.
CGTTACCGCCGGTAAATCTTCCTGAGCAGTGGGTTGAACCCGATTCCGCTTTAATAGTTGATAAGCGTACAAAATCAACGGATACAGCACATAATTATAAACCAGCAGAAAAACCGACACCCAGAATAATCCATACAAAATGGCCATCATATCGCCTCAATCCCTTCGTCTGCATCTATTTTTGTGAATGCACGTCAGAAAGAAAACATTCCGCCACCTGACTGTCACATTCTGTAATTTTAGTCCCCCAATTCGAAATTCAATCCTTCCCCCTACTTCGAAAGGGTATAATAAAACTTGCGGATGCGTTCTCTCAATTGCGCCGGCAGTCGACGAATCGAAAATCCGCCAAATACCTCACGGTTCCGACGGGCAAGCAGCTGTTCCTCTTCATCGGTCAATCGAAATGGGTGGTAGGTTACCTGCTGGTTAACGGTATCGTACACCACAAAACTGAATGGTAAACCGTGCCGGGGAACCCCCACCGTACCCGGATTAATCAGATAATACCGATCCGTTTCAATCGTAATGCGGGATACCTCCTGCAGCCGTTCGATGGTCTGGCATTCGCGATCGGCAACGAAAGCTTCCGGACGATGGGTATGCCCAAAAAAGACAATCTGCAAGCGGCGCTCTCGCATACCTTCGAAATTTCTCCTCGCCTTCTCCACGGTATTCACCGTCTGCTTCACATCCCACAAATTGGCATGCACACATACTACCTGATCATCCAGCGAAAGGGAAAACGGTAAATTTTGTAAAAATGCTTTTTCTTCCGCTGACAACAAATTTCGGGTTACTCTCAATGAATGCTGGGCCCGTTCGGCTATCCGGGAAAAACCGGACAACTCCCCCAATAACAATCCTTCGTGATTTCCTTTAACACAGGGAATGGAATAACGGCGGATGCGCTCAATACACTCCCGTGGGAACCCATTGTATCCCACCAGATCCCCCAGGCAGTAGAGGCGATCGATGGCGTTCTGCCGGGCAAATTGCAATACCCGCTCTAACCCAAATAAATTGCCATGAACGTCAGAAAAAATGAGATATTTCATCCCAGCATCCGGCGTATGCGTCGAAAAACCCCTTTGATGGTCATGCGAATGCCATAAAGCACCGGGGGAAGATCATCCAGTGCCAGCGTTTTATAAATCCGTTTACCCCGGTAGGTTTGCAGCCACTGCCAGAAACTGATTTTCCCCTTCTGGCGCAATTCCCAGAAGGCCTGGACATCATTCACAAAATTAAACCAGACAATGTCCTTGCGCCAATTCGTTACCTGCCCGTTCATGGGCATTCCGATCAGGTACTGGTAGGCCAGGTAAGGAATGTTCACCCCACCCCGCGCCCCCAGATAATGCCACATATTGTACCGGGTGGGATTGAGTTCCAGTAAGTACAGTTTGCCCGTTCGTTCGTCCAGTTTGTAATCAATCTTAATCGGCCCTTTAAATTGGATGCGTTCCAACAACTCCAGGCTCATTTCCACCACACCGGGATAATCGGTTAATCGCAACGCGCAGCTTTCGCCATAATCGCTGGGATATGTACGGATCTTCCGCCCCACAAAATATCCCAGCGGTTGGGACGTTTCGGTAAAAAAACTGTGGAAACTGATGATATTGGATTCCGGGCCAGGAATGTATTGTTGCACCACATATTCAATATTTTCTTTTTCCACCAGCTCCCGTACTTCCTGGAACTGGTCGGCATTCTCGATGAGGATTCCCTTGTAATGCTTACCGCCATATCGCCTCACCGCTTCACTGTCGAACCAATTCAAACGAATGATGGGCTTGATCATCACCGGATACTCCAGCTGGCGCGCATCATCCAGCTCCTGCCGGGAATAAGTAGCCGGTATGGGAAATTTATTTTTACGCGCAAAATCAATAAATTTTTCTTTATTTAGAATCGTTTCCAGCACATCCTTATCAACGGAGACGAAGCGAAACATCCGGCGCATGTCCTCCCAGTACTTCAACATCATTTTCAGATGCCCATCATTACTACAATAAAATGGATGGCCTTCACCAATTTCTTCAACGATTTTCACCAGCGTCTGGAATGCCCCTTCCATATCCTTTTCGGGATTGGGCATCTGATACCCCCGGATGCATTTCCGGGAATAGGTAATGCGTAAATCGCCGCGGGAGGTAATCCCCACAAAGGGCACGCCGGCCAGGGTAAAGCACCGCCCTAACATTAAATTGCCAATAACCACAGGAACGTTTTTATCCATCACACCTTTTCTCTATTTCTAACTTCCATGAATGGCCCGTTGATTTGGTGAGTCCTTTCAAGCGGGATAACCTTTCGAGCGGTTAACCATAAACCCGGATTATGCATTTGCCTACGAATAACACGAATTAACACAAATAAAACCCAAATAACGAGTTAAACCACGAATCACGCGAATGAATTCGAATAAAATCAACAAAATAGCGAATATATCCAGGAAAACATTTTCATTCAGATAGAATCAAGACATTTTCATTCAGATAGAATCAAGTGCATTCTATTATTTTTATTGGTGTTAATTCGTGTAATTCGTGGTTTTAATGCATAATCTGGGTAAAAATAATCCATTGGATTATATCTGGATGAGAATGTGTTCCGGAGCTTATTCGCGACTTTGTGAACATTTTTTGAAAGAATTCACCAGATTCGCGGCTTCAAGCATCATCCGGGTTAAAGGATAGTCGTGAATTGGCGGTAAAAGTTACATTCAGATTCCATGAAGGTAGGCCATTCCGGGTTAAGATTCAAAAGGCTATGCCGGAATATTGCGAATAATATAAGGCCCCACGGTATTGGTAAAAATTAACGGCATCTTCTGCCACACACGAACCATCATCTCGTAGCGCGGATTTCGAGGACTGATCTCTGGCAGGGACTCTCCTTCCGGCAATGCGTAATACCAGTACAGTTGTTTCTCTTCCGCACCCCATTGTTTCTTAAATCGACAGGTGCCACTTCCGGGAGTACAGCGGCCAAAGTCAAACACCTTGCATCCTTTGTGAATCGCCAGCTTTAACGATTCCCAGTACAACAACATGTTTGGACTGAAGCGGTTGTAGGCTTTCAACGACGATGCCCAGGGAATTTCCATTACCGATTTGTACTGAATGAGAAAGGATGCGGCTACGGGAATGTCCTCATCGCTGTAAACCACCACGATGAAGGCATTCTCCGGAAAACGATTGAGAATGTTTTGAAAGAAGGATTTGCTGTATACTGGTGTACCCAGATCTCTCATATTGTGTGAAAAAACATAATAAAAGTCGTCCACCAGATCCACCCCTCCAGAACGCACAAACATGTGCTCTTTTAAGGGACGGCGAATCTGGCTCCGCAGCTTGGATTTGAAAGACGTCCAGAGTGCCTCATCCTCAGCAGGGAGTGGTAACAAGTAGGTGACCTTGTGGGTTTTCACGGCCAGCGGTGTCTCAAACGGGCGATGCATCCGTAATTCCACATATTCAATGTCCAGCTGTTTTCTGAAATCTGCTAAAAACCGCGCTACGTCAGCCATTAAATCATCCTGCTGTAACAGAGGCCCCCCGTAATTGACAAACGGGAGGGAAACCGCAAACTTCCCAAAAAACAGGGATTTAAAGTGGGTAATGGGCAATACCCCAACAATTTCCTGATTCGGGTTGCGGAACACCACATAATAGGGATGGTGGCCAAACGTCTCCCAGATCATTTCGTTCCAGGAGCTGAGATGATACAGCCGACTGTCCGGATGTTGCTCCACAAATGCATCCCACCCGGAAGGCGGCTTATGACTGACTTCGATGGTAATCGGATTGCTCATCTTAGTAATTGTAATAGGAATACTGGTATTGATTCTTTTTCAGATCGACTTTCACCGCATTGAGAATCAATCCCATAACTTTCCGTTGAAGATTGGGATACTCCTCGATTTTTTGCACCAGATGATCCACATTGGTGGTACCGGCCCGGATCACAATCAGCACGGCATCCACATAATTGGACAGGATGGCACCATCGGAGCTGGCCTGAAACGGTGCCGTATCCAGAATAATCATCCCGAATTTCTTCCGCAGCACGCTCAACAGCATGGCCATTCGCTCCGACCCCAGCATTTCCGTGGGATTGGGAATGGGTGAACCAGCAGTAATGAGATACAAATTGGGGATAAACGTGTTTTGAATCAGCTTGCTCAAATTCTCGTAATCCACTGTGGCATTGGAAATCAGGAAATCGCTCAATCCCGGTTTCTTTTTATTCCCGAAGACATTGTGCAACACCCCGCGACGCAAATCCGCATCGATTAACAGGGTGGAGATTTTCTGCTGGGCGATGGTAATGGCCAGATTGGCAGCCGTCAGGGACTTGCCTTCGTTGGGACGCAGGCTGGTTACAATGAATGAGGAAAAATCCTGATTCTGATTCATGTACAGGATTTTCGTCCGAAGATCCCGATACGACTCGGATTCCAGGGTGGGTGAGTAATCCAGGGTAATCAGCTTTGGATCGCGTTTGCCCTTAAGTTCCTCAAAATCATCCGGTAATTCCTTGTCATCTTTAATAATGGGAATGCTTCCCAGCACGGGATATTTCACGCGGGTTTGCAATTCATCGGCGTTCTGCACGGTTTTATCGAAGAATTCGATGACCAGGGCCAGACCAAATCCCAGTCCCAGTGCAATGAAAATCCCCACCAGGCCTTTTTTAATGATCACCGCCAGCACTCCCTGAGGCGGTGGAGGCGTTCCGTAATCCACGATGAATACGTCACTGACTTCCACCTCATTTTCGATTTTGGCGGCATTGTACCGCGCCAGAATGCGCCGATACAGATCGTTTTTCACTTCCTGATCCCGAAGCAGTTCGGCGAGTTCAAGTTCCTTGGCCGGCAATTTCCGGAGCTTTGCCCTCTCGGAAGCAATCTTGGATTGAATCTGTCGCTTGCGGGATTCCAGTTTGGAAATGTGATCTCGCGCAGCCGCCTCTATCTTCATGAACAAATTGTTGAATTGCTGTTCGTTTTCCTTCACAAAGGGATGCGACATGGCATACTGGCTCAACAGGTCGTTGCGTTTGGCTTGCAGCTCGGCAAATTCGCTGCGAAAGGCGGTGGCCGTGGGCACGCGTTCCGTTTCCAGGAAGGTCAACAATTCCCGGGCAGCAGAAATTTTTTCATCCATATCCGTAGCCTGCCGCATGCGGCGAATCAATCCCTGCAAATCCTCGATCTTCAAATCGATTGAATTGATGTTGTCTTCCAGCGAGGCTACCGAGCTAACCCGCATGCCAGCATCGGCGGTTAAAACCACCCAGGGATACCGTTCCCGAAAGCGTTTCAACCGATCATTTGCCGCATCCAGATCTTTCTTGGCCAGTTGTAACTGATCTTCCAGGATGCGCAAAACCTCATCACTCTTATAACGTTTCATTTTAAGATTCAACTGGACGAATAGCTCCGCCAGGGTGTTCACGATCTTGGCGGCCATATTGGGATCTTTGTGACGGGCCGTGATGGTCAAAATGGTCTGATACCGATCCAGTTTATATTCGATCGTTCGACGGAGCCACTCGATGGCCAGTTTAAAATCGTTAATTTTAAACTCGACCTCCTTTAGCTTCTTGCGCTGAAAAATCTCTGGCCGGAGTACAAACCAGAAATTGTTCACCCGAACCGTATCGCCGGGACGAAAACGCGCAATCAAACTGTCCGAAATGTCCCGTTTCTTATCCGTATAAAGCAATTTAAATCCCCCACCGTCTGGGACAATCTTGTACATTCCGGGAATTGAAGAGCGATTGACCATTACGGTATCAAACAAATCATGACGCCGGACGCCGTCGGTAACCATGGACAGGTTAAGCTGTAATTTTTCCACCACCTGTCCCAGTAAAAGATTCGTCTTAATTAAACTGGCCTTCCCCACGTTTATGGGGCGCCGTTCCACCACACCAACCGCACTCATGCTCCGTGGATCCTGAAACGTCAACAGAGCGGTGGAGGTGTAGGTGGGCTTCCCCTGAAAAACGATGACAAATGCCATCCAGAACAGGAAGAAAATGAAGGATGTAACAACGATGATCCACTTGCGCTTTTGTAAAATTCTTAAATACTTCTTAATTTCATTTTCGGTCTGTCCGGAAACCTGACCAAATCCATTATTTTTGCTGTTTGAACTCATATCTTATCCCCAAATCGTTTTTATCTCCTGATCAAAATTGTTCTTTGATAGGTGTAGTAAAGGGTGAACAATGTGGTAAACATGGTCACCACCGGCATGTAGCGGAGTATTTTATCCATCAAACCTGGCTTCCCTGGTGTTTTAACCCAGATTTGATCTCCTGATCGAAATCCCATGGTGCGCAAGGAGGTTCCTTTTTGCAGGTACGGAATCAGGTCCTTCTGAATGATCTTGCGATCCCGTTCCCAGCGCATTTCTTTCAGTCCTTCCTCGTCCAGGGTTCCCCCCACGCGATGCATGACTTCCCACAAGGTCATATCCGGATCCACATAATAAAACCCCGGACGCGGCACGCCACCCAGAACACTGATCCGAATCATCGGGCGTACCACGATGTACGGATACCGTAAATAGTCCTTAAAATTTTCCTGAATGAACTCGATGAATTCCTGTTTGGACATATCGGTGATTTTTACCTTTCCAATAATGGGCAGATCGATGTACCCGCGATCATCGATCGGGAAGACCTGATTCAAAAACGAGGTGGTGTCTGGAAATACCGAGATTTCCACCGCATCCCCGGGAACAAAAACGGATTTCTTTACCGTAAATGCCTGAGGTGCCTTCGGCGTGCTGGCCTCACTTCCGGTATTGAGCACGGGCATGGCCCACCCTATTTGAGGGGTCATCAACAAAAGACCAATGAGGAGCACCACAACGGGCTTCAACCATCGGGTCTGTTTGACATGTCGAATCACTCTAACCTCCAACATTTTTCCAAATTAACAGGACCGGTAATAGCGATATCGCTTTTCTTTGGTATCCAGTTCCAGCTGTTTTAATAATCGGCGCAATTTGAAATAGCCAATTTTAACGTTTCCAAATTCCGGGTGACGCAACATTTTCCGGATTTTCCAGGGCCCGAAATGCGGAAACTGGGCAACAATCGCACGGACCTTTTCGGGCAGTGGCAGAATTTTAAAATCCGGAGGTCGTTCCACGGTTACCGGATTGAATTCCACATGCACCTTGTCCCGGGTGTCGCCACCAATGTTGAGGTCCTTCTCCACCACATCTTCCAGTTCGATATCGATGTCTTCCTCGATAATCTCCGGTTCCTCGTGCTGGTTGTTATTATTGCTTCCACCAATCTGTTCCAGAATATCGTTGATTTCGGTGGTTGAAGTCTCCACTTCCTGCTGAGGTTCACTGGCCTCTTCCCGCGTTTGACGGGCCTCATCCACATGGGTTACCGACGGCTTGGCATTCGCAGGTTCCTGGCCATGGGTAAAGCTGGCCAGGGCTTCTTCCACGGAGGGGTACTCTGACAGAATGTGGTAAAATTCCAGCATCTGATAGACTTCGTAAATTTCCGGGCTCATGTTCACCAGTTTGATGTCGCCCCCATTCTCCCGGAATCGCTTAATTTCTCCGATCAACACGCCCCAGCCGGCACTACTCATATAAACCAGATCCTTCAAATCGAAAATCAGTTTATAAGTGCCGCTTTCCAGGCTGTTGTCTATGGTTTTCTGGAGCAAATGCACGTTGGCCTGGTCGACGTATCCACTTAACTCCACCAGGGCAATCTGGCCATCTTCATCCAGAAATTTGGTTTCGATTTTGATTCCTTCTTGATCGATCATTGGTCTTTCTTCAGTTTTTATTCAATTCGATTTTAGTTGGTTAAACCTGCACATAATTGGAAAAACGGACACGGCATTTTCACTCGGATTTGTTAGAACATTATATTTAACATTTACTGCCCACATTTCAAACCAAATTTTTTAAACCCTGCAATGGATGAAAACCCAACGTTCACTTATTCCGCCATTAACGGATTGGAAGAGTTGTTAACAAATCCGCGCAGCCAATCAAACAGGTTTGAAGCCCCCACATTTTGGTTTTGTTTTGAGGACACGCTTAATTTCCCACAAGTACAATCGGGTATTGTGACCCTTCGCAAAAAATGCCATTTATTCTGATAAAGAAAACGCATCAAGCATTCCCGATTTTTCAAACGATGTAAATTCAAATGCATCCGTTAAACGATCCAACCGCTCCAAAAATTTTTTTATCCCTGTATAGTGTCGGATTTTCCCCACAAAATTCAAGTTCACCCGCGGTAAATTTTTATCAAATTCCCAGGGATGGGCGTAAAAAATGATGGGAATATCTTCCGCCTCGCATCGCTTCATCAGCAATCGGCTGAACCAGAACGGATAAATGCGAAAATATCCACCACCTCCCAGCGGGAAATTCAGGGTTAAAAATCGCACGGTGGTCATGGGAAATTCAATAATCCCACCTTTTCCCTGCTCGTCCCGATAAATCACATAGGGTTTCCGGGGCGAATCGGGAATTCCATACCGATCGTGTAAAATGGGAAACACGGAGGAATCGTAGCGAATGCCGGCCCGGTACATAATGGGAAGTGCCCACAAGGTTTTTTTTGTGATGGAAAACGTTGGAGCCCGAAAGCCAATTACCGGCCCTTCCGCCAGTTGATTCAGGACTTTCAGGGATCGTTCCAGCTCCTCTTTGAATTCCTCCGGCGTCATTTTGGTGATCATCTTGTGGCTAAATAGATGAGAACCGATTTCATGGCCCTCCCGGGCAATCCGCCGAACCAGTTCGGGATAGCGTTCGGCGACCCAGCCCAGAATAAAAAAGGTGGCCGTCATTTTCTTTCGCTGTAAAAATTCCAGAATAATATCGGTATTCCGCTCCACCCGACTCTCCAGCCGCTCCCAGGTCTCCATGGGAAAACGGCCATCAAAAATCTCGGGATGGAACCAGTCCTCAATATCAAACGATAAAATATTTTTTGGCATATTTACTGTCCCTGGGCCGTCAGCACCACCCAGATGGTCTTCAGGATGATTTTTAAATTCAGGGTAATGGAGTTGTAATGTTCGATGTAATAAAGGTCGTACTTCAGTTTTTGCCGCACGTCGTCAATGGATTCGTCATATCCGGTTTCGACCTGGGCCAGACCGGTCAATCCGGGTTTTACCTTTAACCGATTGACGTAAAACGGAATTTCCCGACGGTACTTTTCCACGAAATACGGGCGTTCAGGCCGGGGGCCGATGAAGCTCATATCCCCCACAATCACGTTGATCAGCTGGGGCAACTCATCCAACCGGGTTTTGCGGAGGATGCGTCCCACCCGGGTAATGCGGGGATCATTCTGGGTGGCCAGCTGGGGCCCGGAGTATTTTTCGGCATCGGCCCGCATGCTGCGGAATTTAAATATCCGGAAAATCCGGCCGTTCTTCCCCACCCGTTCCTGTGAATACAGTACCGTTCCCGGGGAATCCAACTTGATGGCAATGGCGATGACAATCCAGGATGGCAGAAAAAGCAAGAACAGGAGAATAGAAAAAAACAGGTCCAGGAATCGCCGGACGGAAAATTCGAACGGCTGCGAGATATCTTTCAGGATTTCCTTGAAGGTGTTACCGTAAACGACATCATACAGATCGGAGACCAGATCGTATTGCACGCCATGTTTCTGGCATGCCTGCAACACCTCGTGAATCTTCTGCACATCATGGGGATCCAGCGCAACGATCACCCGGGAGATGTCGTGTTCCTGGATAATGCGCGGGAAATCCTGAAAGTCCCCCAATAAGTTCAGGGTAGCGGTCCACTGATGATCGGAATCTTCCAGAGGATAAACGTTGATAAAGCCCACAATTTGTTGATTGGGTCGGATAAACCGTCCGGGATTGCGATAAATATTGAGCCCAATTCGGTTTAACCCCACAATGGCAATATTGGAAAGGGGCTTGGCGGGAAGTCGCTGTTTATCGTGAATGGTGGTTTCTGTCTTCCCCAAAGATGTTCGAACCGTGTTGTTTTTCATAAAAATCGATTGCGTTGTGTATAGCTCCGCCACGTCAATTACAGTCGCCAAATATAGCAGGAGCCCCACCCGGTAAAATGATTCACCTCACAGAAAAAAATGGGTTAAATTTATCGTAAACAATATTTATCGCGCCCTAACGGAGCTCAATACTATTTTCGAAACCTGCCCTGGAATAATTAGGTCTTTTTTATTTCCCGGGGCCATCGGGTGCCAGGACGTTTTAAAAATTCATTACGTTATACAGGGCCGCTTTATTAAATTAAACCAAAAATTGAAAACAGGAATGCGATTCACAGTCCCCAACCAGTTAACCCTGCTGCGCATGTTCCTGACCCCCTGTTTTCTGATTCTGTTCACCAAAAAAACTCCCAGTCACCAGCTGGCCGCATCGGTTGTTTTTTTGATTGCCTCCCTCACAGACTGGTATGACGGCTGGTATGCCCGCAAGTACCACGTAACCACCCGGTGGGGACAATTCATGGATCCACTGGCCGATAAGATACTGGTCAGCTCGGCATTGATTGTTTTTGCCTTTCACGACATCATTCCAGACTGGATGGTCTGGACCTTTGTCATCCGCGATTTTCTGGTTACCACCATCCGCCTGTATGCCCTGTACATGGGTACCCCTATTGTGACGCATATTCTGGCCAAGTGGAAGACGGCCTTCCAGATGGCCACCATCTTCCTGATCCTGATTTTCATTAACGTGCGCAACTACTTAATACCCAATCCCAGCACCTATCTGACCGGCTTTGAAATGGTGATTGGGGTAGCCATGTGGACGGTAACGCTTTTGACGATCAGTTCAGGACTGATTTATTTATATGAGAACCGGGAACTGGTGGGGAATTTACTCAGACAGCTGTCCCATCTTCTTTTATTCGATAAACGAAAATTATAAGCTGTTTTCCAAGCCCACCGCTAACCATCTCGCGATATTAATTCACCAACCCACAACTGAACGAACTAACTTACCGATAAACCCAACAAAATGCACTGGATTTTTTTCTTTTATCCCAGATTATGCAATAGCCTACGAATGACACGAATTAAACCCAAATTATGCTTTAGACCACGAATTGCACGAATTAACACCAATAAAAATAATTAAATACACTTGATTCTATCTGGATGAACATGTTTTCCTGGATATATTCGCTATTTTGTTGATTATTTTCGAATTCATTCGCGTGATTCGTGGTTCAACGCATTATTTGGGGTTATTGTTACTATAGGTGTTGTCCACCCAGATAAATCTGGGTGTTAATGAATAAGAATTTCTATTAACTCCTGGCTTCAGCCAGGAGAACGGATGACGTAACCGATTGATGATTAACCGTTTTAACGGTTTTTCTAATTACTTGCTTTATATTAAAATAGCACAACAAGTTTGTGGATATTTTCTGAATTCATTCGCGTAATTCGTGGTTCCGTATTTCGTTTTGGACAACACAATCCATTAGACGAAATCATCCGGCACCAGGACGAATCTCCAATTTCGAAAGACGATAATAGACATTACCTTTTTTCTTATCCCTGCCGATCCAAACCGGAACGTCCGGCTGTCAGCCGCTTGATCAGGCGGACTTCTCGCCCGTCACGGAAATAACGCACCTCATCCATCAAGTGACGGATGATGTGCAGTCCCCTGCCACGTTCTTTTAGTTTGCGATTCAACTGTTCCAGGCTTCGTTTTTCAGCAGGATCGAACCCTTCTCCCTGATCGCGAATGACAATTTGAATTGCACGACGATTGCACCGCACGCGTAAATAAACCACCTTCCGCGCCTGAAACCGGTTGCCATGTTCAATGGCGTTACTCAGGCATTCTACAACGGCCAATCGGATGGGCACATCCAGGCGATGATGAAAAACCACCTGATGCACCTGTCTCAGTACCGCCACCGCGGCCCGATCGGCATAATGCAGATTGCTGGGAACGATCAACTCCCATTCCAGGGTTTTCGGCAACCGGAATCCGGAAATCTCCTCCACACGATCGATTAACCGGGGACGCCCTACTTCATGGATGGCCAATGTTTCCCTCGCTAACTTAATTGATCCAGCGTTTTATCCAGTTCACGGAATTGTTTCAAAACAGCCTTACGCATCTTTCGGGTATGGGGATTAAACCGATGCATATCCTGAAATAACTGAATAGTATCGCGATTTACCATCTCCACCAGATTTTTCAAAATTTTATAATCGCGTGTCACCACCCGGGTGGATGGCAATTCCAGTTCCCGCAGGCCGCGCCCCAGAAAATGCGTGAGCGCCAGCGTCCAGGCCATGATGCGATCGTGCTCCAGGGCCTCCATTTCCACGGGACGGACACCCAGGTCTCGCCAGAACGCCTTCATCTGCTCGTACCGACCGGCCGAGATGCGTGCCGGTATGAGCACCACATAATGGCCTTTCAGACTTTTTCGAACAGACTCCGGGCCAAACAGTGGGTGGCTACCCAGAATCTCCACATCTTCCGGTAAAAAATTTAACAACAGGTTTATGGGATAATTTTTTACGGAACACACATCCATTACAATGGTTTCGGGTTTTAACAAATTGGCGATGTTTCGAACCAGACCATCCAGCGCTGAAATGGGCGTTGCGATAATCACCAGCGGATTGTAACACACCTCTTCCAGCGTGCTAAAAGGATAATTCTCAAATTCAGGCCGGTACTGCTGGTGAGGATCATAAATCGCCACATGATATTTCTGGTAGAGAAATTGATACAGCAGCTGTCCAAAACGCCCAAAACCAATGATGCCCAACGCTTCCATTTTACCCCTCCTCATTAAAATGTTGGTCAATCTTTACGGCTCATGCCAGGATATCAGAAATCCCCCATGAGAATATTAAAGAACCATCTTTCCCGTCTTCCAGGCCAATTACTCAGGCAATGGCAAATACTCCCCTGTACCTCTCCGGAAACTGCCGAGGCGTTTGTAACCTCCCAGATGATGGATTCGCCCCTCCCCGAAATGGCCTGTATTCAAATGATTACTGGAATCCACTTCACGGCTTAATCAACCCGGCATCGGATTAAACTCAGATTATGCATTAGAACCACAAATGACACAAATTCATACCAACAACAATAATAAACCCAGATTATACATTAGCCTACGAATGACACGAATTAAAACGAATAAAAATAATAAAATTCATTTGATGATATCTGGATGAAAATGTGTTCCAGGGTTTATTCGCGATTTTACAAATAAATATTTTCTGGCATCATTCGCGTGATTCGTGGTTTAACGCATTATTTGGGTTAAAAGACAAAGACCGTACAACACCGCCTCTCGAATTCGGCACCGGGCTTTTCTCGGGTTCACAGGAATAAAAAGGCAATTCCTATGACCGTTACCACCGCTCCCAGCACCGATCGCACTGTTGGCCGCTCTTTTTCGAAGCGAATGGAGATGGGGATCATGGTCACAGGCACAATGGACATGAGCGTGGCTGCAATGCCGGTGTGGGTAAACTTAACAGCCACCAGCGATAACCAGACACCGAGATAGGGCCCCATCGTAACACCCGAAAGCAGATACTTGACCGCAGTTAAATCGGCCTTTAACATTTTAATGGGATTTTTAATTTTTCGCAACAGGAAACTTGCCGGCCACAAAATCAGCGCTGCACTGACCATACGAATCAGGGTACCAAACAGCGCATCTACATCCATCACCAATCCCTTTTTAGCGAAAATAAGATTTAAAGACTGTGTAAATGCGGATAGAAATCCCAGCATCACGCCTTTTAAAAAATCCTGCCTCCGGGCATGAGGCGCATCATTCTTTTCCAGCACCACCCAGGATACCCCAAAAATGGTCAGGCCAATCCCCAGAATTTCTTTGAGGGAAAGGGTTTCGCCAAGCATGAGGAAAGCCAGCAGCGCTGTGATGGGTGGCGAAAGCGAAAGCAACAACATGGCAATTCGGGAACCCACCAGCACCATGGAATAAAACAGGAAGGTATCCCCAATTGCCAGACCCAGAACGCCACTCAATGCCAGGTACAGCAGGGCATCGGTCTGAATCTGAAAATTGCCCCCGGAAAGTAAATAGGTGGTTAACAGCAGGAAAATGGCCAGTGGCAGCCGGAAAAGATTAATCGTCAATGCCCCCACGCGCCGACTGGCAATGGTAAAAAATACGGCGGAGAAAGACCAGCAAATCGCCGTACCCAATGCCGCAATCTCACCCCAGTAATTCACCAGACCTTACCCCATCCCATTCATCCACCACCGGGATCAATCATCCAGCAGAAGACGATTCGTTCAATGCGAATTCCGTTTTTTGACCCAAATAATGCATTTAATCACGAATCACGCGAATAACCCAAAAAATATCAATAAAATCGCGAATAAATATCGAAACGAATTTTCTTCCAGATCTAATCCAATGGATTTAACCCAGATTAAGCAATAGCCTACGAATGACACGAATGAACACAAATAAAACCAATAAAATACATTGGATTGTGTCTGGATGAAAATGTGTTCCCTGGTTCATTCGAGATTTTGTAGATATTTTTTAGTTTTATTCGTGTGATCCGTGGCTTGGTGCATAATTTGGGTTTAATTATTTTTATTTGTCTTAATTCGTGCAATTCGTGGTTCAATGCATCATCCGGGATAAACGCCAAAACAAATTTTTCATTCCGATTTAATTCAACGTGTTTTGCTAATCTCATCTGGTTACGGGATATTTTCGGGGATTCCACGGTCATCTCATTCCATCTTCTGTATACCATCCAGCTCCGATTTTAAATCGGCAATGGATTTGTACAGTACTTCCCGCATTTCTTTTGTATAGGGATTGAACCGATGCATATCCTGGAACAGCTCCACCGTATCGCGATTGATTTTTTCCACCAGCTTGAGAAGATTTTGATAATCCCGCGTGGACACCGAAGTTTCCGGAAGTGGGAGTCGAATGAGGGCGCGTCCCAGGAAATGGGTTAGGGCCAGACTCCAGGCCATTAAGCGATCCTGTTCCGCCGGGGTCATTTCCACAATTTGCACCCCAAAGCCTTCCCAGAATTCCCGAAGTTTGCGAAATCGTTCCTGCTTCACCCGCACGGGGGTCAGGATGAGGATGTGGTTCTGAAACGAATCCGCGGCCGAATCCGGGCCAAACAGGGGATGGCTGCCCACGATCTCTACCGATTCCGGCAGTTCCTTTTCCAGAACCTGCAACGGGTAGATTTTAACCGCGCAAACATCCATCACCAGGGCATCCGACCGAATGATCCCTTTCAATTTTCGGGCAACTTCGTCGATGGCGGCGACAGGCACCGCCAGAATCAGGTGAGGCAGGCGGGCAATCTCGGGAAATTCGACAAAAGGTACGCGGGAAAACTTACGCTGATACCGTTTGTAGGGATCGTACACCACCACTTCAACCTGATCCTTCAGATGTTTGTACAGCAATTGCCCAAATCGGCCAAAGCCGATGATACCCAGCGGATTCATGACAGCACATCCTCCTGCACGTTTCGCGAAAAGCGCAACAGCACCTCGGCCAGTTCCTGAACGAAGCCCGCGGGCAGATCCAGCTGCTGACCAAAGGTTTTCCACTGCTGCAACAGTTCGGTTTCCCGGGTGGGATCCTGAATGGCCTGGCGATTTTTCTGTTTCACCCGGGCAATGCGTTCCACCAGCCGTTTGCGCTGGGCCAGCAGCAGCAACAGCTGAGTGTCGATGGTATCGATCTGATCGCGGAGCACCTGCAGTGCATCGCTGTGAATCAGCCGCTCCTGCATTAGCAAATGATCAATCAGCACCAGGGCGACCATGGCTTCGGCCACGGGCACCACCCGGGGACAAATGCAGGGGTCGTGGCGTCCCCCGATTTCAAATTCCACCGGATTGCCCTCATGATCCACCGTGTGCTGTTTTCTGGCAATGGAAGAGGGCGGTTTGACGGCAATATGCATGACCAGATCATCACCGGTGGAAATGCCCCCCAGCACCCCACCGGCGTGATTGGTGGCCAGATGAATCCTTCCGGTTGCCTCGTCGCGCACAAACGGATCGTTGTGTTCGCTGCCCTTCATGCGGGCGGCCGCAAAGCCACTGCCCATTCCAAAGGCTTTGACCGCCCCGATGGACATGAGCGCCCCGGCCAGATCGGCTTCCAGTTTGTGAAACACCGGTTCTCCCAGACCGGGGGGGCAATTTTTGACGACAATTTCTACCACCCCTCCCAGAGAATCGCCGGCATTGCGGGCATCCATGATCGCCTGCATCATGCGTTCCGCGGCCTCGGGATCGGGAGCGCGCACAGGGTTCTTTTCAATTTCCTCCAGATCCACCCGGTTGATTTCAATTTCCCCAACCTGACGGGTGTAGGCAAAAATGCGAATCCCCCGGCGCTCCAGCATCTGTTTGGCAACCGCACCCGCCGCCACCCGCGCGGCCGTCTCCCGACCACTGGCCCGACCACCGCCGCGATAATCAAATATCCCGTACTTCTTTAAAAACGTAAACCCGGCATGTCCCGGACGAAAAATCTTCTGGATGTGGGAATAGTCCTTCGAACGCTGATCCTGATTGGCAATTAATAGACAGATGGGTGTTCCGGTGGTCTTGCCTTCAAAAATGCCGCTAATCACCTGAACTCGATCTTTCTCCTGACGGGGAGTCACGATGGCGCTTTGTCCCGGTCGCCGTCGATCCAGCTCCCGCTGAATCCATTCCACATCAATCGGCACACCCGGCTGCACCCCATCGATGACCACACCGATATACGGGCCATGACTCTCCCCGAAAGTCATCACCCGAAAGGCCTGCCCAAACATATTACCACTCATGCATGCCCCTCAATGGCTTGATTTTCCGTTCTTTCTGGTAATGCCTGAAAAGGTTCCTTTCCTGTGATTGAACCAATCTTCCTTACACATTGCTTTAAATTGCCCCGCGCTTCGCACCACCTGCTGACTGATTGGATAGTCCAATAACAAACCTGTCTGTCCTCTCAACGCACATCTTTTACTGAATGAGCAGCTCGTCCCGGGATCACCGAAAATGGGATTTATCCGTCCCCTGAAGATGCGCCAGAATTTGCTCAACCGCCGTTTCCACGCTTTGCGCCGACGTGTCCACCCGCAAATGAGAATACCGTGCGTAAAGTGGACGACGCCGATGGTAATTGATCTGCACATCGCGGGAAAGATCCGGGTGCGTAAGCAAGGGGCGATCCCCACTGCTTTCCAGCCGCTGAATGATGTCCTCCAGTCGGGCATCCACCCAGACGATCAACGCATGTGGCAACAGGCGATTCATATTCCCCGGATCTTCCACCACTCCCCCGCCACAATCCAGCACCACCTGATTTTTGCCTGCCACTTCCTGCAGTACGTCCCGTTCCACCGCCCGGAAGGCTGGCCACCCCTTCTCCTTTACGTACCGGGCAATGGGGCGATTTATGATTTCCTCAATCCGGGCATCGGTGGACACATACGTCCAGCGGAGCCGTTGGGCCAGGGCGCGCGCCACCGTGGTCTTCCCCGCACCCCGAAAACCAATCAGCACAACGCGATCGATTAAATGACGTTTCCGGGTATTGCCCGGCCTTTTTCCTTTGTTTGCAGACACGCTTAATCCCCTGATGACGGGTTCCCGGCAACAACATCTTCCGCTAATGGGTGATGCAAGCGGCTCAAATCCTCCCAGAATGTCGGATAGGATTTTCCCACGCAATCTGGATCGTTAATGACTACTCCCGGAAGGCGCAAACCGGCAAGGGCAAAACTCATGGCAATGCGATGATCCTGGTGGGGATCCACCACAGCCCCGTGCCGAACACCGGGTTGGACCACCAGATCGGCCCCGTCCATCTCTGCTTTTCCCCCCAGTCGCTGAATGTTTCCCCGAATGGCCGCAATCCGATCCGATTCTTTAAATCGCAAATGCTGCACATTGCGAAACCGCGATTTACTGCTGGCAAACAAAGCCATAACGGCCATTCCGGGCACCAGGTCAGGACAGGCAGACATGTCCCAGTCCACCCCCTTTAAGCCATTCCCGGAAACGGTAATGCGATCTGGCGTTTCCACTACCCGCGCCCCGGCTGCAGCAAGGATTTTCCAGACTTCCCGATCCCCCTGGATGGAATGCGTTCCCACATTGGTTATCGTCACGCGTCCTCCCGTTATCGCCGCGCCGATTAAAAAGTAAGAGGCGCTGGATACATCGCCCTCCACCGTAAAATCCGGCAGGCAAACTTGCTGTTCTCCTGCAACCCGAAAACCCCGTTCAGTGGTATCCACCCGTACACCGGCCTGCTGGAGCAACGATAGAGTTAACTGGACATAGGCCCGGGATACCAGCGGCGCCGTCAGTTGAATATGTATTCCCCCGGCAATGCGCGGGGCAATGAGCAGCAACGCGGAAACATACTGCGAGGATTCCGAGGCATCGATGTCGACCCGTCCCCCCTGCAAGTTGCCGCCGCGAATCCACAACGGCAACTTCCCGTCGGTCGCGTCGATTCTGGCTCCCAGGGTCCGCAAGGCCTCCAGCAGCGGCGCCATGGGCCGTTGCCGCATACGCGGCGAACCATCGATCCAGATTTCTCCCGGATGCAGAGCAGCGAATGCCGTCATCAGCCGCGCTGTGGTACCGGAATTCCCCACAAAAATGCGCACCGGACTCCGGGGTGGCACATACTGGCCGGTAAATTGCCAGGCATTCGGAGCCACCGCCACCTCATAACCCAGCGCCTGCAACGCCTGTAACGTGAATCGGGTATCCTCACTATCCAGTGGATGGGCGATCTTTACCGGTTTGCGGCTCAGGGCCGCCAGAATCAACGCGCGATGCGTAATGCTCTTCGAAGGCGGCACCCGCACCTCGCCCATCAGGCGTCCGGGAACGATTGCAATTTGACCGTTGTGATCCATGCCCTGCCTTTCGTTTCAGCGCACCATTCGAGTAACACTAAAGTTTGCTTTTCCACTCCATTCACTTGCCCACCAACCATCAACCCACATTGTGCATGAGCAACCGGTGCGTTCGGGATTTCATAGCCAAATCAACAGATTCCGGTAAAATAATTGGTTCCGACACCGTTCAGATTTACCTGCGAAAAGATCGTATTCTAATTATTTGTTTTTATTTGGGTTCATCCGCAGCATTCGCGGCCTAACGCTTAATTTGGAATCAATTAAAAAACGAAATTTTCTCCCAGGCCTCTCGCACTTCCTGCACCGAAACCGTCATCCCGGTAAACAACTTGAATTGCCGGGCGGCCTGCAGCAAGAACATGTCCACCCCGGACAGGATATGGCATCCCCGCTCTTCCGCAATTTGTAAGAATCGTGTTTTCCTGGGATTGTAAATGACATCCAGAACGATGCGATCTTTCTTCAGCAGTTCAATGCCCGGGGGAACCTGTTCCACATCGGGAAACATCCCCACCGGGGTGGTCTGAATGATCACCGAAGCGCTGGTTCCCTGCACTTCCGAAAAGGTCAGAAAATTGATTCCGAACAAGCGGGCCAGCCACTGGCCACGTTCGTGATTCCTTCCGGTGACCACAATGGGATACACTTCCAGCCGCTTCAGTGCCGCGATGGCACTCCTTGCGGTAGCCCCGGTACCAATAATAACCGCACCTTCTCGCAAAACAGACTTGTAAGGCTTTAGCAAATGCTCGATGGCAAACAGATCCGTGTTATGCCCCTTCCAGCCATTTCGGGTTCGGATCATGGTGTTGCACACCCCGGATATGCGAACGCAGGGGGACTTTTCTTTGAGGTACGCCACCACCGTCTCCTTATGCGGAATGGTCACGCTAAGGCCGTACAGATGATCCTTCCAGGTCTGCCAGAATTGAGGGAAGTCCGCCGCGGGGAAATTCACATATACAAACTTTTTCCGTTGATCGGCACTCAGCTTCTGATGGAATAACAAATTATGAAGCCGATACCCCTTGCTCTGCTTGATGGGATCCCCAACCAGACCAATGATGCGGGCATCGGACGACTTTTCCGGCAGGAAATAGTGGTACCGGGCACTCTGCAACGTAAACTGCCCGCTGGCGGTCTCTTTGGCCGGACTGAAAGCCACATACGTCCAGGCATTGCCCCACAGCCCCCCCAGGATACGGGACAACTGTCCTTCTTCCCCCATGGCGTGGATGATGTAGCGGACGCCCTGTTCCCGTGCCACCTCAATCAATTTCCGGGTCAACAAATTGTCGTTTAAATGATGGGCGCGATAAATCAGCTTATACACGGCTGCCGGTAGAGTAAACATCTGGCGCAAACGGGCAATTAGCGTTTCCGGATCTGCGCAATCGGTATGATGGGACAGGATCAGCTGCGTTTCCTGTACCTGAAGGTGCGGCACAATTTTCTCCGCACTTTCAAACTCCACATCGATGTAGTCGAAGCCCGCTTCAATCGCGGATTGAAACAGGGGGATTCGCTTTTCGGGCGCGTCCTGCCAATGGCCACCCTCGCTGGCAAGGCGGCAGGTGTAAATCAGTGGTCGGGAAAACAATTGTCGCAATGCCGGGAAGTCAACCTGCTGGAATCGATCCAGGCGCAATTCCACCAGATCGGCTTCCTGGCTGTGGGGCGCCCATGCTTTTAAGTCCTCCAGTTGCTCTGGCAGCAAGCTCAGGCACAAGGCATTACCCCTGGAGTGCATGCTTCAACTCCTCCTGTTTTACCGGGTAAAACAATGCGGGCTCATCAACGGAACGCATCAGGGTAAAACGAGGCGCCTGTTGCCTGGCCTTTTTATCCGTTACAATGGTATTCCAGATGTCCTCAAAGGCAAAACAATGCAACGACATTTCCCTGAGCTCAAACCGATCCAGCAAACGGCACAACCGTTCTACCTGATCCGCAGGATAGCCCAACAGGTCGCGGGAGAGCCGGAGGGCAATCCGCATTCCAGTAGCAATGGCCATTCCATGTTTTACCCGATACTGGGTGAGCTTTTCAATGGCATGTCCCACCGTATGACCAAAATTCAGGATGCTGCGGTAGCCGGCCTCTTTTTCATCGGCCTCAACCACCTGAATTTTCAGGGTCACACAATCGTTTACGATTTGCAATAGCGCATCTTCCTCTCTGGCCAATATCCGCGAATGATGCTTCTCCAGAAAATCGATCAATTCTGTCTTTAGAATGATACCGTATTTGATCACCTCCGCCAGGCCATTAATGAACTCCTCCCGTGGAAGGGTGCGCAGGTATCGAATGTCGGTGAAGATCGCCACCGGCTGGTAAAACGCACCGATAAGGTTCTTTCCCTGCTGGTGATTAATGCCCACTTTTCCTCCGATTGAACTGTCCACCTGAGCCAGCAAGCTGGTGGGAATGTGGATTAAAGGAATGCCTCGATGCAGGGTTGCGGCGACAAAACCGGCCAGATCTCCCGTTACTCCCCCGCCAATGGCCAGAAGTACGGTATCGCGGCCGGCACGGGCAGATAATAACTGATCTTCCAGCAGCGACTTGGTGCGGCGACTCTTGCTGAATTCTCCCGCCGGGAATTTCAAAATTTTTTTGAAGCCCGCATGGGTTAACAAATGATCCCGAACCCGCTGGGCGTAAATGGAATAAACATGATCATCCATGATCGCAAAAACGGCATGGGCTGGATAGACCTTCTTTAACCAGGTCACCAGCTGCTTTTCCAATCCCCTCCCGATGTAAACCGGAATTCGGGTTTCCTGCGATTTAATTCGTATATATAACGGATTCTTCATTTCTCAGCCATTTGACCAGACTGTCCAGTTTTCTCATCAGCAGCGCAAATTGATCCGGGGAAAGGGTTTGATCGGCATCCGACCAGGAACGCTCGGGCTGGGGATGCACTTCAATCAGTAACCCGTCTGCACCGGAAACAATGGCTGCCAGACTCAACGGAATCACCAGCTCCCGACGTCCTGTTCCGTGACTGGGATCGACCAGAATGGGCAAATGCGATACCCGCTTAATCATGGGCACAATATTTAAATCCAGGGTGTTTCGGGAATATTCCACAAAGGTTCGAATCCCCCGTTCACACAGGATGACATTGGGGTTACCCTCAGACAGGATGTACTCCGCACTTAACAAAAACTCTGTTAAGGTTGCGGAAAGCCCTCTTTTCAGCAGGACGGGTTTGTCAATCTTGCCGACGGCTTTCAACAATTTGTAATTTTGCATGTTGCGGGCTCCAATCTGCAAAATGTCGGCATATTCCGCTACCATGGGGACATCCATGGCATCCAACACCTCAGTAACAATATAGAGACCCGTTTCCTCCTTTGCTTTTTTCAGCAGCTTTAAGCCGTCTTCCCCCAATCCCTGGAAACTATACGGACTGGTACGCGGCTTAAACGCACCCCCCCGCAACAACTGCGCCCCATGGGCCTTGACCAATCGGGCGGTTTCGATAATCTGCTTCTCGCTTTCCACGGAGCAGGGACCTGCGATCACCACCGGCTGCTCTCCACCAATTTCCACGCCGTTTAACCGAACGATGGTATCCTGTTCCTTAAATTCACGGCTCACCAGTTTATAGGGCTTCAAAATACTGACCACATCCTCCACCCCAGGCAGTACCTTGATCTGTTCCTTCTGGATATTCCGCTTGTCCCCAATAACGCCAATGACGATCTTTTCCTGCCCCCGCGACAGATGAGTCCGTGCACCCAGCGCTTCAACAAACTCGATCACATTCATGATCTCGTCTTCGGAAGCGTGTCGATTCATCACAATGACCATGGCTCTCCTCCAGAATTTATATATAAACGAAAAAGCCCCTCTCAGTAGATTGAGAGGGGCCGGGAACATTGTGTTATGGACTCAATCTACTGAGAGGCGGGACCTACTGGGTCCAATAATAATACCCAAAATAAAAACCAAAAAAGTGGTTCAGCCTCTCAGTAGATGCCATCACGTCTTCTTCTACCCTTTTTTCTTCAAATTTGACCCATTAATATAATAATTTTGTGATGAATTTCAAATATTTTCCTGAAGAAAAAAATGACCCTGTATTAGCCTGCGACAATATCCGATTAAAGGGCAAATCAAATCGGATCCTGGCAATCCGATTGATTAAACCCAAAAATTACATGTAACCGCGAGGCAGATGAATGAATCCAAAACATATCCATTAAATAATTCCCGAAACCCATTTTCATCCAGATTTCAGCCAATGGATTTTTTTATCCCAAATAATGCGTTAAACTACGAATCACACGAATGAATTCGAATAATATCAACAAAATAGCGAATATATCCGGGAAAACATTTTTCATCCAGATAAAATCAAGTGCATTTTATTATTTTTATTGGTGTTAATTCGTGTAATTCGTAGGCTAATGCATAATCTGGGATTATTTGTGTGAATTCGTGGCATTCGTAGGCGAATGTAAAATCCGGATAAAATTTCCCATCCCTCCAATGACCGTTTGCGGGAAGCAACACTCCGAATCGCAAAAGTGTTTCTTCGACCCAACAGATTTACCCCTGACCATTCCGCATGAACAGGATTCTGTAAATACCCGTTCACTCAAGGGATCGGTAACTACCTGAATTCCAGGATGTTAACACCTTAAACGTCCCCTAACGGATCACACTCTTCCTGGCTGGCACGGCTTTTGACACTTTCCCTCCGAAAAAAGCGAAACGGAGGGAAAATGAGAAAGAACATGCAGTTCACAATTTTTATCCTCGCCCTGGCGTTGTTTCAATGGTGGTCGTGCAGCACCAATCCCACCCAATCTGAAGATAAATTCCCGTTTGAAGTCAAATGGAAAATTGAAAATACCCTCTCCAGCTTTTTCCCTCCTTCCATTGGACCGGATGGCACGCTCTACCTGGTATCTTACATACAGGAAGGTGACGGAGGAAAGACCACTTTGCTGGCCATATCCAAGGACGGGAAAATAAAATGGAAATATGACAAACGATCCGTTCTGGGTATCAACACCCCGGTGATTGGTTTGAATGGAGATATTTATTTCACCCGTCAGGGAGATTTGCTGGCCCTCAACTCCAGTAACGGTTCTCTCAAGTTTCGTTTCACCAATCCTCAGGGAAGTTATACGGCAACCTGGTTCCCGGCCATCGGTTCCGACGGAACGATTTATTATGGCTCCGGCAAATACTTGTACGCACTAACGCCTGAAGGCAACATGAAATGGAAATTTAGTGCGCCAACCCGCTATTTTGCTGTTTATGGACCGGTGATTGATAATAGCGGAACCATCTATTTCGGCGCTTACGATTCATTGATGGCCTCCAGCGAAAGTTATCTTTACGCTCTGAATCCGGACGGCAGCCTGAAATGGCGCTATACCGCAGAAAGTCGATTTACCAGCCATCCCGCGCTCGACATAAATGCCAATCGCATTTACATTGGTACCATCGAAAATGGCTTAAATGCCATTGACCTGTCAACCGGCACGTTTCTCTGGGCAAATTCAACCATGTATCGGCTTCGTGATAAAGAAATAAATTTGTATGGAATTGCTCCCGTAGTGGGAAAAGATGGAACCATTTATGCTATCGATTATTTCTTAATTGCTTTTTCCCCCGAATCCGGAAAGCAAAAATGGAACAAAAGCCCAGTAAAGGGAAACAGTCCGATCCTCACTGCCAGTGGGCATATCATTGTCAGTGGGGGAATCGACCTGGAGATTTACAATCCCCAGGGAGAATTGGTAGAAAAAATCACCTATGATGGAGAGGGCGGATTCAATACTTTTTCCAATATCGCCCTGGGTCCGGATGGTACCCTGTATTGCATCATAGACAAAACGTTTTATGCATTTAAAACCAATTATGGGGGACTGGCTAAAGTCCCCTGGCCCCAAATCGGGTTTAATCTTGCCCGGCAATCCAATGTGGGATTATCACTTCAGTGAGACAAACGTCATTAAATATAACTAAATTAGAAGGAGTCTCCCATGTTCACTCACATCCCATCTTACCAGTCGTTCCGCCTGATCTTTCTGTTACTGGGATTTCTACTTGCCCTGGCAAACGTCCATTGCAGCAAAAAAGCACCTTCAGAACCGGAAGAAGAACCCAGCATTTTCAAGTGGACGTACAACGACGTACAGGCCTTGAACACCATGCCGGCCATCGGGAAGGATGGTAGTGTCTATTACAGTGGTAAAAATGCAAAAACGAATAAAGTCGCCCTTTTCGCCTTTACCGCGGACGGAAAATTAAAATGGAAATTTGAAAGGGATTCTGCCCTGCCAATGACATCTCCGGTTGTGGGTTCCGATGGAACGATTTATGTCGGCCACAGCAACAGCCTGTTTGCATTGAACCCCACCAGTGGTGAAGTGATTTTTGAATACCAGGCGGCAAAGGAAATTTCCACCGCCTTCCTGGCACTGAGTATGAATAATGACATCTACTTTGGTGCGGGGGATGCCCTTTATGCTGTTTCTCCGTCAGGTGATTTAAAATGGCGATTTGTGAATCCAGACCTCCGATTTTTCAACCTCAGCCCCGTCGTCGGTTCGGATGGAACCATTTTCGCGGGGGACATGGACAAACGGGCTTATACCAATGGGGGGATTATTTATGCGGTGACCCCGGATGGTCAATTAAAGTGGAAAAATAATATGCTGAATAAAATCTCCTCCCAATTAACCGTTGGGCCTGGCGATACACTGTTCGTTGGGATTTACGATAACGGACTATACGCGCTGGTGCCCACGAACGGAGGTATGTTTGAAATTGATGAATACATGTTTGCCGGTGGCGGCGATGAAGAAAGGCAAAGCCATTCACCGGTTATCGGAAATCAACGCTACGTACTCGGGTCCGGCCTTCGGGCGGTTTCTTTTCCCGGTGGAAAACTGCAATGGTCTCTCCCGATTCGTTATGTGAGAGATGTGCTTATAGGGGAAACAAATGCCTTTGTCTTAGGCACGGAAGAAGGAACCGTTCTGTTTGCCGAAAAAGGCGGTGTGTATGACGGCCTGTTTCGGGAAGAGGCCGACAACAAAGATTTTCAACCGTTATCGTTACTTAATTTAAGTGCCGATGGTACGCTGTATTTTTGCCGGGGCAACACGTTTTACGCTTATCCGGCCGATTTTTCGTTATTAAAAAACGCGGTGTGGCCCAAAATGTGCCACGATAGCCGCAACACCTCTAACATCAATACAGCGATTTATTAACCCGTGCCCAGGGAAACGGGGTCACGTAAAAAATAAACTCAAACAATGTGTTAAACCAGGAATCACACGAATGAATTCGAATAATATCAACAAAATCGGGAATAAATCCCGGAACGCATTTTTCATCCGGATATAATCAAACGGATTTCATTATTTTGTTCGTGTCCATTCCTGGCATTCGTAGGCAAATGCATCATCTGGAATAAACAAGCGCCTGAATGTTTTTCGGGCGCTTGTGATCCCTGCCAAGTTATGGTTTCATTTTTAAGTGGCCGGATAATTAAAACTCCGTAACCGGGCTCCCGTCCACGTACGTTCCGTTTGTTATGGATGAATTGTTTGGACGCTTCAGAGGTCGGATACCCTTAAACGGTTTCCTGCTTCATGGCTGCCAGGGCCTGTTTAATTTCTTCGATGGCCGTTTTCAACTCTTCGAAGACGCCCCGGGCTCCCTGAAACTGCCCCTCCTGTCCCATCATCTCCAGCTGAAATGCCAGATCGAACGCCTTTTTTGCCGCAAAGTTACCCACAGCCCCTTTTAAGGTATGCGCTGCCTGTTTCAACTTCTGTCCATCATGATTTTGAATGGCAGCTTCAATATCCCCCAGAAATTGCGGATAATCCTCCACAAACAGTTCAAACAATTCCTCCAGCAGTTCCATGTCGCCATCCAGACGACTCATTAATTCTTCCCGATCAATAATTTCTGGATTAATCAACATTACCTCCTCTAAAAATATTATTTTTGCCCCACCATTATTTACATCTAATATCGGTGAAGCGCTTCCTTTCTTGAGCAGGAAATTCCCGGTGGGTTCAGGGGCAGGAGACGAACTGAAATTGATTCCGACCATTGGCTTTTGCTTGATACAGGGCCCGATCGGCATATTCAATCAGCGTGGGCGGTTCTACCGGTTTCTGAAACGTACAGGTGGCAATTCCCTGGCTAATGGTTACCACAGAAGCGATGGGAGATTTCTCGTGAGGAATGCCTTGATCTTCCACCCGCTCCTGAAACTTGCGCGCGATGATCATGGCTCCTTCCGCATCGGTTTCCGAAAGGATGGCCGCAAATTCCTCCCCACCATACCGCGCTACCAGGTCGCCGGGACGATGGACAACATCCGACAGTACCCGGGCAATGGCCTGCAGACACTCGTCGCCCTTCAAATGGCCATAAAAGTCATTATACAATTTAAAATGATCCACATCGATCAAGATCAACGACAGCGGCAGTTTGTTGCGACGGGCCCGCTTACATTCCAGCTCTAAAAATTCATCAAAACGCCGGCGATTGGGGATACCGGTCAATCCATCAATAATGGATAATCGCGCCAGTTCCAGATTGGCGGCTTCCAGCTCCGATTTTAATTTCAGCAATTCTGCCTCCCGGGCCTTGCGCATATCCATTTCGTACTTTAATCGAAGCGCTGCCCCAACACGGGCCAACATTTCAATCCGGTTCACCGGTTTGGTGATGTAATCAATTGCCCCGGATTCAAAAGCAATGCTCAACCACATCACATCCGTCTGGGCCGAGACCATAACAATGGGAATATCCCGGGTGTGGGGAAAGGATTTAATTTTCCGGCAGGCATCGATGCCATTTTCCCCCGGCATCATGATGTCCAGCAAAATCAAATCAAACTCCTGCGCATGCTCTGCACCATCTTCCAGTCCCAATAACCGATAGGCTTCTGTTGCTGAACCGGCCACCGCAACGTGCTGATACCCCTCCTTACGCAAAATGGCCCGTAATAAAACCCGGTTATCCCGTGCATCATCGACAATCAAAATGCGCATCTGTTTAATGACATGGGGATCCGGAATGGTGGATGGAAGTGGTGCATTTTGCTCTACCGATGAGGTCATCCTTCAATGGTTCCTTTCAACCAGTATACCCCGTAGGGTTCAACTTCGAATTGTATCATTCCATCATCGGCAGAAAATTTTTGCTGGTTTAGAATATTTGTCCATTCAGTAATGGGGAGTTCCAGCGCCCCAAGGGGCAAAGAAAAAGTTTGTTTTTGATGGGTTACGTTCGTGATGGCCAGTATGTGCTCTTCACCATCCACAGAAGAACGCAGGATCGTGAAAAATGCCGGGGAAACATCCAGCACTTTCTGCGGCGCGTTGGGATGGAATGCTTTTTCCCCGATTCGTTTGCGGATCATATCCACAAACCGATGGGTAACCTGATAAGTCGTTGTTGCGGGATTTTCCAGGGCCTCGTAAAGGCTATCTCGATCTATGGTTTTCCGATTGATGCTCCGGGTCTGCCGTTCGATGAGCACGGCTTCCGCGTCATTTTTCGAACCCAGCAAACCGTGAATATAAACCCCCGGTACCCCCTGCAAAACCAGGGCAATCGACCGGGAAGCCAGGTAGCGCCGGATTTGCAATTCCATCGGTTCGTCCGCATCTTCCCGATTAATGGCGCTGTACCAGGTAATGTTCAACTCATAAGGACTGACCGTGCCGTCGCCATTGCTTTTGTAGGAAATAAAGCCTCCATGCTCCAGCACCCGCAACGCCATTAATTCAATCTCTTCTGGACTGAGAATGTTGCGCACGGCCACCACACCAATGCCATCATGACTGTCCAGAAAATTCAGGAAGGTGGCGGTATCCGAATACTTGGGAAGACTGGCAGCCCATCGGGTTAAATGGGAAGAGTTTCCGGTCTGAAAAGTGTACAGCACCAGCGGTGGCAGGGCAAAATTGTAGACCATCTGGGCCTCGTCCTGCCCATTTCCAAAATACTGGATGTTTTCTTCATGCGGCACATTGGTCTCGGTAATCAGGGCCACGTGGGGGGCCACCGCATCCAGGATATCCCGAAACAACTTGATAATGGCATGGGTCTGCTGCAAATGCACGCATTCCGTCCCCAGCTCACTCCACAGGTAAGTCACTGCGTCCAGCCGAATAATATCCGCACCCCGCCGGATGTAATACAGCAAAATCTCAATCATTTTCTGGAGTACCCGTGGATTTTTATAATTTAAATCCACCTGATCGGGACTGAAGGTGGTCCACACCCAGCGTTCGCCGTTCAGGGTCTTAAAGGGGGTTAATAAATCGGTGGTGCGGGGACGGACAATCAGCCGCAGGTGATCCTCGGAAATGGTGCTTTTGGTGGAAAAGACAATAAAGAAATCGTTGTACTCGGGATTTTGATTTAAAAATTCCTGAAACCAGCGACTCTTTGAAGAAACGTGATTGAATACCCCATCAAACATCAATTTAAAATCGGTCTTCAATTGCAAAATGTCTTCCCAGGTTCCCAGATTGGGATTCACCTGCTCGAAATCCACCACTGCAAATCCGCGATCGGAAGAATAGGGGAAAAAGGGCAACAGGTGCAATGTGCTGATTACGCCGCGTAAATATTGCTTGCAAAATTCCGACAACGTTTCCAATGGTGGTTGATCGTGATTTTGAATTAAATCCCCGTAAGTAATTAAAATCACGTCGCGTTCCGTGAACCGATCGGCAGGATTAAAGTCCTTTTCCCATTCCAGCATTTCGGGCGTTTTATGAGCGTAATACACCTTCATCAGACGTTCGATTTCCAGATATGCCTGCCAGGCGTGATCCACCCCGTACAGAAAAATCAACTTATCCAGAATGCGTTCCTTGAAATACCAGGGCACTTCAAAAACAGGGCGCGAATAATCGGGTTCCGGGTAATGGAAACGGGTGCGATCTAAGGAAACGATCTGCGGCGTATTCCTGGTTGCCAGCACAGCTCAACTTCCCTGTTTATTTATCTGTAGCACACACGTGGTTTTCATGACAACTAAGGATGCGTCACAACGTTCGAAGAAACCGTGTTTTCTTCGGTCTGTTTTTTCCTGGCCTTATCGCCAAAACTGGCAATCGCCGCTTCGGTAGAATCAAAAATCTGGAAAACCCGATTCAAATTGGTGACCTGAATGAGCTCCTGAATAAACGGGTTTAAATTGGCCAGCCGAATGTCTCCGCCATTGGATCGAGTGGTAGCAATTCGGGACACCATGGCTCCCAGTCCGCTGGAATCCATATACACTGTGTCCTTCAAATCGATGACCAGGCAATAATGCCCTTCATCGACAATAGATTTAACTTTGGATCGGAAAGCGACAGCGGTTTCCCCCTCCAGCCGTTGCGGGGCTTCGATCACATAAACGCCACTCTCGCGGTCCTTCCAGGCATACACGTCCATTTTAGAACACCTCTTGTTACATCCATTATCATCGACGCAAGTGAGTTTAAGATTAAATTCTGTCCCTTAACTCCACGAAAAGAAAATACCTTGCAGCAATGCAAGGCTCAATTTCATAATGGTAGAATCCACTCGCGTTTTTTGTGATTCAAATCCAAAATCCGTTTCCCGGTTTTATGATCCAGAAAAACAGGTCATTTCACACTCGTTTCCCACAGGACTTTGCAGACCCGTCCGCATCATCTGATAAGTTCAAAAATTACAAAACGAAATGATCCATTACCATTACAATTTTGACAAAAAGTAATATTTTTTCATCCGTGGCAGCGCACGGTTTTTCTTCTCAAAGTGATTCATATCAAACGGCGGAATGCCCCGAAGGTAAGCCACTCTTAAACCCAGATAATGCATTAAACCGCGAATCACGCGAATGAACACAAAAAATATCAATAAAATCATGAATAAACCTCGAAGCGAATTTTCATACAGATCAAATTCAATGGCAAATTCAATGGATTTTATTGTTTTTATTTGTGTTAATTCGTGCAATTCGTGGTTCTAAAACATAATTTGGGTTAAAAAGGAATATCCTGGCATTCAGGATGATATTGGTGGCAAATATTTGCCCACTTACTCAACCTTTCCCAAAAGAATAAAAATAACCACTGATAATATAACTTTTAATCCACGATTGTGATTCGATTACGGAAATCCAATGAGATAGTCGGCTCATCAATGAAGGGCTTTCAAGGTAAATAGTGCCTGTTCTGTGATTCGTCGAAAAAATAAAGTCAAACCGTGGGGGATTGCCGTGTCTGAGGAAACAAACTGACACGACAATCCTCCTTTATGCCTTCAAAAGGAAAGCTCCAATTTGTTCACACGGGATGCCAATTCGTTCCCGGAATTTCTTTTTAAGGCTGTTTTTTCAAAAATCGCTGATACCACTCCAGCGCCCGCCGACAAAAGTCCAGTTGATGGGCCCGTTCTCGTAACCCATGCGGTTCCCTGGGATAGACCACCAGTTCCGTCTCCACACCAAAATACTTTAATCCCCGGTACAGCTCATAGGCCTGGCCTACCGGCACGCGCAAATCCTTTTCCCCATGGGCAATTAACGTCGGGGTTTTGGCGTTAGCAATGTACTTCAACGGAGATCGATCCCATACAAAGTCCAGGTCTTCATAAAGCCAGCGGGTCCAGTGCACCAGCGCATTTTCCGCAGGGATGTCCGTGGTGCCCCCTTTGGAGATCTGATTGGAAATCCCCGCAAACACGATGGCCGCTTTAAATCGGTCGCTATATCGGGTAGCGGCCCAGGCCGATGTATAGCCTCCATAAGAACCGCCACCGATTCCCACGCGATCAGGGTCTACCATACCCCAGGCAACCAGACTATCGATTCCGGCCAGGATATCCTGAAATTCTTTACCCATTAAGTCCAGTTGATCTCCCTTGGCAAAGGCAACCCCGCGACCAATGCTGCCGCGATAGTTGGGCATCAGCACCATGAATCCGCGCTGGGCCAACAACTGAACCCAGCTGCTGTAAGAAGTATTCCAGCCATCCAGCTGGGCAGATTCCGGTCCGCCATGGACCTGCACCTGCAACGGATACCGCTGCCCTTTTTGATATCCCACCGGTTTCACCAGAACACCGTAGATCGTTAAATCATCGGGACCCTTCCAGGAAATGGTTTGCTGCTCACCAAACGTCATGTTCTCCAGAAATGGATTCAGGTTGGACAGTCGCTCCAGTTTCTTCGATCCCAATTTGCCCAGGAACACTTCATTGGGATGCCGATATGTATTGCCTGCCAGGGCAAATCGCTTGCCATCCTTAGCCAATGACAGGGATCGAAATACCGGTCCTTCACCCCCCAATAAGTATTTCCTCTTCCCTGATGGCACGGCAATTCGGTAAAGATATGTGTGGGTTTTCTCAATGGTAATAACCAGCAGTGCCTGTTTATTCAGCCAGCGGAACCAGATGGCAGTACCTTCAAATCCCTCCAGCAGATTTTTAGGTTCACCCCCGGTTAACGGTTTTACGAAAATGCTACCCGGATAAGGATCGCTGAGATCCACTGCACCCCTCCAGGCGACGTATTTGCCATCCGGGGAAACCCGGGCCAATTCCAGCTTGCCTTCCGTATCGTAAATCAACTGACCTTCTCCCCCATCCCGGGATACGAGGTAATTGTCGGTAAACATATAGCGATCATCGGTAAATGGGCGTTCGCTGGCACGATAAATCAACTGTTGCCCATCCGGTGTCCAGTCAAAATCCCACACATTATGATCCGATTGCGTCACCACATGACTTTCTCCGGTTTCCAGATTCATCACGTGCAAACGGGTAATGACCTGCCAGGTATCTTCAACCTTCTGGTCAAACCCTTGCTTTCGCCGTTGTTTCACCTCCGCCGGCAGGGCATCTTTCATGGAATAGGCCAGCCACTTGCCGTCCGGAGAAAGCCGAAAATGCAGCACGTTTCGGGGAGCCCGGGTAATCTGACGGGGTTCACCGCCATCCACGGGAATGGCATATACCTGACGGTTGCGCTCGATGGATTTTCGGCGGCTGAGAAAATAAATCTCTTTCCCATCGGGGGACCATTGAATAGCGCGCACGGAGTTGGGTTTTCGGATATAAACACGGGGCTGTTTATCCCGAAGGGACACCACCCAGAGCTCATTATAAGCGCCACCCGGTTTCTCGGTAGAATCTCGCGGGGTGCGTACGGTAAAGGCCACAAAATTTCCCTGGGGCTGAATGGCCACCTGGGTTACCCAGCGTAAATCGACGACTTGCTGAGGCGTCAACACGCTGGCGTGGGAGTCCCCAAACCCAATAATCCCTATCCCAATCAGTAAAAGGAATATTCTTATCTTCATTGCCACCAGAACCTCCTGTATTTTTCTGTCCCCAATCCAATGGTTGCTTTGAAATTCCTAATCCGGCAGAAAAGATACAGAACTTTTCTCATTTATTGAAGATAGATTTTCAATTTTCAGCGGTGAATTCTGGCGATGGGATTTGGGCAAGGATCATATGTTCCGGATTATGGATCAGACCACGAATGACACAATGAACACAAATAAAATACAATGGATTATGTGTGGATGAAAATTTGTTTCGGGGATCATTCGCGATTTTGTAGATATTTAGTTTCGTTCGCGTGATTCGCCGTTGAATCATTTGATTCTAACTGGATGAAAAATGGGTTCCGGTGCCTTTGGGCTATTTTTTTGTTATGATTGGAAGAAGCCGCGTGATTCGTGGTTCAGTGCATAATTTGCGCTTATTGAATTAAGAGGAATTGCAATTCTTTACCGGTGTGGGTCTCATTAACCAGGTCGGTCACTTTAACAGTGAGCAGATATTTTCCGTCTTTTAAATTGTCCACCGGTTTTTCCCAGGCCACATGGGCATTGGACTGAGATCGTATTTCATGGTGGGTTTCCGAAAGGACCAGGTCCGGCTTTTTTTCTTTGCTTCCCAGCCAGCCAAACAGCTTTTTGAAAATATTTTTCCCCTTACCCAATCGAAATAAGTTATACGAAACATCGAAGTGGGCTTTACCGTCCGCATCTCTTCCCAGATTGTAGACCTCAAAATAAATTTTTAAAGGCACCGTTTTGTCGTGCTCATTAATCGGCTGGGGGATGATCATCAATGTGTCTTTAACAAAGACATTTTCTTCCCGGGTCGGCAGAACATCACCCACCAGAAAGACTTCGGACATGGTGAGCATAGTATCCGGATACCAGGGTACCCGTAGCGGAACCCGCTGGACATGTAACCGTTCACCCAGTGGATTTTCCACTCGAAAAATCACCTGATAGGTTCCGGGATCCAGCAGAAAGGTAAATTTGCTGATAAACGTATCGCCCACTTTCTGATGAGAAATGGGAATGGTGGTGGAATCGGCCTCTACCAATCGGTAATCGGGATCAAATATACCGATCTGACTTTTAATTTCAGAATAAAACTCCGGTTCAAATACATATTGAATTTCATCGTTGGGCACATAATAATTGAATTCCACCAGTGTCTTTCCGGATTCTCCCTTGAAATGCATCCAGTTATAAAAAACGGTTAAAGTGTCCATGCCAAAATCGGTACCCAGCACCAGCCGGCGGATATAATTCTTCATCCATCGGAAATGCATCTCATCCAGATCCTTAAAGTGAGTCCGGGCATACTCATTGGCTTCCAGCGGATCGATTTGCTCATCCATCAGCCGAATTCTTTCCCGAAATTCGCGGTGCAGGGGAGCCAGGGAGGTATAAAGATCGTACCGGAGCCACAGCGGAATTAGCACCGTGCGTCTTCCCCCGTAGAATGCCGTCCGTCCCCGATAAAATATACCCAGAACCTCTTCCGGACCACTTACCAGGCGGTAAAAATTCTTCCCGCCTCTTCCCACAAACGTCCAATAAATATCCGGGTGAATATGTTTGTAAAACCACATTTCAAACGGGTACAGGGCATATCCACCGGTTCCCCGGGTACCGCTCCGGGAAATGTACATGCGGCTGGTTGGACCCAACAGAATGAAGATGTCTCCCCGGTCATCATAGCCTTTAGGTAATAGGGGATCACTAAATTTTTGACGTGCAATTGCGGCCCGTTTAAAGAATTGTAACACATATTCATTATCCAGGGTAGCGGGAGTGGGATCCTGTCGTCGGAAGGCTTTATAAAAAAGATTGCCAATTTCCGGTTGACGGGGTGGTTTTTCTTTCAGGATGTTCTGGAGTTCATCCTCAAATAGGAGAATTTTTGCCTGATCAAAAAATTGCTCCCATAAATCGGGCTGGCGTTCAGGGGAAATGCTCTTTAACCAGTCATAAAAAATTTCTGTAATGTTTACCTGAGCCTGAGTGAAATTGTTTTCAGCAAACAACCGGACCAAGTGGTAATTCAGATAGGGATCATTTTTATCCTTATTTTTTAAGACAAAGTAGCCTTCGATCAGGATCTGGGCAGCGGTATCCGCCTTTTGCTCCTTTTCATAAACGGTCGCCAGCCAATCCCACAACGAACGGCCTGAGTCTTCCTGAAATGTCGAATCCTGCTGAATCAGTTCCGTTAAAAACTCTTTGGCCTGAGCATATTCTTTCTCTTTAACCGCCTCTTTTACACGGACCAGCTGGGTAGCAATGGAGCTTTCTGTACTACTGGCAACAGTCTGTTGAAAAGATAGACCCCCAAGAAGCAAAACGAAAAGGAACAAACGAAAAACAAGACAGGGCTTTTGAATAAAACCACTCATACTATAAAACATCATGCTTTTTTATTAGTTACAGTTATCATCGGAAATTTAGTTCCCAAAATAATAAAAAAACAGCCCGGCCATCCAAAAGGATTGACCGGGCTGCGGAAATCGAATGATTAGACCCGATTAGTATGGATTTCGGATCGGGTCATTTTGATTTCGACCATAATTGGGATCGTTGGGTTCCCAATAATAAGCCTGCTTATCGGGACCGGACAGCTGCTTCGTCGGATCATCCACGTTCGGATTGGTTTGCCGTTCATCGTCACTGATCGGCAGCCGGTGAGGAATGATGTCTGGAGATTCGGTGTAGTCATTCGCACCAAAAGCCACTATTTTCGGGTAACCGGTTCGCTTCCAGTCATTGAAGACCTCGATGTTCAGGAACAGCGCAATATACTTTTCCATCATAATCGCTTCGAACAACGCATCGCCAGTCACCGTGTCGTCATAAACGCCCAGCGTGTCCGGCTTCAATCCCCATTTTGCCTCGATGACTCGCAGTGCCTGATTCAGCTTTTCCCGTGCGGTGGTTTCATCACCCAGCTTAAACGCCGCCTCGGCCTGGATGAACAGCGTTTCCTCGTAGGTCAGGATATCATAGGACTTCGACTTATCCAGGAAGATACTGCTCAATGTCGACGCTGAAATCCTACCTTCTCCTGGAGCAGATCCAACGTAAATTGGATTCCCTGAATCATCAAATCCTGCAGGCGCGAAATAGATAGGTAAACGCGGGTCTTTTCTTTCAATCAACAAATCTACTAAAAATTTCCCAGCACGGATATATGAATCGCGTTCACGATAAAATTGATACCAGGTGTTTGACTCGGATTCTATATCAGAATGCTTCGTCTTAAAATCGCCATCGGTGGCATTTATTCCATTCGCGGCATGATTTAACGCTTGTTCATAAGGATTCGTATAACCTTCCGGAAGCTCTTCACCCGCTTCAAACGCTTCACCCCAATGTAAATAATAACGCGCTTTTAGAGAATGGGCAAAGCGAATCCATTTACCAAGATCACCACCATATACATGATCATTAGCGGGTAATGTAGCTGCAAAACCAGAAAGTGGAGTCTGTAAGTCTTTAATTGCGTCATCTAACAACTTTTGAATTGCCGCGTAAATCTCAGCTTGTGTATCCAATTTTGGTGTAGGAATGTCCGGATTTGCCGCTTCAGAATATGGGATATTGCCCCAAATGCTGGCTGCAGTACCAATTACAAGTGCTTCCCAAACCTTGGCAATCCCTCTATAATTTATCCAACCATTAGCATTACATAGTTCAATAACCTTACGAATATCCACCAAACCACCGCCGGTATATACATCATTAAACTCACCGTCGTGATCGGCCTCCACAATTGAGTATCGATCATAGGCAAGATATTGCCGATCCGTTCCAGACATCTGTTGCATCCACATGGAAAAGGTACGAGCAAGCGCACCTTCTTGCATAAAGAAATGAGATATTTGAATCGTATTCAACAATACATCAGGGCTGACATCTTTTGCCCGATTGGGATCAATTTGTAACTCAGGATCGTCCAGAAAATCCGTACAGCCTACAAATAGCAAGCCAACGAATGCAATTAAAATTAAAAATGTCCAAGAAGCTTTTATTTCTTTCATCATTATTATCCCCTCCTTTATTAATAATTAAACTGCAGAGATAAGATAAACGAACGAGTCTGAGGCATATTGAAATAATCCAACCCCTGCCAGTTGGTATTGCCAGCCAGGTTTGTTTCTGGATCAATACCTCTATAGTTTGTCCAAGTATACAAATTCCGCCCAGTGAATCGAATATTAATATCCTTAATCCCGATCCACTTGCTGATCAACTCATGACGGAATTTATAGGAGATGGAAATTTCCCGTAATTTCATGTAGCTGGCATCTTCCACGAACTGGGAAGCCGGTCCGGTAAAACCACTACCTTCGTTCAACAGATACCACCATATACCACCCGGTACTTCCTTACCAGCACCCGGACCAACACCTTTGAACACACCCGTACCTTCACGCTTGGAATCGTCCATCTTCACGACCAGGTCTTCGGGGAAGGGCTTTTCGGTGTCTTTATGCGCACCAAAGAAATACAGCGCACCGCGGGTACCATTCCACATGTCACCACCCTGCTTGATGTCGAACAACACCGAAATGCGCAGATTATTGAACAGGGTGAAGGTGTTTCGAATGCTTCCCGTCCAATCGGGATTGGGATCCCCAATGACCCACAGCTTGCTGGAACGAACAGGATAGCCATCCTCAGCAATGTACAGATCACCTGGCTTCCAACCGGTATATTCTTTATCAATATTAACACCATTTACAACCTCACCTCGACCAAACCGCACAAAATCTCGCCCTTGAATCACACCGTAAGGTTGTCCAACAACTGCATAAGCCGCAGCGCTAGTAAAACCACCTAATAAAACATATTCAGCGCCCGCCAAGTCGGTAACTAAACTGTTGTTTTCTCCATAAAGCAAGCGTACATCCCATTTGAAATTTTTCAGCTTAATGGGCTGAGCATCTAAAGCGATTTCCCATCCTTTGTTTTCAATGACAGCAGCATTTTCCAAACGACTCATAAAACCCGTTGAGGGAGGAACAGGTAAGGCAAGAATAACATCCTCAGTACGACTTTCATATCGTGTTATTTCAAGCCCAATTCTATTGTTTAAAAACCCTAAATCAAGTCCGTATTCCCATTCTTTATTTCGTTCTGGTCGAATAGCATCATTACCCTTTGTGGCGGATAGGAAAAACCCACCAAAACCGAATGCTGTAGTGGAATGAGAAACGCCCCATCCCTGACCAAAACTTCCAGTACTATATAAAGTAATAGTTTGATAAGCACCTGGCTCACGTCCTGTTTCTCCATATGCAACTCGAACCTTACCATAACTTAAAACTTTCTTAACAGGCTTCAACATTTCAAAAGAACTAAATTCCCAGGCACCACTGAATTTGGGGAACCAGTGACGTTTTTTCGCCCGACCAAAGGTCGAAGATCCATCATTTCTCAGAGAAGCTGATAAATATAATTGTTCCCATAAATCAAGCATGACTTGACCAAAAAACGATTCTTGTCTGATCTTATATTCATACTCATTGGGATCGTAAGATGCTGTATTATCTAACTGATTAAACCCGTATACAAACATCTTATCCCCAATTGTCTGAAACGTATTAAACTCTCTTTGATTAATTTGATGTCCTAATAAAACATTCACATTCGCACTCGCTGGCTCAAAACGACGGGTTGCTGTAATAGCCAAATATCCATCGGTTTCCTTATAAGTAAATTTCTCCCTAATGACCCGACCTTCTGGATATGAGGAGCTACTGGGCGGATACACTGTTCGTCTATC
Source organism: Calditrichota bacterium (assembly GCA_013150955.1). Classification (GTDB taxonomy): domain Bacteria; phylum Calditrichota; class Calditrichia; order RBG-13-44-9; family J042; genus JAADJD01. The sequence goes on from JAADJD010000012.1 coordinate 111,439, forward strand.
GTCAGTGGAATAATCCGTACCCAGTGTGTAGCTGATATTTAACCAATCCAGAGGATCATATTCCAATTTGATGTTTCCAAAAGCCCGTCCTACATCGCTCACATTGACATTTTCATATACGATAAAGAACGGATTATCGTATCCACGACTTCGATATAATTTCGTGGGTCTTTGGTAGCGATAAGAACGATGTAGACCTGTCTCGGGATCAATGTAAGGAAGATTGTTAAAATTGGGCGGCGTACGAAACGTTCCTAACAGTAATCCGCTGACGTTTGAACCCTTTTGAATTCGGTTCACGGTCACATCGGAATAATTAAAATTACCGGTAACACTCAGTTTTTCCGACAGTCGCTGAGTGGCCTTTAAATGAACGCTGTTGCGGAGATAATCGGAATTGCCTTTGATCGCACCATCGATGCTGGTCCGACCAATGGACAGATAATACGTCGTCCAGGCATTTCCACCGGACACGATAAATTGATTATCAAAATTGTGCCCAACTTCAAACATTTCCCATTCATGATCATAAACCTTGGTTCCGTAGGTCAAATTCCCTTTTTCATCCACAAAACCGGCATTTCGCAGATAATCAGTGGTCAAAGTGTCCAATCGGGGACCCCAGCTCAACGGCGAACGGGTACTGGGTCGACCGAACACACCCTGACCATATTTTTTCTGCAGCGGAACGGTGTTGTAAACTTCATCCCAGGAATAGGAAACTTTGTAGGTGAATTTGGGCTTTCCGGGCTTACCACTCTTGGTCGTAATCAAAATCACACCCGAAGCAGCACGCGTACCGTAAATCGCCGAAGCCGCAGCACCTTTCAGAATTTCAATGGACTCAATATCATCCGGGTCAATATCCGACGCACGGTTGGTCTGGGTCACACCACCATGACGACCCACCGCACCGGCGATACTCTGGTTGTTAATCGGGGTACCGTCCACCACGATCAAAGGTTGGTTGTTTCCCTGAATGGTGTTGGCACCACGAATCCGGATGTAGGCTTCGGCACCCGGCTCACCACTGGCCGCGATAATTTCCACGTTGGCCACCTTACCATGCAGAGCAGCAACGATGTTTTGCTCACCACTTTCCACCACTTCACGCGGCTGCACCTTGGGAATCACCACACCCAGTTTTTCCTTGGGGATTCCCACACCCATACCGGTCACCACGATTTCCTGAAGTTCCAGAACATCGGGCACCAGCTCGAAGTTGTAGGTAAATTCACCAGCGGTTAGCGTAATCTTTTGTTTGCTAATTTTGTACCCCAGAAAATTGGCAACCAGGGTCACTTCCTGCCCGTTGACCAATTCTGCCGGAATTTCGAACATGTAATACCCATCCACATCTGCGGAAGCACCCAATTGCAGTTCTTCAATGTAAATATTGGCTCCCGGCAGTGGGTTTCCGGCGTCGTCGGTGACCACGCCCTTTATGACGGCGCCTTCCTGGGCCAGAGCTGCACCAAAGCATAGCAAGCTTACCGCTATGCTCATCCATACAATTAAAAATGCTCGGCTAAAAGACCTCATTTGGACCTCCTCCTTAGATTAGTTAGAGTGCTTATTACAAATTCGGAATTTTGATGTTAGGGTGTGCTACACAGTACTAAAAAAATATAGGCCTCCTCCATTTTTACCATTCAAGATTGATTTAATATACAACAATCATACCAAAACCACTTTCAATTAAATCCATCTCATTAATTAACAATAACATAGATTCACTTTCAGGGTTAAACTCAAATGTGACTAAGGTCAACTTTTTCCTACTCAAAGGGGAAAAATTTTTCCCTATTTTTTGAACAAACAAAATGGAAAAAATACGGACAAATCGGCTGGAAAACTTCAAGCCATTTCTTGTAACAATCGCTGAATGATATCTAAAACGGAAATCCCTTCGGCCTCGGCATTAAAATTGGGAATGATTCGATGTCGTAACACCGGGATGGCACAGGCGCGGACATCTTCTTCCTGAGGAGTGAATCGACCATCGAGAGCCGCCCGGGTTTTGGCACCCAGGATTAGATATTGAGAAGCGCGGGGACCCGCCCCCCAATTCACCCACTCCTTAATAAATGGTGGGGCATCGGGATTGCCCGGTCGCGTCCGATTCACCAGGCGAACGGCATATTCCACCACATTATCCGCCACGGGAATCTTCCGCAGTAGTTGCTGATAGTGCAAGATATCTTCTCGCGACAATACTTTTTGCAATTGGGGAACCGCATGACCGGTTGTGGCTTTTACAATAGCCACCTCATCGGCGAACGAAGGATAATCGATCCACAGGTTAAACATGAATCGATCCAGCTGCGCCTCGGGTAGCGGATAGGTGCCTTCCTGTTCGATGGGATTCTGGGTGGCCAGAACAAAAAAGGGTTCTTCCAGCCGGAAGGTCTCGCCTGCTGCGGTCACTTTATATTCCTGCATGGCTTCCAGCAAAGCCGATTGCGTCTTTGGAGGTGTACGATTGATCTCATCAGCCAGAACAATATTGGCAAAAATGGGGCCTTTTATAAAACGAAACTGCTTTTTTCCGGTGGAAATATCTTCTTCGATGATTTCCGTTCCGGTAATATCCGACGGCATTAAGTCCGGGGTAAATTGAATCCGGCTAAATTTCAGATCCAGCACATCGGCTAAGGTATTGATTAACAACGTCTTGGCCAGTCCAGGAACCCCGATGATGAGACAGTGTCCCTTTGAAAAAAGCGAGACCAGCAGCTGCTGAATGATTTCGTCCTGACCAATAATCACCTTGTGAATTTCACTTAAAATCTTCTGGTAAACTTCGGCCAGCTGTTCCAGCCGTTCGACATCTTTTTGCATTGTTTGCTGCGACATGGTGGTGGCTCCTGTTTCTGAAAGCTTGAATTTTACAGAAAAGCCCCTGTGGAATCAAATACTAAATGAAAAGTCTCGAGAGTGGATCCCCTGAAATCGCTTTCCCTGGAAATTCGTGATTAGTTGCTTAACCATCCCAAATAAACAAAAATCTCGACACTTCCCCATAGCAGCGGAATCAAAATGATCGTACGGAGAAAAAACAAAATAATCAAATCTCGAAACCGGATCGGAATATCTCTGAACATGTCCATAATCATGGGCCCCAGACTGGAGAAAAAGATAAGCTGCGAAACGGACAACACTGCAATAAAAAATCGAACGGCTTCACTGGATTCCACCACCAGCAAGGCCGGAATATACATTTCTGTAATTTCTATCAGTATGGCAGAAGCCACCCGTTCGGTTTCAGGCACCCCCAGAATGTTCAGGATGGGAATCAGCGGCCGGCCCAGATATTCGAATACAGGTGTAAACTTCGCAATCAACAGGGACAGCGTTCCCACTGCCACAATGGTTCCCAGGATACTGGCCGCCAGAACAAGCCCATCCCCGAACGCCCGGGACATACTAACCGTCAGGGATGGGGCCTGTCTGGCTTTCTCCACCGCTGCATGCATTGCCCGTCTCCAGATATTCTCCCCGGAAAACGTCTTTTCTTCCTGCTTCACATGGGCAGTGTCAACATAAATATTGGGGACATTTCGAATGGGTGGCATTCGCACCAGAATGATGGTTAATAAAACAATACAACAAAAATACATTCCAATGATCAGGGGGAACAGGTGTAGCAGATCCAGCGTCGCGGCAACGACCCCGACGAAGCCCATCGAAACGGTAGAAAAGCAGGTGGCAATGATGAACACGTGCTTTTTCGAATAGCCTCCCTGACGATAGACGGTTCGGGTAATGTACAACCCCACGGAATAGGATCCCACCCAGGAGGCCAGAGCATCCAGAGCCGCTCTTCCAGGCAATCGAAATAACGGTCGCATGAGCGGCTGTGCCAGCACGCCAATGAATTCGAGCCCCCCATAAACAACAAATAGCTGAACCACCAGGGCACCGATGGGAATGATTAACGCCACCGAGACGCTTAACGTATTCCAGATCAATCGATCCACTCCGGCTGCACGCCACGGCGAAGGCACCCAATCCAGAAAAAACATGGCGGTCAGCAACATTCCCAACAGCCGAAGTAACAAAATTGGAGATGATGTTCGAAACTCCCGTAACCACATCCATCGGGTATTCGGGTTTTGCTTTCGGGCTGCCAACAGGGTAAATATGGCACCGGCAAGGATCAATCCCATTGTGTACCATCGGGAAATTCCGGGAAAGTGTGTCCGCAAAAGGGAAATCAGGACATCAAACGGAACGGTATACTTGTCACCGAATGGAACAGGCAGTAAAAAGAAGGCCCAGCCGATTAAAAATGTGGTAACAAACATCCATCGGGCCCGATTTAAATCCCGTAATCCGCTCTCCATTTCCATCCGACCGGAATTACTCCACAATCCGAAACATTTCTTTCTTTTCCCAATACTCCTGCAGCTCCGTTTCTACCTGTCCGCTCTCCTGAAAAATGTAAAACGGGTACAGATCCCAGAAATGATGCACAACCGCTTCCAGGAATTTCGATCCGTAGAGCAAATCGTCCTCCCGGGGATAAAATCGCCCAACACTGAATTCCGTTAGTTTTCGCCAGAAGTCGAGATCGGCGGTTAATAATTGCTCGGACTCCGGCCCTTCTTCATTTCCCAACAGCAAATAATAATGAGTGATAATTCGATTTCGCTCCAGATAATCCTGAAACAAGTGCCCAAATTGCTGCAGGCGCGATTGCCAGTACTTTTGAAAAACACGGCGGGGATGGCTCCCCGACCAGAATCCCACCCAAACTCCCCGTCGCTCTATGGCCAGATACAATAATGGGCCATCTGCCCAGCGCCGTCCTTCCTTCGGGAACGTGATAAAAACGTAACGCTTAAACGGTGGGCGATCCTTCCGAAATCGCAAATCGTTATGAATGCGACTAATGGTTTTGTGAATCCGTGGTCTCACTTCCAGCTCTTCGTTCATCAATTTCACGAAGGGTGCCAGCGCCACAACCAGTGCCTTGGCGGTGGGTTTAACAAGGGTCTCGTAGGTTTGCTTATGAGATTCAAACCATTCCCGATCGTTATGCTCATATAATCCCTGCAAAAAATCAAAAATTTCTTTGTGGAATCCCCGAAACACCACGATGCATTCGCCATTTTGAGTTTTTTCAAATATTGGAAAAAAACCGGAATCTGTCAACCCCCGCTTAATCATCCCCAATTTTACCCGCATTATGCATGAAACCAAGAATCACGCGAATGAATCCTAAAAAATATTAACCCCAGATTAAGCGATAGCCTACGGAATTACACGAATTAACACAAATAAAACCAATAAAATCCATTGGATTGTGTCTGGATGAAAGTGTGTTCTATAGTTTATTCGCGATTTTGTCGACATTTTTTGGTTTCATTCGCGTGATTTGCGGTTTCATGCAAAATTTGGGTTAACAAAATAACAAATAAATCCCAGAACACAATTATTTCTGTTCGTGGTAATTCATGTAATTCATAGGTGAACACGTAATCCGGGTTGAAATAAAACAGGGGTGTTGCCATGCGAATCAATGAGGAGGCACTTCATCGGGAACCGGCTGTTCCCTTTGATCTCGCAGGCAACACCCCTTTTTCACCCCATATATACTTTTCAATGCAGGTTCAGTTCCCCAACCGTGTTGTGGAGTTTCCTTAATTCAAACGATGTGCCCAACAGGGGTGGGAATTGCAAAGAGTGGTTCGATTAATCCAGATACAACTCATCTACTTCGAAACGTTCACAGCTATCACTGAGGCTGACGTGGATATTACGCAGCCCACATTTGTAGTAAATATCTTCCACCTGATCTTCATTCTTATTGGAATAGATATATGCCAGCCGATGCTTACAGAATTGGCATATAGGTGGAATTTCTCTCCGGCGGGGCTCTTTTTTATCGGATTGCAGGGATTTTCGAAAAAGGCTGGATATGGTTTCCAGATTGCGTGCAATGACGCGTAATATCGCCCGGATGCGCATCAAAATGTAGATTTGCACTCCCAACAGCACCACCAGAATCCCAAAAAACACATCCGGCAACTTATCCAGACTGAAAAACTCCAACATCCCTTCCCTAACCTTTTTAATCTTTATACCATCCGTTCATTTCTATTGTTCTTGTCTATTAGCAATTTTCGGGTAAAGAAAAATCAAGTTTAACAGTTTGTCGGGAATTCTGGGAGGGCTGTTTTACTGAAGGTAAAATCTGGATTCTGCACCCCAGGAATTTTCAAAAATTATTGCAATTACAGGGATTATTTATATTTTTGAGATGTTGCGAATTTTTCTTGAATAAAATTCAATAGCAAAAAGGAGGATGAACGGTGAATGTTGCAGTGTGTATGAAACAAACTCCGGATACGGAGGCTCAAATCAAAATCAGTGACGATGGCACATCCATTGTTCAGGAAGGGATTAAGTGGATCATTAATCCTTACGATGAATTTGCGATTGAAGAGGGATTGCGCCTCACCGAGAAGCACGGTGGCGAAGTGACCCTGATTTCTCTGGGCCCGCCCAGCATCGAGAAAACCATCCGGGAAGGGCTGGCGATGGGCGCCCACAAAGCCATTCGTATTGATGCACCGGCTGTGCCCGACGATCCCATGGTGACCGCCAAGGCGCTTGCCGAAGTGCTGAAAGAGGAATCGTATGACGTTATCCTGTTTGGAAAACAGGCCATTGATGACGACCACACCCAGATGGCCTCCATCGTTGCCAGCATCCTCAACCTCCCTGCGGTGACCGTTGTGGTGGAATTGTCCATTGAAAATGGAAAGGGCACAGCGGTTCGAGAAATTGAAGGTGGCCACGAGAAGGTTTCCTTTAATTTGCCAGTCATCATCTCCGCACAACGGGGATTAAATGAGCCGCGCTATCGTTCCCTGAAAGGAATCATGGCCGCCAAAAAGAAGCCCATCGAGGTGAAATCCATTGCCCTGGATGAGGCACAACTGGTCATCGAAACGTTTTCCTATCCACCGCCTAAAAAACCGGGTCGCATTGTGGGAGAAGGCCCGGATGCGGTGCCGGAACTGGTCAAATTGCTGCGTGAAGAAGCCAAAGTGATCTAAAAACCAAAATTGCAAGTGTCAGGAGGTATGAAACATGTCGATGGTACTGGTTGTATCGGAAATCCGCAATGGAGAGTTGAAGAAAATCAATCATGAAGTGTACACCGCGGCCCGACAGCTGGCCGATCAGTTGAACCTTTCCGTAGCCACGGTTTTGCTGGGGACGAATCTGGAATCCTTTACTGATGTGCCTTCCCGGTTTGGTGTGGAAACCCTCTACCTGGTTGAAGATCCCAAACTGGAAAAATACAGTCCCGACGCATACGCCGCCGGCATCGCAGAGGTGATTCAGCAGACGTCACCGGCGGTTGTTCTCATGGGTGCATCGGCTACCGGGAAAGATTTGATGCCGCGGGTAGCGCAGAAAGTGGGAGCCACCCTGGCTCAGGATGTGATCCAATTCCGCGTGGAAAACGGGGATGTCCTTTTCACCCGTCCCATGTTTGCGGGGAAGGTCTGGGCCGATGTGAAACTGACCTCCCGTCCTCAAATGGCCACCATTCGTCCCAAGGCCATTCGACCGGAAGAAAAACCGGTGGAGGCGAGTGTGGAAAAGCTCTCCGTTTCCATTCCAGATCCGCTGGCGGTGGTGGAAGAAATCAGCACCAGCGGTGGAGGCAAGCTGGATGTAACAGAGGCCGATATCATCGTTGCGGGAGGTCGAGGCATGAAAGGCCCGGAAAACTGGCACCTGATTGAAGAACTGGCGGATGTTCTGGGAGCAGCAATTGGGGCTTCCCGCGCGGTGGTGGATGCGGGATGGCGACCACACGGCGAACAGGTGGGACAAACCGGAAAAACCGTTTCACCAACGCTATATATCGCCTGCGGCATTTCCGGGGCCATTCAGCATCTGGCCGGCATGCTGTCTTCGAAATACATTGTGGCCATTAATAAGGATCCGGATGCTCCCATTTTTAAAGTGGCCGACTACGGTATCGTGGGTGATGTTTTTGAAGTGCTGCCCCGACTGACCGAAGAAATCAAAAAGTTAAAAAGCGAGTAGCGCATACGCCCCGGACGTGATCGTTCCGGGGCGCTTTTTTTTCACTATACCATTCCCTTGAAGGAACACGGTCATTATCGATTACTGACCGGTGATTGATTTGAAACACTGCAGCCTCGTATAATTCCAGATTATGCTTTAGACCACAAATTACACGAATGAACACGAATAAAAACAATAAACCCAAATAATGCGTTAAACCACGAATCACGCGAATGAATTCGAATAAAATCAACAAAATAGCGAATATATCCAGGAAAACATTTTCATTCAGATAGAATCAAGTCATTCAGATAGAATCAAGTGCATTCTATTATTTTTATTGGTGTTAATTCGTGTAATTCGTGGTTTTAATGCATAATCTGGGATAAAATCTATTTGATTCTGTCTGAATGAAAATGTGTTCCCGAGTATATTCAACTATTTGTTGATATTTTTCGAATGAATTCGCGTGATTCGTGGTTCACTACATTATTTGGGATAATCCGAAACGTCCGCCAGAAATCTTCTGCACCCCAATTCCACCCAACAACATGTGGAAAAGTACCGTTATAAAGAACCTTTCGGTAATTTGTACCATCTTTTATCCCAGATTATGCATTAGCCTACGAATTACACGAATTAAAACGAATAAGAATAATAAAATCCATTGGATGATATCTGGATGAAAATGTGTTTTGTGGTTTATTCTTGATTTTGTAGATATTTTTTGGTTGCATTCGCGTGATTCGCGGTTGAATGCATTATTTGGGTTTATTTGCCAGTACAACAACAACCGGAACGCCCCACCATCAATCGCTCTTCTCCACCGAAAGCGGATCGTAAGACAGCACGCGGGTTTTTGTCCAACGATCGTACCAGGTTCGCATTTCCTTCCTGTCCAGCCCAATCCAGAATCCCAGTCCCAGCGGCAGGATGGAAATCACATATCCCAGCCAGCGCAACAGCGATTGCTCCCAGCCCGGCGGGCTCCCGTCTTCCGAAAGGATCACCACTTTTTTGACGATTTTTCCGGGCGTTTGTCCCCACCTGTACCCGAAATAGGTGTAATACAACAGGTACAACAACCAGAACAGCGGCACCGGATACTGAATGAAAATGACTTCTCCATAAGGCAAAGCCACAGTTACAAACGCCCCGCCCCACCAGAAATCGGCAGTTACCGAAAAATAATGCTCCGGCACCTGAATCAAAAATTGCGGAATCATGGGGGAGATCCACAGAAAATACAGTTCTCCCCCACTCACCAGATATAACCAGAGGCTGCAGACAACCCCCAGCACGATCCCATCCAGAAACTGTGCATAAATCCGATCATGAAGGGAGGCTGGATGCAAAAACTGCCTGGCTGAGGAAATTGACTGGTATCGCTGAAAAACGGGTTTCATGGTCTGCCCATGGTTACGATTATTCAATTTTTACAAAAAGCCATCACACTGTTTTCCCAATTTTAACCATTTTTTACCGATCCACAGCGCCATTTTCGCAATTGCATTCCCCATCAAATTTAAATCGAGTTTTTCGTAAGATCACGAATTTCCCGACTGGTTCCCCAATTCTCACGATTGAAAACAAAATATCTCAATTTGTCACCAGTGGGATATTCCCTGCCGTAGACACAGGGCAAATGGCAAGTAAAATGAAAGTCCCTTAGAGACATTCTTTTAATCCCCGCCCGGTCGATTTTTACTTCTAAAATACCATTACAATGGCCCATCGGCACATGAATGCTTGCCATTTGAGATCAAAGACATTATTTGAGTTTAACGCAAAAAAGAAAATAATTTATCAAGGCGTTTGGGCCAATCGCCGATTATAAAAAACTAATAAAACGAAAGTAATCATGTTGACACAACTCTTACAGGCCTGGAATCGGTACCTGATTCAGCAGCCTTACTATCAGGATCACTTCATCGTTCAACGCCCGGAATTGGCCGAAAACCTGCTCATCGCTCTCAATAAAGATTGGTCAGAAACGATTACCATCGTCCCTTTTATTACGGAATTTGTTGAAAGCACCCGCCTGAGTTCCACGCACTTAATGGATTCGCTATTTGCCCTGTTACGCCTGGTCAACCAGAAAAAGATCCCTCTCTCCCGGCGCCAGGCCACGGAAATTGAACACAATTTGCAAAACCTGATCATTAAACTCAGTAGCTTTTTCACCTTCACTCGCATCGACATGAACCTGCCCACCCATCCGAAATCGTTCATCCGGATGGTGCAAAACTCCACCCCTCAATTCGAGCTCGACTCTCAGTTTCGCTTCCGCAAGGTCAACGAAGCACTGCTCCAGAAATTTGGTTATCACAAAAAGGAGTTGCTCCATCAGCATATCCGGCAGCTGTTTACCGAATCCAGCCAGACCCTGCTGCGCTATGCCCAGCGGCAGCTGCAGCGCGGCCATCGATACATGATTCGCCTGGAGGTGGAAGCCCGCAGCTCCAAACATCGGAAATTCCGGGCCATTGTGCAAATCATGCGGGCAGAGGCTGACGATCCAGACATTGCCTACACCGGGCTCATTCAGGATGTTAGCGAAAGCAAAGAAACCCGCGATCTGGTGTCCCTCCTTTCCCTGGCCCTGGAGAATGTGGGAGACGGCATTGTGGTCATCGAGCCCCACCTGGACGGAAAAATCCTGTACCTCAACTCCGCCATGGAAAAGCTCAGCGGCTACGAACGTTACCAGCTATACGGCAAACCGTTCTCCACCCTACTCGGCAAACGGGTTCGGAAACGCATCCTTAAAGAAATTTTCGAGGAATCCCTGAAAATTGGCTGGAAGGGCGAACTGGTACAGCACCATCGGAATGGAGATAGCTACATCGTGGAGCTGCATACAAAACCGGTGAAGGATGAAAACGGAAACATAGTGGCGATTGTGGGCATTGAACGGGACATTACCGAATTTAAAGCCGCCCACCTGAAAATTCTGGATCTGGGACGATTCATTCAGCAAATCATCAACAATCTGCACCACCTGATCATCGTGACCGACGAGCACTTTCGCATCAAATTCTGGAACGAATCGCTGGCCCGAAAGACGGGATTCCCTGAGGATGAAGTCATCGATCGGTCGCTTTCTGAGGTGCTTCCGCAACTGATCGACTCCATTCCCCGAGAAATTTTCCGAAAGTCGCGCAAGTCCGCCATGCTTTTCAACGAACGGCTGTCCCTCAATTTATTTTCCGAAGAAGAACGCCATTTTCAGGTGTCCATTTCCCATTTTGTGAGTGCCACCCGTGCGGAAAATCTCTACCTCTGGGTGCTGGAAGACATCACCGAGGCATTCAAGAAGGATCAGCACATTCGCTTTCTGTCCAAAATTCCCGAAAACAGCCCCATCCTGATTTTTTCGCTCAATTTGGAAGGCAAGGTCATTTACTCCAACCCCACGGTGACCAAAACCTGTCAGGAACTGGATAACGGGAAAACCTGTCCCCAGAAGCTGCTACCCAGCACCCTGATGTACGACATTGCCGTGGGCGATTTTACCGCTGGTGACAGTCGCGAATATTTGCATCGCATTGGGGAGCGGGTGTTTCAGTACATCGCCTTCCGTCCGGAGGATCTGGATTTCATTTTCCTGTATGGCATTGACATTACCGATCGGCTGGAACTGCAAAATCGGCTGATTCAGACCGAACGCATTCGGGCCATGGGGGAAATGGCCGCGGGTGTGGCGCACGATTTTAACAATCTGCTGGCGATCATTCTGGGACGAGTGCAACTGCTCAAGCTGAAAACGGAAAATCAGGAGTGGGCCCAGGAACTGGAAGTGATTGAAAAAGCGGCCCAGCAGGGTAGCGAGATCGTTCAGAAGTTGCACGAAACCACTCGCCAGAAACGCGAACGGCATTTCCAGCCGGTTTCTTTAAGCGAGGTGATTCGCGAAAGCCTGATGTTTTCCATCCAGAAGGTCAAACCCGCGGCCCAGCTCCAGGGCAAGGATGTGCACATTCACACGCAACTGGACGATCAGCTGGTGGTGTTTGGCAATCCCATCGAATTAAAAGAACTTTTTACCAATTTGATTTTTAATGCCTTCGATGCCATGCCTGGCGGTGGCGACCTTTACATCCAGTCCCGCAGAAAAGATGACGATACGGTTGAAATTCGGGTGCGCGATACCGGCATGGGCATTCCCGAAGAAATCATCCACCGCATTTTTGATCCCTTCTTTACCACCAAGGGGGAAAAGGGTACCGGATTGGGCCTGAGCCTGGTGTACAACATCGTGACTGCCCATCATGGAAAAATTAATGTGAACAGCGAGATTCAGAAGGGAACCGAATTTCAGATTGAACTGCCTCTGTCTAAAGAAGCGCTGGAACATAAACCTCAACCCACTGATTGCCAGTGCGATGAGAACGGCGAGCTCCGCATCCTGGTGGTCGATGATGAACTGGAACTGCTGGAAACAACGGTTGAAATTTTACGCCTGCAATTCAAAGAAGTGGACATGGCCCGCAACGGCGAAGAAGCCATCGAGAAGTTTAAAAAGAAAGCCTACGATGTGGTGATTACCGATCTGGGCATGCCGCGCATTTCGGGGTGGGAGGTTGCCCGCGAGGTTAAGAAATACAATCCCACCGTGCGAACCATTTTAATCACCGGCTGGGGTCAGCAGGCGGAAGCGGAATTAAAGCACCATCAGTACGTGGATCTGGTACTGTCCAAACCGTACGACATTCAGAAATTGATGGAAAAGATTCAGAAACTGTCCCATCAGGATCACGCGCTGTCCGAGTAACCCTGCTCCCACCGCCGGGTGGATCCACCACCTTCCTTACCGGGAACGTTATTCTTCCAGGGGCTGCGCCTCTTCAATAATCATATTGGGGATGTCGTCTTCCACAAGATAAACCAGCTTACACTGCTGGCAAATCAATTTGCCGCGGGTGTCATCCTGGGGATCGGGCTGGTATTCCAGCTCCCCTTTGCATTTGGGGCAAACCAGAATTTCCAGCAGTCGGGAATCCAGCATGTGTCGTCTTCCTCCCTAATTAAATTCAAGTGGGCTGTTTTTCTTTTTTAACCCAGATTATGTTTTAGCCTACGAATGACACGAATGAACACCAATAAAACCAATAAAATCCATCGGATTGTGTCTGGATGAAAAGGTGTTCCAGGGTTTATTCGCGATTTTGTCGATATTTTTTGGTTTCATTCGCATGATTCGCGGCTTCATGCATTATTAGGGTTTAATCGACAAAACCGGCGCCATTCACGTGCACCAGTAGCCAGCCGAAAATCCCGAATGGAGCGTCATTCTTTCCAGAATCCCATGCGGGCAAATTTCTCCACCCGTTTTTCGATTAACTCCTCGGGTGGAATCTTTACCAGTCGACGCAGTTCTTCCAGAATGAATTTTTTCAGGGTAGCGGCTGCCTGATCATAATCCCAGTGGGCACCTCCCGGCGGTTCGGGAACAATGCGATCGATCACCCCCAGTTCCAGCAGATCGGGGGCGGTTAACTTCATGGCCTCGGCAGCCTGAGGCGCCTTGGCATTGTCCCGCCACAAAATGGCCGCACATCCTTCGGGAGAAATCACCGAATACCAGCAGTTTTCCATCATTAAAATCACGTCGCCAACACCAATCCCCAGCGCGCCACCGGAGGCGCCTTCTCCGATGATGGCAATGACGATGGGCACCGGCAGGTGGGACATCTCCAGCAAGTTCCGGGCAATGGCCTCGGCCTGTCCCCGCTCCTCGGCGCCAATACCCGGATAAGCCCCCGGCGTATCGATCAACGAAATGACCGGCATGTTAAACTTGGCCCCCATCTTCATCACCCGAAGCGCCTTGCGGTAGCCCTCCGGATTGGACATCCCGAAGTTGCGGTACAGGTTCTCCTTTACATCCCGTCCCTTTTGCTGGCCGATTATGACCACCCGAAACTCTTCCACCTGGGCAATGCCTGCAACCAGTGCGGGATCGTCCGCAAAATGCCGATCGCCATGTAATTCAATAAAATCGCTGGCCATGCGCTGAATATAATCCAGCGTGTACGGCCGATCCGGATGTCGGGCCAGCTGCACCCGCTGCCAGGGCGTTAATTTGGAATAAACATCCTTGCGTAAGGCTTCAACCTTTTTTGTCAGGCGGGCAATGTCTTCGGTTAAATCCACTCCGGTCTCACGGGCATATTCTTCCATTTCGGCAATCTTTTTCTCCAGCTCCACAATCGGCTTCTCGAAATCGAGAATCATGCGAAAATTTTTCTTCAGCATCCAACCCTCTGTATTTTATCCCCCACAAATTTAAACGCTAAAACTAAGGCGTTAAATGGGTATTGTCAATACTTACCAAAAAGACTCAGGATTTTCAACTTCCACACCATAAATGCCGCTTCGAACATGATTTTTTTGGACATTTTGGACTTCCCCACGGTGCGGTCGTAAAAAATGATCTGGATTTCCTTAATCCGGAATCCGCGCTTCCAGGCCTTAAAATTCATCTCAATCTGAAAAGAATACCCATTGGACTTGACCTCGTCCAGAGGAATGGCCTCCAGCACCTCCCGCCGGAAACACTTGAATCCGCTGGTACTGTCTTCCAGGGGCAATCCCGTAATGTACTTGGTGTACTTGTTGGCCATAACACTTAAGGCCAGACGTCGCAACGGCCAGTTGATGACGTTGACCCCACGCAGGTACCGGGAGCCGATCACCAGATCCGCCTCTTTAATGGCCTCCAGAAAGTTGGGGATCTCCCGGGGATCGTGGGAGAGGTCGGCATCCATCTCGAAGATATACTTGTAGTCCCGTTCCAGCGCATATTTAAATCCCTGAATGTAGGCCGTTCCCAGTCCCAATTTTCCGGGACGCTCCATTAAAAATACATGGGGATTTTTCTGCTGGTAGGCTTTTACAACCTCGGCGGTGCCGTCCGGTGAGTTGTCATCAATAACCAGAACATCCAGACCGGGAATGTTTAAATCAAAAATAATGTCCAATAATTTGCCAATATTTTCCCGTTCATTATACGTGGGCACAATAACCAGTATTTTTTCCATAAGCGCCGAATCATCCTCACTTGCTTAGCGTTGTCTTCAGGTACACCAGACTCTCTTTTAATGTTTTCGGGTGGAATCCCAGTTCCTGAATGGCTTTATCTATTTTTAATCCGGCCTTGAACGGTCGGGGGGCTTGTTGTTGGAGTTGATCGGTGGTGATCGGGGTGATCAGGGAGGGATCAAAACCAAAGGTTTCGGCAATTTGAACCGCCATCTGGTAACGGTGCACAAAATCGGCACCGGAAATATGAATCACGCCTAGAAACGGTCGATTCAAAATAAGATGAATCCCCTCAGCCAGATCATCCACCAGAGTGGGGGTGTTGTACTGATCGGTAACCACCCGAATGGGTTTCCCCTGCTTCAGGTTCTGATACACCCACAAAAAGAAGTTGGATTTGACGTCCACCCCCACCCCATAAACCACGGAAGTGCGCACAATGGTAAAGGGAATACCCGATGCCTTAATCACATTCTCCGATGCCAGCTTGGCCTTGCCATAATAGCAGGGGGGATTGGGTCGATCGTCCTCACGATAAGGGCCATTCTTCCCATCGAAAATATAATCTGTTGAAATGTGAATGAGTTGAATCATTCGATTTCGGGAGGCGTGCACCAGATTTTCCACGCCCTTGACGTTCGCCCGCCAGCAAGCCTCTTTTTCCACTTCGCAGGCATCCACGTTGGTAAATGCCGCCGCATTGATGATCACATCGGGCTGAAAATCCTCAATCACCGCCTTACACTCGCGGTATTTCTCAATGTTCAGGGGACGATATTGGAAGGTTGGGGACTGCAACACCGGCTTTTCTGCCCGCGCCGTGGCCAGCAACTCATAATCTTCGATGAGCGCGGTAATGAGCTTTTGCCCCAGCAAACCATTGGCACCGGTTATTAACACCCGTTTCATCTTCCATTCCCGAATTTTCGATGAAACTCGAATTGAGCTCCTGCCCGCAAATTTTAAATATCTTCAAAAAATGGCGCGAACGTCTGCACAATCCTCCCGCACCACAAAAAATTCTACCTTACTTGAAAACGCTGTCGCCGTTCAGAAAAGTAAATTAATCCATCAAAATCCCGATGAAAAATATTCTTTCACCAAAAAGGCAATTCTAAACGCAACATCGCCCTTTAGAAACGATCCCCCTCCTTTCAGGAGGAGAGCTGACGCAGCCGTTCCATCACCTCTTTCAATCGATACATCTCCGTGGAACCGGGTAAGGCGGCATTGGCGGCGGCCACCAGATTGGCATACTCCACCGCATTGGGGATGTCCCCGTGCTGCAAATACGCGGCAACAAAACCGGCCCCAAACGCATCGCCACATCCCGTGGTATCCACAATCCGGGGAACAGTAAATGCGGGGAAGGCCTTACTGCCAATAATGCCGTGACTTTCGTACACCACCACCGCGCCATTGCCTGCCTTCGTCACCAGAAGCACCTGATCGTTCCGTAAAAACGTTTTGTGAAATTCCACCTCACTCAATGTATTGGGGGAAATGATGCGAAACTCTCGTTCATTCATCTGTAAAAAGCGGGGAATGCGAATCCATTCTTCCACATCCTCGGGGCGCCGGGGAAAACGCCGTCCCAGATCGTCAATTCCCATGAGCAGGAAATGAATATCCAGATAAAGCCTGTCCCCTGCGGCCTGCCCAATCTGGCGAAACACGTCCAGCGTAATGTCCCACCCGGTGATCATGTTGACGATCACCATATCGGCATCCATGAACGGTTCCACATGGTGCCATTCCAGCGGTGGGAAATTAAACAGGGCTTTTTCCCGCCGCTCTTCGGGAGAGATGTATTCCAGAATCACCTTCTGATTCTTCTGATCGATGGCCACCAGACCATCGGGCACAATATTCGGCCGTTTGGACAGGATGGCCTGAACCTGCTCGCTGATGTCCTGTCCCACGTACGAGACCGGGACAATCTGATCATTCTCCCCCAGCAATTCGGAAAGAATGATGATGTTGTAAAATACCCCCCCCAGACTTTCAATCGCCACCCCTTTAAAGGGCAGGATTAGATCCTTGTTAATCGTCCCAATAACGGTAACTTTCATTTAGGTAGCCTGCATTTGTTTTGTTTGAAAGTTTCCAGTTTCTGGGCCACTTCGGGATGGGACAGGGCAAGAATCTGGGCAGCAAAAATGGCGGCGTTCCGCACCCCGGCTTTTCCGATGGCCATGGTCGCCACAGGGACACCAGCAGGCATCTGCACAATGGCATAGAGGGCATCCACTCCCTGCAGATCGCTTCCCGCCAGGGGCACACCAATGACCGGCAGCGAGGTATAGGCAGCGATCACTCCCGGCAAATGCGCCGCCATGCCCGCACAGGCAATAATGGCCCCATATCCATCGGCCCTGGCTTGCGAGGCAAACTGCTGCACGGCATCCGGCGTTCGATGCGCCGACATGACCCGAACATCGGCCTCTATTCCAAAATATTCCAGATATGGCAACGCCTCTTCCACAACCGGGCGATCCGATTCGCTCCCCATGATCACGGCAACCTTTGGCTTCATTCAGCGGCTTCCTCCATTTTATCCTCTTTTTTTCCTAAATTTTCCTGAAAGGTGTAGGCCATCACCTCCAGCTGATCCAGAAATACCTTCTTCCGCTGACCAATGGCCTGAACGTAGAAGTCAATCATAAACACAATACGATTTTCTTTATCGACAAAGGTGATGTTTCGAAAAGGCCCACCAATGATGTATTTGGGATTTTTCCAGGTTCCCTCCAGCCGATAGGCCGGAAATCCCTTAAAGGTAATGCGTCGACCAAACGTTTCCTCTTCCACCACCACATCGCCCTCATAAATCTTGGCCGCCAGCCGGTTGCGTTCATCGATAATCCACCGTGGGGTGATTTGCATATCTTCTGTGTAGGGCACCCAGTGTACAAACAAAGAACGATCGGGATTCAACCGGCGCAACCATACATAGCCTTCTTCCAGACTTTCATCCGCCAGGAAATAGTCATGCTGTACCCGAATGGTAAACGGGAAATGGGTGCGGATGTACTCCTCAAGCTCCTTGTTCTCGTAACGGGCGTATACAAAACGCTTCAACCGCTGATAGTAAGAGCGTTCAAAATCCTGGTAAATGACATCTCCAAAATCGTAAATGCGCTGGATCATATCTTCTTTGGTGGGAGCCACCAGAAACAACACATACTGCTCCAGCGCCCATACATCCTTTTTGGGGATGTAGAAGTAATCGCCCTTCATAACGCCCTGGATGATTTCCTCCGACAACAGCGCTTTTACATTGGCCGATACCGGCTCCTCGCTATTCAGGCGAGCCAGGAAAAAGATATTTCGGAATTTCTTGTAGGTATCGAAGCGCTCAAACGGTCGCCATTTCACCAGATATTCCGGCTCCAGCACCGGGGTGCGGTATTCCTTGGCAAAAATATCCCGAATGGCATCCTCATATTCCAGCCAGTCCAATGAATCGGCAAATACATAGATTTCATCGAACTCGCCCTGGCTATCCGGCTTCACACCGCACTGCTGAAAAAACACCAGCGCAACCAGCACCAGCAAAACGGTTTTGATGGCATTCATTGTTGATTTACCTCGATTTGTTGGTCTTTCTGGGTTCGATAAAATATTAAAAAAATGCCCCCGATGCCACTCATCAACATGGGTACCAGGGTATTTAAAAAGGACAGAGACAACGCCTCTGCCGGTGTTAAACCAATGCGGGTTAACAGAAAAACATACCCGGAATCGCGTACCCCCAGACCATTGATAGACGGCAGTAATCCCAACAAGAATGCCACCGGGATAACCAGAAGCAAAAATTGAAAACTGACCTGCTGCAGGTTCAACGATTGGGCCAGTAGATAGTTCATAAAAATGAACAGAATCTGGCTGCTAAGCGAGAACAGGAACGTGATGGCAATTCGCGATTTATGGGTTCGGAACACGTGAATGCTATTCAGCACCCGATTGAGCCGATTGCCCAGATTCAGAAATTCGATTTTTTCAAAGATCTGAACCATCCAGCGGAAGAAACGCGTGTTGAGCACCAGGCCAAACCCAAGAACAACCAAAGTTAACATGGACAGGGTCACATAGACAATACGCCAGGTATGAAAATGCTGCAAGACCCAGAATAAAGAAAAGGCGGCCAGACTTAACGTGGCCAGTAAACCCAGCAGGCGTTCAAAGAGTACGATCCCAACGCTTTCGGCCCGCCGATCACTGAGGCGGGCCACATTGTACGCCCGGCTGATGTCCCCACCAATGGTTGTGGGCAAAAAATTGTTGAAAAAATAACCGATAAAATAAAAAATCAATAATTTCTTATATCCCGGACGAATGTCCACCGTTTGCAGCAACAGCTTCCAGCGCCAGGTTAAAAATAGCAATCCCACAAAAAAAGCTCCCAGCGCAAAAAGAAAATACAGACCATTCACCTGGCGCAGGGTGGCATAAATTTTCGAAATATCCGCCAGATAAATCAGGTAACCCAGCAGGCCTATGCTGACCGCAAAACGGACAATTTGCAGTATGATCTTTTTCATCCAGCCACAAAATCAGGATCGTTTCTTCTGCTGTCGCTTTAACTTCTTGTATTCCTCCAGACGTTTCCTGGCCGTCTTGTCATTGGGATTCTTTTCCAGCCATTCCTCCAGGATCTGGATGGATTTATCGATTTCACCCAATTCTTTATATACATCCACCAGATATCCTTTGATCCGGGGATTTCCTGGCATCTGGCTCAACACCGCCTCGAATGCAACCCGCGCAATTTTCCAGTAACGATTTTGCGCGGCCAGCTCCCCAATGGCCTGCAATTGCGGTGGGGGATAATTTTTAACCGACAACGAATCCAGAGGCTTTTCCCCACTCATGTAGGCAATGCCTTCCAGATAGGCCCGAACGCGGGGATATTTGGGATTATCCTCCAGAAGCCGCTGAAATGCCAGGCGGGCAATCGACCACTGCTTGGCCTGCATGGCAATTTCGCCAATGCTACGCAACTCCTCGTGGGTAAAGTTCTGCAAATTCATCCGATCCAGTGGCCGCACACCGGCAATAAAGCCATATCCTTCCAGAATCTTCTTCATCAACGGCGTGTTGTAGGGAATAACCTCTGGTGGCATCACCTTAAACACTTTCTGGATGACCTCTTTGAACCGAACGGTATCCCCGTGAGTGATGTAATACGATGCCAGCTGAGAAAACGCCGCCCGATAATTCTGGATCAATCCGCGGTGAATGTAGTCGTAGTACACGTTGGGATTATCCAGGTTGCGATATTTAAATTTGTTCATGAGCATATCGTACAAAATTTCCGGATGAATCGACCAGTTGGGCAGCGTGGTAATCTTCATCACCAGCCCATCCATCCGCAAATAGCGACGCAGGCCATCCAGCATATTGTCCTGAGAAACGGTCACCCCAAAATACAACGGCTTTTGAAATCGGTTGGCAAACAAAATGTTCAGCACCATGAAGTCCTGCACACGCAGGAACTGGTTGGCAAATTTGGGGCCCAGTTCAAAACGCATGGGGCCTTCGGGCTTACCGCGATATTCGGGAAACACCCGCTTGACTTCTTCGAACTCTTTCTCGCGATATTCTGAGGGCACGTCTATTTTAATCGTCTTTTTCTCAGGCCAGTACACCGGCATGATGTTCCGGATCTGATCATCCGGCAGGCTGATGGGCACTTTGGGTTCTTTATTTTTCAATTGCAGAATGTACCAGTCGGTATTGAGCAGACTGAGATTGGCCACCCGAACATCCTGACGGATTTTCTCCACCTCCTGCAAATACCAGAGGGGAAAGGTGTCATTATCCCCATTGGTATACAACACCCCATTCTGTTCCACATTGATGAGCATGTTGTAAGAATAATCCCAGGGCAGATAATTCCCCGTGCGGTTCTGTTCTCGATAATTCTTGGCCAGCACCTGCAACGGCAACAAAATAAACAGGATCAGGGTGACCAGTCCGGGAATGATGGGACTTTGCTTGCCCACCTTATTTTGCAACCATTCCAGGACGGCTGCCGCACCAATGCCGATCCAGATGGAAAACGCAAAGAAGGATCCCACATAGCTGTAATCTCGCTCACGGGGTTGCGGATCGGGCTGATTTAAATAGAGCACGATGGCCAGCCCGGTCATAAAAAACAGGGCAAAGACCGCCAGCCCGTATTTCCAGTCCCTCCGAAAGTGATAATACGCCCCCAGTAATCCCATTAATAGCGGTAATCCCAGAAACTTTGAAGGATCCACATCATGTTCGTTGGCAGACTTCCCCATGAAATTCCACAAAAAGTATCGGATGTACATTTTATTTATCTGATAGCGCCAGAAGAAATCCCAGGCACTGCTGTAACGTTTTCCGTTTGGGGACTCCCGCCAGACCTTTTCTCGATCCAGCGTGTGTTCCCCGTACTGCTCCCGCTTCAGATAGCTGATGAACCGTTCGATGGTTTCCGGGTCGTTTTCGTCAATATTGGGATCCAATCCGGAACGGATGTAAATGGTCAGGTAGCTGGAATACCCAATAATGATCAGCAGCAACGAAGAGATCAGTAACGAAGCGAGCGGATGCCGACTTTGCAGCGCCAGCACCAGCCCAACCACCAGCAGCAGGATCAAGAAAATCAGACCGGCAAATCCCCCCATCTCGGCAACTTTGGGTACGCCCATGATGGTTACCGGGTAAACCAATCCGGTCAATCCGGCCCCCACAATCACCATCAGGATAAAATTTTTCAGATTCAATTCATAGCGGCGGTAAAACACAATCATGACCACCATGGGCAACGCCAGCACATTCAACAGGTGTACCCCGGTGGCCAGACCAATGATGTATGCAATAAGCAACAGGTACTTTTCGTTTCCTATTTCCTGGTGTCGGGTGCTCCAGCGGAAAATTAACCACACCACCAGACTGGTGAAGAACATGGATGGCGCATATACTTCGGCTTCTACCGCATTGAACCAGAAGCTGTTGGTGAAGGCAAACGTCAACGATCCGATGACTCCCCCCAGATACGGGATGTACGCGCTGAACCCCTCGGTCTTCTTGTAGAATTCGGAAATGACCTGCACAATAATCAAATATAAAAAGAAGACCGAAGCGGCCGAAGACAACACGGAGATAAAATTCACCCGCATGGCAATGTCTTCAAACAGAGGCAACAAAGTAAAAATTCGTCCCACCAGCAGATACAGGGGTGCCCCTGGCGGATGCGGAATCCCCATGGTGTAGGAACAGGCAATAAACTCCCCACAGTCCCAGAAGGACACAGTGGGCGCCATCGTCATATAGTACACGATCATACTGAACACAAACACAAACCCGCTCAACAGCTTATGAACCCATTCATTCTTCATAGACCTTTTCCACTCCTGTTTTTTTCCTCCAATGCACCTGAACATTCACATTACCAACACGATGTAAAAACTTTCGGATAAACAGCAAATCCCGGAAACGCTTCCGCTTCAACAGAAAATACTCGAACACAATGCTACCGGGATACATGCGCTGCAATACCACGGAATCGTCCACCTTGCGCAGCCGCTGGGTTCGCATCCGGTTCCGCAGGATGATGTGCATATGCCGAAACACCCAGTAGTACGCCCGCACAATGGCCCAGGCATTCCGCCAGTGGCCTTTTACAAATTCACTCATAAACGCCGTGCTATCCAGCAGCACGCGAATGGGCAGGCGTAACATAAGGCGTCTTTTGGAAAGGTTCTTGATTAACAAGAAAATGTTGTTGCGAAAGTTCCAGTAGGTTTTTCGGGGATTGGCCCGATCCAGTGTTCCGCCGACAAAGTGCCACACCCTGGACTGGGGAACGGAAACCACATCCCATCCCGCCAGGCGCAGGCGCCAGCACAAATCGATTTCTTCCATGTGGATCACAAAATCCTCATCCAGCAATCCCACTTCATCCAGGGCGGCCTTGCGTAAAAACAGGCAGGCACCGGATGCCCAGAACAGCCCCAGTGGCTGATCGTACTGACCTTCATCCTTTTCGGTGGTAAAAAAAATGCGGCCACGGAGGAAGGGGTAACCCAGCCAGTCGATGAATCCGCCACAGGCACCCGCGTATTCCAGCTGATCGCGCTGCTGCAATCCCAGAATTTTCGGCTGAATGGCCGCAATCTGAGGATTGGATTCAAAAGCGGCAATCACGGGCTCAATAAAACCCGGATCCACTTCGGTGTCGTTATTCAACAAACACACATATTTGCCGCGGGCAACTTTTAGCCCCACGTTGTTGCCACGGGCATACATATAATTTTCCGGATTCCGGACGATTTTTACCTCCGGGAAATGCCGCGAAACATACTTGACGCTCTCGTCATCGGAGAAGTTGTCCACCATGATGATTTCCAGATTGGGGTAGGTCACCTTTCGCAGGGAATGAAACAGATCCGGCAAAAACTTGATGCCATTGAAATTTAAGGTAACAATGGAAACCAGCGGATATTCGTTATTTTGATACATAAAGATTACACTACCCCAAATTTTAAAAGGATTTCAGTTTAAGAAAAATACAAAATTAACGCAAGCGATAAAAAACGGGTTCCTTCTCCCCCCAGATACACAACGACCCACCCGAATGGTGGGTCTGGAATGGTATCGATTTTCATGTTTTCGCAAACTAATTTTTCGAGGATGCTTTTTCATCCGATTCCGCGGCCTTCTGACCCGATGCTTCCGTTGCCGCCTGAGCAGAGGCTTCCTCTTTCGGTTTCTCGGCTTCCTTCGCCTCTGCAGAACGCTCCGCCGTTTGCTGTTCCGCCTGTCGGGCCTTTTCGCGTTTTTCTTTCTCGTACTCGTCCACGTAATTCAGCTTCAGATCGGCCAGGGTCTGGGTCAGTAATCGCTCCTCGTTTTCGGTCAGATTCCCGCTGGTTTTCTCTTTCAGCATATCCAGCATGTCAATGGCCATCTTTGCCATTTCCAGATTGCGTTCAATCTTGTTTGTGGCCGGATTCTTAATCTTTCCCAGACTCATCCAGGCCTGAAAGCGCCACTGTTCAACCAGGGAGAAAAACAGCATTTCATTCTTCTGTTCATGAGACAGCTTTTCCATCCATCTGCCTCCTCATTTTTAATTGACAGAAATCCACATTTTTATAATTTCTTGTATCCGCTTTGTTTCCGGTTTTCAGGGAAAATTTTTAAATTATTGGCGTTTTTCTAAGTGGTTAATGTAAATTGCGCCCTAAAATTTAACAATAAGATTTTGAATTTTGCTGATGAAGTCGACCACTGTACATCGCCCCTCCCTGCTGGGAGAAACACCGGAGGCCATTCAACAGGCCATTGCGCGGTTCAACCAACCGCGTTACCGGGGCAAACAGATTTACAAATGGATGCACCTGAAGAATGCGGATTCATTTCTGGAAATGAGTGACCTGCCGCTGGCCTTTCGCCAGCAGCTGGAAGCGCATTTTGCCATTAAAACCCTGCGGCTGGTAGTACGCGAAGTTTCCAGAGACGGCACCGAGAAATACCTCTGGGAATTGCATGACGGTCTGCGGATGGAAAGCGTGCTCATCCCGGACGGGCAGCGGGTTACCCTGTGCATCTCCTCTCAGGTGGGATGCGCCCTGGACTGCCAGTTCTGCGCAACCGGGCGTATGGGGTTTTCCCGCAATTTAACCAGTGGAGAGATTGTGGAGCAGGTTCTTCGGGCGCAGCAGCTTTCTGGCCGGCGCATTACCAACATTGTGTTTATGGGTATGGGAGAGCCGTTTTTAAACTACCCGCGGGTCATTCAGGCAGCCCGGATTCTGGGCGATCCCGAAGGGCTGGCCATTGCCAACAAACGCATCACCATTTCCACCAGCGGGATCATTCCCAAAATCTATCAATTTGCGCGTGAAAAGCATCCGTATGGACTGGCCATCTCCCTGCATGCCCCCAACCAAGCGCTGCGGGAACAGATCATGCCGCTGGCGGAAAAATTTCCGCTGGATGAACTCCTGGCCAGTGCACGATTTTACGTGGCCCAGCACAAACGGCTGCGCATCACTTTTGAGTACGTGCTGTTAAAGGGCGTAAACGACGAGCCCGCACATGCGCGGGAACTGGTGCGGATCCTCTCGCCCATCCGCTGCAAATTGAATTTGATCCCCTACAACGATTGTGGTCTGGGATTCCAGGCGCCTTCGGAAGAGCGGATTCAGAAATTTCTGGAACCGCTGCTGCGGGCACCTTTCACGGTCACGGTGCGGCGCAACCGGGGCAACGACATTCAGGCGGCGTGCGGTCAGCTTTACGTGAAAACCGAAGCGAAAAAACGATTCATCATACAACCTGCGGTATCGGAATCCTGATCATGAATAAACCCAAATAAAGCGTTAAACCACGAATCACGCGAATGAAACTAAAAAATATCTACAAAATCGCAAATAAACTCTGGAACACATTTTCATTCAGACACAATCCAATGGATTTTATTGGTTTTATTTGTGTTCATTCGTGTCATTCGTAGGCTATTGTTTAATCTGGGATAAAAAAACTTGTGTTGGAATGCGCGCTGTCGAATATGTTAATTTTATCACAATAGGATGGGGTGGGAGGCTTAATTTATTCACCCGGAAACAATCAGATTCGGGTCATACAGCCGAATTCAGTAAACCATCCGTTCCACAAACTGTAGCGAGGTGTGAACATGTACATCATTCTTCTTGGAGCCCCAGGCGCCGGTAAGGGAACCCAGGCGAAACGCATCATGGAGCAATACCGAATTCCGCAAATTTCCACCGGAGACATTCTGCGGGCGGAGGTTCAGGCCCAGACGGAACTGGGCAAACTGGTCAAAAGCATCATGGATCAGGGAAAGCTGGTTTCCGATGACATCATGATCAAAATCATCGAAAAACGGATTCAGCAGCCAGATTGCCAGAACGGCTTCATCCTGGATGGTTTTCCCCGAACCATTCCCCAGGCAGAGGCCCTGGAAGCATTGATCCAGAAACTCAACTCCGGCAAATTGAAGGTCATCGAAATCAGCGTCCCGGATGATGAAATCATCAAGCGGATTAGCAATCGCCGGGTATGCCGCAATTGTGGCAAAGATTACAACCTGCTCTTCAATCCGCCACCCCCGGACAACAAATGCGAAGTGTGCGGTGGCGAAATCATCCAGCGCAGCGATGACGCCGAAGAAACCGTCCGCAAACGCCTGACCGAATACCGGAATAAAACTGCGGCCCTGGTCGAATACTACGAAAAGAAAAACCGACTCTATCGGGTGAACGGAATGCAGTCCATTGACCGGGTATTTGAGGACATTCAAAAAATCCTGGAATCGAACGGTCATTAAAATCCTGCAGGAATCGCTCATTGGATTAACGCGGTGCCAGCTAAATGAGCGGGGCACCGCGTTATTTTTTGCACTAACCCGCGAATAAACCCACGAATCCCACGAATTTACATGAACGAAAATATTAATCCCAGATTTTTCATTCGCCTACGAATGACACGAATTAACACTAACAAAACAAATAAAATACATTGGACTGTATCTGGATGAAAATGTGTTCCGGGAGATATTAGCAATTTTGTTGAGATTTTTCGGATTCATTCGCGTGATTCGCGATTCCAAGCATTATTTGGGTTAAAACAGAATTTGGGTCGATTTTTTTGGATGAGTTTTCGGGATTTGCGGTTTCATGTATCATTTGGGTTACGCACAGATTCGTGACCCTTCGCGTCAACGATCCGGGCGATCCGCGGGAATTTGGGGAACCCTTTGTCGCAATCCAGGGGAAGCCATTCCGGAAAAACAATTCGGGAAAGACGTGGTCTGATGCGCAATCCGGGCTTAAATTACCATCCCATGCGGACGGGTAAATACAAATGGAAATCTGAACATCCGGCCCCGTTAACAAGGGTTATGGCGGCAGGGAAGCTGGTTTTTCTATGGTTCGCCATCGCGGGATGGTTACTCCTTTCCGGATGTGCGGAACGGGAGCGGAAGAACCCTTTTGATCCCGGCGCCGATCAGGAAAGTCCCGTCCGCCTGTCCCTGAAACCCACAGAAACCGCCGTTGTCCTGGAATGGGAAGTGGAGCCCATCTCGCACGTGGTGGGGTTTCGGATTTACCGCTCTGTCGATGACAACCGGCATTTCCAATTATACCAGGAGGTGGGCAGCGACCATCGGGTCTTTCTGGATTCCAATGTGGAACCATATCGCTGGTATTACTACCGGGTCACCGCCCTGGGCCCGGCCACCGAAAGCCTGCCTTCCAACACCGAGAAAACCTATCTGGGAAAAGGGAAAATCTACCTGATCTCTCACTACGGCTTCTGGGTGCGTCAGCTGAGCTACGACCTGCTCCACACCCTGAACCAGTTCGATACCCGTTTTCCACCGGTCGAATGGGCACCCTATCTGAAGGAAAACATCGTCTGGCTGGCTTATGGCCCTTACAGATACATCGGGCGCATCCATCTGAGTCTGGCCAAGGAAGAGGATTATTTTGACGATGTACTCAAAATCCCCATCGATGTGGAGGTAGATCCCCGCAACGGCAATCTATTTGTTCTGGACGATGGCACCAACGAACTCATTCAGATCAACAACTTAACGGTCACGCACCGGGTGGAACTTCCTCCCAATGTGTACATTCGGATGACACTGCAACCGGAGGCGCGCCGGATGGGCATTCTGGGCGAGTCCCTTTTCCTGTGGATGTCCCTGGACTCCCGTGCCATCCTCTTTACCCACTCCCTGCCGGAAACGCTTTCTTTTCAGGATCAGGCCATTACCCGCGATACCATCTACCTGCTGGCCACGGCACTACAATCCCAGAGCACCCGGCTCATTACCCTCTCCCCCACCACTGGCGAGACCACAGATCGATGGTTAAATGGGATATTCCATAAAATTGCGGTGGACAATGATCAGCAGGTGTTTTACCTGGCCCAGATCACCGATATCCGCCGCCCGGACACCCAGCAACGGTTGGTGAAACTTTCTTTTAATGGAGATCGTCTACTGGAGCTGGATAATTTCAATTTTATTGCAGATATTCAAATTAATCCGTATGATAATTCGGTAGTGGTGGTGGATCGATTAAAAGATCGTTTGTTTTTGATCCGTACGGACGGAAAAATAATTTCCGAATCCATCAAACTTTATGATCCCATTCGTGTTCATATTGAATAATGCTTAGAATTCCGAAAAATATTCTGATCGTTTTCATCCTGTTTCTATCGATAGCCATCCTGTTCATCGATATTTTCACCTACTACTCCCAGTTACAGATACCCGCACTGGAGAACCTGCGGGAGATGTTCATTCTGCTGATGGCATTCTTCTGGTTCCTGCTCATAAAAAAGCAAAAATTCTCGGAATTTTCCCTGAAGAAGAAGCTTTTCTACCTGGCCATGCTGATATCGGCCAATTACCTGGTAGCCACCTTTCTTTCCATCGTGCTGAACCCGCTTTATAGCCGGATGTTTCCCCCCCGCTACCAGTCCCTGAGCGCGATCATTTACGCAACCCTGATCAGCATTGTGGCCATTGTGACGTTGATTCCGTCGTTCCTGATCCTGAAAGAACTCTTCTTTTACAAGCCACGCCGCCGCACCCGGCTATATTTGAACAGCTTCGTATTCCTTTTGCTTTTCGCTTCCATTGGGGCGTTCATTCAGAAAAGCTCCGTGTTGCAATTTTCCTATCAGCCAGAGGTACTGGCGTTTTACCTGGCGCTGGCCGTGGCCACCCCCCTGCTGTTTCATAACGACTGGCTGACCTATCTGCCCCGAAAGGAAAAGCTGCTGTATTTTTTTCTGGGTGGGCTGGTCTTTGTGGAAACTTCCTTCTTATTCGATGCGGCGTTCGATCCACATCTGGCGGCGTACAGCATTTCACTGGCCACCTTTACTTTCGGTTTGTGGCTGGTGCTTTTGCTTTATTTAATGATCGCCGAGTTTAAACTGATGATTTATCTGCCCACGGCAAAGGCATTCGATCGCAAAATCAAAGAGGTGAATTCCCTGTACAATCTGGCACGCACGCTGAACACCGAACTGGAACCGGAGCGGTTACATCAGTTAATTACGCAGCTCACCGCGCGGGTGCTGGAAAGCCAGAGCACCTGGCTGGAAATTTACGACGAGAAAGCGCACACCCTGAAGGTGGTGTCTCACATCAACTTATCCCCAACCCAGCTGGCCAATAACCCCTTTCACGTGAACGATGGCCTGAATCGGATTCTGATAAAAGAAGGTCGCCCCCTGCTGTTGAATGACCTGGCTCAGCATCGGGAATTTCGCCACATTTTAAAATGGAAGCGCGATGCACGGGCCCTGATCGCCGCACCCCTGTTTTCCAACCGGGGACAACTGATGGGCATTCTGTATGCCACCAAACCCCGCCCCTTTGGTTTCGATGTGGACGATGTGTCCCTGATCGAAGGATTTGCCAACCAGGCCGCCATTGCCCTGGAAAATGCCCACCTGCTTCAGGAATCCATCCAGCGGGAACGGCTGGAGCAGGAGTTGAAAATTGCCCGCGAAGTTCAGCTGAAACTGCTCCCCCAGACCATGCCTGAAGTCGAAGGTCTCCAGGTAGTAAGCTATTCGCTGACGGCTTACGAGGTAGGAGGCGATTTTTACGACTTCTTCCAGTTCGCCGATGGGAATTTCGGGCTGGTCATTGGCGATGTATCCGGTAAAGGGACATCGGCGGCGTTCTACATGGCGGAATTTAAAGGCGTGATCCAGACGCTGGCCCGCACACTGGACGATCCCCTGGAACTGGCCATCCGCGCCAACGAAATCATTTACCGCAACATGGAGCGCCGATCCTTTGTGAGCGCGGTCTTCGGGAAATACGATCAACGCCGGCAACAATTTCAATTTGTCAGGGCCGGTCATACCCCGGTCATTTACTGTCAGGCCGCAACGGCTGAGGTGCAATTCCTGCAGCCGTCGGGACTGGGCATTGGGCTGGACAGCGGCGACATCTTTACCCGGGTCACCCGCATTGAGCAAATTTCCCTGCTGCCTCAGGACATTCTTTTCCTTTATACGGATGGACTGACCGAGGCCCGGAATCCCCATGGCGAGGAATTCGGGGAAGAACGCCTGCAACAGCTGCTGGCTCAGTGCCGCAACGAGAATCTTCATCGGATGAAAGAAATCGTGTTTGATCGGGTGATGGATTTTATTCAAAATACACCGCTACATGATGATTTGACATATGTCATCCTGAAAAAACGGTGAAATTGCCATGATGAGGATATTAAATAAATATCACAACGAATCATCTTCCCTGGCCGTATAGAAAAATGTTGGAGGAATGCAATGGAAAAATTTTCAGTGACCCGAACCGACGAAGGGGCGGTGACCCTGCTGAGCCTGAAAGGTTTTCTGGACGCCCACACGGCTCAGACTTTTGAAAACGTGCTGAAAACGCTGATGAATGAACAGCGATACGCCATCGTCGTGGATATGAGCGAACTGGATTACATCAGTTCTGCCGGAATGGGTATTTTCATGGGCTTCATCGAAGAAGTCCGGGAAAACCAGGGTGATATTAAATTCTGCTGTGTGAATCCCCGGGTCTACAAGATTTTTGATCTACTGGGATTCCCGAACATCTTTGAATTTTATGCCACCCGGGAAGAAGCCATTGGCCAATTTAAAAATATCAGGGATCATTCATGAAAATCCGAAAAACACAGACCTCATCCAATAAAAAGAAAGTGTACCGGCTGCGGTTGCCCGCAGAAACCCGTAACCTGGATATTATTCGAAAATTTGTGGTGGGGATTGCGGAGCAATGTGGTTTTTCCGAAGAGGATGTGTACAACATTGAACTGGCCGTGGACGAAGCAGCCTCCAATGTTATCAAACATGCCTATACCCACCAGACGTCCAACGAAAAGATCATCGACGTGGCGGTACGCGAACGATCGGACGGACTGGAAATTGTGATTGGTGATAAAGGCAAGGGATTTGATCCCCAGGCGGTAAAACCACCCGACATGGGAGAATACATGAAGAAATTGAAGAGCGGTGGATTGGGCCTGTATCTGATTAAAAAGTTAATGGATAAGGTAAGTTTTCGGATGCGTCCCGGCGTGCGCAACGAAATTCGCATGATCAAATACTTAAAACAGGATGGATAGCCCATGCCTTCGTACTACGATTACTTGCTGGAAAAATTCGGTGGCGACAACGACCCGGACGAAATAAATCGTCGCCTGCTGGAACTGTCGTCCCTTTTCGAAATCAGTCGAACGCTCAATGCATCGCTGGAACTTTCCCACATTTTAAACAACGTACTGCTCATCCCGATGGGGCGGCTCTTGATCTCCCGGGGACTCATCCTGCTGATCCGGGATTCCCTTTGTCGGGTGGAGCTTGCCAAGGGAATCCGCGAACCGGTAGAACACCGGACGTTTCCAGCAGTACCCTTACCGGAAGAGGCATTCGAGATCAGCGCCCTTTCGGAAACGCAGGCATCTGCATCGGAGCTGATTCCATTTCTACGGCGCCTCCAGTTGCAGGTGGGCATTCCGTTTATTTCCCGCAATCGGGTACTGGGCTATGTGTTCTACGGCAACAAACTATCCCGACAGCCGTTCTCGGAGGCAGAGCTCAATTTTTTAACCTCACTGGCCAATATCGGGGCTACAGCCATTCAGAATGCCCTTCAGCTGGAGGAAATCCGGCAGGTAAACCGGGAACTGGATGAAAAAATCCAGCAATTGAAAACCATCTTCGATATTGGTGAAGGTTTATTATCCACCTTGGACGAACAGGAGATTCTTAAAATTCTCTGCTACTCCCTTGCGGGCCAGATGACCATTACCCGATACGCGGTGGTGTTGAATCATCCCCGCCAGGGCTACCAGCTGGCCATTCACAAGGGCTACGCCCGCGAGGCGCTTCGTCGGCTGGAACCGGCGTTTGCGGAACTGTTTCATCTGAACGAAGCCACTCACTGCCCCAACATTTCCCATCCTCAGGCCCGACAGGCGCTGGAAGATGCTGGCGTTGCAGTCATCATTCCCATGCATAGCCAGGGAAAATGTCTGGGCGTGGTACTGCTGGGCCCCAAAGTCAACGGTCAACCGTTCCGTGCGGTCGATCTGGAATTTTTAACCACGCTGGTCAACCAGGCAGCCATCTCTCTGGAAAACGCCCGGCTGTTTCGGGAAACTCTGGAAAAACAACGCATTGAAGAAGAATTAAACGTGGCCCGAACCATCCAAATGCAGTTGCTGCCCAAACAGTTTCCCCATGTACCGGGCTATGCCATTCACGGCCTGAATCTGCCCAGCAAACAGGTGGGCGGGGATTATTTCGACATCATTCAGATTGCCCCACACCGCATTGCCCTGGCCATTGGCGACGTGACCGGAAAAAGCGTTCCCGCCGCCCTGTTGATGGCCAATCTCCAGTCCGCCTTGCGCATCATGATCGGCGAAGACATCCCTCTACCCCGGATCGTTGCCCGACTCAACCGCCTCATCTATCAGAACACCGAGGCGGACAAATTCATCACCTTTTTTATTGGCATCCTGAACACCCGGAATCACGCTTTTACCTATGTCAATGCGGGGCACAATTACCCCCTGTGGTGTCGGCGGGGACGCCTTCGCGCTCCCCTGACTACCGGTGGGATCATCCTGGGCATTATGGAAGAGGCCGTGTACGAAGCGGACACCATTTATCTGGAACCGGGCGATGTTTTGCTGGCCTATACGGACGGCATCACCGAAGCCACCAATCCGCAGGGCGAGGAAACGGGTGAGGCGTTTCTGGAAACGCTGCTGGAAAAACACCATCAATTGCCATTGCCGGAATTGTTTGAAAGGATCATTCAGGAAATTCACGCCTTCTCAGCCGGCGCCGCACAACAAGATGACATTACCCTGCTGGGCTTAAAACGATTGGACAACTGATCCAATGGTGGAAGAAAAACGCCGTTTTGCAACACAAGGGAGCCATCCGTAAGCCATGAATCGTTCTTTCAACACCATTCGCGATGGCTATTTGCGGATGAAACATTCGCGTGTTCACTACCTGGAAGCGGGTACCGGAAGCGCCGTGGTAGTCCTCATCCATGGCGGCGGTAGCGATTGTGCCCGATTGTCCTGGTCGCCCATCGTGCCCGCGCTGGCCAAAACGTACCGGGTGCTGGCACCCGACCTCCCGGGATACGGAGAAAGCGATTCCATCCCCCTCCACAACCCGATTCAAGACCTGGCAAATTTCCTGGCAGATTTTCTACAACAGTTAAATATTGGTTCCTGCCACCTGGTGGGATTGTCCATGGGCGGGGCCATTGCACTGACCTTCAGCCTTCACCATCCAGAACGGGTGCAATCCCTCACCCTTCTGGCCAGCTATGGATTGGGAAATTATGTGCCGGGTGGACGGATCAGTTACTGGCTTTCCCGGAAAGTATGGGTAACCCGCGCAGTCCGTCGCCTTCTGAAAACCAGTCCCCTGTTTTTACGGTATTCCCTGCGGAACGTAATATACAATCCACGTCGCATTACGCGTTCATTTGTGCGGGAAATGCAACACCAGCTGCGACGGGCTTCGGACGGAAGCGCCTGGTATCGGTTCATCCAATCGGAACTTACCCCCACAGGGTTGCGAACCATCTTTCCGGCAGATCAGCTCCGGCGTATTCCAATACCGGTGCTCTTGCTTCACGGACTGGAGGACAGGCTAATTCCCTACCAATTTTCTCAACAGGCAGCTCGCCACCTTCCCTTAGCGGAATTGCGTTTAATTCCTCACTGTGGCCACTGGATTCCCCGGGATGCTCCTCAACGCCTGATTTCGATTCTGGAAACATTTCTTACAACTCCAAGCCAGGATCAGAATCCCACGGAATCCTACGAAACACCCGAATGAAACACAAATAACAACAAATAATGCATGGAACCGCAAATCACGCGAATGAATCCAAAAAAATCTGCAAAATCGCGAATAAACCCTGAACACATTTTCGTCCAGAAATAATCCTGTGGGTTTATTATTTTTATTTGTGTTCATTCGTGTCATTCGTAGGCTATTGCATAATCCGGGTTTAATTTGCGTGAATTCGTAGGCGAATGCATAATCTGTGTTTATGATTTGCAGGCAAGGTAATTGTTAACACTCAAACCTTCTTCCTTTTAAACCGCTCATCCAGAAAGGATTTGATGGTCAGGATGACCGTTAAGATCACCGCCAGGCGGAAAGACGTCACCCAGTCCACATGGCCGCTACCCTCACTGATCCAACGATAAACGAATGTCACAACTGCCGCAACCAGAAACGATACCAGAAACAATATTGCCCCCTGAATCATTATTTTCCGGAAATTCATGGTTTTCCCTTTCCATTTGAATCCAATTATCCCAGATAATGCATTAAACCGCGAATCACGCGAATGAAATCAAAAAACACCCACAAAATTGCGAATAAATTCCGAAACAAATTTTCGTCCAGATATAATCCAACGTAGTTTATTATTTTTGTATTAATTCGTGTAATTCGTGGTCCAAAGCATAATCTGGTTTAAAGATAAGCGAGAAGCACCAAAAAACACAAGCTCAATTCCGCTGTTTTTCCTGCAAAGTCTTCCAGACAGGTGTCTATACATCCAGAAAAGCGTGTCGATCCCGATAATTCAAATAAATGGACATGCACAGTGCCGTTAAGAACCCAAGCAAGGTCAGCACATCTACCAGGACAGGATTGAACGTCCAACCGGTAAGTTGCTCCAGCAGAAACTGGATGTAAGAGGTGGGCATATCGTAATATCCCAGACGCCGACGGACCTGCCAGTGCCAGTCCGTGGACGGGCAGTAACCGAATCCGTACCAGATGCCCAATCCAAACCAGGAAAATCCGGTCAACAACAGGGTGTACAGATTCCACCGACGGGTCCGCCTCCAGGCCCATCCCAGCAGATTAAAAACAATCAGGGCACTGTGGAATACGAAAAAGAACCCGTTTAGAAAACGATCAACGATCAACGGCATGACCGCCCCATAGAATATGTTCCCCGACACAATTTTAAACAAACCGGAGAATGCCGGGGTCCATCCTGTTCAACAGGCTTGTCAGATTCAGGATGTATGAAAATTCCTATTTCGTGCGAAATGGCCAATCCAGAACATACGCAATCCGTTCCCCTGTGGCCCGGGTACATTCCCATTCAAGCATTCATGAAAAAAACTACCGGAGCATGATGACCGATTCTCCACCATATTAATGGACAGTTCCCTTTCCCGACATCCATTTAAACTGACCCTGGACAAGCCGGGTCGTTCACCCTTCCATCAGTTAATAAACAAATCCGCGCCGGGACCGACCGGAATCCCCAGTAACATCCACAGGCTAAACAACACAATCCAGGAAAGCAGAAAAACAATCGTGTAAGGTAGCATGGTCGCAATGACCGTTCCGATACCGGCATTTTCATCGTACTGTTCCACAAAGGCAACAATCAGCGCAAAATAGGACATCATGGGAGAGATGATGTTGGTCACGCTGTCCCCGATGCGATAAGCCACCTGCACCAGTTCGGGGGCAAATCCCAGCAGCATGAACATGGGAATAAAGACTGGTGCCAGAATGGCCCACTTTGCAGAGGCGCTCCCCATAAACATATTGCTGAAAGCGGAAAAAATGACAAACGCAATCATCAACGGAATGGCACCCAACCCACTGGCCCGCAATAATTCGGCACCTTCCACGGCTATGATCAATCCCAGATTGGTCCATTTAAAATAGGCCACAAACTGAGCGGCAAAAAAGCATAGCACCAGGTACAGTCCCAGCCGTTCCATGGCTTTGCCCATGCCTTTCATGACATCGGAATCGTTGCGGATGGTTCGGGCGCCAATACCGTAGGCAATCCCGGTCACCGCTGCGCTGATGAAGATGAAGGTCACAATGCCCTTCATAAACGGGGAATGCAGAATGCTACCGTCTTCGGGATTGCGCAAGAAGCCGTTTTCCGGAATCAGTCCCCACAGGACAATGGCAATCAGGATCACCGTGGCCACCAGGGCATATTTCAATCCCCTTCTTTCTTCCGCGGTTAGTTGACGTAATTCTTCCGGTTTCTGGCTTCCTCGATATTCTCCCAGTCGGGGAATCACGATGCGCTCCGTTACCCAGGTTCCGGCGGCAGCGATCAGGAAGGTGGAAGCAATCATGAAATACCAGTTGCATGCCGGATTGACCAGATAGCCGGGATCGACGATCTGGGCAGCCTCCTGAGACAGTCCCGCCAGCAACGGATCCACCGTCC
The DNA here is from genome assembly GCA_013150955.1 of Calditrichota bacterium. Classification (GTDB taxonomy): domain Bacteria; phylum Calditrichota; class Calditrichia; order RBG-13-44-9; family J042; genus JAADJD01. The sequence continues at coordinate 147,830 of JAADJD010000012.1, forward strand.
CCAGCACCAGATTGGCACTGTATCCTCCGGAAACACCGGCAAAGGCGGCGGCCAGACCGGCGATGGGATGACGCCCAATGGCCAGAAAAATGATGGCACCCAGGGGCACCAGCAAGACGTAACCCACCTCGCTGGCGGCATTGGAAAGCACCCCGCTAAACACCACCACAAACGTAATCAGCCGACGTGGCGCACTGATGACCAGCAACCGCAGCACCGAACCAATCAGGCCACTGCTCTCGGCAATCCCGATACCCAGCATGGCCACCAGCACCACCCCCAGTGGGGCGAACCCGGTAAAATTATCCACCATTTCCGTGATAATCCGATGGAGGCCGTCCACGCTGAGGAGGTTGACCGGACGAATGGTTTCTCCCGTTCCCGGATGGGTAACACTCAAATCGAACTGGGCGGCTATCCAGGATAACACCACGACTCCCGCTGCAAACAGGGCAAACAGGGTGGCGGGATGCGGCAGCGCATTCCCGACCCGTTCCACAATTTCCAGAAATCGGGCAATCAATTTCGGCTCCGATTTAGCCGTCGCCTTATTCCCTTTCTTACCGGTGCTTTCCTTTGCCATAAAGACCCTCCAACTTGTTTTTCTCTCAATGACGATTTCCTTTCCCTGATGCAGATAGTCCACCCCGGTGTTGGTTCAGGGGAAAAGGCCTGTGGATCAGGGAAAATTCGTGGTTTGCTAACGGTGGTGTTTCTATTCGAGCTGCTTCATACAGTGCATTCTTTACATTTTCGTAGAGGTGAATATTAAATGTGGATGCATAAAAAGCAATGGGATTTTTTAATTTTTCCAGAAACTGGAAACATACCTCCGATTCCCACCACCCCTATTTACTGTTGGATAAGGAGAACCCTCGCTTACGACCCATGCGGTTTTCATGGATCGGTCAGCTCGTGCACCTGCCAGTGCTCATCCACCCACAGGGCGATGACTTCCAGTTGCGGATACAGCTGGCGCACCCAGTGTACGGCCTGCTTTAGATGTTGATGCTGTTGTTCCGGTGGGGCGGGATTGCCGGCACAATCGTAATGACCCACCACCGCAATTCCCACACTGCGATGATTTTCCACCGAAATCTGCAAACGTTTCCGGATGGAATCCACCACCGCCGCATCGTCCTGACGGGCCAGAATGCCATTGGGACCGGGCTCGGTGATGGTATCCACGTAATCCACCTGAAATCGGCGCTGTAAATAGCGAATTACCGGTAACTGAATGCGTCCGTCCATGCAGCTGATTGCGGTGCAAAAGGCCATGGGTTTCCTTCCGTTTTTTTGAAACGCCAATATAGTGAACGCCGTTCGTTTGCCAAAATGGAAAAGAAAGTTAGAAGGCACCGCCCCGTGTATGGGCAATCCGGGCTCAATGAATCGTTTTGCCCCTCACTCAAACCGCCTGAAATCCGGGGATCGCTTCTCGAAGAAGGCCTGGACGGCTTCGGCGTGTTCCGGGGTCTGCAGGCATTCCAGAAACATCTGGGTTTCGCGATCGATGGCCTGATTTAACTGCTGCAGGAATTCCGGTGGCCGGATGAGCGATTTAATGCGCCGGAGCACACTGGCGGGAAGCGCCACCAGCTGGTCGCAACGCTGCCGGGCCAGCGTGTCCACCTGATCATCCTCACAAATCTCACTCACCAGTCCCAATCGACGGGCTTCCTCCGCATCAAAGGTTTCTCCCAGCATTAGCCAGTGGGATGCCCGGACAAAACCGGCCATTCGGGGCAACATGAACGAACTCCCGAATTCCGGCACCAGGGCCAGACGCACAAACGGCAGGCTGAACCGGGTCGACTTACCCGCAATGACCAGATCGCAATGGGGCAGAATGGTACTGCCCAGTCCCACCGCCACGCCTTTAACGGCAGCCACAATTGGCTTGGGAAAATTTACCACGGTTTTAATAAATTGAAAGACGGGAATATCCTCCCGGCGCCGCCCCATCTCCGGCCATTTATGAAAATCGCTGAGATCGTTCCCTGCGGTAAATGCGTCGCCTTCCCCACGGAGCAGTACCACCCGCACGTCGCTGGAATCCCGGGCTTCCTCGAACGCCTGAATCAACAACTGATACATTTCTGTGGTGACGGCATTCTTTTTCTCCGGTCGGGCAAATGCAACGGTCATCACCCCTGCCGCCGTTTCCCGATGAATGGGAGATTGCATAACGGTGTCCTCCTGCTGTTTTTGCTTTCCATCATAACCAATATTCCCGGTGGAAACAAATGAAAATATGGGCGATTCCGTTGAAAATTTCAATAGCGGCGTTGGATTCGGCAACAGCTCCGCATCGGTTGAAATAATTGAATTCCGCAAGACCAGTCCCCGTTCGCTGTGGAAAAATTCAACGGTAGCCAATATCGCGGGGCAGGCATCACCCGCTTTCTGAGCCGGATAAGTTCTGTAAAATGAATGAGTTGTGTATTACCGGCTTTTTTCCGGCATTCTTTTTGACTGTTTTTATAGCGGGAACTAAAAATTTCAAGGAGGGGAAAATGGTGGTTTTATTGGTCATCGCCAGTTTTGCGGTCATGATTGCCATCGAGCAGCTGGTCGCCCTGCGTCGCCGCCATCGGGTGAACTCGCCAGCGGAGACCGAGGAAGCCAGAACGCTGGTTCCGCGAACACCGCATGAAACCCAGATGATGCCTTAAGAATAACGCATGCAACCGCGAATCCCGCGAATAAATCCAAAACATATCCACAAAACCGCGAATAAACCCAAATAATGCATTAAACCCAAATAATGCGTTAAACCACGAATCACGCGAATGAATTCGAAAAAAATCAACAAAATAGCGAATATATCCAATAAAACATTTTCATTCAGATAGAATCCAGTACTTTTTATTATTTTTATTGGTGTGAATTCGTGTCATTCGTAGGCTAATGCATAATCTGGGATAAAACTAAAAATATCCACAAAATCACCAATAAACCCGGAAACAAAACTTCACCCGGATATAATCTAAATTTTTATTGGCGTTCATTCGTGTCATTCGTGGTTCTAATAAATAATCTGGGTTTATTTGCGTTCATTCGTGTCATTCGCGGTCTGACGCATGAATATTTTTGTTCGTGTGCATCCGTGTAATTCGCAGGCCAACGCAAAATCCGGGTTTCATCCCGTCACTTGCTTTATTTTTCCGCTCCTGAAAAACCCGGGGATCATCCCCCCAGACCGGCAAATCCCATAAATGCCATGGACAGGATACCGGCCACCATCAGGGTCAGGGCGGTGCCTTTGACCAGGCCGGGAATATCGGACAGATCCAGCGCCTCCCGGATGCCGGCCATGATGATCAGTGCCAGACTGAACCCTGCACCCGCACCCAGCGAGAAAATCAGCGACTGGATAAAATCGTATCCCCGATTGGTTTGAAACAGCGCCATTCCCAGGATGGCACAATTGGTGGTGATCAACGGCAGGTAAATGCCCAGCGCACGGTAGAGCACCGGACTGAATTTCTTAATAAACATTTCCACCAGCTGCACCGCAGAAGCGATGACCACAATGTAGGAAATCAATTGCAGGTAAGGGGCTTCGATGATCAGCAAAATCTGGTGGATGGCATAAGCGAAAATTGAACTAATGAACATCACAAAGGTGACGGCAGCCCCCATGGGGCCGGCCGTTTTCAGTTTGCCGGACACCCCCAGAAAGGGACAAATCCCCAGAAACGAGCTCAACACAAAATTGTTGATCAACGCGGCATTGATGAAGATAAACGATAGGGATTCACCGGTCATACCACTACCCTTTCCTGTTGTTTTTTAGCCCGTTCGCGCAGCCAGTTAAAAAATAGCAACCAGGCCCCCAGCACAAAAAAGGCCCCACCGGGCAGGATCATGATGGACCAGGGTTCAAATCCCGGACCAAAAATGGGAATTCCCGCCAGGGTACCGTTGCCCAGCAGCTCCCGCACCACGCCCAGACTCAGCACCGCAAAGGTAAAGCCGGCGCCCATGCCCAGGGCATCCATAACCGCTTCCTTTACTGGATGTTTGGAGGCAAAGGCTTCCGCACGCCCCAGAATGATACAGTTCACCACGATCAGGGAGATAAATGCGCCCAGGCTCTTGTGAACCTCCAGACTGACGGCCTGAATGATATATTCCGCCACGGTCACAAACGTGGCGATGATCATGATGTAGGATGCAATGCGCACCTGCCGGGGAATCAGCTTCCGAAACAGGGACACAAAAAAGCTGGACATCACCAGCACAAAAGTGGTGGCGATTCCCATCACAATGGAATTGATGACCGAATTGGTCACGGCCAGTACGGGACACATCCCCAGTACCTGAACAAATACCGGATTCTCCTTCCAGATTCCCTTGAGCAGGATGTCCATGCTGGTGGTTTCTTCCATCTTCATTGCGAAGCTCCCTGTTTCAAAACATCCAGATTGCGTTGAATGATCGGCAGTATTTCACGACTGCTCTTCAATAAAATATTGGTAATGGCACGGGAAGAAATGGTTGCCCCGGTGATGGCCTCGATTTGCCAATCGGCGGTTTTCTGCCCTTTTTTTACCATTTCCAGCGGATGCACCAGATCGCTCAAATCTGGCGTGAGCTTTACCACCAGGGCCTTAAAATTGGCGATAAATTCGGGATCGGTTTCAATTTTGGAACCCAGTCCCGGAGTTTCCTTGCTTTCCAGGACCTTCATGCCTACAATGACCTCCCGCTCGGGATCGTAACCGTAAATAATGTGAATCACATCCTGAAAGCCCTGGCCTTTTGCCTCGATGGCCACCCCTACCAGCTTCCCCCGGTCATCGTAACCGGCGTAAATTTTGAATACCCGCTTTTCCTTTCCCCGCTCGGGGCGCAGGGTGCCATCTTTTTCCACCACAAAGGCCTGCTTCTGGCTGGCATTGGGCAGTACATCGAATATGGCCCGCTGTAAAAATTCGGCCTTGTTTTGCTCGATGATCGGCAACGTCAGCCGGTAGGTCACCACAATCAACAATCCTGCCAGCAGCCCGATGGTTCCCATGGTCAGGATCATCCGAAAACTGCTCACATCGTCGCCGCCTTCACCAGCAGAGGGATGATGATGTCCCGCTCCGTGCATGTGCATGGTCATTCCAGTAATTTTTTCATTCTGATCATGCCGGTCGATTCATCCGACAGGTACCGCTCACCTTCTTTTTACTTGCCGTTCAAACTTTCCCGCATTCGTTTCATCACCCGCGTCTTTCAGGATTCGGACTTTCGCATTCCATAGATTCGGGGTCGAACCACCTTGTTAATCAAGGGCGTTAATGCATTCATCAACAAAATGGAATACATGACTCCCTCCGGAAGTCCACCCCACACTCGAATCACCACCACCAGCAATCCCACCCCCACACTAAAAATCCACACGCCCTTCTGGGTAATGGGAGAGGTCACGGGATCGGTGGCCATGAATACGGCGCCCAGCATCAATCCACCGGCAAACAGGTGAAACCAGGGGGCCGGATATTTCGTCCCATCTACCCAATGCAACAACGTGGCCAGCACAAACACGGTGGCCAGAATGCCCACCGGGATTCGCCAGTTGATGACCCCCCGAATGGCCAGGTAAATCCCGGCCAGTAAAATGATCACGGCAGCCGTTTCGCCCAGCGATCCCGCTGTACTCCCCAGCAGTAAATCGGTGATTCCCGTGGGTTGCATCTCAAATTTCATTTTTGCAAGCGGTGTTGCCGCCGACAACGCATCCATCCGGGGTTTCATGAATGGCAGGGTAAGCAGGTCGCCACGAATTTGAAAGAAATTTTCCAGCGAGGCATGGGGCATCCAGGTGGTCATGGAAACCGGAAACGCGGCCTGCAGGAAGGCGCGTCCCACCAGGGCGGGATTAAAAATATTATACCCCAATCCCCCAAAAAGAATTTTTCCCAGTACCACCGAAACCACCCCGCCCAGGAATGCCATCCACAACGGAATGCCGGGTGGCAGCGTCAAAGCAAACAACAAACCGGTAATGACTGCCGAACCGTCCCGAATGGTGTTAACGGGATTGTTCTGCTGGCGGCTCCAGATCCATTCGGGCAACAGGGCCCCGGCCAGCGACACCGCGATTAGCAGCACGGCATTGATTCCAAAATAATAAACACTGGCCAGAATGACTGGCAGCAGCGCATAATTGACCTGCCACATGATGAATCGCGTATCGTGCGGGGATTTAATAAACGGCGAGGTGGTTAACAGAAGTTTCGGTTCCCGGGTCTTCATGCTTTTGCTGCCTTCTCCCTTGCCATTTTTTCTCTCAGTAGCGCCTTCGCCACCCGAAATCGTTGCACCAGCGGAATATTCGATGGACAAACGTAGGAACAGGAACCACACTCAATACAATCCATGATGTAGTGTTCCAGCATATCGTCATAGCGGCGCACGCGCGCCAGCATTCCCAGCAGACTGGGATTTAAATACATGGGACAGGCATCCACACACTTCATGCAATGAATGCAGGGATATTCCTGACGGGGTACGACTTCGTATTCCGTTAAAAACAGTACCCCGGATGTGCCCTTCAGAATGGGTACCTCCAGCGACCGCTGCGGCATGCCCATCATCGGGCCGCCGAACAGCACCTGGCGCACGTTTTCCTTCATCCCCCCACAATAGGCGATCACATCGGTCAGGCGGGTACCGATGGGAACCAATAGATTGGCCGGCCGCTGAATGCCCGGCCCGGTCACCGTTACCACGCGCTCAATCAGCGGTTGATTGTATTTGAACATCTGGCCAATTGAGGCCACGGTCCCCACGTTGTTGACCACCACCTCCACATCAATGGGCAGGCGTCCGCTGGGCACTTCCCGGTGCAACACGGCCTCAATCAGCATTTTTTCCGCACCCTGGGGATATTTGGTCTCCAGGGGAATGACCTCACAGGGCAAATCGGAGGGCAGCTGCTCCCGCAGCAACTCGATGGCGTCCCACTTGTTATCTTCCACCCCGATGAATGCCTTCTCGGAACCCAGGATTTTCAGGATCACCCGAATGCCCAGGAAAATATCCGGGTAGCGCTCCAGCATGATGCGATAATCAGTGGTCAGGAAGGGCTCGCATTCCGCCGCGTTCACAAAGAAGAAACGGGCGTGTTTGCCTTCCGGTACGGCGTATTTCACGTGAGTGGGAAAGGCTGCTCCACCCAGCCCCACAAACCCACCCAGGCGGATCATCTCCAGCAACTCTGCCGGGGAAAGCGACTCCCAGTCGATGGGATGTTCGTTCACCAGGGTCTGGGGAGAATACGGATCGCGTTCAATGACGATGGCTTCCACCATGCGCCCGCCGGGATGTTCCCGGGGCTCAATGGCTTTTACCACTCCGGTGACCGGTGCATGGAGTGCGGCGGAAACAAAGGCGGCCGGCTCGGCAATCAATTGCCCCCGGTAGACCCGTTCGCCGAGTTTTACCAGCGGCCGGGAGGGTGCCCCGGCGTGCTGGCTCAGTGGCAAAACGTATTCGTCCACAAACGGCATGCGCTCGATGGACAAATGCCGGGTAAAATGCTTATAATCATCGGGATGAATCCCGTGTTTAAAGGTCTTTTTTTCTCTCTGAAGCAACAATTCCATACCGCCTTCTCACCATTTCATATTCCAGCCCAATCGATGCATTTTCTCCGCCCTGCGACCCGTTCATTCACCATTCAATCATTCCGTCTGCAGACACCCCATGGCCATCACTCATGCGACGGCTCCGATTCCTTTTTCCCATTCCCACGGGCCCGCTCGGCAAAGGCTTTCAGGGTCTGTTTTAATTTCTCTGCGTTCTGGCCGTACCCGCTCAATTCCAGCAACCGCCGGGTCAATCGCGCATGATAAATCTGCTCGTGCTGTTGTTCCAGCTCCTGTTTCCGCTGCTGGTACGCTTTCTCCAGCGCCTCCTGTTTTTCCTGCAGCTGGCGCTCCATTTCGTCCCGCGCCTCCTGCCGAATCCGCTCAACCAGGCTGGAACGCAATCCCGCCAATTCCTGCAGTAAATGCCAGTACCGGAGCCGATCCTCCGTATCCAGAACGATCGCCGGCCTGACCACCACCCGCAGCAAACGGTCCTTTTCGTCCACCACCTCGATGTAGGGCTCCAGCCCCTCCCGATCTTCCGGCGCCATGTTCAGGTAATCCACCAGCGGCACCATCTCCCGGTGCCATTCCTTCTGCGGCCGATACTGAAACTGATGGCGGAAACGGGCTTCGTGAACTGCCCAGTGGGCAAAGGTTACCGGATGGGTGATTTCCTGATAATGTTTTTCCCCGGTTCGCCCCCACTCGCGAACGGTCACCCAGTCCTGTTCCGGTTCGGGATTGGCGGAAAGATCCAGCCGCGCCTGAAATTCCCCGGGAACCGACGGGTCGTACGTCCACAGGGGAACGGTTCGGGTCTGCACCGCCCGCCGGGCCTGCTCCAGCACCTTTTCCGGCAACAGACCGTGAGCATGCGGTTCCGGGGTGTAAATCACCGCCAGTGCGGGACCGGAATATTGCAACATCCGCTGCAAATCCCGGAGCAGGGGTCCCGGATACCCGATGCTGGCCTGCATGACAAACGCCTGCCGGAACGCCAGGGCCATCAAGGCCAGTTCCTGTTTGCGGAATTGGGGCTCCTGCCATTGACTGGCGAAACTGCCCGCTCCCGGTTGTCCGCCGGTAGCCACGTATCCCTGGGAATCGAACACCACTATTTTCACCGGAAACTGTCCCTGCAGCAATCGAGATAACCCGGCCAGACCGGCTTCACCCAGTGCACCATCGTCACCGACCACCACCAGGGGCGGCACCAGGGCCTTTTCTTCCTCGGTTAACCGATCCCAGTCCAGAGCAGCCAGTTCACGGTCGTGGGTTTTGGGATCGTAGGTATCGTCCAGTATCCAGCGAGCTTTTCGCAACAGGCGGAAGGTTTCCAGCATTTTGCGGGTCAATCCGGTCAAAAGGCCTTCGGCCAGAGCCGGAGCCTCTCCATAGCGCTGGTGTACCCAGGGAAAAGGAAAGGGATTGTAAGGATAGATGCCACTCCAGAAGGCCACGCTGCCGGAATCCACCGCCATGGCCAGCCGGGCCCGTCCATCGCCGGTGGCGCCTTTTTCGTACACGTCCCGTAATTCTTTTAAAGCCGTGACCATTCGGGTCAGTTGCTCCAGCCACTTTCGGTCGATGGTGACCGGGGATTCCCCTTCCTCCCGCAGCAACTCCATCAGGGTGTCCAGGTCCAGCTTGCGGGTCTCCAGCCCACTCAGCTTTCGGGCAAAGGCTTCAAAATCATTGATTTTCAGGGATTGGCTGACCTGCCCCTGGACGCGCGCTTCCAGCTGTTGAATCATTTCGCGAATGCGCGACAGCAGTTGCTGCAGGTGCGGTTGTAACACGGCTTCGGCCGCCGCAGCGACCAATCGCATCCCGATCTTAATGCCACTGGCAGGCGGGGCATTATCCCCCCCAAGCATGGCATGGTACACTTTGCGATTCAACAGGGCGTAAACGTGGGTCTCGGGCGCCTCCTCCCGAATCAGGGCGTGCAGCCTTTCCAGCGGAACGTCGGGAAGGGCCATCAAGAACTCCCAGTTGCGCCGGTGCATGGCCACATCGCGATCGGTTTGTTCCATCATCTCCAGCGCCTCTTCCGGACACACCGCCACACAGAGGTTGCAGGATTTGCAGGCATCCGGATTCACCGCAAGGGTAAAAATCAACCCGTTTCCCTTCTGTTCCTGATGCACCCGATCGAAGAACGTTTCTGTGCGGACGATGGGGACGTCCTGGATGGCCTGCACAAATCGATCAAAGTCCTGCTCCAGCTCCGTTTTCAACGATTCGTTGGGTTTCATGATTTCCAGCAATTGCTGAAACGCATCGCGGAACAATTCCCCAAGGGTCAGGTGCTGGTGCAACTCATCCTTCTGGAAGATTCTATAGGCCAGTTTGGCCAGGTTATCGCCAACGCGTTGTAATTGCATCAATGGGGTACCGCGGGATTCTGCCTGTTGCAGCCCCACACGCACGATGTCTGCCAGCTGCTGTACGGTTCCCGGCAGGGCACTTTCCGGACACAGAGTCCAGCACAGGCCACAGGCGGTGCAGTTTTCGGGAATCAGGCGGGGCAATTTTTTGCGGGAAGGGCTGAAGTCCCGAAAAGCGCTGCTGCGGGCCGGCATGGCTCCCGTGGCCAGGGCCGGTGTGATTAACGTTTGCGCCGGACGGCGGGTTTCGTAAAAATACCCCACCGTTTCCCAGAAATGGGTCAGGTCAAAAATGGACTGATCGAATTGCCGGGTCTCGCGGACAGTCCATGGCGCAGGCGGTTCCCCGATGCGCACCTCTTCCACCGGCGGCAGGGTAGACCAATCCAGCGGGCTCACCTGCTCCATGCCCTTTTGCAGCGCCTGAAAGGCTTCCTGCACCAGAGAGGGGCTACTTTCCAGCTGCTCTTCCAGTCCCTTCCGGTAAGCGTCCAGCAGCCGGGAAACTTCTGAGGCGTCCCAGGACGGACAAACCTTTAACATCGCTCCCATCAGGGCATGGTTTATCAGCGGCGATTCAAAATGGGAATCCGAACCCACCTGGCGGGCAATTTGACGGGCATTGAGCACAAACAGGCGCAGCTCCCGTTGCTGAATTTCCCGGCGAATCCGATCCGGTAGCTGAAACCAGACTTCCGGCGCCGCATCTTCCCAGTTGAGGATCAGAATGCCACCGCGCACCGGTGTCCCCAGCTGCTCCAGCGAACTTAAAATGGCCACATCCTGCACCACCAGCGCCTGTAACCCGGTGGATTGCTGTCGGGCCTCGGAATCGTTCAGGAAGCGTTCCAGCCGGTAATCCGTATAGGGTAACGCCTGATGCAGATGGTATTCCGGGATCGTCCGCAGCGCCCAATTTAGCACGTGATAAAGCGAACGGGCCAGAATATTTCCCGCCATCGTTCCCCCGGTTCCAGACACCGCCAGAAAGCGAAACGTTTGCCGCGGCAGTAGCGTGGCTCCGGTTGTATCCCCCCGCTTCGGGAGCAACCCCAGCTGATCGCGCCGGGGGTAGTCCCGATCCAGCCGCTGCTGCACCTGTTCCAGAATGGGAAATCGCACCTCTTCCTGCCGAAAAGCCACTCCCAGGTAGAATAGCTGGCGAGATTCGCCAGTGGGGAGCATGTTTTCCACAGCGGCCTGAAGTTCCTCCGGTGAAGGGTTGCCACCACCGATCCCGTAAATGGCAGAAAAGAAACGGGGACGATCGGAGAGTTTTTCGTAAACGGCGTATTCGGGATATGGCAGTGGGCCGTTTCCCCGGGCACCATTTTCCAGGGCCCGATCCACTGCCGCCCGAATGTCCCGCAACAGGGGCGGGTCTTCCGCAAGCGCGGGATCCACCCGCTCGAACACGGTAACCGCCTTTTTGCCTTTTAACAAATGGGAGATGTGTTCCCCCGGAAAGGGGCGAAACATGGTGATATTCAGCACACCCACCTTCAATTTGCGCTGTTTGCGCAGCGCATCGGCCAGCATTTCCAGGTCTTCCACCAGAGAACCCTGCGCCACCAGGACGTAATCGGCATCGTCCAACCGATAGGCCTGAACCCGCTGGTAGTGCCGACCGGTAAGCTGCGCAAATTCCTGGAACACCTGATCGGCCAGCGGTGCCACGTGCTGCCAGAAATACGGCCTTCGGGCTGCAACGGCCCGGAAGAAGCTTTCCCGATCCTGAACCGTTCCCAGTCCCAGCGGGCGATCCAGATCAAACCATTCGGGAATCCGGCGCCGTTTCTCGCCAAAAATCTGTTTCTGGGCGGGGGTGGGACATTCAATTTGGTCGGAAGGATCCCCCAAAAATCGGGCGATGAGTTCCGGTTCCGGCATGCGCAGGGGTTGCACGGAATGGCTGGTCAGGTAGCTGTCCTGTGCGACCAATCCCGGATTCAGTGCCAGTTCGGCCAGCCGATGGGCAATCAAGGCAAAATCGGCGGCTTCCTGCACGTTTTTGGCAAACAGCTGGAAGAGCCCGGATTCGGAGAGAGCGTGATAGTCCGCGTGGCCTGGCAACAATGAGTCTGCCTGCTCTCCCGGCGCTCGACTGGTCAGGTGAATCACAAAAGAAAGCCGCTTGCCCACGGCGGCATCCAGGGAGGCGCGCATTTCGGCCGGCCCGGTGCCACTGGTAAAGGCCACCGAACGCAAACCCACCAGCGCCGTTCCCACGGTGATTCCGGAAAGAATCCGGCTGTCGGCAGTGGATCTAAAGACCAGCACCCGCGGCGAGTCTGCCACCGAGCGCCGGTGCTGCCCCAGCCTGGCCGTATTGGGAATGGCATGAACCTGCATGGCCTCAGCGGCCGCTTCTTCCACTTTCCATACCGCCCGATGACCATCCAGTGCATCCGGGATGCCTGGAAACGGCGGTTGATGTTCCGAGGTTTTCTTTTTAAACCACACGGCTCGTCTTCGCTTCCTGTTTTTCCGTTTTCCATTGCTGGAACCATTCCGGAAACTGCTGACCATCCACCCAGGTGATGGCACCGGTGGGGCATCGCAGCGTTGCCAGTTCGGTTTCCAGATTCAATTTATCCTGTTGCACAATGGGGAGATTGTTTTTCATGAGGATCAGGCCTTCGGGCGCATCGGCGGCGCAGATGCCGCATCCGGTGCAGGCCACCTCGCAAACCGCCAGCGCTTCGTCACCGGCCAGCAGCGATTTGCACTGAACGATCAGGTGTTGCGAAATGGGGTACAGCTCCAGAATGCCCTTCGGACAGGCACGGACACAATCGCCACAGCCGGTGCACTTTTCCACGTCAATCATGGGCAGGCCATTGGGCGCCATGAACATGGCATCGAAGGTGCAGGATTCCACACAATCACCCAGCCCCAGACATCCGTACACACATCCTTTAAATCCACCGGTCACGGCGGCGGCTGCCCGGCAGGAGGGATACCCATCGTATTCGGCAATTTGCGGGGCCACATCCCGACTGCCCGCACAGAGCAGGCGGGCCACTTTTTTAACGGTTTGACCGGCATCCACTCCCAGATATTCCGCCACAATGCGCGCCGTTTCCGGACCACCAACGGGACACTGACCGGGCAACACCTTTCCCGCCACCACATTTTCGGCAAAGGCGCGGCATCCCGGAAAACCGCAGGCACCGCAATTGGCGCCGGGCAGCATCTCCTCCACCCGGCCAATCCGGGGGTCTTCCTGAACCTTCAACTTGCTATTGGCAATGGCCAGAGAAATGGCCAGAAATACGCTCAACGCCGCAATGAATCCAATGGCCGTGGCCACATCCATCCCTGATTGCTCCTATAAATAGGGTTCCGCCCGTTTCAATAATTCATCCAGTCCCGGCTCGTCTGGATTCTTTGGCTTTCCGGGATGAATGATGTGCACCGGGCATTTTTCTGCAGCCAGTACCAATTCGCGATAGGTACCGGCCGTGGGGTCTTTGATGTACGCCTGCTTATTGTCGTTGTACGCAAACAGCTGATTGTTGATGTTGATACATTCCCCACAGCTGGTGCAGCGGGGCGTTTCGATATATGGCTCATCAAAACTTAATTCTTCCTCTTCTTCCTCTTCGGGGGGTGCCTCGGTCACTTCTGCGGATTCCGTCGGCGGGGCCGATTCGGTTTCCGGCGGTGGCGCCGGTGCGGTACTGGACGGCATGCCCACCGGAGCAGCCGGCATGGTGGCCTGGCCCAGCAATCCCGCCGCAATGTTGGACACGATATCCCGCGCCACTTCTCCCAGCGTTTTCTCCAGCTCCGCCTGGTAGCGCTGTTCAATGGCCTGAATTTCGGATTCCATTTCCTGTCGCAAACGGGCCTGCTCGGCTTCCAGCAAGCGCCGGGCATGGGAGTTGTGAATGCCACCCAGCTCCTGTAGCAGGTGCCAATCCGCCAGAAGCGTTCGAGCCGCTTCGACCAGCTTCCGGGTTACCACCACCCGTTGCAATCGATTCGCCTCGTCGATCATCAAAATAAAGGGAATCTTGTGTTCCCGCTCGCTGTCTGTCAGCCGTTCATACTCCTCCAGAGGCACAAAGCGGTCGTCCTGCACCTCGGGTGGAAGCAACAGAAAATGATGATCGAAAAGCACATGGGTGCTCAGCAGATCAATAACCGTAAAGGGCAGTTCCTGTTGCACTTCTTCGCCCGCTGCTCCCGTAAAGGTAATGGTGTTTCGGGGCCAATCCTTTTCGGGATCGGGATTGCCGTTGAGGGAAAAACATTCCGCCCAGGTGGTTCCGGCACCCGGATGGTAGGTAAATGCCGGAAAGGCACGGGCCTCCTGGGCTGCCGCTGCAATTAGATACGGCGAAAGGGCGGGGTAAAAATCCGGTGCCCCCACAAACACACTCCACAGCGCCGGGCCGGGGTAAGCCAATCCCTGTTGAAGCGCCGTCTGCAACACCTCCACATTGGCCAGACTGGCCTGGCAGACAAAGGGGCGATTGAGTCCCAGCGCCATCCGCGCCATGCGGCCCACCCAGCCGGAAAGACAGGGGGTTTCCCGCGGGGACGCCGGCCCCTCGCACACATCGCGCAATTCCAGCATGATTTTAATGGGAAATTCGCTGGACAGCATTTCCAGCACCATCTCCCGATTGAGTTCGTTTTGCAGATCGGCCCTCAGGTAAATAAGCAACGGGGGCAGCAAAGCGCGCTCTGCATCGGTCAAATATTCCAGCCGAAATCGACGGAAGAAGGGATCGTGCTTTTCTTCCTGATACCGATTCTCCACTTCCAGCCGGGCCACATGCACCGCCCGGAAAAAATCCACCATGGAATGCATGCGGGCCTCATATTCTCCCAGTGCCCGTGCCAGATTTTCCACCGTATCCGGCATCAGGATGGGAGCAAAACTGCCATTTTCGCTCCAGCCTTCGCCCACCGGTGTTTCTGCGGATTCCATCGGCAACGGCTCCGGATGAAACAGCGAGCGATGTTTTTTCAGGACGGCAATGGTCTCCCGAATCCGATTTCGACGGGCTTCCGGTAAGGGCTCTCCCTCTATGGCGGTGGATTCCAGAATATCGGACAGGCGGTTAAAATCCAGATCTTCCTGAAATGCCGTTCCCACCGAAGCCTTCAGTTTTTCGGGTTCCAGCGCCTCCCGGCGCTTCTGCGCATCGCTCCTCAAAATGTCCGTCAGGCGAGCAATCAATCCTTCCAGTTCATCTGCAAAAGGGCCCATTCGGAACCGCCGATGTACGTTCCAGGCATGGCGATAGAGTTGCAGGGCCGTTGACGGCTCGCATCCCAGAACCCGCCCGTTCACTTTCAGTGCCCGACGGGCGGTCATCCAGTTTTGCAACAGGGTTTCCTTCCGTTCCGGGGATATGACCGTCTCCTGCAGGATGGACTCTACCGCCATTTCCCACAATTGCGAAAGGGTCGCACGCGTTCCCCGCTCCACCAGGCGCTTCATTTCCTTTTCCAGGCGCAGAACGTCCCGGCGGAATTGCTCCCCGGCTTCCCCATCGGGAGCCGCCTGCTCGATGACCGCATCGATGATTTGCTGCAGAGGTTGCACCATCCGATCAGGATCATCCACCAAACAAATCGGGAAATGGTACCGAATGGAAAGCAAATCCCGAAACGGATGCAACAGTGCCGGAATGAATCGGCTGGTGCGGAAGGTCTTCACCACGCCTTTCAGAGGCGTTCCGGTTAAATGAAAGGCCAGATAGTCCTGAAATTGCTGCGGTTCCAGTTTTTGCGCTACATCGGCATGGTCTGCAGAGGCTTCCTGAATGCGCAGGCCTTCGGCCGATAATTCTGGCGGTTCGGCAAATTGTTCCAGCGTTTCCACATCTGCCGCCTGCACCTTCTCCCAGCCAAATTTCACCGCCGCGGCTTGCTCCTCCGGGCAACGGGACAGGAAGTCCTGCCACTGCGCCTCGGTCACCCGCATCCACTTTTCCGAATCTTCCTGAACCACCTTTAAGAACGCGCCCAGAAAAACCGCGGACACCCAGCGTTCGTCTGCGGCCACCCCATGCTCCCGCGCCGCCTGCAGGGCGTCCACCAGGTACAACCGGCAATGTTTATCCCGCAAACGCTGGCGCGCGGCAGAAGGAATCGCCATCCAGATGCGTTCCGCCTCCACTGGATTTCCCTGCAAAATGAGAAAACCACCCTCTTTTAAGGCTGCCACATCCTCCGCCAGCTGGAAGAGCAACCACTCCGGGGAAAGCACCCCATCCACTTCCGCCGCTGGCAGGGATTCCGGGAGCGCCCGTGGGGCCAGAAAAATCCGCGTGCGATGGGAAAAAGCGGATGTTTGAATCCCGTACGTACCGTTCAAAATCCTGCGAAGTGCTTCGGTAAACTGGCGACTCTGCCAGAGTCCCGCCTCAGACCGGTACATCAGGGTGAAAGGTGCAGCCTTCCGGGAAGCTTCCGGGGTCTGATCTTTCCCGGAGGTTTTCCGGGAAACCCCGGGTAAATGAATCGTCACCGCCGGCGATCCCTTTTTCAAGAGCCGCTCCAGTTCCTGCTCCATGGCTTCGGCATTCAACCGGGGCCCCTGCTGGTGCATCACCACCATTCGAGGCCGATCCTTGACCTGGGTATATGGCGGATAAAGGGCCAGCTCTGCCGGCACCGCGTTGCCCTTGCACAGGCCGCGCTCAAAGGCCTTTTCAAAACTGAATTGCAACGATCGGGCAAAAAATTCAGGTCGTGAACGTTCGGAGGGGAGTAACAGAACGACCTGCTTCTTCCCTTTCAACAGCCGCGCCAGCAGGTGTCCCGGAAAAGGATGAATCAAATGCAACCGAATCAGTCCGATGGAGCGCTTCGTCTTGCTGGCAATTGCATCGGCAACCGGCCGAATGGCGGCAAAATCTTCTCCGGTGGTGATGATGACCGTGTCGGCTTCCTCCACCCCGATCGCCTGAACCAGATCATAATCCCGACCGGTGAGTTCACGATAAGCCGTAAGAATGGTTTGTAATTGCTCAAAAAAATCCACCGTGTCATCCACCGGAACCGTCAGTTCGGAAAAATCGAAATATTCCGGTATTCGCCGGCGGGTATCGCCAAAAATGTTCTTCTGCCAGTCCACGGGACAGGGAATTTCATCTCCCGGCTCTCCCAGAAACCGGTGCAGCGCTGAGGGAGCCAGGGCCTGAATGGGCTTCAGGGTTGTGTGGGGCCCTCCGTGCGGGAAAATAACCACCCCAGGCAACAACATCTGTTCCGCCAGTTTACGGGAAATAATCGCCAGATCGACCGCCTGCTGCACATCCGCAGCTACCCACTGGAAGAACGGCGCACGCGCCACGGGAACGGGATGTTCCGCCACCCAGTGAATAACAAAAGGCTGGCGCAGGTACCCCTGAATTTCCGGTAAACGGTCACCCGTGCCCACAAACGCAACGCGTTTACCCAGCCGGGCCTGACCGGCCAGCTCTTCTCCCGTGGAAAACACACCGCGAGTGACGAAGGTTGATACGGGGTGATCCTTTTGCGCAGGATTCGGCCCGGATTGCAGCCGGTTCCATAGCCAGAGCAGAAAAGAAGAAGGCTCGTCCTTTCGGATCCCGACCATTTCCGCTGACTGAACCGCCAGTTCCAGTGCAGCGGTCAGAGAATCCCAGGCCACTTCCACCGGCTGAACATACGAATCGGATGTTTTCGATGCTGCAGATCGAACATTGGATTTATTCGTCGTTTTCATTATGATTGTCTCCACCCACAGGATTTACGGCAAATTTATCAAATTCTCTTTCCAGAACCGCTTTGCGCATCTCCAGCGTGGTGACCCGCCGGGGGCGACGAATTTCGTCATACACGTCCACATTTTCGTTGCGGTACAAAATTCCCACCACGGCCTTGCTTTCATCGGAGGCAATTTCCCGCGCCCGATGAATGTCCGAAGGATCGTGCTCAATCTGATTCTTGTAAATCCTGGCCAGACTGTCATCCAGTTGAAGGCCATTCTCGTGAGTCAGAATGAGGATGTTGTTGGGATCGTTGATAAACGGATCGAAGATATCTGGTAGATAAGTGGGACAGCGTTGTAAAATCCGCACGAACGAAAAACCGTGATGATGAAAGGCCTGCCGGATAACCTCATACAGTAAATCCGGAATCCACTCCACCGCCTGGGCCACAAACGATACGTTGGTTACACCCAGCGTCACGGTAAGCGGATTAAGGCCTTCAATATAGGAACCGTAAGGGGTGGTGTTTGTCTTCAGCCCTTTGGGAGATGTGGGAGAAACCTGCTTCTTGGTCAACCCATAAATCCGATTGTCGTGCACCATGGCCACCATATTCATATTGTAATGAATGGCATGAATCCAGTGGGCGCTTCCAATGCTGAAACAGTCGCCATCTCCCATGTTTACAAAAACGTGCAGATCGGGACGCCGAATTTTAATGCCCTGAGCAATGGGCAGCGCCCGACCGTGCACCCCGTGAAATCCATAGGCATTCATGTAATGCGGAAAACGGCTGGAACATCCGATTCCGGACACAAACACCGCTTTTTCGGGTGGGATGCCTTCATCCCGCAACAATCGCTGAACCGCCGTTAGAATGGCATTGTCCCCGCAACCGGAACACCAGCGAGGCATTCCCCCCTGGTAATCCTCCAGCCGACGATATTCCTCTTCAACATCCAGCAAACGTTCAAGGTCTAATCCGAACATGCGTGTCACCTTCCTTTATTTGATTTCTTTTAATTTTTCCAGAATGACCTGTTCGATTTCACCCGGCTTGTAGGGTCTGCCGTATACCCGCGACCAGCTATCCACATCGATGAGGAACCGGGCACGCAACAGCCAGGCCAGATTCGAATAGCGCCGATTGTTTTCATCGATCAATTCTTCGCCGGGATCATCGGAGTAATTGATCTCGATGCACAGCACCTTTTTGAATCGTTGCAGAATTTCCTTGATCCCAGACGCCATGGGTTGCAGGAACTTGATGTTCAGCGCAGAAACCCGGTAGCCTTTCTCCCGGACCCGGGTGACTGCCTCTTCGATGGCGCCCTTGGTGCTTCCCCAGCCAACGATCAGCAGATCGCCTTCGGGATCGCCAAACACTTTGGGTGGCTTAAGCGTTTTCTGAAACGCGGCCAGCTTCATGCTGCGGCTGCGGGCTCCTTCCTGATTGATCCAGGGCTCATACGCCACCTTCCCTTCGCGATCATGGGCCAATCCGGTGAGCGAGTACATCCCATTCGGCTGGCCGGGAATGATCCGCCGGGATAATCCCGTTTTGGGGTCCCAATCGTACGGTTTGGTACCCGGGGGAACGGGGCTCTGGTCGATCGGTGGAGCCACCCAATCCCGGGAAAAGCGCGGCCGCGGAAACGGCTGCTGACCGGTGGCCAGATTGGCATCGGATAAAACAATAACCGGCAGGCGGAAGGTTTCGGCAATCTTGCGAGCGGTGATCACCGAATAAAAACAATCTTCGATGGTGGAACAGGCCATCACCACTTTGGGGGCATCGCCATGGGTACTGAACAGGGCCGCCAGCAAATCTCCCTGTTCCACTTTGGTGGGGAGTCCGGTGCTGGGACCACCACGCTGCACGTTGATTACCACCAGCGGCACCTCAATCATGGACGCCAATCCGATAATTTCGGTTTTTAACGACATGCCTGGACCGGAAGTAATGGTCACCGCACACTTACCGGCGTAGGAGGCGCCCACGGCAAATCCGATGGCCGCAATTTCATCTTCCGCCTGATGCACAATACCACCCACATGCTCGAAAATCTCGCTTAAATAATGGGAAGCGGAAGTGGCTGGCGTGATAGGGTACATGGCGCATACTTCCATGCCCGAGGCAATGATTCCCAGTGCCAGCGCGACATTGCCATTCATCACCACCTGAGGCTCGGTAATCCCCGCCGATGGAATGCGGAACTTAAAATCCAGATGTTCCTCTGCCCAGGCATAACCGGCGTTGAACAACTTCAAATTCAGGTCGGCGACCTTCTCGCCTTTCTTGATCCACAGTTCGTATACTTCCTTTCGGGCCAGCTCCAGATCCCGCTCGTAAAGATTACACAACATGCCCAGGACAAACATATTCTTCCCCCGTCGGGGACTGATGGTGTATTTCAAACACTCCTCTTCCATGGGCACTTCGATAACTTTGTAGCCTTCAGAAACCAGGCGATCGTAGGTTTTGGTGTAAGCTTCGCGAATGGCGGGATCTTTGTGGGTTCGCCACATGTTTTCCAGCAAGATAATGGCGCCTGGTTTTAAATTACCGGTATCCACTCGCCCCAGAAGCACCTGTTCATTAAACGCCACGATCAGATCGGCATCGTCGCCCACATTGGTTATGTAAAAAGACCCCAGACGGATGCGGATACCGCTGGCCCCGGTAATGGTTCGGGGTGGGGGTTGAATTTCGGCCGGAATGATCTCCACCGTCCAGATACCGTTTCCCATTTTCGCGGAAATGGCACCGAACGTCTGACCGGCTTTTTGAGCCCCTTCTCCGGAATCGCTGACGATTTCCACAATATGTTCGGGGAGTTCGATGATTTTTTTCTCTTTCACGACCGGATGGGGTTCATGCTGAGTTGGGGTTGCTTCTGCCATGATGGTACCTTCCAGTTATGCGCGTTAAGGGTTTAGCGATTCGTTATATTTTTCACAAGCATCTTAAAAAGCTTACAGCCGATCAGAAGCGAATCGGCTGTTTTATTGTCGTACCAATCCATTGAAAAATAAACCGAAGATGCTGTTGTTTATGCTGGCAACAGACGGATTTACGGCTCCTTTACGTTTTCTGTTGACTCATCAATCTATAATTAAACCCACGTTATCGTCAAACCACCGCGACATCCGTCTTACATCACGAAAAAATTAGAAAACCAATACGGAAGGGTCAAGCGAAAAGAAAAAATTGATTCACAGTATTAAATAATTGAGGGGGCGGATATCACCAAATTCAAGAACATCACGCGGCGGACTGCCGAAAATGGAGGGGAAAGCCATCTTTTCAAAGAATGCCATTGAATTCGTTTTTGAAGCATAACACTCCACATCTCTCAAATACTTGATTTAAGAAATCAGAAAACGTAATTTTTGTGATCGTTAAGGAGTCTACGGGCATTTCCTCCATTGTTTTTTCCGGTGAGGGGATACCCCAAAGGTTTTTACTTAAAAATTTTAACAGAAAAACTAACCGTGCCCATCAGGTTCCCCAATTAAAGCAGATGGTTCCGGGAGGACGGTTGGAATAGCAGGCATTCAGAAGGCGATGATCATGCTACACTTGATTCATCCCAAATAACGCGTTAAACCACGAATCACGCGAATGAATTCGAATAAACCCAAATTTTGCATGAAACCGCGAATCACGCGAATGAAACCAAAAAATGTCGACAAAATCGCGAATAAACTATGGAACACATTTTCATCCAGACACAATCCAATGGATTTTATTG
>JAADJD010000037.1 GCA_013150955.1 Calditrichota bacterium
ACCCCTGTTGTCCCGATGAAATCGGGAAGTCCTACGGCCGTCCACCCGGATGTAACCGTATATAATTCAATATCGCCTCCCGCGACTTCAAACCCTTCAAATATCCCTCCAATGCCATCGCCTCCGAACGTGTCCTAAACCCATACGCCTTCAACAATCGCCACGGACGATACCCCTTCGTCGAACGAACCCGACCCTCATTGTGCCGCAACAACCGCGCCTCCAGATCAGACGTGTGTCCCACATACAAACGTCCCGTCAACTCCGACTCTAAAATGTAGGTGTAATAACGCTCCTGCATAACAATAAAAAAGGGGCTATCACTATAGCCCCTACCCATTAACTCATCCTGCGCTCCCAAGGGGATTCGAACCCCTGTTGCCGGCGTGAAAGGCCGGAGTCCTAGGCCTCTAGACGATGGGAGCGAATATGTTTCATAAACTTGCTTTCAAAGACCTTCTTCCATCGTCCTTCGAACCCCTGTTGTCCCGATGAAATCGGGAAGTCCTAGGCCTCTAGACGATGGGAGCGAATATGTTTCATAAACTTGCTTTTCAAAGATCCTCCTCCACCGTCCTTCGAACCCCTGTTGTCCCGATGAAATCGGGAAGTCCATAGGCCTCTAGACGATGGGAGCGAGTATGTTTCAAAAAATTGCTTTTCAAAGATCTTCCTCCACCGTCCTTCGAACCCCGGTTGTCCCGATGAAATCGGGAAGTCCATAGGCCTCTAGACGATGGGAGCGAATATGTTTCAAAAACTTGCTTTTCAAAGACCTTCCTCCACCGTCCTTCGAACCCCGGTTGTCCCGATGAAATCGGGAAGTCCTAGGCCTCTAGACGATGGGAGCGAATATGTTTCAAAAAATTGCTTTTCAAAGACCTTCTTCCACCGTCCTTCGAACCCCTGTTGTCCCGATGAAATCGGGAAGTTACAGGGCTTACAGACGATGGAATGTGTCGTCTCGCGTTCTGTTTTTCAAAGACCTCCGAACATCAAAAAAGCGTTGCATCATTCGATGCAGCGCCAAATATAAAAATCAAAACGAAAGAAAAAAATAAAAAAATTTTTTGGGTGAGTGAGGGGACTTGAACCCCCGACCCCCAGGGCCACAACCTGGTGCTCTAACCAACTGAGCTACACTCACCATTTGCAAATTGAAATTTATAAAACATCTGTAACGGTGTCAACCCACTTAAAATTCTCTCTGGCGCTCCCTGGAGGATTCGAACCCCCGACCAACGGCTTAGAAGGCCGCTGCTCTATCCGCTGAGCTAAGGGAGCGACCGGTTGGATTAATAATTTGGTCGGGGCGACTGGATTTGAACCAGCGACCCCCTGCTCCCAAGGCAGGTGCGCTAACCAGGCTGCGCTACGCCCCGACTATTCTATGGCCTATCTTTCTCAACTTCTCTTCAATCCCATCACCAGCTCCGGTATCCCCGGAACCCGCGACCCTGGTGCAAAGCACCATGCGCAAACCACTCCGCGCCACGCCCCGACTATTCTATGGCCTATCTTTCTCAACTCCTCTCTAATCCCATCGTCAGCTCCAACATCTCAGAACCAGCGACCCTGGTGCAAAGCACCATGCGCAAACCACTCCGCGCTACGCCCCGACTATTCTATAACCAATCCTTCTCAACTCTTCTCTAATCCCATCACCAGCTCCGGTATCCCCGGAACCCGCGACCCTGGTGCAAAGCACCATGCGCAAACCACTCCGCGCTACGCCCCGACTATTCTATAACCAATCCTTCTCTACTCTTCTCTAATCCCATCGCCAGCTCCGGCATTCCCGGAACCAGCGACCCTGGTGCAGGGCACCATGCGCTAACCAGGCTGCGCTACGCCCCGACTATTCTATGGCCTATCTTTCTCAACTCTTCTCTAATCCCATCTCCAGCTCCAACATCTCAGAACCAGCGACCCTGGTGCAAAGCACCATGCGCGAACCAGGATGCGCTACGCCCCGACTATTCTATGGCCTGTCTTTTTCAACTTCTCTTCAATCCCATCGCCAGCTCCGGCATCCCCGGAACCAGCGACCCTGGTGCAAAGCACCATGCGCTAACCAGGCTGCGCTACGCCCCGACTATTCTATGGCCTATCTTTCTCAACTTCTCTTCAATCCCATCACCAGCTCCGGCATCCCCGGAACCAGCGACCCTGGTGCAAAGCACCATGCGCGAACCAGGCTGCGCTACGCCCCGACTATTCTATGGCCTATCTTTCTCAACTCTTCTCTAATCCCATCGCCAGCTCCAACATCTCAGAACCAGCGACCCTGGTGCAAAGCACCATGCGCGAACCAGGATGCGCTACGCCCCGACTATTCTATAACCAATCCTTCTCAACTCTTCTCTAATCCCACCGCCAGCTCCAACATCTCAGAACCAGCGACCCTGGTGCAAAGCACATCTTACAATGATCGAATCTTTCATGGACGTACGCACTCCGTATCAACTGGCTGGAATTCCCCATTCCAGCACCCCACACATCGCTCCTGTCAAAGACCCGCTTTTTCGACAAATTTCAAGATAAATGAAAACGTTGCCCCAATTTAAAACCTTTTTGAGGCCGCAAAATTTAAACGATCTCATTCTGAAAATCAAGAAAATATATCCGCAACCCACGTATGCCACACTGCCTGGAAATTTTCATTTGTTATACGCAAAACAAATGAAAATTTTCAAAATTATCAAAAAATGATTTTAAAAATTGCCAACTGTTCCGTATTATTAGATTTAAAGGACAAAGAGGGAAGGTTTGACGTCCGATGAAAAATATCGAAATTAAATATTTTTTGTCTTCCCCCCGATCCATTAAACTGAAGTTAAAAGAACACCCCGAAATCTCCTTCCAACACCAGGCGTATCAAAAGGACGTTTATTTCCGCATCCCGGACTATCGCTTGAAAATACGAATCGAGGAAAACCAACAACCCCACATCATCAAGTATCTAAGACCCGACAAGGACGAACCCCGTATCAGCGACTACCAAATCGTTAAAATAGATAACCTCAGCAAGACCCTTCGCGAATTTCAGCAAAAATTTGGTATTCTGGGACAGGTTGAAAAGTGGCGCGAATTGTACATTTTCCGTAATGTGCGCATCCATCTGGATAATGTGACCCAACTGGGGTGGTTCCTGGAATTTGAATCCGTCATCATTGGTCAATACGATGAAACCGCAGCCCAGAAAAATCTTCAAATGATGATAGATTACTTTGCCCCTTTTGTAAATGGCACTTGTGCTAAAAGCTACATCGATCTTATCTTAGAATCAAACAAGTATTGAATCGCTCAGACTGCCCATGAAGCACCCGGAAATCATCTTCGCCACCAGGAATCCGCACAAAGTTGCCGAGGTTCAATCCATTTTAAACGAATACGGCATTCAGATCCGCTCCATGGATGAGGTGCTGGAGATCCCGGATATTGAAGAAAGTGGACAAACCTTTGAAGAAAACGCCCTGCTTAAAGCCCGCACGGTATTCGCTCATACCGGGAAATGGTGCCTTGCGGACGATTCCGGTTTAGAGGTGGATGCCCTCAACGGCGCTCCGGGTATTTACTCCGCTCGCTTTGCCGGCGTCCCGCACGACTATCAGGCCAACAACGAGAAACTTCTGGAAATGCTGAAGGATGTCCCCGATCCCCGACGCGGTGCCCAGTTTCGGTGCGTGGTTGCCATTGTGGGCCCCAATTTCAGCACCACGGTGGAGGGAATCGTTCGGGGTCACATCATTCACGAGCCCCGCGGCAATAAAGGATTTGGATACGATCCCCTGTTCGTTCCCGAAGGGTATCAGCAGACCTTTGCAGAGCTGGGGGAAACCATTAAGAACCGGATCAGCCATCGCGCCATTGCTTTTCGAAAAGCCGCAACCATTCTCCTTCGCCTGTTTCAATCCACAACATAAATCAGAGGGCTACCTATCGATCCATATGGCTCCGCGCCAAAATAAACTAAGTTTCAGTGCCAGCTCACACCAATCCAATCCAATAATAAACCCAAAAAATGCATTTAACCGTGAATCATTTTAGAAAAGGCGTTAGAAAACTGACACCCTGGTAAGCCAAATGCACCGATGCTGGAATAGAACCCGTCCCTGAAATACCATTGGTCTCCTGCAAAATCCAGATTAAACCCAAATAATGCATTAAACCGCGAATCACGCGAATGAAACCCAAAAATATCAATAAAATCGCGAACATACCCTGGAACAAATTTTCATCCAGATCTGATCTAATGTATTTGATTATTTTTATTTGTGTTAATTCGTGCAATTCGTGGTCTAATGCATAATCTGGGTTAAAAAAATTTTCCTTTCCTGTTGCCTGATCGCATTCTATTGTTAACATACAACAAAAACGTGGGGAGCAATCGATCATGCCCAGATTTCCACAAACAGCCGATCGAATTCAACATCTGGAGGGCTCCGTCTTCGAAAAATTTCGAGAAAAGATGAAAGCCCAGGGAGATAAACTGGTACGGCTCCACATTGGCGATACCTACTTGCAGCCCGTCTACTCCCTTCCCATCAATTCCTCGTTTATGGAACAACATCGCATGTTCCATCGTTATTGTCACACATACGGCATCGATCGCATCCGAAAGGCACTGGTAACCAAATTGCAGGAAGACAATCATCTCCCCGTTTCCGTCGACAACATCCTGTTGACCAGCGGGGCAACCAACGCACTCAGTATCGCCGTTCATACGCTGGTAAATCCGGGAGAAGACGTTCTGGTGCTCACTCCCGCGTGGCCATTTTTCTTTGGCATGGTTAACATGGCCGGGGCTAAAGTCATCGAAGTTCCATTTTACACCCGGCTCTTTCACAATCCCGATTTTTCCATTTCCGAATACCTGGCGCGTTACCTCACTCCCCAAACCGTGGCGATTTACGTCAACACACCCAATAATCCCAGCGGAAAGGTTCTGGATGCCCAACAGCTTCAACAAATTGGGGAATTTGCCCGCCAGCATCGATTATGGATCATTTCTGACGAAGCTTACGATGGCCTCACTTACGATGGTCGTCCCCACATTTCCATTGGGCAATTGCCGGGTTTGTTCGACCAAACGTTAACCGTCTTTACCTTTTCCAAGATCTTCATGTTTGCGGGACTACGCCTGGGTTACCTGGTGGCCTCTTCGGAAATGATTCATGCGTGCAACCGCACCCTGGTTCACCAGTTGTACAGCCCTTCCACCCTGGCTCAATACATGATGATCGATCCCATCCAGACCCGCCATCAATGGATGCCCCGTGTCCAACGCCATTATCAAGAATTGAGAGATCGTTTCATCCATGGTCTGGAAATTTCCGTTCCTGTTCCCGAAGGGACGTATTTCATCTTCTTTTCGCTGAAACCGTTTTTGAATGGCAGGGACTACTGGCAACTGTTCCACCAGTTACTGGAAAACGGGGTATCGGTGGCTCCGGGACAGGATTTCGGCAGGGATTTTCAGGATTACGTTCGGCTTTGCTTTACCGGCGAACCTCCAGAGCGACTACAAATTGCCATCGATCGCTTAAATCGATTCTTTAAAACGCTTTGTTAAAACGAAGGAGCATATCTCATGTGGAAAGTGGGATACTTTCAATTCCGACCATTGTTTGGACAGGTCGAACGCAACGTGGAACGGGTGGTTCATGCCCTGCGCGATGTTGAAGCCGATTTGATTGTGCTACCGGAATTGCCTTTCACGGGATACTTTTTTCGGGATCGGCAGGAAGCGCTGGATCTGGCCGAAGACCCGGAGGATTCCCCCACGCTGCAGGTTTTAATCGCCCTCTGTAAGGGGCGAAACTTTCATCTGGTTACCGGATTTGCCGAGAAACGGGGTAATCGATGTTACAACAGCGCCATTTTAATTGGCCCGGACGGCGTCCGACACATCTACCGCAAGCTGCATCTCTTTCATGAAGAAAAACACTGGTTCGATCCTGGAGACCGCCCTCTGGCGGTGACTGAAGTTCACGGCGTGCGCATTGGAATGATGATTTGTTTTGACTGGATCTTTCCGGAAGCCATGCGTACCCTGGCTGTTCTGGGGGCTGACATCGTCTGCCATCCTTCGAATCTGGTGTTGAGCTATTGCCAGCAAACCATGCTCTCGCGGTGCCTGGAAAATGGTGTTTTCGCCATCACTGCGAATCGGATTGGGGTGGATCGTCGACCTCACGGCAGCATCCGGTTTACCGGTAAAAGCCAGATTGTCGCTCCCCGGGGAGAGTTACGGCACCGCGGGCCCTCCCGAAAGGAAGAGCTGTACATCACCAGCATCGATCCCCTGGAAGCCCGGGATAAACAATTTACACCGCTAAACCACCTGATGAATGATCGTCGGCCAGAGTTTTATCGTCCACTGGTGGAGTCCAATCCGAGCGGTTCGTCCGGCGCTACCAGAGCATCGGATTGATTCAACAAGTGAAATTCCCGATGGGATATCCCGAGGGAACAATCTTTCTGTAAGCGGATGAACACCTGATCGACCATGAAGGAACGCTCATTCTGGATTTTATTTTTTACGGTTTTTGCAGCCATGCTGGGCCTGGGCATCATCGGCCCGTTAATGCCCCTGCTGGCCAAACGACTGGGTGCGACCGGATTGGCACTGGGACTGGTCTTTTCCGGATTTTCAATTGCGCGATCGTTAACCATGCCGCTGGTGGGGCACCAGAGTGACCGCCTGGGACGCAAACGCTTTATCGTTGTGGGATTGCTGATCTACTCCCTCATCTCCATTGGATACCTCTTCAGCCACTCGGTTGTGGAGCTGATCTGGCTGCGGGTGTTGCACGGAATGGCATCGGCCATGGTGATTCCCATTGCCATGGCCTACGCCGGGGAACTGGCCCCAAAGGGACATGAAGGCGAGACCATGGGCACGTTCTCCATTGCTACCATGGCCGGTCTGGGGGTGGGGCCGCTACTGGGCGGGGTGTTAACCGATTGGCTGGGCGAAGCCGCGGCGTTCCTTTCCCTTACGTTCCTGGCCCTCATTGCCGCTGTTTTCAGTTACGGTTTTCTACCCGAATCCCGCAGTCGCAGTCGGGCAGCGGAAATTTCATTCCTAAAAGGCCTGAAACGGCTGTTGAGCCAGCGCGCCATTCTGGGCGTCCTCTGGTTCCGTTTTATTATGACCCTGGCCCGCGGAACCATCATTTCCTTTTTCCCGATTTACGCCGCGTCGGTGGGAATCTCCCTGGCAAAAATTGGTGTACTGCTATCCATCAACATGCTGTTGATGTCTTTCTTACAAAAATTCTTCGGTCGACTGACCGACCGCATCGGCCACCGCCTGCAATTTATTCGAATGGGCATGATGCTGGCGGCCATCTCGCTGGCCCTGATCCCTTATTTTCATCATTTCTGGGAGCTTTTCTTCCTGAACGTTTTGATGGGCCTGGGTGGCGCCATTGCCTTCCCCGCCGCCGTGGCCCTGATGGTCGAATACGGTCGCCGTCGGGGAATGGGGAGTGCCATGGCCTATTTCAACATGGCCCTCAGCACCGGAATGATTCTGGCTCCCTTACTCAGCGGGGCCATCATGGACATTTTCCACATCGAGGCCATCTTCTACGTAAACGGTTCACTCATCGCACTGGGTGTGGGAATTTTCACCCTGCTCACCCATCCCCGATTCCAATTCCGCGCTCACTAAAGCCTTCCCGGGGGCCATTTTTGCTCCGTTTCCGGCATTCTCCAGACATTTCTACCATATTTGGGCAGAAACAACATCGATTACCGCCACCATTAAAGAGCCCCCTGGAACGGTCGATGACTAACTCTTGGTCTAATAAATGCAGTTACTGCAGATTCATGAGAAGGTATTTCAGGAACATGCCTATTAAACAAAAAATTATTGCGGGAGCAATAGTTGTTCTTTTCGGATTTTCGCTGTTTAACTACCTCTTTTTTCCTCGTCAAATCGAAAAACATTTCCGTGAAGAAACGCAACATCGTGCCCGGCAAATCGCCCAGATGATTGCGGCCAATCTGGAAGTGGCCGTAACCCGGCAAAACTCGGCCTTTCTGGATTCGGTTTTCGAAATCCTTCAGAAGGATCGGGAGATTGCCTACATTGTCTACCAGGATCGGGAACGGGGAACCATTGCCTATAACCCGAAGCAAATCCACATTCCCTATCCGGTGCTGAACAAAACCCGGACTTTCGCTGAGCAGGACACCATTCTCCATTATTACCGACACGTGAAATCCGGGAACAGGGCACTGGGCGATTTATTTATCGGTTTATCCATTCAAGAAAGGAATCAACACATTTATCAGTTAAGAAGATTCGTTGGCATCTCCAGCCTGATATTATTTTTGATGGGCATTCTGGCCGCCGTTTTTCTGGGAACGGTCATCACCCATCCACTCAACCGCTTTATCCAGAATTTGCGATCGGCCCGTCGGAGCGGAGGGAAACTGGATCGGAATCTGGTGCAGGAACGGGAAGATGAGTTTGGCGAACTCATCGACGCGTTTAACGAGATGAGCGCCGATCTGGAATCGCAACGCCGGGCCCAGAAAGAAGCCCGGGAACATCAGCGGGCACTGATGGAAGCGGTGGGGGAATCGGTCATCACCTGCGATCCATCCGGCACCATTGTGCTGATCAACAAAACGGCCGAAATGCAATTCCAGTACACGTCCGATGAATTCGTGGGACGGAACATCCGCGAACTGTTCACCCGCTCCTCCCAGCAAATTTTTTCGGAATGTTTGCACCAGATGGCCACAGATTCGGTGGACACATCCCGGTGCAATACACTCAACGATCTGGAAGGCCAGCGAAAAGACGGATCCACCTTTGCGGCGAAAATTTCCATCGAAAAGGTACATCTGGATCAGCGCGACCTGTTCACGCTGGTTATTGAGGACATCACCGAAGAAAAAATTACCCAGAAAAAAATCCAGCAAAGCGAAGAAAAAATCCGCGCATTGTTCGAGGCCATTCCCGATTGCATTTTCTGGGTATCCACCGATGGACGGATGCTGGGATATAAACCATCCGCCAGCGGGATCTCGCCCATCCCCTTAAACGACTTTATTCATCAACACATTCGGGAGATCTTTCCTGCGGATTTGGCCGAAAAGCTGGAGAAACACCTTCAAGCCGCGCTAAAGGATGGTAGCATCCAGACGTTCGAATACAAAATGACCATCGATGGCAGGGTTCATTACTTCGAAGCTCGCATGCGTCAGTTTACCGAAGATGCCGTGGTGGCCATCGTACGGGACATTACCGAGTACAAAAAGATCTTGAAAGACCTGGCCCGTGCGCGCGATGCTGCCGAAGCCGCCGTCCGTGCCAAAAGCGAATTTCTGGCCAACATGAGCCACGAAATCCGAACCCCCCTCAACGCCATTGTGGGAATGACCGGATTGCTACTGGATACCCCACTAAACGAAGAGCAACAGGATTACGTGAAAACCATCCGCACCAGTAGCGATGCCCTGCTATCGCTGATCAACGACATTCTGGACTTCTCCAAGATTGAAGCCGGCAAAATGGAGCTGGAGGAAGTGCCGTTTTACATCCGGGAATGTGTGGAGGATTGCCTGGATTTGATCACCACCCGCGCCAGCGAAAAGGGTCTGGAACTGGCTTATTTTATTCACGACGATGTACCCACCTCTATTTATGGAGACGTGACCCGCGTGCGCCAGGTGTTGACCAATCTACTCAGCAACGCCGTGAAGTTTACCGAGAAGGGCGACATAACCGTCTGGGTAAAAGCCCGGCCACTGAGCGGGGATGAGTATGAAATTCAGTTTTCCGTGAAAGACACCGGTATTGGCATCCCCAAAGAAAAAATCGAAAAACTCTTCGAGGCCTTCACCCAGGTAGACGCGTCCACCACCCGACGTTACGGCGGCACCGGTCTGGGACTCACCATCAGCAAACGCCTGACGGAAATGATGGGTGGACGCATCTGGGTGGAAAGCGAACCGGGCAAGGGATCGGTCTTTCATTTCACCATTCGAGCCCGCGCGGCACACTTACCGGAACTGGACGTACCCGATTATTCCGAAGTTTCCCTGGCCGGACGCCACTTTCTGATTGTGGACGACAACGAGACCAATCGGTTGATTCTTCGAAAACAACTGGAAAAATGGGAAATTCAGGTGACCGAAGCCGCCAACGGGACGGCAGCGCTGGATATCCTGACCCGACTGTCCCGACTGGATGGGATCATTCTGGACATGCAGATGCCAGACATGGACGGCCTGCAACTGGCGCGGATCATTAAAGACATGGAGCGGTTCCGTCACATCCCCATCATCCTGCTTACCTCGATGGGCACGGGCAAAAAGGATCTGGATAACCGGCTGTTTGATGCCGTTTTGTCGAAACCCATTAAACCGTCCAACCTGCTCAACATTCTAATCACCCTATTCAGCGGCAAACCGGTGAATTTTAAGAAGGTTTCCGGCTGGCAGGGCTTTGACAAAGACATGGGAAAAAAATTCCCACTGAAGATTCTGCTGGCCGAAGACAATCGCGTCAACCAGAAGGTTACGTTGCGCATTCTGGAGAAGCTGGGATATCGGGCGGACGTGGTGGCAAATGGTCAGGAAGCAGTGGAGGCCACGGCACGCCAGCCCTACGATGTGATTCTAATGGATGTCCAGATGCCCGAAATGGATGGCGTGGAAGCCACGCGCCGCATTCGGCAAACGCTGCCAGCCGATCGGCAGCCGCGCATCATTGCACTGACCGCCAATGCCCTGGCAGGCGACCGGGAACGCTACCTGCAAGCCGGAATGGACGATTATCTGAGCAAACCCCTCCGTAACGAAGACCTGATGGATGCCCTCAAACGCAGTTACGAAATCTTGCACCATTAGCCCATCCCGGCAACGAAACACCCTGCAGCCACTCCCTTGTAAATGGAACTGCGCAATGGCCTTATCGGTCGGGTTGTAACATTTTACGAATGGTTTCCAGAAGCAGAATGGGACTGAACGGCTTTTGAATGAAATGTTCTCCGGGATTTAAGCGTCCTTCCCGCAACACCATGTTATCGGTATAGCCGGAGATGTACAACACTTTCACATCCGGGAAATAGCGCCGAATCTGCTGTGCCAGCTCCCCGCCGCTCATTTCGGGCATTACCACATCGGTTAGCAACAGGTGGATTGGTTCCTGAAGATTGCGAGCAATTTCCAGCGCCTCTCGCCCCTGCCGGGCTTCAATCAGGCGATATCCCCTTTCGCTAAGTACCGACCGGATCAACTTCCGCACCGCCTCATCATCCTCCACCACCATGATGGTTTCCGTCCCCTGAAGGGAATCGGCCGTTAATCGGTTACCAGACGAGGTCGACGGGATGGCTTTTTCTTCCACCCGCGGCAGGTAAATTTTAAAAGTACTCCCCTTGCCGGGCTCACTGTACACCCAGATGAACCCGTTGTTCTGCTTGATAATTCCGTACACCGTGGCCAATCCCAGTCCGGTACCTTTTCCCTTTTCCTTGGTGGTAAAGAACGGCTCAAAAATATGCTGCTGCGTTTCCCGATCCATCCCGACTCCGGTGTCTGTAACCGCCAGCATCACATAGCGCCCCTGCCGCGCTCCCATGTGCTTTTCAATGTAGTGATCGTCCAGTTCCACGTTGGCGGTCTCGATAATCAACTTCCCGCCATTGGGCATGGCGTCTCGCGCATTCACCACCAGATTCATCAGCACCTGCTCCACCTGATTGGGATCGATTTTCACATTTCCGGCTTCGGGATCCAGGTGAATGATCAGATCCACATCTTCCCCGATGAGTCGGCGCAGCATGTTGGTCAGATCGCGGATGATTTCATTCAAATTGACCACCCGCGGTTGAACGATCTGCCGCCGGCTAAACGCCAGCAATTGACTGGTTAGCTCGGAGGCTTTTTCGCTGGCCATCAGGATTTGTTGCACAGGTTTGTACATGGGAGAATCCTGCGGAATCTGGCTCAGCAGCAGCTCCGAATAGCCATTAATAATGGTCAGGATGTTGTTGAAATCATGGGCCACGCCACCGGCCAGTCGTCCCACGGCCTCCATTTTCTGCGCCTGAAACAGCTGGGCTTCCAGCTGCTTGCGTTCGGTGATGTCGGACGCCACGCCGATCAATGCAATGGGCTGCGATTCCCGATCATAAATCACCGAAGTGGACAAAAAGATGGGAAATTCCTCTCCATTCTTCCGGCGGTTCAGTAGCTCGCCCTGCCAGCCGCCAGCCAGCGTCTGAGGCAAAATCTGCCGCACTTTTTCCGGATCGTTGTTGGGAGACCGAATGATATGGATGGGCTTCCCGATGACTTCCTCGCGGGTATAGCCGTAAATTTTACAGAAGGCCTCGTTCACAAAGATGATGGTATCATTTAAATCGGTGATGGTTACGGCCTCGCGGATGCTGCGCAGCGCATGAGCCAGCAGCGTGCGTTCCTGTTCCGCCTGCAACCGCAGCATGGTGATCCCCAGCAGATTGGCGGCCGTCTTCAGGGCTTCGATTTCATGACTGGACCATTCGATCTCATCGCGGCAGTTGTCAAATCCAATGAATCCCCACCATTCGTTGCCTACAAAAATGGGGGCCACCAGAATAAACTGAATTTGCTGAGCCTGCAGCACCTCGCGTTCGGGTTCCGGGAAATCCCGCACCTTACCAAAAATCAACCGTCCCTGTCCCAATTCTTCTACCCATCGCCCGAAACCGTTCTGGACGTAGGGGAAATCCTGTAAATCGGGATTATCAATCTGGGGCTCAATTCCCTCGGCCACCCATTCATACAGCTGGCTGGCCAGTAATTGTCCATCTTCGGATCTGGAATTTTTGAAAATATACACCCGGCTGGCACGGGAGGCCTTCCCCAGCCGTTCCATAATTTCCTGGATGTAAGTATCCCAATTTTTCCCCTGAATAAACTTGGTTGCCGCGTAATTTACCGCTTCCAGAATGTCGTCCTTTCGTTTCAGGGCATCTTCCGTCTTGCGGCGCTGGCTAACATCCATGAGCTGCGCCACCGATCGCACCCGTCCCCGGGCATCCCGAAACGTATTGGCGCGCACCTCCAGCCGCTTGATCGTTCCATCTTTGCACACCACGTCCAGCTCGTAGCGGGATGGCACATCCTCCCCCCGCTGCCGCTTTTTGTAGCGTTCGACGGTGGCCTCCAGATCCTTCTTGTCCAGCAGACGACGAAAATCCGCCCCAATCAACTCCTCCCGGGAATACCCCACCATGCGGCAAAATTCATCGTTGACGTAAATAAAGCGGAACTGATCATCCACCAGAGTGACCCCGGAATGGGAATGTTCCACAATGGAACGGAATTTCTCTTCACTGGCGCGCAATTCTTTAATCATAGCGCGGATGGATGACACATCGCGGACGTAAATGGCTACCAGAAAGGGATCGGCAGCGGACAGGGTCACAAAGCGGACATCCAGATAGCCCGTCTGCCCATCCTTTCGCTTGAACGGCAATTCAAACGTGAGCGTTTTCCCGGCAACCCGATCCGCTACAAATTTCCGAAATTCCTTCCAGAAAGGGATCTGCAGGATTTTCAGCGATTGCCCCAGCAAATCACCGGCGGCATACCCGGTAATATTGCAAAAGGTTGGATTGACCTCCAGAATGCACCCCTGATCGTCTACCAGAATAAATCCATCGCTTACGTTATCCAGCAACAATCGGGTTCGCTGGAAAAGCGATGGGTTTTGTGGGGCATCCTGTTCCCGCTGTAATTCGGCAGATACCCGTGGTGCCCAGGTTTGCAATATCTGGCGAATCCGCGCTCCATCGATTCCTTTCTTCTGAAACAGAAGGGCCAGAACACCCAGCGGCTGACCATCGGATGCAGTGAGCACCTGTCCCACATAGCAACGGAAGGGAGGTCGCCCATTCTGCAGGGGTGCCGGTAACTTTCGCTCGACCTGTCGTCGAGCCAAACAGGTGCCTTCTTTTAATACCCGTTCACACCAGGTGCCTTGAACAGCATAGGAGACATTGTCCACCGGATACCCATTGCGGTACAGCATTCGGGTCTGCAATTGCTTTTGCTGCGGATCCATAAAGCGGGCTACAAAGGCGACATCGGCGCCCAGCTGTTCCGACAGAAACTGCAATAGATAATGAAAGAATGGCTCACCCACAGCCGTCGCCAGCGGCCCATCTTTCGTCGCACTCATCGACCGCTGCCGGGATGAATCCGATACCCCACAGGTGGCCAGGTAAATCACTGGAACAGTATCCAGTGCCACTACCTCAACGGAACAAAAGCACGTTTCCCCCTTCCGTCCTTTTAATCGCATCATACGCCGGGAAAAAGCGCCTTTCCCTTCCTGGAGAAAATCCTGCAGCGACTCCGCATCTTTCCCCGACAGAAAATCAAAAACGGAGGCGCCCTGCATTTCTTCGGGAGAGCCGCCCAATTGTCGGGCAATGGATTCGCACACGTATACGGTGCGTCCCCGGGCATCAAAAATCCAGAATCCTGTCGGATCCCCTACCCCGGATCTCTGCATATCGGACATGCGATCTTTCAAACCAACCTCAGCGACCGGTTTCTTCATAGGGCCTTCCACATTTTATGGTTATGTTGACCATCCATTACCCAATCCGTTACCTTACTGCAAAAGGCGATATTCACCCCAACCACCGCGTCCGCATACTACCGGGGAATCATCTATCAAACGGCGAAAAAATGATGGAAACGATTGACCAGAATCGGGACAGGCAATAATCAATAATTCAATGAAAGGATACGGTTTATGAAAAATGCCAGAACCATGTTTTCGAATGATTGTTTTCACAAGACCCATCGACGCAAATCCATTTGCTTCCTGTTTCCCTTTTCCAGAACTTACATAATCGGAAATTCACCCCAAAAATTTACATTTAGCATGCATTTTACTGAAAATATTTCGCAAAATCAGATAAAATATTACCGAATCTTGAAAGTTTTACGGGCTTTGAAAAAAAATTTCGGAATTTGGAAAAACCGCCAGTTTCTCCAGAATCATTTCCGATAATTGAGTTTACTGCCCGGGTGCTCTTTTCGGCTTCTAAATACAACCGGCTTTTGCCCAATCGGGAACGGAACCCGATCGCACCTTGGGGCGATAAAATCCATTAGCAATTGCTTCATCAGATTTTATTTTTGAAATTCGTATGGAAAAATTGGGGGTTTTATGAAAAAGAACAAGATTTTATGGGTGGACGATGAGATTGAATTCCTGCAACCACACATTCTGTTTCTGCAGGAAAAAGGCTATCAAGTGGATACGGCCACCAACGCCGACGACGCCCTGGACATGATTCAAAAGCAGCATTACGACCTTATTCTACTGGACGAAACCATGCCGGGGAAGGACGGTCTGACCGCGCTGGGAGAAATCAAGAACCACAACCCCGCCCTTCCGGTAATCATGATTACCAAAAACGAAGAAGAAACCCTGATGGAAGAAGCCATTGGCGCCCATATTGACGATTATCTGACGAAACCCGTCAATCCCAGCCAGATCCTTCTGGCCGCAAAAAAAATTCTGGAAACCCGCCACATCTCCCAGAAAAAGATTACCCGGGATTACGCTCAGGAACTCAATAAAATTACCATGCAATTGATGTCCCCGCTGGAGCCGGAGGATTGGGTCGAAATTTACCTGAAACTCACCCAATGGGACATTCAACTGGATGAGGTGGGAGATCGGGATCTGCGCGAGGTGATTTACAACCAGCGGCGGGAATGCAACGTGGAATTCGGCAAGTACATCGAAAAACATTATCAGCACTGGGTGAATAGTGGAGAACGCCCCACCCTCTCGGTGGATGTGGTGAAGCAATACGTCTATCCCGAACTGGAGGCGGGGAAAAAAGTGGTGCTGGTGATCATCGACTGTCTGCGCCTGGATCAGTGGTTTACCCTGGAAAAATATTTTTACGACTACTACCACATTCAGCGGGATTACTACTTCTCCATCCTGCCCACGGCCACTCCCTTTTCCCGGAACGCCATCTTCAGCGGCCTCTTCCCCAGCGAAATCGAGAAGCGATATCCCGACCTGTGGGCAAAAGGTGAAGACGACGACTACAGCCGCAACCGATACGAAAACCAGCTCCTGTTCGACCAGCTTCGTTTACTGGGCATACGCCTGAAGACCGAACCCCGCTACAGCAAGGTGCTGAATGTGGAGGAAGCCCGTCAGGTGGAGCGCAATCTGGAATCTTTCCTGACCACCCCAATCTTCAGTCTGGTCATTAATTTTGTGGACATTCTGGCGCACAGCCGCTCCGATCTGCCCATTCTGAAAGAGATTGCCCCGGACGAATCCTCGTACCGCTCGCTCACCCGCTCCTGGTTTGAACATTCTCCCGTACACACCATCTTTCAAAAACTGGCTTCCATGAATGTTACCGTCATTGTCACCACCGATCATGGGAGCATCCGTTGCCTGCGGGGCACAAAAGTGCTGGGAGACCGGGAAACTTCCACCAATCTTCGCTACAAATACGGCCGCAATCTGAAGGTGGATCCCAAACACGCATTGATTATTAAAAATCCGCTGGATTTCAAGCTGCCCAGGCGTAATTTCAACGTGAATTATATCATTGCCAAAGAGGATTACTATTTTGTTTACCCGACCAATTATCACAAATATCTGGCGTACTATCGGGACAGTTTTCAGCATGGTGGCATTTCGCTGGAGGAAATGATTCTGCCCATTGTTAAACTGCAACCGAAGTCGATTTAAAACAGGAACGATTTATGCCCTCACAATCATCAAAGACACTGGATAAAACGGAAGTTATCCGAAAAGAAACGGTCAATACGCAAACCCCGGAAGAGACCGCCGCACTGGCCGGTCGTTTTGCGCAGCAGCTGAAGCCGGGAGATGTGGTGGCATTTTTTGGCGATCTGGGAACCGGAAAAACGTTCTTCATCCAGGGCATTTGCCGGGCGCTGGGATGCCGGGAATACGTGACCAGCCCCACCTTCACCATTTTGCAGGAATACCAAACGCCATCCGGCATCCCCATTTATCATTTTGATTTTTATCGGCTTTCTCACCCGGCGGAGCTGGTCAATCTGGGCCTGGAAGACTTTCTTTATGGAGAGGGCATTTCGGTAATCGAGTGGGCAGACAAAATCCAGGACGAGCTGCCCATTCCCCGCTGGGAAATTCACCTTTCTTTTGTGGAAGGGCAGGCCACTGCGCGGCAAATTCGAATTCTTCGAGTGGAGTGGAAAGATGACCAAAACGCCTGAAAGCACTGCGCCATACCTGTTGGGACTGGAAACCTCCGGACAAACCTGTGCCGTGGGCATCAGCCAGGGAGATCAATTGCTGCTGGAAATCAGCGCCCACATCCGGCACATTCATTCCACCCATCTGGCCCCTTTCGTTCAACAGGCGATGGAGACAGCGGGCATTGCGCTTGAGCAGCTGTCGGCAATTGTGGTATCCGCGGGGCCGGGATCATTCACCGGGCTACGGATTGGCTACAGCCTGGCCAAGGGGATGGCTCATGCCGGAGATCTCCCGCTGGTGGAAGTCCCCACACTGGACGTCTGGGCTTTTCAAATCGGTACGCAACCGCAGCCTATATATCCATTGATCGATGCCCACCGGGGCGAGGTGTTCACCGCCCGCTATCGGCATCAAAGCCAATTCGAACGCGAAACCGATTACCAGCTCCTTACCCTTGATGACTTCTGCGAGTTCCTGCGCCAACAGCCGGGGATACTTACCGGACGGGATGTACCGAAGCTGGCTGACCGACTCCTGCCAGGGCTTTCGGCGTTACCCGTACGCGTTGTCAATACACCGCCCCACCCCACGCTATGGGCATTGTTAACCTTGGGCTACCGCAAATTTCAAAGTGGCGAATTTGCCGCCCTGGAAACTGCGGAACCGATGTACATGAGGGCATTTAAGGGCATCTTATGAAACCCATCATCCGGCGAATGACAGATAGCGATTTGCCTGCCATTCTGGAAATTGAGCAGGCGGTCTTCTCAGACCCCTGGAAGCGGGAAAGCTTCGAATTCGAGATCCATGTCAATAAATTTTCGTTCCCGGTGGTAATGGAACTGGAGGGCCGGCTCATCGGCTACGCCGTGGCCTGGGAAATTTTCGAAGAATTCCACATCGCCGACATTGCCATTCATCCTGACTATCAGGGACAGGGATGGGGAAAATACCTGCTGGAATATCTGTTAAAACGGGCACGAGCGATTGGTTCGCAGTACGCCATGCTGGAAGTGCGGCCAACCAATCGGCGGGCGATTGATCTGTACCGCAAGTACGGTTTTCACGAAGTTGGCCGACGCATCCGTTACTATCGGGATGGCGAAGATGCCCTGGTGATGAAAAAAAACCTGCTTCCCCAGCTGGAAGAAAATCACACCTGAAAAATTCCATTCCAAAACGGGCGAAATTTTGGGAGAACGATCGGGAATTTCTGGGGCACCCCCCGAAGGTTAAATCTCATGTTTGATATCCCCAAATTCTTTATTAATTTTAAAAGATTTTTCGGTAAAAAGGGAAAAGACGATGGATTGGTTTCGACGGAAAAAAGGCATCTCCAGCAACGAGCGGAAATCCATTCCCGACGGATTATGGGTCAAGTGCAACAAGTGTAACGAAATCATCTACCGTCGGGAATTGCAGAAACGCATGTTTGTGTGTCCCAAGTGCAATTATCACTTTCGGGTGACGTCCCGGGAGTTCATCCAGTATTATTTTGACGAGGGGAGTTTTCAGGAGTTCAATCAGCACATCAAGCCGGTGGATCCGCTCAAATTCAAAGATTCCAAAAAATACACCGACCGGTTAAAGGAGGCGCAGAAGAAGACCGGGTTAAACGATGCCGTGGTAACGGGCGATGCCACCGTACACGGTCAGCCGGTGGTTACCGCGGTGATGGACTTTTCGTTCATCGGTGGCAGCATGGGATCGGTGGTGGGGGAAAAGATTGCCCGTGCCATTGACCGCGCCCTGGAAAGGCGGGTACCGCTGATCATCGTGGCCACCTCCGGCGGTGCCCGAATGATGGAAGGGGCATTATCCCTCATGCAAATGGCCAAAACAAGTGCCAAGCTGGCCCGACTATCCGATGCGGGAATCCCATACATCGCTGTGTTAACCGATCCCACCACCGGTGGTACCACGGCAAGCTTCGCCATGCTGGGAGACATTCACATTGCAGAACCCGGAGCACTCATCGGCTTTGCGGGACAACGGGTGATCAAACAGACCATTGGTCAGGACCTGCCCGAAGGATTTCAGACGGCAGAATTCCTGTTAGAACATGGCTTCATTGATCTGATCGTCACCCGGCAGGAAATGCGCGACACCCTGGCTCGAATTTTACGAATCCTGTGGCCCAAGAACGGCGAAAATGGTCGACCGGCACAGACAGAAGAAGCCACGGGGACTGCGGTGAATACCTCCATGCATCCAGGGAACACCTCGCCACCGGGATCGGACCAGCCGGCAAGCGGATAATGCGGTCCCTTTCACGCATGGGCAGGATGGCGGAAGCAGTTCGTTCCGCCATTTTTCATTTTCGCAGGAACCTGAATTGCCCGTGACCCATTGAAAAATCCCTGTGGAACATCCGATGATCCAGACGCATCCACCAGCGAGATGATGACCATGCAAACACAATCGAGTGAACAAAAGCGAAGCCGTTTCCTTCTGCACCGGAGGGAAATTCAAATAAAAAAGCCAATAACAATGCAGCTCTGAACGCCAATAGAAAAATCAAGTGAGGGAACCATGGAAAAGAGCCGACCCCGCATTCTGGTCACCAACGACGACGGCATTCACGCTCCCGGCATATACGCCCTGTACGAAGCCATGAAGGAGATTGGCGATCCGTACGTGGTGGCCCCCGACTCGGAACGCAGCGCTGTGGGACACGCCATTACGTTATCCGATCCCCTGCGCGTGTGGGAATTTGAACGCAACGGTCACTTTTTCGGCTGGGCCGTGAATGGAACGCCCGCCGATTGCGTGAAACTGGGGGTGAAAGCGATCCTCAATTTTCAACCGGACCTGGTCGTGTCCGGGATCAATCAGGGACCCAATACCGCACTGAACGTGATCTATTCCGGCACCGTTTCGGCAGCGACCGAAGGGACCATCATGGGCATTCCCTCCATTGCCTTTTCGCTCACCAGTTTTCGCAGAGACGATTTCTCCGTGGCCACCCGGTTTGCCAAACAGCTGGCGCGCACGGTGCTGAAACACGGCCTTCCACCGGGCACGCTGTTAAACGTGAATATCCCGGCCCTCCCGGCGTCGGAAATCAAAGGCATTCGCATCACCCGCCAGGGACGAGGACGCTACGAGGAATATTTCGAAAAACGCACCGATCCCATGAACCGGGTTTATTACTGGCTGAGTGGCACCAAATTGTTTCTGGATACGGAAGACGATGTGGACGAAGTGGCAATTTCCCAGCATTATATTTCCATCACCCCCTTACAATTCGACCTTACCGATTATAAAATGCTTGAGGAACTGAAAAACTGGGAGATTGAATTTTAACCATGGAAAAAGTACTGATTCTGGACTTTGGATCCCAATATACCCAGTTAATTGCTCGCAAAATCCGGGAACTTCATGTGTACTCCGAAATTCAGCCGTTTAATTACCCGGTTGACCAGATCCGTTCCGATCCGGATATTCGGGCGATTGTACTGTCGGGCGGTCCGGCCAGCGTGTACGAAGCCAGCGCTCCGATTTGTGACCGCGCCATTTTTGATCTGGGTCTTCCCATTCTGGGCATTTGTTACGGCCTGCAATTGATTGCCCATTTGCT
The DNA here is from genome assembly GCA_013150955.1 of Calditrichota bacterium. Taxonomy (GTDB): domain Bacteria; phylum Calditrichota; class Calditrichia; order RBG-13-44-9; family J042; genus JAADJD01. Next base: position 20,838 of record JAADJD010000037.1, read on the forward strand.
GGGTGGAAAGGTGGATCCGGCTGCCCGTCGGGAATATGGCCGGGCCGAATTGCACATCGACCGGCCGGATGATGATTTATTTTTTGAAGTGGACTCCCCCACGGTGGTCTGGATGAGCCACGGGGACCATCTGACGGCAATTCCCCCGGGATTCGAGGCCATTGCCCACACGGCCAATTCTCCCATTGCGGTTATCCGCAACCGCGAGAAACGCATCTATGGGCTGCAGTTCCATCCCGAAGTGCACCACACGGTGGAAGGGAAACAGATCCTGGAAAATTTTCTGTTTAAAATCGCCGGGCTGTCCGGGGACTGGTCGCCCCAATCCTTCATTCACAGCCAGATCGAAAAAATTCGCCATCAGGTTGGGGATCGCCGGGTGCTTTGCGCCTTAAGCGGAGGGGTGGATTCCAGTGTGACGGCAGTCCTTTTGCACCGGGCCATTGGCGATAAATTAACCTGCGTTTTTGTGGACACCGGTCTACTGCGCAAGGGAGAAGCGGAAGAAGTGGAGCGAGTGTTCAAAGAACATTTTCATTTAAACTTGATTTCAGTCAAAGCCGGGGATCAATTCTTATCTAAATTGCGCCACGTTGTCGATCCAGAGCAAAAGCGGAAGATTATCGGCGAAACGTTCATCCAGGTCTTTGAACAGGAAGCCCGGAAGCTGGGGCACTTCGATTTTCTGGCCCAGGGCACGCTGTATCCCGACGTCATTGAAAGCGTTTCATTTAAGGGGCCATCGGCAACCATCAAGACGCATCACAACGTGGGCGGATTGCCCGAGAAAATGAATTTTCAGCTGATTGAACCCCTCCGGGAACTTTTCAAGGATGAAGTCAGGCAGGTGGGTCGCGAACTGGGACTGCCAGAAAAGATCATCGGACGGCACCCCTTTCCCGGACCGGGCCTGGCCATTCGAATTCTGGGGGAAGTTACCGAAGAACGTTTAAAAATTCTCCGCGAAGCCGATTATGTATTTCTTACGGAATTGCGAAAAGCCAATTTGTACGATCAAATCTGGCAGGCTTTTGTGGTGTTGTTACCGATTCGCTCGGTTGGGGTAATGGGCGATCAACGAACATACGAATACGTGGTGGCCTTACGGGCGGTGACCAGTACCGATGGCATGACCGCCGACTGGTATCCATTGCCTTACGAATTTTTAACCCACGTATCGAACAAGATGATCAACGAAATAAAAGGGATCAATCGCGTGGTTTACGACGTCAGCTCGAAACCACCAGCCACAATCGAGTGGGAATAAGGGAAAGGAGAATATCATGTGTGGAATTGTTGGGTATATTGGAAATGCACAGGCCTATCCAATTTTAATAAACGGGTTAAAACGGCTGGAATACCGGGGGTACGATTCTGCCGGGGTCGCCATGCTGGAAGATCATCAAATTAAGGTCGTCAAACAGGTTGGCAAAATTTCGGCACTGGAGCAGGCCTTGGATCCCGAAGAAATGCGCGGGACGCTGGGAATTGCCCACACCCGCTGGGCCACCCATGGCGAACCCACCCAAACCAATGCCCATCCCCACACCGACTGCCAGGGAAATATCGTCCTGGTGCACAATGGCATTATCGAAAATTACCAGGCCCTCCGGCAAATGCTGGAGGAAAAAGGCCATCAATTCCGCACAGAAACCGATACCGAAATCATCGCTCACCTGATCGAGGAACTCCACCAGAACGGAACTTCTTTTGAAGAAGCCTTCCGCGGCGCCCTGCTTCAGGTCGAGGGAACCTATGGCATTGCGGTCATCACCCTGCATGAACCGGACAAACTCTACGCCGCCCGCAAGGGAAGTCCGCTGGTGGTGGGCATTGGCAATGGCGAATATTTTCTGGCTTCGGATGCCGCGGCCATTATTGCTCACACGCGGGACGTGTTTTATCTGGAAGATGGGGAAATTGCCATCATCAGCCGGGAAGGATTTGTCACCAAAACCATCGAAAACGAAATCATTGACAAGAAGATCGAGCGAATCACCTTCGATCTGGAGCGCATCGAGAAGGCCGGTTACCCGCACTTCATGCTAAAAGAAATTTACGAACAGCCGCGAACGGTTGCGGATTGCATGCGCGGTCGTTTGCTTAAGGACGAAGGGGTAACCCGCCTGGGCGGATTGACCCCCATCCTGCACAACGTGATGCGCGCACGAAAAATCTTCATCACTGCCTGCGGAACGTCGTACCATGCCGGCCTGATCGGGGAATACATGATTGAAGAATATTGCCGTGTTCCGGTGGAGGTGGAATACGCTTCCGAATTCCGCTACCGGGATCCCATCATCCAGGACGACAATCTGGTGATTGTGATCAGCCAGTCTGGCGAAACGGCGGACACCCTGGCGGCCCTGCGAGAAGCCAAACGCAAAGGCGCAACCGTGATGGGAATCGTCAACGTGGTGGGTTCCACCATCGCCCGCGAAACTCACGGTGGGGTGTACATCCACGCGGGTCCGGAAATCGGGGTGGCCTCCACCAAGGCGTTCACCTCCCAGGTAACCGCACTGGCACTCCTGACGGTGATGCTGGCACGCGCCAAGACCATGTCCGCCGAAGAAGGGCGGCAGATTGTTCACGAACTGGAACAGCTGCCCGATAAAGTGGCGCGAGCACTGGAATCGGACACCATCGTGAAGCAAATTGCCGAGGAATTCAAAGACAATCGGAACTTTTTGTACCTGGGGCGGGGCTATAACTACCCGGTTGCCCTGGAAGGCGCCCTGAAGCTTAAGGAAATTTCCTACATTCATGCGGAGGGATATCCCGCCGCGGAGATGAAGCATGGCCCCATTGCCCTCATCGATGATGACATGCCGGTGGTGTTCATCGCCACCCGGGACAGCACGTACGATAAAATTGTGAGCAACATTCAGGAAGTAAAAGCCCGCCGGGGGAAAGTCATTGCCGTGGTCTCCGAAGGCGATCACGAACTGGATAGCCTGGTGGATTACACCATTCCGGTGCCATCCACGGTTAATTTCTTGCAGCCCATCATTACCATCATTCCATTGCAGTTGCTGGCCTATCACATTGCGGTGCTGCGGGGCTGCGACGTGGATCAACCGCGAAATCTGGCCAAGAGTGTTACGGTGGAATAAGCTCCATTCCCATGCGAATAACCCGGCCCCGGCAGTCACCGGGGCTTTTTCATTTCCGATGTTTTATCGGCCTGCGAATTACCTGAATTAACCCAGATGATGCCTTAGACCACAAATTGCAAGAATGATCATAAATAAACCCAGGTTATGCATTAAAACCGCGAATTACACGAATGAACACCAATAAAAATAATAAAATGCACTTGATTCTATCTGGATAAAAATGGGTTTCGGGGTATATTCGCGATTTTGCAGATATGTTTTGGTTTCATTCGCGGGATTGGTGGGTTAAAAATGAATATGGGTTTATAAGGAGAGCGTAACGTTTAATTTTAGATAAATTCGTGTTCGATTACAGTTTGGGGGGCGCTCTCCAATCCACCTTCCTCCAACCTACCACTTGCTTCAACCGAGGAGAACAACATTCAGAACTCCAGCCAGGAACAGCACCAAATTTTTCGAAACATTTTGCAAAACCCTCTATTGTATCTCTATTTTTATACTGTTAACGGAAAACGTATTTAAACACGGGTTTGGACTTCACCAGAATCACGGAGTTTTGCAAAAAACATCTCAGTAAAAACGGACAGGCCAGGAAAATGACCCACACCACCATCCACTGGGAGGAATTCGAAAAGGTCGATCTTCGGGTCGGCACCATCATCCGGGCCGAAGATTTTCCCGAAGCCCGGAAACCCGCCTATAAGCTCTGGATCGATTTCGGAAGCCCTCTGGGTGTGAAAACTTCCAGCGCGCAAATCACGGATCTCTACACCCCCAACGTACTGGTGGGAAAGCAGGTCATCTGCGTAACCAATTTTCCCCCGAAGCAAATCGGGCCATTCCAATCTGAATGCCTGGTTACCGGATTTATCCAATCCGACGGTACCGTGGTTCTGGCTGTTCCCGATAAAAAAGTCGCCAATGGCTTAAAATTGGCTTGACTTCCCATCCTTTTACCATTAAACATGTAAGCTCATAAAAGGAGAGGCGTCCTATGGGACTACAACTTGGTGCCACCGTATTTTTTAATCGCCCGGAAGAATTTGAAATGATTTTGAAAGTCGTGCAAAAATACCCATTTGTTCAATACATCGAATTCCGGGGAGAGGCGCCTTTCTTCTTCCCTGGAATCACCCCACAATCGGATTTTAAGTTTTACCGCGAAGTACTTTCCCGAACCCCATTGAAGACGACCATTCACACCACCATGTATGACATCAATCTGGCCACGCTGAATCCCCGAATCAAAGAGGCCAATATTAAAAGTTACAAGGAGTACATCGATCTTGCCGCCTATTTTGAATCCGAGATTATTGTTTTACACGATGGGGAAGTGTACCAGGAATTTGCCCGCAGTCCCCGGCGAGAAGAATTCCTGCAGATTGCCGAACGCCATCTCATCGAAACGCTGGTGGAACTGGCCGATTACGGGCAACAAAAAGGGGTGAAGGTGGCCCTGGAAAATGCACCGCCACAAAAGCACGTGTCGCTGGTCTGGAATGCGGAAAACCATACGGCCATGCTTCAAAAGATCAACCATCCCAATTTGGGAGCCCTGTTCGATGTGGCCCATGCCTTTTTGCACGGCCTGGATATTCCCGAATATCTGGAAGCAATTCACCCCTATCTGCTGGAGATCCATGCGCACAACAATATGGGCGAAAAGGACGACCACCTGGGCCTTCCGAACGGGAAAATCGATTACCTTTCCATTTTGAAACATCCCGTGGTGGATGGCGTGCCATTCATCATGGAGATCCGTTCTTACGATGAAGTCATCCATACGCTGGAATGGCTGAAAGCCCACGGCTTTGCGGAATAGTTACAATCGCACGGGCAGGCGGAAGTTCACGGTAATCTCCTCTGGGGTGACGTGTGCCTGATAAGCCAGAATCTCCACTCCCACATCATGGGCCTGTCGTAACAGGCGCCCGTACTCAGGATCAATATGATCAGCCGGGGCCATCTGATGGTTGTCTTCCCGCTGCACCAGAAAAAAGATCACGGCCCGATGCCCCGCCTCCACCATCGCCATCAACTCCCGCAAATGTTTCTGCCCCCGCACAGTAACGGCATCCGGAAAATAGGCCACACTGTTTTCCACCAGGGTGACATTTTTAATCTCCACATAACACCGGTCGTTTCCCGACTGCAACAACAGATCGATCCGGGAGTTTTCTCCGTAGCGCACTTCCTGAAGAATCTGCTCGTATCCCTGCAGTTCCTGAATAATGCCCTGTTCAATCCCTTCCTTTACCAGACGATTGGGATAATGGGTGTTGATGCCTACCCAAACATCATTTACCCGTACCAGCTCCCAGGTGTATTTTAATTTTCGGCGCGGGTTGTCGCTAACCGAAATGCGGACAGGGCTACCGGGAATGTTGCAACTCAACAAACTCCCGGAATTGGGACAATGGGCAGTCACCTGACGTCCGTCAGCCAATGCAATGTCTGCAAGAAACCGCTTATACCGGCGAATCAGATGGCCGTCCAGTAAGGGTTCGGGTAAACGCATGAGGATTCTCCAATTGACAAAATAAAAATTTAAGAAAGAAAAAAGGCGGCTCCAAATCCAGAGTACCACCATAGGTGTTAAACCCAGATTATGAATTAGACCACGAATTGCACGAATGAACACGAATAAAATACATTGAATATATCTGGATGAAAATTCGTTTCGAGTTTTGTTCGAGATTTTATTGACATTTTTTAGTTCATTCGCGTGATTCGCGGTTTAATGCATTATTTGGGTTTATTTCCGCTAATCCGCGTTATTCGCAGCGAAAGACTTCGTGGATATTGAAAATCCCCGACACCCTATTTCAAATTTTCCCCGATTTTGCTATTTTTGAGAACAAAGGTCGGCAGAGGAAACACACGAGGAGTCGGTCATGCTGGAACGCTGGTTCAAGCTTTCCGAAAACCAAACCACAATAAGGCGAGAGATTTCGGGCGGTATTACCACTTTCATGACCATGGCTTACATCATTTTTGTGCAGCCGATAGTGATGCACCAGGCGGGCATGGATATGGAGGCGGTTCTGGCGGCCACCTGCATTTCCAGTGCTCTGGCCACATTTTTAATGGCGTTTCTGGCCAACTACCCCATTGCGCTGGCACCGGCCATGGGGCACAATTTTTTCTTTACCTACACTGTGGTGCTGACGCTGGGTTACAGCTGGCAACAGGCACTGGGCGCCATTTTCATCAGTGGCGTCCTGTTTATTCTTCTCTCTTTTGTTGGATTAAGAGAACATCTGATCAATGCCGTACCAGCGGGCATTAAAAATGCGATCGCTGCCGGAATTGGGCTGCTCATCACCATGGTGGGGCTGGAGTGGAGCGGCATTGTGGTGGATCATCCGGGAACACTGGTGGGGCTGGGGGATTTGACCGCCCCTCCTGTACTGCTTTCTCTGTTCGGCCTGTCCATCATGGGTATTCTGTTTGCCAGGGGCGTGCGGGCGGCCATCCTTATCGGGATACTGGCCAACTTGCTGGTGGGACTGGTCACCGGCATGGTGCATTACGAAGGCGTGTTCGGAAAACTGCCCAACCTGCAGCCAACGTTTCTTAAACTGGATGTGACCGGCGCCATTCAGCTGGGCATGCTATCCATCATCTTTGTCTTTTTCTTCCTGGATTTGTTCGACACCGTGGGAACATTGATCGGCGTCAGCCAGGAAGCTGGCTTTCTGCGAGAAGATGGTACCTTACCGCGAGCCAAACAGGCATTACTATCCGATGCGATTGGCACCGTGGCGGGCACGCTTCTGGGTACCTCCACCATCACCAGCTACATCGAAAGTTCCACCGGAGTGAGTGCCGGGGCGCGCACCGGACTGGCCAACCTGGTAACCGGAACCCTCTTCCTACTGGCGCTGTTCTTCACACCGCTGGTGAAGATGATTGGCGGCGGCATTGAATATGGGGAGGGGCTTCACCTCTACCCGGTGGTGGCACCGGCTCTCATAATCGTTGGCTGCTTTATGATGAAAAATGTGCGTCGCATTCAATGGGATGATTTCACTGAATCCATCCCGGCATTCCTGACCATCATGCTTATGCCCACCACCTTCAGCATCACCGAGGGGATGGCCTTTGGTTTCATCTCCTTCACGCTGTTGAAGGCAGTGGCCGGCCGCCTGCAGGAAGTGCCCTGGCTCATTCGCATCTTCGCCCTGCTATTCGTTTTCCGATACCTTTTCCTGATGGCCTGAGTCGGTGGGAAGGGAATCCCACCCACCCCTTTAACAAACGGGCACTGCCACTTTAACCCGAATTATGCATTAGAACCGCGAATGACACGATTGAACACAATTAAACCCATGTTATGCTTCAGACCACGACTTACACGAATTAACACTAATAAACCCAGATTATGCAATAGACCACGAATTGCACGAATTAACACAAATAAAAATATTCAAATACATTAGATCAGATCTGGATGAAAATTCGTTTCGAGGTTTATTCGCGATTTTATTGATATTTTTGGGTTTCATTCGCGTGATTCGCGCGGTTTAATGCATTATTTGGGATTATTCGAATTCATTCGCGTGATTTGTGGTTTTAACGCTTTATTTGGGTTTATTGGTCTCATTCGCGTGATTCGCGGTGAACACCTCCCCCTAAAGCCGGCGAAGCTGCTTGCGAAAATAACCCGGCGTCACCCCGGTTACCTTCTTGAATGCCGCAATGAACGATGATTTGGATTTGAATCCGACCGATTCCCCGATGCCCTGAATGGAATACTCCGTATACGGTTCCTGGGTAAACAACCGGATGGCCTCTTTCACCCGCAGGGTGTTGATAAAATTGGGGAAACTGGCATCGTAATGCTCATTAATGATTCGGGACAGGTAGCGGGAATGCACGCCCAGACGGCTGGATAATTTTTCGATCGTCAGATCGGGTTCCAGATACATTTTTTGTCCGATTAACAGGGCTTCAATCTGGTGGATGATTTCTTTTTCTTTATCGGGATCAATCTGCCAGCCATTGGCCGCTGGATTGTGAGCGCGATGCTCTGCGGGTTCCAGGTGTTGACTCCATTGCAAACTCCGCTGTACCAGCAGTCGATACGCCTGGTGCTTTTTCCGATAAAGATACAACACACCAAACAACAATGCCAGAATGCTCAATCCCCCAGCCGAAAGGTACCGAACTTCCCATTCCTTCCGCCGCAGCAGGGCTTTCTGGTAGGCGATTTCCTGTTCCTTTTTTTCCATCTCGTATTGAACCCGCAGCTCGTTCATCTGCCGGGCCAGGGATTCGTTATAAAGGGAATCTTTAAGTGCATCGTATCGCCGGAAGTATTTCACGGCCCGGGGATAATTGGTCATGGCCTGATGGATTTCCGCCAGATTCAAATAAACATCTTTCAACTGAAGCCGCAGCCGATGCCTTTGCGCTAACGATTCGGCGCGAAGGGCCAGTCTTAAGGCCGCTGACCAACGCTTCTCCCGTTTGTAACTGTTTACCATGTTCGCCAGGCTTTCCAGATACATTTCCACATTCTGAACCGAATCGGCATAAGCCGCACTCCGCCTGGCCAGCCGGCGCGCCTGTTCGTAATTCCCCAGCTTGACATTCAGTCGCGCCAGATTAATCTCCACCGCCGCCCGATAAAACGATCCGCTCCGGGTCAGCGGCAACGCGCGCTGATAATACTCCGCTGCCGAGTCCAGCTGTCCCAGCGAAATAAAATTATTGGCCATGTTCACATAAATGATGAGCAATCGCCGGGAATCGGGCAACTGCCGGGCCAGGGGGATCAATTGCCAGTACTGCTGATTGGATTCATCATATCGCTGCATGCGGGCGTAAACCGTGGCGACGTTGCTCAATGCCCGCAAATAGTCCTGCGTGTGATCCCCTTCCCCCGCCAGGCGGGCGCAATCCAGATAAATCGAGAGAGCACGGGAATAATCCCCCAGAGTGTAGTAATATTGCCCTTTTAAAAACAAAAATTGACGGTAGGCCGCTGATTGAGGATAAAGCGAGACAACGGGTTCCAGCATCGACAGGTATCGGCGGGCATGCACCGGCGAGCGATCCAGAGTATCCTCCAGCGCCTCCAGGTAGGCCGGTAATTCAGCGACGGTTACCGATGAAAGGCGATGCCAATCCAGATGCGTATGCTCTTGAGTAAAAGTCAAACAAATGGCACAAACTATCCAGAGCAACAAATACCGGATCATGCCTTTACCGTGTTCACCCTTTCTCATCCAGTAGCGAATGTAATGAATTTTCCGCTTTCAGAGAACAGGAAATCGTTGCCAGTGGGAATTTAATAACGCCGTTCAAGGTAAAACACAAATGGCCCATCGGGAATTTCGGGTCAGTCCAGCCAGCAACAAGTTTCCAATCTAAAAAAACAGGAAACCTTTGATAAAATGCTTGTATTGTCGAATTGAGAATTTACCAAAAAATTTTTGGACAAAATTATTTCATAAAACGCAATTCATCGCC
>JAADJD010000032.1 GCA_013150955.1 Calditrichota bacterium
GAAGCTTTTTGATCTTATTATGTACATGCTGGAAGAAAAAGGCCTCATCCTGCGCAGAGGTACCCTTATAGACGCCAGTATTATCCAGGCGGCGCGGTGTCCCCGCAAGAAAACACCCGATAGTGGGGACAATGAAGAAAGCCCCTCTCTGCAGCAGGACAGGGATGCGGATTTTCTTAAGCGTGGCAATCGTAGCTACTATGGGTATAAAGCTCACATTGGAGTTGATGAAGGTCCGGGGATTATCCGTCAGGGCAGTTTTACGGCGGCCAGTGTTCATGATTCCCAGGAGTTTGAGAAACGGCTTTGTAGGGATGAAACTTCGGTGTTTGCGGATAAGGCTTATGCAGAACATTCGAGGAAACGGTAGCTTTGTAGCCAAGGCGTGCATTGTGGCATATTGGACAGGGCCTATCGAAATCGAACGTTGTAGAATCATCAAAAGAAGCGGAATAAACAAAAGAGTCGAGTAAGAGGCGTGGTAGAATGCGTATTTGCTCATTTCAAAAACCCCTATGGGTTTCACCGGGAAAAACCCTTTTGAGGGAATAATTAAGGGATTTGCACAAGTATTTAAAGTCCCTTTGGCGATGAAAAGAAAGGGTAATGGAGGAAAATTTGTTAATTTTAGGCTACGAATTGATTTCATTGAATTGATTTTGTCTAAGATTTTTTCGTCGAATTTTTAATTCGTCAATACAAGTATTTTTTCAAAGGTTTCATAATATCACTCCATAGTTGATTGTGTATCTTTAATTGGGGTTGAGGGAAAAAAGAATAAATTCAGTTTCCTGTCGACAAAGTCAAAAATAATTAAATCACAAACAGCTGAGTTTATTAAAGATAACGGCACCGTTTTCGTAACAATGTTACTAAAAATTAAACGCATTTTAGAGAAATTACTACAAAAAAAGCATCATTTATCTGGAAAATGTTCCGAAAACTGATGGCAATGGTTAGCATACCTGAGATTTGCAATTGCTTTATGGGCAGTTGACAGGATTATGAACACCTAAATTCGAGATGGCGGTTTTTAAAGTAAGCTATTGCCTCATCAGCGTTGTGTTTTAACCCAGATCATGCAATAGCCTACGAATTACACGAATTAAAACGAATAAAAATAATAAAATCCATTTGATGATAGCTGGATAAAATGTGTTTCAGGGTTTATTCGCGATTTTGTAGATATTTTTTGGCTTCATTCGCGTGATTCGTGGGTGAACGCATTATTTGGGTTTAAAGGAAACCACAGGGGCTTGTTCACGCGCTGATTATGCCCGAGTGTCCAGTCCAAAAGATTCGGGAAGTGTTCTAACAGATACCGATGTATTGGTACAGATTGCATGGGATGAAATTGTCCCTCCACAGATTCCTGACGAGCCTACATTGTTCATCATTTACAACTACCAAAAAATGTCCGGTCTACACGCCCAGGCGAATGCCCGCGGCTACCGTATTCGTTAAAGGCCATCTGCTAACTGCCCACTGCCTACTGCATACTGCCAACTGCCTACTGCCTCTCACTTCCCACTTTTCTTAAAATTGAGAATCTCCCTTCCCTTTCTCTCTCAAATCTGAGAATTCATTCACATTTGTAAAACAATTCAACCAATACGTAACATTCTGTAGATTAATAAATTATATTAATTCTCATTAACACAATCCTCACTGGCATCGCAATTGCCTTTCTACAGTGTGCAATGTAGAAATGACGCATTGAAAACTTGAGGTAAAGACTCGTGCAGGAGACCATTGGAAAATATGAACCCGTGCTCACCATCGGCACCGTTGCCAGACTGCTGAAAGTGGCCGTGCAAACGCTGCGCCTGTACGAGCAGGAAGGCCTGGTGCTGCCACACAAAACGCCCGGTGGACGGCGGATGTATTCCCTGCACGATGTGGAACGCCTGCAATGCATTCGGGAGATGATTACCGTACACGGGTTGAATCTTCAGGGCATTCGCAAATTGTATGCCCTGATCCCCTGCTGGGAATATCTCGGGGGACTGGACGCGGATTGCCGAACGTGTCCGGTGTATCATCAGGTGCAGGGCCCCTGCTGGAGTGTGCGGGACGTGGGACAAAAATGTCGACACCAAAATTGCCGGGAATGCCCGGTGTATCGGTTGCCCATCAACTGCCACAGTTTGAAACAAATCATTTTCCAGCGGGGCGAGCCCGTTATCGATAACAATCAAACATCGAACACATAAAACAAGCGAGGGTTGCTATGAAGAAATTGCTTATTCTGGGGGCTGGCACCGCGGGAACCATCATGGTGAATAAACTGGCCCCGGTTTTGGACAAACGCGAATGGCAGATCACTCTGGTGGATCAGGACGAAATCCACTATTATCAACCCGGATTTCTATTCATTCCGTTTGGCATATACACCCGCCAGGATGTTATCAAGCCCAAACGGGATTTTTTCCCGCCAGGCGTTGAAGTGATCATTTCTCCCATCGAGCTGATCGAACCCGATCGCAATCGCGTGAAACTGCAGAACGGAAAGGTGCTGAACTACGACATCCTGATCATTGCCACCGGAAGCCACATCCATCCCGAAGAAACCGAAGGATTGCTGGACGGCGGCTGGCGGCAGAATATCTTCGATTTTTACACCGTGGATGGCGCCTGTGCGCTGGCCCAGCATTTGAAATACTGGGAAGGCGGCAAACTGGTAATGAACGTGGTGGAAATGCCCATCAAATGCCCGGTGGCCCCACTGGAATTCGTTTTCCTGGCGGACTGGTGGTTCACCGAACAGGGCATTCGGGATAAGGTGGAGATCGAATACGTCACCCCGCTGCCCGGAGCATTTACCAAACCCATCGCGTCCAAATATCTGGGAAATTTCCTGGAAAAGAAAAACATTCGCCTGGTGGCTGAATTTAACACCGGTCGAGTGGATAGCACCCGGAACAAACTCATCTCCTGGGATGGTCGCGAGGTGGATTATGATCTGCTGGTCATTGTCCCAACCATCATGGGCGCGGACGTTATCGGACGTTCGGGTATGGGTGATGATCTGAACTTCATCCCCACCGATCCGCACACGCTGCAATCCAAACAGTGGGAAAATATTTTCGTGATTGGTGATGCCACCGACGTGCCCACCTCCAAAGCGGGATCGGTTGCCCATTTCGAATCGGAAATCCTGTTCGAAAACATTCTGCGCTACATCGACGGACGCCCCCTGCTCCCGGACTTTGACGGACACGCCAATTGTTTCATCGAATCGGGCTTTGGCAAAGGCCTGTTGATCGATTTCAACTACACGGTGGAACCGTTGCCGGGGAAATTTCCCTTACCCGGCATTGGCCCCTACTCGCTTTTAGAGGAAACCCGGATGAACCACTGGGGCAAAATGATGTTCCGCTGGATGTACTGGAATTTGCTCCTGAAAGGAGCAGAATTACCCATCGAAGCACAAATGAACATGGCAGGAAAGAGGCGATAACCATGGAAAACAAAACCATTCAACAACAACTGGAATCCATTCAGCAGCAATTGAACTATATCGTCAGTGAGATTGAGGCCGAGCGTCGGCGACGGCGCGAACTGGAGGAACTGAAATCGGATCTCAACTTAATTGCCCGCGATGTGTTTCAGGCTGCGGTCGAGGAACTGGACGGTGTGGCCCAGCACATCGATACCGGTGATGTGCTCCACCTTCTAAAAAAGTTGCTGCGCAACGTGCGGAATCTCAGCAAACTCATGGATCAACTGGAAAGCCTGATGAGCTTTGTGGAAGATGCCGGCCCGCTGACCAAAGAGGTGGTTCTGGAGCTCATGCAAACCCTGGATGAGCTGGATCGAAAGGGCTATTTCGACTTCATGGCCGAAGCACTGAAAATTATCGATACCATCGTTACCTCATTTACAGTAGAAGACGTCCGATTGCTTCGGGAAAACATCGCACACATTCTGATCACCGTCAAGAACCTGACCCAGCCCGAAATGCTGGCCACAGTCAACAACGCGCTGAGCTTCTTTAAGGAGATGGACATTGAAATTGAAGAGGAAGTATCCTACTGGAAGATCTTTAAAGCATTGCGCGACCCGGAAATGCGGCGGGGCATTGCTTTCATGATTCAGTTCCTGAAAAACATGGCTTCCAAAAATGGGGAATTATTAAAACCTCTACAATCCAGGACAGAAACGAAACAGGAGGATTAACCATGGCAACCAAAACCATTGCCGGAAAAAGCATCGAAGTAGACGCCGAAGGCTTTTTGTTGAATCCAGACGATTGGAACGAGGCCATTGCGGAAGCGCTGGCCCGGGAAGAAGGCATTGAGCTTACGGAAGAACACTGGAAGGTCATTCGGTTTATGCGGCAGGACTTTAAAGAGCGCGGGCAGATTCCCACCATCCGGCGCATCAAAAACGCCGGGGGAATTCCGGTACAGGATCTGTATCGCCTTTTCCCGGACGGCCCGGCCAAAAAAGCCGCGAAAATTGCGGGATTGGGTAAACCTCAGGGCTGCGTCTAACCCTGAACAATAATCCAGAACGCCAAAACCACAGGAGGCACCGATGGCGGTAGACAAAGAAAAATTAGGCAAAGTATCGATTATCATTTCCCGGGGAACGGTGGAGGGGATTTATCCTGGCCTGATCATGGCCAATGGTGCCCGAATGGAGGGCATCGAGGCGAATATCTTTTTTACGTTCTTCGGCCTGCATGCCATTCACAAAAAGAAAATGAAAAAAATCCGTGTGGATACGGTAGGGAATCCAGCGCTGGGCATTCCACCCATCATCGGCATCATTCCCGGCATGTCCGCAATGGTGACCCGGATGATGCTTAAGGAAATGGACAAACTGGATATTCCACCAGTGGATGAATTTCTGGAAATGATTGCAGCGGCGGGGGCGAACATTTACGCCTGTAAAGCGGCCATGGATATGTTCCATTTCACCAAAGAAGATTTGATTGATGAAGTAGCCGATGTACTGACCGTGGGGCAATTTTACGAAATAGCTGCCGGCGGCGCGATCATCTTCACCTGATAGCCGGTTCGTTCAATGAAAAAATCCCGGGGCCACAGCCCCGGGATTTAATATCTGTTCCCCATTTTCCATTCGCTTTATTTCAAGAGCAACATTTTTCGCGTCTGCTGGAACCGGGTGGTATAAAGCCGGAAATAATACATGCCACTGGGCAGATCCCGGGCTTCAAATTGAACCTCGTACTGTCCAGCACCGAGCTCTTTGTTTACCAGAGTCTTAACCAACTGTCCCAGGGCATTATACACTTCCAGCTTCACCTGAATCTTCACCGGCAGGTGAAACCGGATGGTGGTCACGGGATTGAATGGATTGGGATAGTTCTGGTAGAGCTGAAAACCACTGGAGACAGAAACAGTCGGATCGTCAATCCCGGTGATAACGGCATAAAAGACAAAGACTTCATAGGCATAATAATAAAAGTAATGAAACGAATCCCAGAACCAGAAGCCACCTTTTGCCGCCACCCAGGCCGATCCATCCCAGCTTTCGAAGCGAAAATACTCCGGAAAACCCTGGGCATTATTCTCAAAAATTTTGCGCCAATCATTAACCCACTCGTTAAACTGGAGATCCCACCAAAAAGCAATGGTTTGCGCCAGATAACCATTTGCATCATACAGGTAAGCATATTTTACGGTATTTAACCAATCCAAGCTGTAGGCTTCCCATTGCTGATACTTGATGCTATCAATACGGCCTTCTGCATTTCGATAATAAATCGATCGGCGTTGATTTTCCCAGCGGCTGGAATCGGCATTCCATTGCTGATACGTAAACCCGGCATAGTTTCCATTCTCATCATAATGATATAACGTTCGAGAACTGAATACCCAGTCATTTAACTGCGAATCCCAGGAATAACTGGTGATCTCCGCCCAGCGGCCATTTTCGTATCGAACAATTGATCGGCTTATATTCACATACTGCCCCAGATTGGCATCCCACCGCATATAGATGGAGCCTGCATACCATCCATCTTCAGTCCATTCGTAAATATACTTGTAATCGCCTACCCATTGCCCGGTGTCATCGTTCCACACCTGGCGTTCGTATTCTACCATCTTGCCATCTGGATTATATGTATAAAGATATCGAGATACATTCCTCCAGCTTGCTGAGACAATATCCCATTCCTGATAAACCGATTCAACCAACTTCCCATCCGCATTAAAACAATATAACGACCTCCAGGTGTTCTCCCAGCGGGTGGAATCCGGATTCCATGATTGGGATCGAAATTCAATTAGATAACCATTTGAATCGTAGCTCAACAGGGAGCGAGAGGAAGGCACCCACTTTCTGGCAACGGTATCCCAATATTCGTAAATTCTTTCGATTAATTCGCCCTGATCATCGTAAATCGAGAGGGTTCGGATTTCGTTTTCCCAGCGGGCAGAATCGGGATTCCACACATACCGGACAAAGCGGAGATACCTGTTGTCGGCGTTGTATTCATATATTTCCTTGTAGCGGACACTATCCCTGACGTAAATGACACTATCTACCCGGAACTTGGTGACGGCCAGTAATTGTGGCACCTCATCACTGAATTGGGGTATGCGGGACAACCATTCTGCCTGATTCTCATCCAATCCCGCCTTGATGTAGCGTTCCCGAATCAGTTCCTGCTGCATTTCTCTGGCATCCACGGGTTTCATCAGAATCGGTGGTTTGCTTTGATCGGAAAACAGGTACGACTCGGGAATGGGTTCTCCA
Organism: Calditrichota bacterium; assembly: GCA_013150955.1. Taxonomy (GTDB): domain Bacteria; phylum Calditrichota; class Calditrichia; order RBG-13-44-9; family J042; genus JAADJD01. Next base: position 6,733 of record JAADJD010000032.1, read on the forward strand.
CCGGCCCATGCCAGTAAAGGAAATGCCAACATCCATCCAAGAAAAAGCCACCAGGCAAATCGTTGTTGAATATTATGCATAACAGACCTCCATTAGTTTAATGATTGGTAATTAAACAACCGGGTAAGTCTCTCAACCCCCAAATCCACCATCCATTTATTTATCTGCCCCCTCAGATCCTGACCGGGTGGGTACTGGTCTAAAATAACCCCATTCGCTATTCAATCAAAATATTTTATAATGCAACATTTTTATCATCGACGGCTGGAGAAAGACTTTAACCCGGATTATGCGATAGAACCGCGAATGACACGAATTAACACAAATAAAAATAATAAAATGCTCTTGATTCTATCTGGATGAAAATGTTTTTCCGGATATATTCGCTATTTTATTGATTTTTTCGAATTCATTCGCGTGATTCGTGGTTTAACACATTATTGGGGATAAAATCCATTGGATTTGATATGAATGAAAACTTGTTTCGGTGTTTATTCGCGCTTTTGTGGATATTTTTGGTTTTATTCACATCATTCACAGTTTAAAGCAACATTTGGGATGAGCTGGCCCTATTCCCTTGCGCCCCACCCCAGCTTGCGCCGAATTTTGATGGCCCATTCTTCAAACAGGGTGTAAAAGATGGGCACGACAATCAACGTAAATGCGGTACTGACCAGCATACCGCCAATGACAGACCGGGCCATGGGCGACCAGTTTTCTGATCCGGCACCCAGCTCCAGCGCCAGGGGCACCATGCCCAGAATGGTGGTCAGGGCGGTCATCAGCACCGGGCGCATGCGCACCCGTCCCGCTTCTTCCGCCGCCTGGTAGAGTTTCATCCCCCGCCGCCGTAACTGATTGGTGTAATCCACCAGCACAATCCCATTGTTGACCACAATCCCCACCAGCATCACCAGTCCCACCAGAGACATCACACTGATGGGCGTCTGCGTAATGAACAGCATAAAGGCCGCTCCAATAAATGCCAGGGGAATGGTGAAAAAGATGATAAACGGATCGATCAACGACTCGAACTGGGAGGCCATGACCATGTACACCAAAATAATGGCGGCAAAGAAGGCGATGGTCAGGTAAAAGAACGAGGTTTGCTGATCTTCCGCGGTGCCACCGATGATCACCTGAAAATCGGACGGGATGGGCGTTTCGCGGATAATCCGGCGAATCTCCCGCACTGCAGAAGACAGATCGATTCCTGACAAATCGCACCCCACGGAGACAAACCGCTGCTGGTTTTCCCGATAAATCGTTGTAGGAGCAATATCTTCCCGGACTTCGGCCACTTCCGACAGGGGAATGCGTTTGCCATTCCACAAAGGAATCAGCAGGTTTTCCAGGGCTTCCTTTTGTTTCCGGAAGGGCTCATCAAACTGGACGTAAACATTGTATTCTTCCCCGGCCTCGCGGTAGAGGGCCACCACCTTTCCCTGAATGGCAGTGGAAATGTAGTCCGCCAGCTGCAGCACCGAAAGTTTGAGATCGTTCAGGCGCTGTCGATCGGGAACAATCTGCAGCTCCGGACTGCCCTCTTTCATATTCAGCGTAATGTCCACCAGTCCCGGCACCTGTTCCATCTTGCGCTTAATAGCCTCGGCAATGGCGCGTCCACGGGTCAAATCAAACCCCAGAATTTTCACTTCGATCTGGCGCTCCGTGGTGAACGTGCCCGGTTGGATAAATTCGTACGTGATGCCCGGAATTTCTTTCAGCCGCGCCCGCAGTCGATCTTCGATTTCAAACTGGCTTCGCTTGCGTTTTTCCATGGGGGTTAACCGAATCCGCAAAAACATGTTGTGACTGCCGGTTCCGGTAAACAGGGCGGCAATACCCTCGGTGGCACCAAAGGTGACGTAAACATTTTCGGCTTCGGGGATTTCTTCGCGGACGATCTGTTCGATTTGTAACACGGTCTGTTCGGTTTGTTTGAGCGGGGTGCCAATTTCTCGTTCAATGCGAACGATAATCAGGTTTTGATCGGTGCGGGGCAGGAACTCGCCACCCAGCGTCGCCGCCAGAATAATCGCCAGCACGAACAATCCAAACACCGATAATAACACGCGTCCCCGGTGCCGCAGTGACCAGTGCAATACCCCACCATACCAGGCATTCAATCCGATGATCCACCGCCCCACAACGTCCTTCATCCGCTGCACCCAGGCAGGCCCCTTCAATACAACCGGCGTTTGCAGCAGCTGGTGAGACAGCAATGGGATTAAGGTTAATGCAATGATCAACGAGGCCATCAGGCTGAAACAGATCACGATGACCATATCGCTGAACAGCTCCCCGGCAATGTCCGGCACAAAGAGCACCGGAATGAAAACCGACACCGTGGTTAATGTGGAAGCAATTATCGCCATGCCCACCTCGGTGGTGCCCACATCCACGGCCTGGTACAGCGATTCGCCCTTCTCCCGGTGACGAAAGACGTTTTCCAGCACCACGATGGAATTGTCCACCAGCAACCCGATGGCCAGAGCCAATCCCGCCATGGAAATGATATTCAGCGTCAGGTTGAACGCCAGCATGATGGCAAATGTGGCCACCACCGCCACCGGAATGGAAATGCCCATGATGATGCTTCCCCGAAGGTTGCGTAAGAAGAACAGCAGAACCAGGAAAGACAGAAAGAACGCCTGAAAGCCAGTATTGCGCAAATTATTAATGGAACGCATGATGAATTCCGACGCGTCGAAGATGACGCCGATTTCCGTCCCTTCGGGTAAAATTTCCTGAATTTGCGGCAGGGCGCGATTCACATTGCGGCAGGTCAGCACGGTGTTGGCATCCGATTGTTTATTGATTTGCAAGATCACGCCCGGCTTGTAATTGGTACGCACATCCCCAAACCGCTCCTTGAAGCCATCTTCCACCACCGCCACATCGCGAACATAAATGGGCACGTTTTTCTCGTACTTGATCACCACATTCTCGATGTCGGCAATGCGATGGTATTCACTGACGATTCGTAGATTGAAATTGGTTGTTGGTGTTTCGATGGTACCGGCCGGTAGCAGGGAAGTTTGCAACTGAATGGCCCGCACCACATCCTGCAACGACAGATTGTAAGCGGCCAGCTGAATGGGATTGACCCGCACATTGACCTGGCGTTGCAATCCTCCCAGGGCACTGGCGGCCGCCACACCCTCCACCCGCTCCAGCAGGGGTTCAATCTGTTCATCCGAAAGTTTGCGCAACTCCGCCGGCCCCAGCAACGACGAACTGACCCCCAGGAACATGATCGGCTGCAGGGAGGGATCAAAGGCAAACACCAGCGGATCTTTGGCCTCATCTGGTAGCAAACCCCGCACTAAATCCAGCCGCTTGCGGACGTTATTTTCCGCCTGATCGATATCCGTCCCCCAATCGAATTGTAGAATGATGATGGAAAAACCCTGGGCGGACTGGGAATACACTTTCTTCACGTTCTTGGTGGCAGAAACCGTTTCCTCCAGCGGCCGGGTGATGAGATTTTCAATATCTGCCGGGCCCACTCCCTGATATTCCGTGATAATGCCGATGACGGGAAATTTAATGTCTGGCAAAAGATCGATTTTTAACTGGGTAAGGGAAAACAATCCAAACCCAATCACGATCAGGTAAATCATGAAAAAGGTAATTTTACGGTCGATGGGCAGGGTGGAGATTCGCATACCGAAGTTCCCTTCTCTTTAATCTCAAATAATGGATGAAACCGCAGACCACGCGTTGAAACCCAAAAATATCCACAAAATCGCGAATGAACATCGAAACAGGTTCTCACCCATATCAAATCCAATGGATTTTATTATTTTTATTTATGTTCATTCGTGTCATTCGTGGTCGAATGCATCATCCGGGTTAATCGGTCACAATCCGAACAGGAAACCCTTCCTTCACCAGCTTCTGCCCCACAACGATCAATGAATCGCCAGCGGTCAGCCCCGTGCGGATCTGCACCCGGTCGTTGGATTCGATGCCCGGTTCCACGCTGCGGGATACGGCCGTCCCGTTCTTCACCACAAACACGTAGTAACGCTTGCGATATTCGGACGTCCCCGTGCGGGGATTGATGACCACCTCGGTTCGAGACAGCAGGGCATTTTTGGGCACCACCAGGGTGCGGGTGGCTCGCTGCAGTTCGATGGAAAACTCCCCGTACAATCCCGATGTCAACTTTCGGCGGGCATCGGTAATGGCCACCCGTATTTCGAAGGTGCGGCTGAGGGGATCGATGGCCGAATCCATTCGAAAAATGTACCCCTGAAAGGTCTGTCCCGGAATGGCCGGGAAGCGAGCCAGCACCTGTTGCCCCACATGGATCCGCTGGAAGTAGCGCTCGGGGACGTGAAGGATGGCCACCATGGCTCCCGGGGTGAGCAACCGAAAGACGGGCTGGCCGGCGGGAACCATGTCGTCCACATCAAAATAAATGGCCGCCACCGTCCCCGAAAACGGTGCCCGGAAAAAGGTGTTTTCGTACTGCTGGCGCGCCAGCTGGTAGGCCGCCCGGGCCTGGTTGCGCTGGGCATCCACCTGTTCCAGCTGACTGCTAACCTGATCAAATTGTTGAGCCGAGATGGCATTTTCCTGGTACAGCTGTGCCATGCGGTCATATTCTTTTTTTACCAGACGGTATTGCACTTCCGCCGCCTGATAGGCAGCTTCGGCCTGTTTCATCTGCTGCAGAAAAATTTCGTTTTCCTGCTGCCCCAGCAACTGACCGGTCGTCACCGACTGACCTACCGAGACGTGGATTGCCCGCATCTTTTCCGTCACCTTGCTGTACAACAGGGCTTCCCGGGCGGCTTCCAGGCCACCGGTCAAACTCAGGTATTGCGACAGTGAATCCTCCCGGACGACATACACTTTCACGGGAATGGGCTCCTGCCGGGGCATTTCCGCCTGCTGGCGGCAGGATAAACCAACCAGCATCACCAGTAATACAATCATCCGCATGTTGATCATCGCTTGCACCTCGCTTTCCTTTCCTCAAGCCTGTTCAGGCACATGATAAAGGTTACCGAAGAGGGGCTATTTAATGACGCGCGTGAACTGCGTTTTTTTCCAGAATCTCATCCAGCTGGCCAATGGCTTTCAACAGTTTCAGCTGACTGATGTTGTAATCAAACACGCCCTGATGATATTTCAAAAGATTCTGGATGTGCTGCACCTGTGCCGACAGCACCTCCAGCTGGGTGGCCATTCCCTGGCGAAAATACAGCCGGGCTAACCGCAAATTCTCCTGCGATGCCTCCACGGCTTTTTTCAAACCGTTCAATTTCCGGGACATTTCCTGCATTTGAAAATAGCGTTGCCGGACTTCCAGTACCACCTGCTGTTGAAGCTGCTGCAGTTGGAGTTGCAGTTTTTTATGTTGTACGCGGGCCTGCTGGTAATTCCACCAGCGTTCGCTCCCCTGAAACAGAGGAAACTGAATGGTAATCAGCGCCCGCTTGACCCGCACGTAATCCGTTCCCGCGGGATACAGCTGATCCACCTGTGCCTGATGATCCACCGCAGCGGAGAAGGCAACACTGGGGAGAAACTGAGAGGCGGCAATGGTTTTTTGCTTGCTCACCGCCCGCGCTGAATGGGCCATCATCTGCAGTTCCGGGCGGTGCTGAAGGGCCAGGGCAGTCAACTCATCCAGCGATTTTTCACCAAGCCGACCCAGAAAATCCATCACCTGCAGGCTATCCAGCACCACGATGGTATCCTGCGGACTTAGGTTCAGGATAAATTTGAGATTTTCCACCGCCAGTTTCTTTTGATGGCGGGCCGAGAGCACCGCCGGCTCCACCTCGGCCAACCGAGAACGGGCCTGCAGAACGTCCAGGCGGGAGGCACTGCCCACACGGTAGAATTTTTCCACCTGTTCCAGATTTTCCCGGGCCACCCGAACTGCCCCATCGTTTACCTGGATGAGCATCTCCGCCAGCAAAATCTGATAATAACTTTGCAACGCGCTTAAAATCACCCCCGCCTCCTGCCCGCGCAATTCCTCAGCCAGGGATTTCCGCAGCTCCCGCTGTGCCCCCCAATTGGCCCAGCGCAATCCACCCATAAACAGCGGCAAATTAAGCTGCAGCGTGTGGGATACATTGTAGCGGGTACCCACCCGAACCCGCTGCGTGAGCCCGTTTATTTTAAACACAAATTCCGGCAGCTCGATGTTGCGGGTACCCACTCCCTGATAGCTAATCTGAGGTAAAAAGCGGGAAAGCGCCTTCCGTTCTTCCAGTTGCTGAATCCGATAATCCTGATAGGCGATCTGCAGGCTCAAATTGTTGGAGCGGGTTTTTCCCACCACGTCCTTCCAGGTCAGGGCAATGGTTCGGGGTTCCTGAGAAAACAGGGTGTGAAAGATCATCAACACCAGGAATAGGATCCAGGTGTGGAAAGGCTTAGCGGAGCCATTCATACACCACCTCCCACCGTTCAAACGGTTCGTTCCGGTTCCGGTCAGAGGGCACACGCAAGCAGCCGCGTTGCTGCCCGGAACCACCATTCATTCTTCCAATCAAAGACCCGGGAATGCCATGAGTGCTCAGAAGGTTCAAGTTATTTTTCTCAAACCGGAAAATCAATTTGATTTTAAATAAGGCCTTCCCGGCACCTGAAAATCATCCACTGCCCCATCCACCTGACGACGCGTTTACGAGACGAAAAATTTTCTTAACCCTTCAATTCCTGAAAAAAATTTATTACTTTTGACCTTAAATTTCGGATACCTGACTTTAAGAATGGTTTACCTGTGCTGAAAAATGCGTCTGGATTCCGTCAAATGTCAGGGAACCCCAACCGATGCCTGTTCCCAGCGATCATGGGCACCGGGAAGGATTAATCCATCTTTTCACCCAAAATGGGAGACCGATCCATGCGTAGCATTCTGAGTTTGTTTGCGCGCTCCCCATTCTCTCCGCTTCAAACCCACATGTCCCGGGTTGCCGAATGTGTGCAGAAGCTGGAAGATCTGTTCCAGGCCTATTCCCAGGGCGATTACCAGCGCATTGAACAGCTGGTGGAAGAGATTTCCGAACTGGAACACATGGCCGACCTGACCAAAAACGAGATCCGCAATAGCCTGCCCAAAGGCATTTTTCTGGCCATAAATCGAGCGGACCTGCTGGAGATTCTGGCGCTTCAGGACACCATTGCCGACAAGGCTGAAGACATCGGGGTATTGATGAGCCTGAAGCGGCTGGAACCGCTACCGGATATGCAGGAAGATCTGAAGAAATTCCTGGATAAGAATGTGGAAGCGGTCAACAAGGCCCACGCCATCATCCGCCAGATGGACGAATTGCTGGAAAGCTCCTTTGGCGGACCGGAAGCAGAAAAGGTAAAGGAGATGGTGGATGAAGTCGCATTTATGGAACACGAGGCCGATGTTTTGCAACGGAACCTGTTGAAAAAGATTTTCTCCATGGAGGACAATCTTCCCTTTTCCAGCTTTTATTTGTGGATCAGCATATTGCAAACGGTCGCATCGCTGGCGAATCTGGCAGAAAAACTGGGCAATCGGATCCGGATGCTACTGGACATCAAGCAATGAATGGGGAGCGTTCTAAACAGAACGCCCATTTGCGACTCCGGTTGATAGTAAGGAGGAATGTATGTCTGCAGAAACGATACTACTTTTTCTGGCCATAGGGTTTGGATTTTACATGGCCTGGAGCATTGGAGCCAACGACGTGGCCAACGCCATGGGCACCTCGGTGGGCTCCGGTGCATTGACAATCAAAAAGGCGGTTATCGTTGCCGCGGTGCTGGAATTTTCCGGCGCTTTCTTTGTGGGCACGCACGTGTCGGAGACCATCCGCAAGGGCATCATCAGTCCCGAAATATTTCAAAGCCAGCCCATGGAGCTGGCCTTTGGCATGACCGGCGCCCTGCTGGCGGCCGCCATCTGGCTGCAAATTGCCTCCTATTTTGGATGGCCCGTTTCCACTACCCATTCGATTGTGGGATCGGTTCTGGGATTTGGGGTTGTGATCGGTGGCATTCATGCGGCGGACTGGTCCAAAGTGGGCTCCATCGTGGCCAGCTGGATTGTCTCTCCACTGCTGAGCGGCACCATTGCCTTCTTTGTCTTCAACTTTTTGCGAAAATACATCTATTACAAGGAAAATCCCGTAGCGGCGGCCAAACGACTGGCTCCCTGGATTGTTTTTGTGGTCTTTTTTGTGCTTACCCTGGCACTGGTATTTAAGGGACTCAAGAACCTGCATCTGGATTTAAATTTCCGGGATGCTTCCCTCATTGCCGCCCTTGTGGGGGGAATTGCCGCCATCGTTAGCTATTTTCTGGTGCAGCGCATTCAACCGGTGCAGATTAAAGAACGCGAAATTGAGCGTCAGCCTCCCATTGTGCGCCAGAAGTTGCCCCGGGTGGTACAGCAGCTGGAACGGATTGCCCGGGAATCGCGCGGCGAGATTAAAAACAAACTTACCTACATCTACCAGGATCTGAAAACCATCAACGAAGAGATTAAGCTGGGGACAGAGGTGGAACAGACCACCTCGGAATACAAAACGGTTCAGAAAATTTTTGTGTACCTTCAGGTGCTGAGTGCCAGCTTTGTGGCCTTTGCCCACGGTGCCAACGACGTGGCCAATGCCGTGGGTCCCTTGGCCGCGGTGATCGCCATCCTGCAGTCGGGCATCGTTGCCCTGAAGACCGAGGTTCCCATGTGGACGTTAGCCCTGGGCGGCCTGGGCATTGTGATCGGCCTCTCCACCTGGGGCTGGCGCGTCATGGAAACCATCGGGAAGAAAATCACTGAACTGACCCCGACGCGGGGCTTCGCCGCGGAATTTTCTGCCGCCTGTACCATTGTCCTGGCCTCCAAAATGGGACTGCCCATCAGTACCACCCACACCCTGGTGGGGGCAGTGCTGGGCGTGGGACTGGCACGGGGAATTGGCGCCCTGAACTTGCGAACCATTCTGGACATCATCATCTCCTGGATTGTCACCATTCCCATCGGAGCTGGTGGCGCCATCATCTTCTACTACATTCTGAAGGGGCTTTTCGGGTAGTCCAGGCGGAATTTTCTGTTTACGCCCCTGTTTTCAGGGGTTTTGAGTTGAGCGATCTGCGTTTAATTTAACCCAGATTATGCATTCGCCTACGAATGACACGAATGAACACCAATAAAAATAATAAAATGCACTTGATTCTATTTAGATGAAATGTTTTCCCGGATATATTCGCTATTTTTTTGATTTTTTTTTCGAATTCGTTCGCTTGATTCATGGTTTAACGAATTATTTACGTTTAACCCAAAGTTATTCATGAAACCGCAAATCACGCGAATAAATCCAAAACATATTCTCAAAATCGCAAATACCCCCCGAAACATATTTTCATCCAGACACAATCCAATGTATTTTATTGGTTTTATTTGTGTGAATTCGTAGGCTATTGCTTAATCTGGGTTTATTATTTTTATTGGTGTTGATTCGTGTAATTCGCGGTTCTAATGCATAATCAGGGTTACCCCCCCCATTCAATCTCAATCCCCCGAATCCTTCTGATGCCGCGCCTCTCTGTCCGATACCGCCTCCAGAGCATCCAGGAAGGGACACTCGCCGGCCGGGCCTTCTCCCGTACAGGTGGCGGCCAGTTGCTCCAGCGCCCGCTTCATCTGCACCAGCTCCCGAATTTTCCGCTCGATGGTCTCCACCTTCTGCAATGCCCGCTGGCGCACATCCTCGCAGGTGGTGTCGGGATCCATCCGCAAATCCAGCAAGTCGCGGATCTCCTTCAGGGTAAATCCCAGCTGCTTGGCCCGTTTAATAAAGTGCAGCCGCCTTAAATCCTGCTGATCATACACCCGATAGCCGGCATTCGTTCGCCGGGGCGGAGGCATCACGCCCACCTGCTCGTAATAGCGGATGGTCTCCAGATGCACACCGGCGCGTCGCGCCAGCTCCCCCACCGTCATGCGACCATCTTTCATGGCCATTCCCCACTTTCCATTCTTTTTCTCATTCCCGGTCAGCATACGGCGGATTCGGCAGCGAGTCAAGATGAAAATATTCTCCCTGCGATCATTTCCAATGATCTTCTGGAAAACCGCTTTTGAACAGGCCAATCCGGCCTACCGAAAAAGGCTTGACATAAAAATGCGGATGTATTAAACTGAACAAAGTAAAAAGAAAAAAATTTATATGATTCGAAAACTTTTTCCTTTATGGCTGCTGATTGCCGGAACGCTCTACGCCCAGGAAGTTGTTCACGTCATTCAGATTGATGGGGTCATCAACCCGGTTGCGCAGAATTTTATCCATAATAACATCGAGAAGGCCGAAGAGGCCAACGCCCATGCCCTGGTGATTATGCTGGATACACCAGGCGGACTGATGAAATCCATGCGCATGATCGTTAAGGACATGTTAACCGCATCCATTCCCATTGTGGTGTATGTGGCACCGTCGGGATCCCGGGCGGGCTCGGCAGGGGTGTTCATCACCCTGGCCGCCCACGTGGCCGCCATGGCCCCGGGAACGAACATCGGTGCCGCCCACCCGGTCGCTTTCGGCATGGGAGCGGACACCAGCCAGACGATGATGGAAAAGGTTACCAACGATGCGGTTGCCTTCATCAAAAGCATTGCCGAAAAGCGTGGCCGCAATGTGGAATGGGCTGAACAGGCCGTCCGCAAAAGCGTCTCCATCACCGAAACGGAAGCGCTGGAATTAAACGTGATTGACTTTATTGCCCCCACCCTGGATAGCCTGCTGGTGCTGATGGACGGCATGGAGGTGGAAACCAGTCAGGGAAAGGTGACCCTGCACACCCGAAACGCTCGCATCAAGCGCATCGAGATGTCCTTCCGGTATCGGGTCTTAAACGTGATCAGCGATCCCAATGTGGCTTACATCCTGATGCTCATTGGCATCTACGGCATTCTATTCGAGCTGTACAATCCCGGCTCCATCTTTCCCGGCGTGATCGGCGCCATCTCCCTGATCCTGGCCTTCTACGCCCTGCAAACGTTGCCCATCAATTATGCGGGATTGCTGCTCATTATTCTGGCAATCATCCTGTTCTTATTAGAAATTAAAATACCCAGTTATGGACTTTTAACCATCGGAGGAATTGTGTCTCTGGTACTCGGATCGCTCATGCTGTTTGAATCGCCCCTGCCTTTTCTGCGGGTATCCTGGAAGGTCATTGCCGCGGCCACCCTCACCACGGCCCTGTTTTTCCTGTTTGCGATCGGGATGGGCATCCGCGCGCAGCGGAAGAAACCCACCACCGGTAGCGAAGGCCTGGTCGGAGAATTTGGCGAGGCCATCGAAACGTTTCGCAAAGGTGCCGGTCAGGTGATGGTGCACGGCGAAATCTGGAAGGCCAAAAGTCGCGACACCATCCGCAAAGGAGACCCCATTCGGGTGACCCGGGTGGATGGCCTCCATTTGCGGGTTCAAAAAGTGGACGAAGAAACCGAATAGGAGAATCCCAGATGATTCAAATAAATGGGTTCCTAACCAAAAACGAGCAAATCCTCCATGGCAACCCAGAAAGCCAAAAAAACCTATTACGAACGCAACCGCGAGAAAATCCTCCTCAAGATGAAGCAGCGCTACCAGCAAGACCCAGACTATCGCGAAAAGACCAAACAACTGGCACGTAAACGTTACCATGAGGACGAAGCATACCGGAAAGCGACCATCGAACGGGCGAAAAAACGATACCGAGAAATGAAAGCCAAGAAACCATCCACGGGTGGAAATCGCAAAGCGTAACCCATCGCCGGACCGACCCCGTGGTGTTGGTAACCAGGAGTGGACGGGTGGGGAGAATCCAACAACGTAAAATACGAGGAGCCTGATTCGCCTCCATGCAAACGATGCATGCCCCTGCCGCGGGATTTTCAAACGGTTTTTCAACTCCCGAATCGCACCATGTAACCGGAAACGGCTCCTGTTAACTGAAAAAAAGGAGGTTCAATCTTACGGTTTTGAATAGAAATGACTAAATTTGAGCGGTCAGAAAAATTCTGGAGGAGGTCATGCCTGCATTTGTCACGATTTTAATTCTGGTTCTGGCGCTGTTGGCCAGTGCCATCCGGGTGTTACGGGAGTATGAGCGCGGTGTTATTTTCCGATTGGGTCGATTAATCGGGGCCAAAGGCCCGGGATTGATTTTACTGATCCCGTTTATCGATCGCATGATCAAAGTCAGCCTGCGGACGGTGGTCATGGACGTCCCTCCACAGGATGTGATTACCCGGGACAACGTCTCGGTTCAGGTGAATGCGGTGGTGTATTTTCGGGTGATCAATCCCGAAAAGGCGGTGGTGGAAGTGGAGAATTATCTGTTTGCCACCTCGCAGTTATCCCAGACCACCCTGCGTTCCATTGTGGGGCAGGTGGAGCTGGATGAATTGCTGGCTCAGCGGGAAAAGATCAATAAAGAACTGCAGGAGATTATCGACAAACATTCCGATCCCTGGGGCGTGAAAGTTTCCCTGGTTGAAATCAAGCATATCGATTTACCGATCGAAATGAAGCGGGCCATGGCCCGACAGGCCGAAGCCGAGCGGGAACGCCGTTCCAAAATCATCCACGCCGAAGGAGAATACCAGGCCGCCGAAAAACTGCAACAGGCCGCCGAAATCATCAGCAAGTATCCCGTGGCCATTCAGTTGCGATTCCTGCAGACCCTGACCGAAGTGGCCTCGGAAAACAATTCCACGACGATTTTCCCGGTTCCCATCGATCTCTTCGCTCCCTTCCTTTCCAGCTGGCACAAGGGCGACGGCAGCGCAAAGAAATAAGCCCCATCACCCGGAAAACCACATTGCACCAGAACACAAAAGGGCGGTCGGGAACCGCCCTTTCTATTTTCCGCAGCCATCCAATGACTGGGATGGCAATCTCGTGGTCCTGTCCGACAGGGACAATCAGGATTCGCTCTTCTGTTCGGATTCAATCTGGCGCAATTTAATAAACAGCCCGATGATCAACAGCGTGGTAAACAGGGTGGCAAACAGAAACCCCTTCCGCCGACGGTGATATTCCTTGATTTCCTCCAGTGCCAGTTGAATGGCCTCTTTCGCCCGCTCCAGCCCGGTTTTGGTCTTCTCCTCCACCTGTTTGGGATCAAAGGTATGCACCACCGTGCGGGCGTGAATCAGCTGTTGATGGGCATCCTTTAACAAATACTCGATGTCCAGATCATCCATTCCAATGATCTGCACCCGCTTTTTAAGCACCTTTGCGGAATCGATGGCCGTGGTTAGATCCAGCAGCAGCTGGCGGATTTGCACGGCAGCCTTGTAGCCTTCATCGCCCTCATCGTGACAATCGATGCAGGTGGACTGTTCTCCCACGCCCACCATGTCGTCATTGGTCGGCGGCACCGAATGGTAACCATGGCACTCAATACAATCGTGCAAATCCATTTTCTTGAACTCTTCGGCCATCTTGGTCTTCTGAAAGTATTGCAGATTGTTGATGTGGCAATTGCCACAGACCTGCCCGATGGAGGTCACCCCGGGGGGTAACGCACCATGATTGCCATGACAATCGTTACAGGCCGGCGCCCCCACATCTTTCTTCTTCAGCAGGGCCTGACCGTGCACACTTTCGGCATATTTTTCAAACTGATCGGTGGGAATTTTGTAACTGGCCATGTAGTCGGGATCGCTGTGGCACTTCTTACAGGTTATGGGCACATTGGTGGGATAAACCGAAGAGCGCGGATCGGAAGCCGGAAACACCGCATGACTGGTATGACAATCGGTACAAACGGCCACCTTGGTATCGCCCTTCAGCAACAGCTTTCCGTGGCGACTGGTATAATACTGCTCTTCCTGATCCGTTTCCACCTGCGGCCGGAATTGTCGCATGAAGTTTATATCCGAATGGCATTTCCCGCAAAATCGGGGCACCTCCCGCTTGTCGGGAATTCCCACGTATCCCCGCGCAGGATCCATGGCAATGTCCATGTCATCGGAGGTGGGATCGCCCCCGTGGCAGCCGGCACAGGATAATCCCACGCGCAGGTGAATGTCATTTTCGTGCAGCCCCTCGGGCAACGCCTCTTCGTCGATATGGCAGGCCACACACTGATCCACTTCCACCAGTCGTTGCAGGTTTGTGGTTTTATCATCGTCCTGGGATTGCGCCATGAGTGGGCCAACACCCAGGAAAAGACTCATCAAAATGCCCAGATACCCGATCTTCATAATTGTCCTCTGAAGATTTTTATAAAACATATCCTAAAATCGTCATCACACCGATATACACCAGCACCGCCACACCAATAAACTCCATGGGCTGGATGCGCCGTCCCGGACGTTCCTTCAGCGCCCAGAAGGGTACCAGCATCCAGGCCAGTCCCCCTACCATAAACAACAGAATGCCCAGCACCTCCCCTTCAATGAACAATACGTGGCCGGGCAGCAATTTCAACGTCTGGAACATGAACATGAAGTACCATTCGGGACGAATGCCGGCAGGAGCGGGGGCAAATGGATCGGCCTTCAACCCCAGCTCCCAGGGATAGTAGACCGCCAGAAAGACCAGAATGTCGAACACGATCAACCAGAGAATTAAATCCCGTAACAGGAAATTGGGGAAAAAGGGAATGTATTTTTTCTTCGATTCGGGCAGATTGGCCAGGTGCTCCGGTTCGCTCATGCCGTGTTTCTGCACAAATACCAGATGCAACGCCAGCACCAGCATAAAAATCGCCGGCAGCAGGGTTATGTGAATGGCATAAAAGCGGTAGATGGTGGCGCCGGTAACGTCCGATCCGCCCCGGAGCACTTTCATGATGATGGGCCCCACAATGGGCACGGCACCTACAATTTCGGTGCCCACTTTGGTGGCAAAGAACGCCAGCTCGTTCCAGGGCAGCAGGTAACCGCTAAATCCAAAGGCCAGGGCCAGGCTCAACAAAATGAACCCTGAAACCCAGGTCAGCTCCCGCGGTTTTTTGTACGCCCGGGTGAAAAAGGTGCTGAACATGTGCACAAAGGCAAAAAAGATCATCAAATTGGCGGACCAGCTATGAATGGAACGAATCAGCCAGCCGAAGCGCACCTTGGTTAACAGAAAGCGCAAACTCTCGTACGAACTATCCGGCCCGGGCTGATAATACATGGACAGCAAAATTCCGGTGAATGCCTGAATCAAAAATAAAAACAGCGTGACCCCACCCATGTAGTACCAGATTGTATGCTCGTGCACCGGTACCTTTTTGTGCTTACCAAATTCGATCAGGGGGGTCAAATCGTACCGTTCATCCAGCCAGTCGTAAACCTTTTTAAAAATGTTCCGTTTCATCGCTAACCCAGATTGGTTGGTTTTTCTATAATGATTTCATTTTTTTGAATCCGCACCACGTACGGCATTAACGGGCGTGGCGGTGGCCCCGAAATGTTTTTCCCCGTCAGATCGTACATGCCGTTATGACAGGCGCACCAGATGTGTTTGGTATCCTCCCGATACTGCACTATGCAATCCAGATGCGTACAGATTGCCGAAAAGGCCCGAAATTCCCCCGTTTCTGTACGAATCAACAACACCGGTTTGCGACCAAATTTGATGATTTTACCGCTGTTGGGGGGAAAATCATCGACCTTTCCGGCCTTAACCGAATTGAGGGACTGTTCTTCCACTTTGGGAGGAATCAGGTAGGTGATGAGGGGATACAACACACTGGCCAGCCAGCCCAGTAATCCACCGCCAATTAAAAAGTTGGTAAACTTGCGTCGATTCACTTCCATGGTTCTACTTGTCGTTTTGATTAGACCCGAATTTATTCGTTAACTCGATTCGAAACACCTGCTTACATAATACGAAAAAAATGGGAAATACCCAATAGCCCGGCCTTCACCCCGTAAAAAATCCAGCCATCGCGAGCGGACCACAACCAACAGGCATTGAGCACCGGGATTCTCCCGCGCCGTTTTCGGTGACTGCAAAATCGCCATCCCGCTGCCGGCTATTGCAAATTTCCTGAAAAATCCCTGCTGTCAAAGAACCCCTCTTCCGGGACTTGCCCCCTGTGGAAGCGCCCGGGCAATTTCACACGCATTAAATTTTGAACATTGAGAAAAATATAACTTTCAAGAATATTCACAATGATGATAATCAGGGTCAAACATGATTTTTATCATTTCCGAAGTTGACGCCTGATATTTCCGGGAAATGCCGCCCTCTGAAACCGTTCCGCCAGCGGTTTAACCCAAATAATGCATTAAACCCAAATAAAGCGTTAAACCACGAATCACGCGAATGAATTCGAAAAAAATTAACAAAATAGCGAATATATCCGGGAAAACATTTTCATCCAGATAGAGTCAAGTGCATTTTATTATTTTTATTAGTGATTATTCGTGTAATTCGTAGGCGAATGCATAATCCGGGTTAAAACACATCCGCCCGGCCATTGATGTGCAGATCCTTGCCAATAATGTTCAGATCCGCATCCACCACCCGCTGATGACAATTGGCACAGCTGGATGCGCCCACGGGCAGATGTCCGGTGGGCGGCAACCCATGGCAGGTCCCGCATTCCGCCTGCCCGGTTTCCGGTTGATTCCAGATCACCGTCGCAAAGTTTCCCGTAATGACGGAGTCCGCATAAAACGCCGGGTACTGGCTGCTATCCCGATAAAACACAAATGCACCGTGGCAGTACACGCTGGCACAGGTAGCCTGCTCGCGATTCCACAACGGCAACACCCGACCCGAATCCGCAGCCAATGGATTAAACTGCACTTCTGCAGGCAGAGGCAAATTGTCCACATGTCCCGCGGCAAAAAGCGAATCCGGTTGCAGATGACAGATTCGGCAATCCCGCGCGTACGCTGTGGTCAGGGTGGTATCGGCCAAATGATGTGGATGCGCCCCCACCCCGATGGCCTCCGGCAGGGTGTGATCGCCCAGATCCTTTGGTGGAGCGGCATTGGCCCACGGGGGTACCGGGGCCTCAAAATCGCCGTGGCAGGTATTGCAGGCCTCCGGCCCATTGTCCTGCGTGTGGCACCGTCGGCAATTTTTTTTGGCAATGCCCTTTCCCCCATATGTGCGACCATGACAGGGCCGACAGAGCCGCAGGTTCCACTGAACATTCTCGGCAATGTAGACGCCATGGAAGGTCGCATCTTGCTCATCGGCAAATCCTTCTGGATGGGGGTAGACCCGGTGGCATTCACTGCCATAACAGGAAACCTTGCTGTCGCCGCCCTCAAAATTTTCGCCGTGGCAGTGTTGACAGCTGGAGAGGTCGTAATTCAAGGTTTGTTGCAGGAACCGCCCATGAAAGGCCTCGGCACCGGGTATGGCAAACCCCTCCGGATGGGGGAAGGAAATGTGGCATCCCTGTCCGTAACAACCGATGCCCGCCTTTCCACCGCGGAAATCCTCCCCGTGGCAACTCTGGCAGCTTCGAAGCGTCAGGCTACTGTCCACCAGCAGTACCTTTCCATGAAAGTTGGGGGATTGGGTATCCATCCATCCCGCGGGATGCGTGGGAACGGCCACGGGTATGCGCTGTTCACTACAGCTCAACCACAGGGCAATCAAAAATAAGGATACAATCCGGTAATACGCTCTCATGGGTTCCCATTCTCCTATTTTCCATGACAGGGCTGGCAAATTTGCTCGGCATTGGACTGGTGACAGGCCAGGCAGGCCTCCAGATCGTTCAATGCCTCCCAGCGGTGCCTGCCCCCATCTCCGGGAATCCGATTGCTCCAGCCGGCCACATGGTTATGGGGCATGACCTGAAAATCCCGATGGCAATCCACACAGAACATGCGATCGCGATGGCAGCTGGAACAATCTTTCTGGCGTCCCTGGGCTTCCAGCGCATGCGTGAAGGCATAATTTAACGGATGGGTGAACCGTTCCAGGTTATCCCCTTCATGACAACGCTGGCAGTCCCGGGTTTGATGACAGAGGCGACAGTCCTTTCCAGCGGTCAGGGAACGGTTCTGGAGCCGCGCCAGATCGGCATGGCGATGTTCAAAATCCGGGCCGTGACTGACCGGCTTTAACGGTTCATCCGGAAGGTGGCAGCTTCGACAATCGGTCCACAGCCCCCGGCGGTCATGGCAGTCCATACAGCTGGCCATGTCCGGTAAATCGTACGCCGTCACCCGATCCTTATCTTTTACCCGGGGATGACAGGTCTGGCAGGCCAGTCCCGCCACCGCGTGTTGACGGTGTGAAAATAATCGATTATACGTATCCACCCGGGGAATCAATGCCACTTCTTCAGGTTGCTGATGGCACAGCCCGCATTCCTCCTCGGCTTCCACATCGTGGCAATCCCCACAGGCCGCCATTTCCGGAAACAGATCGTCCATCCCCTGCTCACTGCGGACCGCCCCGGGATGGCAATCCAGGCAATCCATCTCGTTTTCAACCACGTGCAATTTGTGCGAAAAGATCAGCCCACTGGACTGGGGAGACGATTGGGCAGTTCCCATCCGAAAGAGGGTCAATCCAGTTCCCAACCCAATCAGGCAAAGTAAAAGGTAGCGGTTCATGGTTTACGTTTCTCCTTAATCAAATATCAAACCGATAGAACAGACGCAGCAGGGCCCGTAAATCGTTGCGAAAGTATGTGTTCAGGCTCTGCTGCAAATCGGCGTCCAGCTGCAATTTTGGGCCATGGCGATAGGTCAATCCCAGCGAATAAGCGGTGGCCTCCTCGCCAATGGCAACGGTGTGCCGCTGGAAATTGTAATAGCTGCTGTGCGCACGAAGGGTAAATCGGGAGGTGAGCGGATAGCGGACGTCTCCATAAACGCCCAGATTCTGTCCACCAAATCCGTTTTGCAGGATAATGCCCACGTGACCCCACTGCTGGGAGCATCCCAGAATCCATTGATTGGTGATGTCGGAATCGTACCAGGTTCGCAGATATTGCAGGGAAAAAAGCCATTGATGCCAGCGGTATCCCACACTGCTGCGGAGCTGATCAAATCCCCGAATCTGGAAGATTTGAAAATAGGAATCCTCCCGTATGCGGGGCTTCTGATGATTCCATTCCACCATCACCTGCCAGGGTTCCCGGTAATAGCCCATCAGATGACGGAACAGCTGCACACTTTTGCCGGGGATGTTGTATTCCAGATTGGTATGATACAGCAGGTACCGGCTCAAACGACCGCTAATCCCCACTCCCGCCAGTTGATGCAGCAATTGACGCCCTTTTTGTTGATGAAGAATGCTGGCCGTTATGCGCAGCCGGGAAGACCCGGCCCAGTTCAGATAGACCCCGTAAGCCATCCCCTCGGTGGATGCATTCCAGCGCCATTGCCGATCAAAGGGAGCCCGGCTCCCCAGCAGAAACCGCAGGTTCAGGGAACCGGCGGACTGCCAGGTAACTTGCAGGGCATCGAAGGTGCCATTCCATACACCGGCGTATAGAAACTGTCGTCCCAGGCGCAGTGTTAGCCGACGATCCGTCCGCTGCCACTGAAGATACAGGTGATAAAACCGGTCCTCCCAGCGAGGCGCCGGTCCCCGATAAGCAAACCGCAAGTAGCCACGGGTTGAAAATCCGGGAAGCGCATTACTGCGCAGTTGGAATTGGAGGACTTGATAAAAATCGGTCAACGATTCCTGATCAGGTGGTTGCCACCGGTACACCATGGATTGCAGGCTTCCCTGAAGGTGCACCTGAGCAGAAAGAGAAAAAATGAAGATCAAAACCAGAGGTAAACCCTTTTTGATGAGCGTTCTCATGACAAAGATCCCGTTTTTGGTGAAAACGGTTCAATCGGTAAGGGATCGACTCATCCGCCGGCCATCTTCCGAAGGCCATTCCGGGTCGACGCCCGACACCGATCCCAGATGCAGGCAAAGTCCAAAGCACTTCACAATAATAATATTTGACTTTGAAAACATTCATAAAAAATATCCGGAAGCCATCGGTGCCACTGCAGGTCATTCGTTCACCGGATTTGTTTATCGTTTAAATGCCTGTATGCGATTGTTGTCGATTTCGGGACCGTGCTCCGGAAGCAATTTTCCGCAGCTTTCTGCTGGACATCCGCCAATCGGGTCGAGAAAAAGGAAATTTTTTGCCATGTGAAGGTTTCCGGATGCATTTCTCCATCTTCAACCCAGATTAAGCAATAGCCTACGAATGACACGAATTAACACGAATAAAACCAATAAAATACATTGGATTGTGTCCGGATGAAAATGTGTTGAAAATGTGTTCCAGGGTTTATTCGCGATTTTGTAGATATTTTTTGGTTTCATTCGCGTGATTCGTGGTTTATTACATAATTTGGGTTCAATGCATTCAATGGACGCTACTTGCGGGCAATCTCTGCCAGCTTTTCGGGATCCAGGATTTTCAACCGTTTGCGATCGAATTCAATGATGCCCTTGTTGCGAAATTCCGCCAGCAGCCGGTACACGGTGTAGCGATTGGAGTGGATGAAATTGGCCAGATCCTTGCGTCCCACCCGAATGTTGATATTTCCATCCGCATCCACGCCAAAGGTGGACTGAAGGTACAGAATGGTTTCCGCCAGCCGCTGGGCCATTTTCTTGGAAGTGACTTCCACGATGCGTTCGTCAATTTCTTCCAGGTGGTAGATGATTTGTTTCATCAGTTTGATGATCAGATCCGGGTGCTTGCGGAATAGGCGCAACAGGTCTGATTTGCTCAGAAAATACCCGGCCGTTGGTTCCAGGGCAATCGCCGTTTTGTCAAATTTTTGAAATCCGAGTAAGCAGCGTAGCCCAATTACCTCCCCATTCCCCGCAAACGCCACAATGCGTTCCCGCTGATGAGGATTCCCTTTAATTAATTTGACCTTCCCCCGACAAATGCAAAAAATATCTTCCGCAGGTTCCCCTTCGCGGAAGATCACCTCTCCCCCGCGAAATTGTCGATAGCGTGCCCGCTGTTCCAGGGCACCCATCTCATCGGCGGGGCAGGTGGCAAACAACGGCAGGGTACGCAATGAAGGTGGTGTATGATTACTCTGAAGTTGACTTTCCATGCTTCATCTGGGTGTTCGTTTAAAATGTCCATAACAAATTTTCAAACAAGGATGTCTTAAATGCAATGATATTAATCAGCCGAAATTATGACATTTGACATATTTTATGGAGCAATACTGTCGCTCGATTTTTTCAGAGTCGGCAGGTTCCTTCTGTATCCCGCAAAGCAGAAAACGGAGGCCTGTTTATTTACCGGTGCGCATCGTTCCAATATGATCAGGGCAGGCGCAGGCTTCATGCCTGCGCATTCCAAAGTAACCCGACTCTCCCGAGTCGGTCGTCCCGCAAGGCGGGACGTGTATTGATCATTGCCCACTGCCAATTGCCTACTGAATTGTAGCCCGACTCTCCAGAGTCGGTCGTCCCGCGAAGCGGGACGTATGTTGATCATCACGTTTGTTTGGTTGCGTATACGCACAGGCATATCGCCTGCGTTTGCCAGATTCTGGGTGGGTATACCCATAAACGGTAAGCATTTCGTTTTGGGAAGATGAATCCGTTTTAACAGGCGGTGGCATAACCGCGGGCATAAAGCCCGCGGCTACCCTTGCCCACTGTCTACTGCCAACTGCCTACTGAACTGTAGCTCGACTCTCCAGAGTCGGTCGTCCCGCAAGGCGGGACGTGTATTGATCATTGCCCACTGCCAATTGCCTACTGGAAAATGGGCGTAAAGCCCGCGGCTACCCTTGCCTACTGCCTACTGCCAACTGCACACTGAACTGTAGCCCGACTCTCCAGAGTCGGTCGTCCCGCAAAGCGGGACGTGTATTGATCATTGCCCACTGCCAATTGCTAACTGCAAACTGCACACTGCCAACTGGACCAACGCCTGCGGCTACCAGGACCAAGATAAATTACCGGGGAATCAGACTGAATGGATGGTAAAAGACGGGCACCTATTTATACACATTCCCGATGCGGATTAATTCATTCACATCCAGCAATTTGATTTTTTTACCTTCCAGGGCAATGATATTCTGTTCCTTGAATTCGCTTAACAACCGGATGACCGTCTCCGTGGCGGTTCCCACAATGTTGGCCAGATCTTCGCGGGTCAGATTGATGTTCAACGTCTGCTTGTCGGAGTTGGTCCCGTACTTCTGTTTCAGCAACAGCAGAACCGTGGCCAGTCGCTCCCGCACCGATTTCTGAGCCAGATCCAGCATGTAGCGTTCGGCCGTCTCCAGCTCTTCGCACAAAATTTTCATTAGTTGCAGGGAAAATTCCATGTTCCGCTGAAGCACGCTGAAAAAGTCTTCCTTCGGGATGAAGCAGACTGCGCTGTCCTCCAGCGCCTCCGCCGACGCTTTGTAGTGCGAACCACTGATCAGCGAGCGGAAACCGAAGAAATCACCATCCCCCACCAGACGCACAATCTGTTCCTTGCCGTTGTTGCCCAGTTTATAAATCTTGGCCTTTCCCTTGTGCATGCAAAAAATTCCCAGCGGATAATCCCCTTCGAAAAAGATGGTCTCCCCTTTTCGGTAAAATCGGCATCCCCGCAAACGGGACAGGCGCTGAAGGTCTTCGGTGGAGAGGTATTTGAAAATGGATTTCAGGCGTGTTCCGCAGGTTTCGCACTCCGGTGCAAATCGTCGCTGAGGCATGGCTGCCTTCCTTCTACATATTCACATGTGAAATTATTATATTGTGAGAAAAAAATCCAGTTAATTTAAATGTTCTGGTGAGATTGTTCACAATTTCAACGTTGTCAAATTAAACAGGAGGTTCATCATGAGGTACTGGTTATTGAAATCGGAGCCGGAGACGTATTCCTGGACGGATTTAAAATCCCAGCCCAATCAAACCGATATCTGGGATGGGGTTCGAAATTACCAGGCCCGCAACTTTCTGCGGGATATGCGCATAAATGATCTGGCGTTTTTCTACCACAGCGTCGTTCGTCCACAGGCGATCGTGGGCATTGTCCGCATCGTTCGCGAAGCCTACCCCGATCCCACCCAGTTTGATCCCCAAAGTCCCTATTACGATCCCAAATCCGATCCCGACCAACCACGGTGGGTGGCAGTGGATGTGCAGGCGGTGCAAGATGTTTTACCCCCGATCACCCGCGATGAACTAAAATCCATACCGGAACTGGAAGACATGCCGCTGCTGCGAAAAGGAAATCGCCTGTCCGTACAACCGGTAACCCCACAGCAATGGCAACGGATTCTGGCTCTGCGGAACATTCCCGAACTGAGTTAGTTTCGAATGTCCCCATGTAGCCGGACTCCGGTCCGAGGTTGGTGCAATGAACCCAGATTATGCATTAGCCTACGAATGACACGAATTAACACAAATAAAATACATTGGATTGTATCTGGATGAAAATGTGTACCAGGGTTTATTCGCGATTTTGTAGATATTTTTTGATTTCATTCGTGTGATTCGCGTTTAATGCCTTATTTGGGATAAACACGATCATTTGTGCAGAAATTGAGGGAGATAGCCACAAATTCTATCCACACCCGGAAACAGGCGGGGTTTCTAAAAAGCATCTGGCAAATGGATCAAAAATTCCGTATTATTTTACCGCTATTATACGGGATTGCGATAAGGCTCTGAAATCGATTGTTCAAACAAATTATCTGGAGGAGGTCTTATGAAAACCGGGATATTCTGGTTAATCATATTGCTGTTGGCGTTTGGCCTAACCTCCTGCGCCAATGAGGAGGGACAATTAAAAAAGGCCGAGGCCCAAATTGATGAATCGGATATTGCCCGCCATATATCGGTTCTGGCGTCGGATGAATTTGGTGGACGGGCACCGGCATCCGAGGGCGAGAAAAAGACCCTGGAATATCTGACCCGAGCGTTCCAGGAGATGGGATTGCAACCGGGCAATGGCGATAGCTTTCTGCAGGAAGTTCCGCTGGTGGAAATCACCGCCGATCCCAACATGACCCTGAAAATCCAGGGGAAAGGCAAACGAGCCCGCTTTAAATATCTGGATGAATTTGTGGCGGGTACGCGTCGGGTCCAGGAACGGGTTGAGGTGAAAAACTCCCAGCTGGTTTTTGTGGGATACGGCATCGTGGCCCCGGAATACGGCTGGAACGATTATGCCGGCATCGATGTGAAGGGTAAAACGGTCATCATGCTGGTCAATGATCCCGGATATGCCACCGGAGATTCCACACTGTTTAACGGCAAGGCGATGACCTACTACGGACGCTGGACCTACAAATATGAAGAAGCGGCCCGACAGGGAGCAGCCGGGGCCATCATCATTCATGAGACCGGAGCTGCGGGATATCCCTGGGAAGTGGTGCGCAATAGCTGGTCCGGAGCCCAGTTCTACCTGCAAACCGATCACGGCAACATGGATCGTTGCGCTTTTGAAAGCTGGGTTACCCTGGATGTGGCCCGGAAAATTTTTCAGATGGCCGGAAAGGATCTGGATGCCCTCATGAAGGCGGCATCCCGGCGGGGATTCAAACCCCAACCGTTGCCCCTTTCGGTGTCGCTAACCATTAAAAACACCCTGCGCTATTCCAAATCCAACAACTTTCTCGCCCTGCTACCGGGAAGCGACCGGAAAGATGAAGTGGTGATTTACATGGCCCACTGGGATCATCTGGGCATCAATCCCACGCTGGAGGGCGATTCGATTTTGAACGGTGCACGGGATAATGCCACCGGCATTGCCGCGCTGATAGAAATTGCGCAGGCTTTTAAAGCCCTGCCCCGTCCGCCCAGACGATCGGTGCTTTTCCTGGCTGTGGCCGCTGAGGAACAGGGCCTGCTGGGATCGGAATATTATGCCACCCATCCGGTCTATCCGCTGAAACAAACCGTGGCCGCCATCAATATGGACGGAATGAATGTGTTTGGGCCGATGAAAGATGTTACCATCATCGGCTACGGTTTTTCGGAGCTGGACGATTATGTGAAACAGGAAGCCAAAAAGCAGGGACGATATGTCCGACCAGATCCCGAACCGGAAAAAGGCTATTACTTCCGGTCGGATCATTTCAATTTCGCCAAACAGGGGGTACCGGCCCTGTATGCCGACCACGGAATCGACCATGTGGAGCACGGGGAAAAATGGACTCTGGAAAAACTGGACTGGTGGATTAAGAATTTCTATCACAAACCCGGTGACGAATATGATCCTTCCTGGTGGGATCTGTCGGGCATGGTGCAGGATGTACAGTTGCTGTTCCGGGTGGGCTATCGGCTGGCCAACTCGAATCATTTCCCCAACTGGCGGGAAGGTACCGAGTTCCGGGCCAAACGCGATCAGATGATGGCCGAGTAAGCGGACTGATCTTCCGGAAAAAATCTTCTTCCCCGCATTCCAGTGGAATGTGGGGAAGAAGCCTTTTCCACAAGAGGGAACCAATCACCTTTCAGAAACCGGGACAATCAATTGAGAACACCATACTGCTGGGATCCTGTTAGGGTGTGGATTCGGTCACTGTGTAGTTCCCCACGGAATGAAGCAGGTGTCCTGCAGGTTTTGGGTATTCAACTGTGAAACCATGCGGTATTTTCGATACACCACGCTGTCCCATTCCGGAAAATTGTCCAGCATGCTTCCACTTTCACGAACCAGAGGGGCGGTTTCCTGAACCAAATTTTTCACACAACGCCAATTCCACAGCCAATTGAAAATGAGGTGTTATCATAAACCCGGATTATGCTTGAAACCACGAATTACACGAATGAACACAAATGAAATCAACAAAATCCATTGGATTATGTCGGGATAAAAATTTGTTGCGGGGTTTATCCCAGATTATGCAATAGCCTACGAATTACACGAATGAACACAAATAAAACCAATATAATACATTGGATTGTTTCTGGATGAAAATGTGTTTCAAGGTTTATTCGCGATTTTTTGGATATTTTTTGTTTCATTCGTGTGATTCGCGGTTTATTGTATAATTTGGGTTTATTCGCGATTTTGTGGATATTTTCAGGATTCATTCGCGTGATTCGCCGTTCAACGCGTCATTTGGAATAAACAATAGAGGAGGTTCTTATGTTGCGATCGATCATCACCAGCCTGTTCATCGGGCTGTTTATCCTGATTCATCCGGTTCACAGTCAACGGGATTTTTCACAGGTGGAAATCAGGGCCATTCACGTGGCGGGCAATATTTACGCGCTGGAGGGCGCCGGCGGTAAAATTGGCGTTTCCGTTGGCGAAGATGGCATTCTGATTGTGGATGACCAATTCGCCCCGCTGGCCGATAAAATCCGGGCCGCGTTGAGAGAGCTGGGAGAAGGGAAATTGCGATTTATTTTGAACACCCACTGGCACGGTGACCACACCGGGGGCAATCCCGAGTTCGGCCCCGAAGTTCCCATCATTGCCCACACCAATGTGCGCAAACGGCTGATGCAGGAGCACCGACGGGGAGATCGGGTCATTCCCCCAATGAAGAAGGAAGGCCTGCCCGTGATTACGTTCGATGAATCCCTCTCCATCCACTTTAATGGCGAGGAAATTCGGGCCATTCATTTTCCCCACGGACATACCGATGGAGACCTGATCATCTTTTTCACCCAATCCAATGTGGTGCACATGGGGGATGTGATGTTTGCCGGGCGGTTCCCTTTTGTGGATCTGGACAG
This sequence comes from Calditrichota bacterium, assembly GCA_013150955.1. GTDB lineage: Bacteria > Calditrichota > Calditrichia > RBG-13-44-9 > J042 > JAADJD01. The sequence goes on from JAADJD010000032.1 coordinate 33,324, forward strand.
CGGGGGCAATGTGCAGGGTCTGATTGAAAATGTGGAAGCCATCATTCAGCAACTTCCGGCGGACGTCAAAATCATTCCCGGTCACGGCCCGATTTCCAATCTGGACGACCTGAAAGCCTATTTAACCATGCTGAAGGAAACCACAGCATACGTACGGCAACAGATGGCGACCGGGAAATCGCTGCAAGACATTCAGAAGGCCGGTCTGCCGGAAAAGTGGAAATCCTGGAGCTGGAATTTCATTTCCACCGAACGGTGGATTGAGATAATTTACCGAAGCTATCAGGATCAATCGTAACGGCCTTCATCCTGTGTCCATGGATTCCGTGGGATCCGCGGCCTGGACATGAATCACAGGCATTTACGCGCGGTTAAAACAGCAACCGGGTTTAACCCGGATTATGCATTAGACCGCGAATTGCACGAATGAACACAAATAAAAATAATCCCAGATTATGCATTAGACCACGAATTGCACGAATTAACACAAATAAAAATAATCAAATACATTAGATCAGATCTGGATGAAAATTCGTTTTTCGAGGTTTCTTCGTGATTTTATTGATGTATTTTGGTTTCATTCGCGTGATTCGTGGTTTGATGCATTATTTGAGTTTATTTGTGTCCATTCGTGTCATTCGCGGTTTAAAACACAATCTGGGTTTAATTAAATTGCTGGATCAGGTCAATGATGAACCGCACCCCGTTTATCAGGTTTCGGGTGGAGATGCGTTCATTGATACCGTGAATGCGCGGCAGATCATCGTTTCGAAATTGCAGGGGCAGAAACCGATACACCGCCCGCGAGACACTGTAGTAGTACCGGGAATCGGTTGCCCCCAGCACCGTGTAAGGTGCCACCAGGGTACCGGGAAAAATTCGCCGAATGCTGTGCGAAACCCGGCGAAACGCCTCCCCATCGATGGGTGAAACGGGAGACGGATTGATGGCCAATTTGCCGTAAATGTCGATGTGAATGGATGGATCATCGATGACTTTGCGGACGTGCTCAATGACCTGTTCCACGCTTTCCCCGGGTCGAATCCGGAAATTGACCAGGGCGGTGGCTTTTGCGGGCAGGATGTTGGATTTGACTCCACCGTGAATCACCGTCACCGCGGAGGTGGTGCGCACCAGGGCATTGGTTGCCGGTTGTTTTTCCAGTTGCCGAATAAGCAGGGGGCTAAACAGCCAGCGATTGGCGATAATCAATCGCGGCAAAAACGGCATGTGCCTGCCTACTGCATCGAAGAACGCCCGGGTAGGCCCTGTGATGGCCGCAGGCAGGGGATGATTTTCCAGCCGCTGAATGGCCGCCGCCAGCCTTCCGATGGCCGTGTGACGCGGCGGCATGGAGGAGTGTCCCGGTGTACCGCGGGCAGTCAGGCACAGGGTCACGTATCCCTTTTCCGCAATACCCACCATGGCTACTGGACGGTTGATGCCCGCAATGCCATCCTTTAAAATGGTGCCGCCCTCGTCCAGTACCAGCTCAAATTCCAGGCCCTGCTCCTGGAACAACCGGGCCATGTGACGCGCCCCCTCCAGTCCCCCAATTTCCTCATCGTGGCCAATGGCCACATAAATCGAACGCTGCGGGCGAAATCCCCGGCCAATCAAATACTCCAGTGCTTCCAGTGTGATCATCGTACCCGCCTTGTCATCAATGGCGCCCCGTCCCCAGATGAATCCATCGGCAATGGCACCGGAAAACGGCGGCTGACGCCAGGCCCCCAGCGTGGCACTATCCACCGGAACCACATCATAGTGAGCCAGAAATAACAACGGCTTCTGGCTGGCCTCCGCTCCCGGCCAGTGTAAAATCAAGCTCCATCGATTCACCGATTGAACATGCAGGGTCGAAAAAACGCCCGGAAAGCGAGTGGACAGGAAGGTCAGAAACGCCCGAAATGCCGCTGTGTCCCGTCTGGCATCGTCACGGGAAATCGTTGGAAATTGAAGGGCCCGGGAAAATCGTTCTACCATTTTCAGGGAATCGGCTGCGGAGATCTCCGGTAGTTTATCGGAGGGAATCTTCACTTCCTCCGGTTGAAATCGCCAGGTATTCCCAACCAGCACCACCACCAACAGGATCAATCCCGCAATGATCCAGCGAAAAACGTGCTTCATACAATTCCCCTTTCTTTCATCCCAGATTATACATTAGCCTACGAATGACACGAATTAACACCAATAAAAATAATAGAATACACTGGATTCTATCCTGGATGAAAATGTTTTCCCAGATATATTCGCTATTTTGTTGATTTTTTTCGAATTCATTCGCGTGATTCGTGTTTTAACACATTATTTGGGTTCATTTCAACAGGTGCTTAAAACCATTTTATCCGTCGTTCGACTGGTTCAACAGGGTGCCCTTCCCCCCATTTAGCCCCACCGGCGATAAAATTCACCACCCCACTGCCTTCTCCCGATGCCGAAGCGAAGACAAATCGCCTCGGCAGAGGCCCCCCATCGAAAAAAATCTACGGGTTTTTCTTCTGCCTGCGAAACAGCGGAGTGGTTACCGCCCACAGCACATATCCTGATGCCAGGGTAATCAGCCCCAGCAGCGAGAGGATCCGCAGGATCCAGTTGTTAAAATTCTCCCGTTCTTTGAAATCAAGGATGTGAAGCATCCACAGAAAGTCAAAGCCTCGCCAGATGTGATTGCGATGGGCGGTTACCCGCCCGCTGTTGGCATGCACGTACACCCGCGTCCCCTTCCAGTAATCGAAATCAATCCGATACGCCGGAATGGGCCCCTTGTATTCCCCACCCTTTTGCTCAATCCAGTGAACGGCCTTGATGGGCACTCTGGGCCGGAAATCGGCACGGGCGATCTCAATGGCCATTTCCCGGGAGATGGGAGAAAGTTTATTGCCGCTTCGGGCATCGAACATCTCCACCCGATCGTTATCCTGGTACAGGCGATAAACCGGACGTTCCCGAAACGTGGCCAGCTCTATTCGCTCCACAAACGTCAGGCTTGTGTTCTTTAAAATAGAATCCGGAGGGAGAAAACCGGAGTGGGATTTCACATTCACCGGCTCTGCAGGAACGCGATCGGTAGTTCCCCGGACGTCATCAATATGAAACCAGGAGAAATAGAATCCACCCAGCGTCCAGAAGAACAGCTGGATTCCCACCAGGCTTCCCAGCCGGCGGTGCCACTTGCGGGAAAATTTCTGAATCGCGCGTCGATTCATCCGTTCATCCTCTGCTTTTGGTTTCCTTCTGGTTCTTTCGCCGCCTCATCAACCACTCCGGTACAATCCGGTTTCTCCCTCCATCCCTGAACCAGAGAATCCGATGGGGATATTTATTGAATTCTGCCTGGCGTTTTGTCCGATCATTGGACAGCCATCCTGTTCGCTCCATGAACAACGTTCATTTTTCCAGAGACCATTTTACCGCCAGAGCAATTTACTTAATTCCAAGTAATGTAATAACCCGAGAATCACACGAATGAAACCCAAAATATCCCCAAAATTGCGAATAAACTTTAAAACAAATTTTCATCCGGATATTATCCGATGGTTTTTATTATTTTTATTTGTGTTCATTCGTGTCATTCGTGGTCTAATGCATATTCAGGGTCGCTCCACCAACCAGTAGCCGGTGCCATTCGCCAGGGATCCGGAAGTTAGTAGCCGGCTGCCTGACCGTCTTTTCGGGATTCCGACGCACCGTAGTACACCCTGTTTTTTGCATCGTACATGATGGCCTGATATCCGCCGTATCCCCCGCTGCTGAAGCGAATCCGATGTCCCCGTCGCATCAACTCCCGAATGACTTCATAGTCGAAGCCGGTTTCCAGGTGCACCCAGCCGCCATCGGTCATCTTTCCACCCGTGGGTTGAGACGATCCGCTATGGCGAATGCGCGGGGCATCCCCGGCTTCCTGAATATTCATTCCAAAATCGATGATATTGATCAAAATCTGGACGTGTCCCTGGGGCTGCATATCGCCCCCCATAACGCCAAAGCTTAAAAAGGGTTCACCGTCTTTGGTTACAAATCCCGGAATGATGGTGTGAAAGGGTCGTTTGTGAGGGGCGTAGGTGTTGAAATGGCCCTCTTCCAGGGTGAACAATTCGCCCCGATCCTGCAGGATGAAACCCAGGTCATCCGGGGTCATTCCCGAACCCATTCCCCGGAAATTGCTTTGAATCAGCGAGACCATGTTGCCTTCGGCATCGGCCACGGTCAGGTAGATGGTGTCGCCGGCTTCCAGAGCAGGGTTCCCGGCATCGTAGCGCCGGGCCGCCCGTTTGGGATCGATTAACGCCCGACGTTTTGCCGCATATTCTTTAGATATCAATTCTTTGACCGGAATTTTATTAAAATCCGGATCGGCGTAAAATTTGGCGCGATCTTCAAACACCAGCTTCTTGGCTTCCACAAAATAGTGAATGTAATCGGCACTGCCGAATCCCATGCTCCGAATGTCGTAGCCTTCCAGGATGTTCAACATTTGCAAAACCGCAATTCCCTGACCATTGGGCGGCAACTGCCACACATCATAGCCCCGATAGTTCGTGGAAACCGGCTCCACCCATTCCGACCGGTGATCTTCAAAGTCCTTCATGGTCAGGAATCCCCCGTTGCGCTGCATGTAATCAACAATGGTACGGGCAATTTCCCCGCGGTAAAACACATCCCTTCCCCCACGGGCAATCTTTTCCAGCGTATTGGCCAGATAGGGATTGCGGAAGATTTCTCCCTTTCTCGGTGCCCGTCCATTGATGGTAAAAATCTTCTCGAAATTGGGATACTTCCTGAGAATCGGCACACTCCGCTGCCAGTAATACGCAATGAGTTCACTGACCGGAAAGCCCTCCCGTGCATAGCGGATGGCCGGTTCCAGAATTTCTTCCATGGACAAACGTCCAAACTTTTTATGCAATTCGAACCAGCCGTCCACACATCCCGGAACGGTGACCGGCAAGGGGCCATGAGAAGGGATTTTCTTGTAGCCATTCTTTTTGAAGTATTCCAGCGTCAGGGCATAGGGGGAACGGCCACTGGCATTCAAACCGTACAGCTTTTTCGTTTTGGCATCCCAGACGATGGCAAACAGATCGCCTCCGATTCCGTTGCCGGTGGGTTCCATCAGTCCCAGGGCAGCATTGGCCGCTATGGCGGCATCCACGGCCGACCCGCCCTTTTTTAAAATGTCCAGGGCAATCTGCGTGGCCAGTGGCTGGCTGGTCGCCGCCATGCCGTTTCGGGCAATCACTTCCGAACGCGTGGCAAATTTCCTTCCTGTAATTCGATCACCCGAATAAGCCTCTATACCGATCAAAACAATAAGGATTCCTAACAGCCAAACTCTCATCATGGCACCTCACAACGTTTCGGTTTTAACTCGGGTTTATAATCCCATTAACTCTTTCACAAATTTTGGTGGTGGGGAACCGTAGGACAGCATCTGATCGTGCATCTGTTTCAAGCTCCGCGAGCGACCATATCGGGCTTCATAGGCAGATCGGATGGCGTTGATTTCCTCGTTGCCCACAAAATAGGTGGACAATTGGGTGGACGTCAGACAGGCCCGTCGCCATTTTCCGGCGGCTTCCCCTTCTTCCTGAAAGCCTTCCTTCATCATTAGCTCCATGGCCTCCGCCTCGGTCATGTTACCGGCATGAATCTTCTGGTCGATGATGGCATTAATGATGAGCCGCAGGCGCATCTTCAACTGCTGCATTTTTACTTCAGGGCCACCGAATCCGTGTTCGACCATCAACTGTTCGGCGTAAGTGGCCCAGCCTTCCACAAACGTTCCACTGCTGAAGATGGCCCGGATCAGGGTGGGCGCTTTGAATTTATTTGCATGTGCCAGCTGTAAATAATGGCCCGGTACCGCCTCGTGGATGGTCAGATCCTGGAGCATGTAATTGTTGTACTCGCGAAAATAGGATTCCACCCGCTCGGGACTCCAGTTCGCCGGCGGTGGAGAAATGGCATAAAATGTCTCGCCATGCTCTTCCAGAGGGCCAGGGGCATCGCAATAGGCAACCGCAATTCCGCGCTGAAACTCCGGCATCACAATGATCCGGATGGGTTCATCGGGAACGCTGACCAGTTGTTTGTCGCGGACAAACTGGGTACAGGCCTTCAGGTACTGGCGTGCCAGATCCACAATGTTATCGGCAGTAGGATGATCATCGGCCAGACGATCCAGCACTTTCCGAATCACCTGCTGTTGATCCAGTTGCTCCGGGTCTTCATCCGGGAAGAAACGCTGGAATAACGGCAACGCGGTGCGGAACATCTCGTCCCGGGTTTCCCGAAGCGCCGTTTCTGCCCGTCGGAGAATGTCTTCGGGAGGCAAATCGGAAAAAAGGGTGTACTTCAACTTCTGGCGGTATTTCACCGCCCCCAGTCGAAAATCTCCCCTGGAACGAGGCAACAGATCCTTCTCCAACCAGCGCCCGTATTCCCGCAATGCCACCACGGCTTCCTGCTGCACGGGTTCAATCTTGGCTTTCAGTTCCGGTACCTGCTCCAGAAACGCGTTGAGTTCATTCTCAATCAAATTAATCGTCCCACGATTCTGCAAAATGGCCGTTTCCGTATGAATCCGCGGTGGATTCTTGAGATTCATCATGGCCGCCTGGATCACCTCCGGCACCTGCTTCAAACGGGCTGCCACATTTTGCAACCGCTCCTCCAGTGGGGCAAATTCCCTGGCCAATAAAGCGTAAATGGCACTACCAACGTTGTAAACCAGAGGATTCCACTCGTACTCCCGAAGGGTATCCAGCTGAAAAATCATTGATTGCAAATGGTTGCGTAAAATCTGATAATCAATCCGATTGGTCGTGGACAATCGATGGGGATCTATACTCTTTAGCGAATCCAGATAACGACGATTCAACTGCAAGCTGGCGCGAAATCCCCGTTGACTGTAATCATTTAACCGATGGTCATAACGGTGATCGCCCAGATAGGTCGCATATTCCGGATACAATTCCAGCATTGCTTCGATGTACTGATTGGCCAGCCGAACAAACTCTTGATCGGCATCCGGGCGTGCGGTACATGAAAACATGACAAAAGCCATCAGCCCCATCAAGATAAAATACTTATTCATAGCGCCCCCTCCATTTCATCTAAACATCTTTCTTTTCTTGCTTTCGCGATTCTTAAAAGGTTAATCGAAGCGATTTCAACCGAAATCGGGCCGGTGTTCTGGACAAAAACGTGCAAAACGTTAAAAGTGGAAGCCTGCGGACAAGTGGATGCAAGGCTGGATAAAATATCAAATCTATCATTGAAAAGACCCGACTTATTCAGTGAATCCCGTCAAAAATACAAGCCATAACATAATTATCTGAGGGCAATTTATCAAGAAGAGAAAGAGAAAAGCCGGGAAAATCTTTTGAGGGAAGGACGCAATGTGTCTGAATTTGATGTTTATATCAACTTCAATGTTGCATGAAACCACAAATCACGCGAATGAATTCGAATAATCCCAAATAATGCATTAAACCGCGAATCACACGAATGAAACCAGAAAATACCTACAAAATCGCGAATATATCCAGGGAAACATTTTCATCCAGATACAATCCAATGTACTTTATTTGTTTTATTTGTGTTAATTCGTGTAATTCGTGGTCTAATGCATTATTTGGGTTTATTTGTGTGAATTCGCGTCATTCGTAGGATAATGCACATCATCCGGGCTCATCCAAAATAAAAGGGCCCCGGATCCACATAGGAATCCAGGGCCCTTTGTTTGGGGAGAGACACGCCAGTAAATCCGGATTATTTCATCAGCACCATTGCTTTGGTTTGAATGCCGTCAGCAGTCTTCAGCTGGTAGAAGTACAATCCCGATGCCACCCGATTCCCCTGATCATCGGTTGCATTCCAGATGAACTTGTAGCTACCCTGCTTCATCACACCGTCGAACAGCACCTTCACCTTCTGACCCAGCACGTTGTAGATCACCAGAGAAGCCCGCTGGCTACGCGCCATATCCACCCGAATGGTTGTGCTCGGGTTAAACGGATTGGGATAGGCATCATACAGGCGGGTGGTACGGATAACGGATGCCTGATCCCCTTCGTCGATGGAGACCACCCGGGTGATTTCAATGCTCACCTGCGGATTCAGGCCAGTTTGCTCATCCACCTCGATAATCTCGGTGGCATCTTCGTAACCATAACCGGTGGCCAGAATTTCGTAAGTTCCGTAGGTTTCGATCGGCAGTTCGAATTGACCGGTTTCATCTGAATAGCCAGCAGCGAACCACTCGGTTTCACCCACTTTTCGCACGTAGACGGTGATGCCACTCAGATCATCCGTCGATTGGGTGGGAATACCACCGGGAGGCGTTAAAACAGTAATGTCCCCACTCACTTTACCCAGGGCCGTACTCAGATCCCGTTTGGCCAGCACAAAGTCGATGCCCTGACGATGGTCGTTGATCACCAGCGTATCTGCTTCTTCGGCAGAGAGTTTGTCATCGTAGAATTCGGGGATGTAGTCAAAGCCACCCCAGGCTTGCAGAACAACCACAGTGCCTCTGGGGAAACCAATCAGTTCATAGTAGCCCTGCTCATCGATCTGAGCATACTGGACACCCACCGTGCTGTAGGCAATCACCTGACCAAAAGGCGGTACGGATCCGTCATCCCCAACCACACGACCGGAAATGGTAAATTGCGTATCCGTGGGCACCGGTGTTAACGAAAAGTCGATGCCACTCACCGTATCGTTGGGCATAATGGGGATGGGATCGGCCGTCAAATACGTGGGCTGATTGTCATAAAATTCCACAAAATATCCATCCTTAAAAGAGAACCCAATTACCGAATCGGCAGCCAGGAAGGTCTTGCCTTCGTAGAAATAATTACCGCTGGAGTCCGCAACCACATGGGCCTTGTTGTAAATGCTGTAATGCACATTGTAACTGACGAACGCGACATGAGCACCCGGAATGGGATCGCCCGTGCTCTCATCGGTTACCATACCGGTAATGGCGAAATCGGCCAGTTCAGTAATATCGGGCAAATTGAAGTCAATGCCGCTGGTATCACTCGTGACCTCGATTGGTGTGGCATTGAACGGCAGGCGAGCATCTTCATAAAAAATGGTAATCAGGCTACGATGCTGCTGGATAAATCCGTCACAGCGAACGATGTAGGTATCATTGGGTTTCAACTTAATGGTGTAATCGCCATTCATGTCTGGCATGGCAAAATAAATGCGGCCGGTGTTCAAAGAATGTGCAGTCACAAACACCCAGGTATAGTCTTCCACATTGGCCACATTGCCACTCAACGTGCGGAATTCTTCCAGAACAATGTCCAGAAACTGGGTATCGTTCTCGGCAACGGTCACAAAATCATTCCAGTCCAGATATTCGCTGGACCCAGGAACCCGCACAAAGTATTCTCCAGCCGGAACTCCCTGGAAAAAGTCTCCGTTGCTGTCGGTAACGGCCACAAACAACGGCGAAGACGATTCCACACTATCGCGATCCCACAGGGAACTATCCTGAATGGCATAAATAAACACGTTCACACCGGCTACACCCTGGCCTTTAAAGGACACATGACCGGCAATCGCCGAGTTGAATTTCGGCTCCAGGGCCATATCCACAGTCACCGTCTTTCCCACATCCACGGTCACATCCTGAGAAAATGGCTTATAATTCACCGTATCCCCGGAAGCCACGCGATAATTCCCCGCCACCACAAGCATCGAATAATTCCCATTCTGATCCGTGTACGTCGTCACGGTCACGTTGGAATCCAGATTCGTGATGTTTACCGGGAACAGAATGAGAGGCGAGCCATCGGTGCTCAGGGTGACCTTCCCCTCGATGGTTCCAAACTGGGGTACCTGAGCAAAGCCCACAAAGGCCATCAACAGTACGATGCTCAGGGTAACCATCCATTTGCGATTCATATAATTTTCCTCCTGTTTTTTGAACCGGTTTTATTAATACAACAAGTGTGCCAGGATAGCGAAGCAAACGGGCGCATCCCATTTCAGATATCCGAATATGAAATTCAATAATTCAAGAAAGCTGCATATTCATGCATGAAACACATTGGCCGGACAATAGCACAATTTGTCTTATGAAGTTTTTTCATAGATACGAAAAAACTTCATACTAAAATGTCCACACCCATCGCAACTGCACTCCCGAAACCGCGGGTGAAAGGGTGATCCGATGAGCGGAGGTACCCAATTGTTCTCCTACTGAATTACCTGTGATGGATCGGTAAAGATCGTAGATTCCGAAAACACTCCAGAGGCCGTATTGAATCCAGAGGGCATTTCGAATCTTGTACGATCGATTGTATCGATTGTAATACAGATCGAAATCCTGGCGGGCAGACAGATATGCATCTTCCAGTTCACGGGTTTTCTGGGTGTAATACAGGGCACTTCCCAGCAAGATTGAGGATATTCCCATGAATATCCAGCCTCGTTTTGATTGTCCCACCAGCATATGTCCACTTCCGGGCAGCACCACGCCCGCAACGACCGGAATGGGCGATACCGATGGCATGCTTAGCTGGGGCGGAGGTACAGATGGATTTGTTCCTTTTCCCTCATCCTGCTGCAAGCGCAATTTTTCCTTGCGATAATAGTTGTAAAATTCAATGATTTTCGGGGATGTGATTCGTGGATCCAGCTGAAAGTCTGGAAACACCGCCAGTATCTCGTCAATGATCTGCCGTGCCCGGACGGTATCGCCCAGCGCATAAGCGGCATTTAGCATGTACTGATAAATCAGCAGGCTATCCTGGCGGGATAAATACGGCTCCCCCAGCAAAAAACGCCCCTTTTTTAATACCAGATCAAACTTAAATTGACGGAAGTCTTCTTCCAGACGCTGGATTTCGGCCCGCGTATCCTGCGCGGGCAGCCCGACTCCCATCAGCAAAACCACAACAATCACACCACAGAACCCAATGCGTTTCATAAGTCCTTTTTCCGTCTGGTTATCGGCAATTCCTGAAGCACCACCGATTTTTCAATGACCAGCTGTCCCTTCCAGCGAAGGGTATCCTCATACGTCTGGTAAAACTCATTCTCGATCCGTAAAATGTGTGTCCGTTTGGTTAAATAAATAGGCTTCTTAAACGGGGTAATCCCAATAAATTGCCCATCGATGTACACCTTTCCCCAGGGGATAACCTGCAGATCCAGTCGCATAAACAGGGTATCCAGATTGTAAGCGACCACATTCAGGCGGTTGGGATATACCACAATGGTATCTGACCAGGAAGGATAATCCGGATTTTGCAGGGAGAGAATATATTTCCCCGGCTGCACCTGCAGCGGTTTCAACATTGGGGTCACATCCATAAACTGGTAATTCAAATAAACCCGGCACCAGGGCCAGGTGCGAACCAGCAAAGCGGTCTCTTCCGCTTCTCCTGAGCTCAGCGTGTCTGTATGGGGTGAAAGTTCCACGGGTTGAGGGGATTCGATGTTGACCGAAAGTTCAGCAGGGTTTTGCGCTGCGGTCATTTTGGAATTTTCGGGAAGGGGTAACGGCGGAGAAACAGCAAGCACTGCATTTCCACTATCGGATACTGCCGTGACGTCCTGGTGAGTGGAATCGGCCGCCAGAAAGGCAAAACGCCAGATATCTTCCCGGCTCTGCCAGAAGAGGATCCCCAGCAGGATAAACACACCAGCCGCCACCAAGGCCAGCCGGCGTTTCCGGGGAAAAACGCTTTTCTTCCCGGCAGGCACTTGATGCCGCGCAGAATCCTTCAGCCCTCCCCCGTGATGAACGCGAAATACCTGCACCACTTCCAGTGCGGATGCCGGCCGCTTTTCAGGTTCCTTTTCCAGCATCCGATGCACGAGCCTGGTGAACCAATCCGGCAAATCCGATCGCCGCTTCGAAATCTCCGCGGGTTCCGTGCTTAAAATCCGGGAAAACAGTTCTCCAATATGTTCGGCGTAAAACGGATGCTCCCCGGTGGCCATCTGGTAAAAGATTACCCCCAGTGCAAATACATCGGTGGCGGGACTGACAGGTAGATTATTGATCTGTTCAGGGGCCATGTACAGCGGGGTGCCCAGCAAATTGCCTTCGTTGGTAATGCGGGTCAATCGCTCGTGTACCGACAGGCCAAAATCGGTAATTTTGACCCGCCCATCCCGATCAATCAAAATGTTTTCTGGCTTTAAATCCCGATGAATGTATCCTTTCTCATGAAATACAGCCACACTGGAAGCAATTTGAAAGGCCAGGTCAAGGATCTGGTCGGCATCCAGCTGACGATCCCGGATGTATTCCTGTAAATTCTGCCCTTCCACATACTCCATGGCAATAAAATACTGACCATCCTCTTCCCCAAAATCGTAGATCTGGACAATGGCGGGATGATTCAGATCGGCAACAATCCGGGCTTCCCGTTCAAATCGCTGGATCAGGGTCTGATCGCCACCGGTGTAGACTTTCAGGAAGGTTTTTCGCCCCAAATGCTGGTGAACTGCCAGATAAACGCGCGCCGTTCCCTTATCCAGGATGGTCTCCAGAATCCGATAGTTGCCAATGCGATGTTGGGACGTGTGATTGGGCATATCAGAGCCCCAGTTCTTTCACTTTTTGCTGCAGCGTTCTCAGCGAAATTCCAAGGCTCTTCGCTGCTTTCGTTTTATTTCCATTAAACTCCTTCAGGCGCTGGATGATCAGCATATTTTTAAATTCTTCCAGCGTCCCTTCGAACTGCGGCACATCCAGCTCATCAAACTGAATATCGTTGGCGTCGATCACTTCCCCATCACAGAAAATCAACGCCCTTTTGATGATATTTTCCAGCTGGCGGACATTTCCCGGCCAGTTGTAGCTCATCAACTTTTTCATCGCGGCACTGGTAATGCGTATGGGTTTTTCCAGGTTTTCCCTTTCCAGAAAATGTTTGACCAGCAGGGGAATGTCTTCCTTGCGTTCCCGGAGCGGAGGCACCTCGATATTAATCACATTGATGCGATAGTACAAATCTTCGCGGAACTTTCCACTTTTAACCAATTCCACCAGATTTTGATTGGTTGCAGCAATGATGCGCACATCGATCTTGCGCACAAAATTTTCTCCCAGCCGGATGATCTCTTTATTCTGCAGCACGCGCAACAATTTGGTTTGTAGTTCGGTCGGCAACTCGGCAATCTCATCCAGAAAAAGCGTACCGCCGTTGACCGCTTCGAAGAGCCCGATCTTATCGGTATGGGCACCGGTAAACGCTCCCTTTTTATAGCCAAACAGTTCACTTTCCAGGATGGTGCTGGGAATGTTGCCAATGTACTGGGCAATGAACGGTTTGTTTCGTCGCGGACTAAGTTCATGAATGGCACGGGCAACCAGATCCTTTCCGGTTCCGTTCTCCCCGGTGATCAGCACGGAGACGTCCGACGCCGCCACCTTCTTAATCAAATGAAACAGGCGTTTCATCACCGGTGTTTCCCCGATTAAATTGGGAATACCGGCCGTTTGCTCAATCTTGTTTTTCAATAACAAATTTTCCTTTTCGATGGCATTTTTGCGCAGCACATGCTCCAGAGTCAGGGACGCGATGGGGGCAAAGAAAGAGAGTAACTGCCGGGCGGCTTCGTTGAAGCGCTGGCGATTTTTCCGGCTATCGAAATACATGATGCCGTAGACGCGATTCTCCACAATGAGGGGAAATGCCAGGACGGCATGGATGTCGTGCATCACCACGCTGCTGCTGCCACGATATTCGGCATCATTCTGCACGTCAAACGAAAGCACCGCTTCTTTACTTTCCAGAACTTTACGGAAAATGGTCTGGGAGAACTGAATGCTTTCATCCCGATGCTTGGAACGGATAATCTGGGGAGTGAATCGGTTTTCGGTTTCATCATAATAAATGAAGGCACCGACTTCGGCACCGGTTTCTTCAATCAGCTGCTCCAGCACATGCTCCAGTACGTTCGCCGCATCCTGAACCGTGATCAGGGAACGGGTCAGCTCGTAGATTACCCGAAGATGTCGGGGCTCCAGCTTATCATACTGAATATCCATCTCTTCGGTGTTGGTCAACTTCAGTGTCATCTCCCCACGGCTCTGTTTTTGTGTTTCTGGAAAATTCTGACTTCACGATGTCTTTCTGAAAAGCCATCCCGGCCGACTCTGGATTCCCTGTTTTGCAAATTACGATTTAAAATAATCAAAAACCAGTGCTTTCGATTGACAGACGTTGCCAAAACGATCTTCCACCTGCAACACCCAGGTGTAGGTACCATCCGTTAGCCGATCCAGTATCGCCGGATCGTCCAGTTCAAATTGCGATTCGGTGGCGGGGATGGGGGCAAATTCGCCGATTTTTTGCGTCGTCGGGGTTACCTGCACCAGCACAATGCGGTAAAAAAACTGATATGGCAGATTTACCGGTTCCCATTTAAATAAAATGGATCCGGTTTCCGTCCGGCCTTCCTTGGGTAGCAGGGGATTCAACTTTACCGCAATCACCCGCCGAATGGTATGAGGCTGATCCACAATACTGTCCTGAGGTGTATTTTTTACCACCAGCGCAAAATCCAGTTCGGTAATTTCTTCCTTGGTCACGTCCCCCGGTAACCGCTTAATATTAAAACTGGTGATGTAATAATCTTCCTCACGCTCCAGGGTATCCCGAAACGCGGAGTCCAGCAAGGCCAGGTATACCACCTGGATGTCTCCCATTCCATCGGGATCATCTATCCAGGCCTGCATGGTCAGTCGAGTAATGCGAGATGCGGAATTGTAGAAGGAATAAAACCGCTTTCGCACCAGCCGGGGTTGGGCATTCAGCAACAAAGTGAACTGGTTGGTCACCTCTTCCAATGGTACCGACAGGGTATTGGGGAAAAAATTATCCGCACGGGCGTGAACGATCAGGGAATCCACCGGATCGTGCTCCCAGAGCACTTCACCCCGTTCATCGGTGACGCCGGCAAGCCCCAGTTTTTCTTCGGTTAAAAAAACACCGGGAATGCCCTTTGCGGGATCGGACATTGCCCGCACCAGTATCCGGGTGCGCATCTTCTGGATGTAATTATCCGCTTTGGGATCAAAGGGATTGAGCCGGGGTGCCTCGCAACCCGGTAGCAGGAATAAAATTCCGATGGCCACACCGGCGCCAATCGCCGCACGCCACCGTTTTTTAAAACCCTCCGGTAACCACATGTTCTGAGATTCCCACCGCCTCCTTTTTTAATCTATTGATTTTATTGAATAAATCTCAAAAAGTTCGTGATTGCAAACACGAATTTAATTTACGGGAACCGAATCATTTTTCCAATATGTCGCCTGGAGATTTGGGAGCCATCAGGGCGTATTCTTCATGCCATGGAGTTAAAATTCTGCGAAGGGCGGGGGAGGGAGGCTACCGATTTGAGAGAATTGGGCGAGAATTTAGTAGGCAATTGGCAGTGGGCAATGATCAATACACGTCCCGCTCTTCGGGACGACCGACTCTGGAGAGTCGGGCTACAATTCAGTAGGCAATTGGCAGTGGGTAAGGGTAGCCGCGGGCTTTACGCCTGCGGGACAATAAACGAAAGGAAATGGAGAATGACCCGCACGCATAAATAAACCCAAATAATGCAATAAACCGCGAATCATGCAAATGAAACCAAAAAATATCTACAAAATCGCGAATAAACCCTGGAACACATTTTCGTCCAGACACAATCCAATGTATTTTATTGGTTTTATTTGTGTTCATTCGTGTAATTCGTAGGCCATTGCATCATTTGGATAAAATATAGCCTCTCCCGCACTGCGGGAGAGGCTAACGACTCTGGAGAGTTGGGTTACATTGGAAAGCACAGGCATAAAGCCTGCGCCTACCACTCCTTATTCCCCTATTTCCCTATTCCCTTATACCCCTATATTCCCTTTCTACTTCAACACCACCATTTTTCGGATCTGCACAAACCGGTTGGCTGGATTGTTCACATCCACCGCTTCCAGCTTGTAAAAATAAATGCCTGTGGGAACCTGCGCTTCCCAGGTTACCTGATAATAACTGGGACTCTGTTCCTGATTCACCAGTGTAGCAATGCGCTGCCCGAGTGTGTTATAAATTTCCAGCACCACCTTACTGCGGAAAGGAATCCCATATCGGATGGTGGTTACCGGATTAAATGGATTGGGAAAGTTCTGCTCCAGAACAAATACCGTGGGCCGTTGTGCCGGTACATCAATGCCGGTAATATTGACCTGGAATGTCCGCACTTCGCTAAATTCGCCCCAACCGGCGGCATTCTTTGCTCGAACCCGCCACCAGTATTTTTGCCCGTTTTGCAAATGGGTCACCCACTTGGTGGTATCGGTTACCTGACTGTCAATCTCGGAAATGGCGAACAAGGAATCGGTGGCCACTTCCACCCAGTAGGCGGTGACCATGGGTTCGGCCTTCTGCCACACCAGCTGAACGCTATCGGCGGACACGGTGGCTTGATTTTCTGGCGATACCAATACCACCGCTCCCGGTCGTTGCAATCCAGTTGTAAAATGCCATGTTGGAGACCATTCGCTGGCGCCGGTAAAATTCACCGCCTGCACGCGCCAGTAATAGGTGGTTAAATATTCCAATCCGGAAACGGTAAAGGCGGTATCTCCAACCACCGTTTCCTCCCGGACCAATTGAGCAAACAGCGAATCCTTTGCCAGCTGCAGCCGGTAATTATCGGCTCCCTGAACAGCGTTCCAGACCAAAGTTACACTCACGTCCAGATCGGTTTGTCCATTGGCAGGAGAAACCAGACCGGGTGCAACTGGATTCTGATCATATTTTAAAATGGCAATGGCACTGCCCACACTATCGATGCTGGTTGTCCCCACAACATAGACGTTCCCCTGTTCATCCACTGCAATATCCATGGCCTGATCGGACTTATCTCCGGCACTGCTAAACCGTTGCTCCCATTCCATCTGTCCGGCGGCGTTGAATCGCAAAGTGGCAAAATCCGGCCCACTGCCGCCGCCATTGCTTTGCCCGGTAACGTACACATTCCCCTGGATATCCAGCGCCATGGCATTCAAATCGTCCCAGCTATCCCCGGGGCCATTGTAATCGGCTACCCAGTTTAAATTTCCATCCGCATCGTATTGCAGCAACACAAAATTCCGTTCGGTGTCGAAAAGGGATCCTCCGATAGTTCCCGCCACGTAGATCCTTCCGTCCGCTGAGACCCGGATGGCATCCGGTTCGTCACCGGTTTTCTGAGGATTGTCATAAACCCGCGTCCACTGGCGAACGCCATCGCTACGGTATTTCAACAACAGGATGTCCATCGAACCGCTTTCGTTAGAAAGCCCGGTTACGTACAGGCTGTTGTGATCGGCCGAAAGGGCCAATGCCACCGGCAAATCATTGCTACTGGATGCTCCGGCGTAGCGATCCACCCAGACCTCGTTGCCCAGCGAATCGAGCTTGATGATGACCATATCTGGTTTACTTTGACTGTCGTTGCTGTGTCCCACCACATACACATTGCCCCATCGATCGACCAGCAGATCAATGCCTTCATCGTATTCCTGGAACCCATCGTAATGATAAGCCCATTGCTGCGCGCCGTCGGCGCTAATTTTCAACACCAGCAGGTCTGGAGGGGTAAACCCCGAATTGCCTTCCATGCTATTTCCGGTGAGATAAACATTACCCAGATCATCCAGTGCCAGGGCTTTGGGCACGTCCGAAAGACCGGCGTTTCCATCATAATCCAGACGCCAGCGCAGATTCAGGTCATTGTCGTAAGCCAGAAGCACAATATTTTCCGTATTGTCCGCCTGATCGCTCTGTATGGCCACATACACGTTGCCATGGCTATCGACAATCAAATCCTTCACATCGTCAAATTTATTGGCGGAACCGTTAAACACAGCGCTATCCAGCAGGGTACCATCGGACGCGTATTTTAAGATGAGGACATCCGAAGTGTAATCCGATTGGATCCGTTGACCGGCTACAAAAATATTGCCATTCCCATCCAGGGCAACAAAAGAACCGAAATCCCCATTGAAGGCCGTCCCCGAGCTAAACACCCGACTCCACTCCAGCGAAACGGTGGTTTGTGAAACCGCCAATCCCACCATCAGCAAAATCATAATGATCGTACGCATTTGTCCATTCATGTAGACCTCCCCATATTAGATTTGTTTTCTTCCGTTTCAATGAACCCTGATGACCTTGGTTGGATATTGCAAGCCTGATGCCAGGATAAAATAGTTTCGGGCATCCAACAATACGAAAGGTAATTCCAGCTATTTCAAGACGTTACCTGCATCTGTTATGCGATCCGCCCATTTCGATTTCTCATCCGGATCATGCAATTTTTGCGTCACCCGGCAATTTTTACCTACTCTTCCACGGGCGAATAGACTTCATACCCCCAGGCTTCAAAACATTTTCCCCACTGTTCCCGAATGCGATCGCGTAACGCTGGAGGCAGAGGGGCATGCACATTCTTCTTGTATGTTCGCATGGACTGAACATAGCGCTCCAGCTTGGGCAAAAGAGCGTCAAATCCGCGCAGATGAAAATGGCGATAAATTTGCTCCATCACCGCAATGGGTTCTTTCTCCAGCCGCTCAAACGAGGTTTCCAGAAAATGATCCCGGGGAATTAAATCCACATCTTCAAAAAACGCATCGTACATCAACCGGTAGCGTTTAATGATGCCCTCATCGATTTTTTCTGGAATGGGGCGTTGCAAATAGGAAAGCGGCACGGCCGTCTGGTACAGTTTCTGGGTGGAACGAAACACCACGTACGGGTTGCGATGAATATGAATGAAGCGTGCATTGGGGAATAATTCCAGCAATAATGAAATTCGTGCGGTGTGGGTGGGGGACTTTAACACCAGCTGGCGATTTCCGTACCGCAAAACCAGTTTTTTCAGAAACGTTTCCAGCACTGCCTTCCATTGCGCTCGCTCTGCTGCGGAAGCCTGTTTAAACGTCAGATAACGATCGTACACCTCCTCCCGCCGGGGAAACGACCAGCCCATAATCGGAGACAACAGGCACATGTTGTTAATGGCAAATTCATCTTCCGCCGGACTGTTATAGGCGACCATGACGTTGTCCATGGGACGCTTGCGGGCTTTTCGATTCTCCAGCCGCCGCGCTATGACATCCTCCTGTGTTAAAAATGTGTAGGGATTGGACACCTCATATAAATTGGGATAGATAAATTGATCGTCCAGGGCAAACAAATTATGCAGCAAGGTTGTACCACTTCGCCAGTGCCCGATGATGAATATCGGTGGCTGATCGATGTTGACCTGCTGAATCTGCTCCCCGAACAGGCGATCCTCTTTCTTTTTCATCCGGGAATTGTAAAGGCTAATAAAGGTGAGTTTTAGTGCCCTGGGAAAATATTGGGGATCCACCTGAAAACGATTGTCTTTTAAAATCTTTTGCCAGAGGTCAAAGGTAATACCCAGCAACGTGTCCATAGCTAACCTTTTTCATTTCATTTTATGATTCATCAGTTTTAATGGTGCGCTCTTCTTTCACCGCGAATCGATCCAGCAGCTGCTGTAAGAATGTGTTGCAAATGTGAAAACATTCCACATCTACTGCGGGTTGCTGGACTGCAGCTGCGGCCATATAGGCCTTTTCCGGCTGAAGGTGAATCAATTTCCACTCCTCCCGCTTCCCCAGCTCTTCTTTCAACGTCAGAATACCGGGCGGTTCATCTGGCAGCAGGGTTACATCAAACCAGTTCAGGGGGATGGAAAGTCCCCGTCCGTGCGCTTTAATAAACGCTTCCTTCCGCGTCCAGCAGCGGAAGAACGATTCCACCTGCTCCTCACCAGACAATCGAGATAGTTTTTGATATTCCGTGGGGGAGAAAAATCGTCTGGCAATGTCCAATCCTGAATGGCGGGAATCGATCCGCTCCACGTCCACCCCCACGGGACGATCATTCACAAATCCCAGCAAAATAACATCACCGGAATGGGACAGGTTAAACTGAATGTTCACCGGATTCTGCTCCGGATGTAAAAAGGGCTTTCCAAATTGATTGTACTGAAACCGTAGCGATTGGGGATGTTGCTTCAAATAAGCTGCCAGCAATAAGCGGAGAACCGCCCGCCCCAGGATATAGCGCTGCCGATCCGCCTCAAAGTGGAATCGCCGGGCTCGATCCCTTTCATCTTCGGATAACAATCTGGCCAGTCGGGTAAGAACCGGTTGTCCTTCAGCAACGGTCATCCTCCACAGATGCACACTCCGGGTTGGCAGGGTGTTGATGTGTTCTACGGGTTGCCACATGGCCGTTTACTCCTGCTTCAGTGTCCGTGCTCGCACCCGGATCTCCAGCTCACGGGTTAAAATTTCAATGATCTCCATCCGAAAGTCATTGAGGAAAAAATGACCGCCGGGGAAAAATCGGGCCGTAAATTTTGAGCGGGTCTGTTCCTTCCAGGCTTCCACCTGTTCCGGCCTGACGGAAACATCCTTTAATCCCCCAAACGCTGTAATGGGAACGTCCAGCGGTGGTTCCGGCCGGTAAACATAATTTTCACACATCCCAAAATCGGCACGAAGGATGGGTAACAAAATTTCCATTAATTCCTGATGTTCCAGGACTTCCGCGGGGGTACCGTCCAGTTCTTTCAACTTTGCTTTGAATTCCGCATCCGGCAAGGTATGCAGAGGGGGATCGGCCTCGTCCGGTATGGTAGGGGCATTGCGACCGGAAACAAACAGCTGCAACGGCAACGGCAAACCATGACGTCGGAAATAGCGGATCAATTCAAAGCCAATCAACGCCCCCATGCTATGGCCGAAAATGGCATACGGTCGGTTCAAATGGGATTTCAACGCCGCAGCCAGATCGGGAATTAATCTGTCCAGTTCGCGGTACGGGGTTTCCAGTAGTCGCTTCCCTCTACCGGGCAACTCAATGGCCACCAGCTCAATAAACTCCGGTAACACCTCCACCCAATTCCGGTAAATTACGCTACCAGCACCCGCATAAGGGAAACAAAACAATCGTACCGGCGCGTTGGGATTGGGTCGCGGAATCACCAACCATCGATTTTCGGCCGAAACCGTCATCACCTGTCCATTCCTTTCGTGCATGGGTTTCTAATATTTCCGGTTTTTTCCAGACGCCCTCTAAAAATACCAAATGGCGGGGCAAACCACACCGGACTCCCTGACCCGATTTCTCCCCCGCCATCTGGTGGTTTAATTTTTCTGGCTCTGCTCCATTTGAGCCATTTTCTTCCGCAAACTCAGCGGCCGCATATCCGTCCACACTTCTTTAATATAGGCCAGACACTCTTCCTTTGTTCCGGTTTTGCCCACGTCCTTCCAGCCCAGAGGATTCTCGCGATCGGCCGGCCAGATGGAATATTGTTCCTCATGATTCACCACAACCTTGTAAATCATTTTGTCTTCCCGGTCTTCAGCGCTCATATCCGCGTCCTCCTGATTTTTTTATAAACTAACCTTTTTTCTCCACATAGCGTGTGATTTGATATCCAATTCTATTAAATGAATTTTTTAATCGCCTCAGTTCCCCATTGACTTCAAAGCCCTAATGTTTCTTCAAGTTAGAATTCTTACCCGTTCATCGACTCCGGCGTTTTGGGTTGATCGAAGGCCAGAAACTGCCGGAAACTGCGCCGCATGGCGACCATTAAAATAATGAAAATGATGATGGTTCCACAGGCGATGAAGACCAGCGGTATGTTTTTACCGGTTAAATCCCCCACAATGCCGCCAACCCCCATGCCCAGCGGAGCAATGCTGGCCGAAAAGGTGTTCAACAGGCCAAACACCCTGCCGCGCATTTCGGTGGCGATGACCTGCTGCAGGATGCTGATGATGTTCACAAAAATGAATCCGCCCATCATGCCGGAAAGGCAGGCAAAAATTACTGCCAGAGAAGGCACGATGAACAATCCCAGGGCAATGGGGGTTAACCCCTGTACCAGCATGGCCAGGATTAACACCACTGCCCGGCGTTTTCCCCGAAACCGAAATATCCCGGCAAAGATAGAGCCCATGAGCGATCCCACCCCCAGGGCCAGCAGCAGCAGCCCCACCCATTCTTCACCAATTTTTAAAAAATCCAGCACATAAAATGGTAGCAAAACCATGATGGGCATGGTGAAAAAATTTAAGATAGCCGAAGCCAGAAACAATCCCCGGAGCCCTGGAAAATGCCACATGAATTCAAAGCCTTCTTTCAGATCCTGCTTAATCTTCGCCAGTAGGGTTCCCGAATCTTCTCTCTGGCTTCGCTGGACATCCGGTATTTTGATGAACGATTCCGAGATGGCGGAAATCCAGTAGGTCAGCCCGTTGATCAGCACGATCATCGGCGCACCGATGGCTTTGTAAAGAAATCCTCCAATGGCCGTTCCGATAAACCCCGCCACCCGGAAGGATGCCTGACGCAATGAATTGGCCCGTTCAATCATCTCCCGCGGAACAATGCTGGGAATGGAGGCCGTAACCGCGGGGATGAAAAACGAACTGACAATGCCATTCAGCGTGACCACAATAAACATTCCCAGCAGGATTACCCGCACGTGCGTGGGGTACATAAACATCAGTGTTCCCAGGCTGAACATCAATAATCCACTGATGGCATCGCTGGTTACAATGATTTTTTTGCGAGAAAACCGATCGGCAAATACGCCACCCAGAGCGCTGGAAAAAACTGCCGGGATGCTGGCCAGCATCATCAGGATCCCCAGAATGCTGCTGGACTCGGTCACTTCCTTTACCCACAGCATCATGGCAATGGAAAACAATTCGGAGCCTGCGCGGCTCACAAACTGTCCCTGCCACAGCAGCACGTAATTGGCATTCAACAGGCGCGTGGGTTCCTGCAAATCATTCTTGCGTTCGATAGAGACATCCATTTTCCACCTCGATTGGTTTAACCGCTTGCCCAATTTCCGTCGCTCCTTTCATCACGTTCCAGGTTGCGCTGGTACTCTCAGGTTTGTTGATTCCGGCATTTTTCGTCTTCACCATTCCATTTAACCCAGATTACGCACTAAACCACGAGTTGTACGAATTAACACTAATAAAATACATTGAACATATCTGGATGAAAATTCATTTCGAGGTTTATTCGCGATTTTATTGACATTTTTGGTTCATTCGCGTGATTCGCAGTTGAATGCATTATCCGGGTTTAACCGATTCGTTGTTTTTCCGCGAATGATCACCTCTTCAGGGCCTTTCGAATTTGTTCCGCCAGCTGCTGAACGTGTGGGTCGGTCATCATGCTGAGATGATCTCCCGGTACCCGAAGAATCTCCACTCCGTCCTCTGCCAGTTCCTTCCATCCAAGGTCCAGCGGCAGATCTGGATCGTTGGCATGTTCATCGGAGACCACCACGGTAATCTTTCCGGGATACGGACGATGTTTGTAACGCCGCCAGGCTTCGGTCTGCGTCTGGATGATTCGAATATAATTTTTAAACATGGCCTGGGTAATAAAGCGCGGTAAAATTTTGGCTTTTTTGGCTTTTTTCAGCACAAACTTAAACCGGGCATCGGAATCCATGGCGCGCAATTCGTCCACCGAAAGGTCAAAATAGCGCCTAAACATATCCACCAGCATTTCGGCTTCGTCCTCGGGTTCGTCGTCCGGCAAATACGGCCCCTGGTCCAGCATGCCCAGAAACGCCACCGATTGCCCCATGGCCACCAGCTGTTGCGCCATCTCGTAGGCAATGATTACCCCCAGAGACCAGCCAGCGATGTGGTACGGGCCTTCGGGCTGTCGCTTGCGGATGGCCTCCACGTAAGCGGTGGCCATTTCTTCAATTTCCGTGTGGATGGGCTGTTTTCCGGTCAGCCCTTTTGCCTGAATCCCGTAAACCGGGAATTCGCTGCCCAGCAGACGCCCCAGCTCGGCGTACCAGTGGACGCTGCCACCGGATGGATGCACGATGTAGAGGGTCGGTTCGCCAGTGGGCTTCTTGCCCTTCCACAGTTTGATTAACGGAGACCATTTCTCCTCTCTGGCGGATTGCTCTTCCCGGAGGAGTTCGGCCAATTTCTCGATGGTCGGCTCCTGTACCAGGGTTACCAGCGGCACCTCCTTCTGGAACCGCTCCTGAATCAGCGTAATCAATCGCAATGCCAGCAGGGAATGGCCACCCAGATCGAAGAAATTATCCCGGATACCGATGGGACGCACATTCAACACCTCCTCCCACAGACGCACCAGTTTGAGTTCCAGGGCATCCCGTGGGGGCACAAATTCTTTCCGGATCACGGCCTCGCCACCGGGTTCCGGGAGACGCCGACGGTCAATTTTACCGTTGGGCGTCAGTGGAAAGGTCTCCATCTCCACAAATACTGAGGGCACCATGTAATCTGGCAAATACTGTTTTAGATATTGCTGGAGATCGTCGATAGCCGGGCCAGGCGTGGTTGCGGGAATAAAGTAGGCCACCAGCCGTTTTTCGCCCCCGGCGTCGTCCCTTGCCACCACCACCGCTTCTTTAACCGCAGGATGCCCGGCCAGGGTGGCCTCGATTTCCCCCAGTTCAATCCGAAAACCCCGCACCTTAACCTGATGATCAATCCGCCCCAGAAACTCGATGGTACCATCGGGCAGGTAACGGGCCAGGTCACCGGTACGGTAGAGCCGGCTGCCCGGTTCTTTCGAGAACGGATTGGGCACAAACTTTTCGGCGGTCAAATCGGGTTGATTGAGGTAGCCGCGAGCCAACCCCACGCCGGCAATACACAACTCTCCCGGCACGCCCACGGGCTGGAGGTTCAGATTTTCATCCACAATGTAGACCTGAACATTGGCAATGGGTTTTCCGATGGGCACGTTGGTACCGTCCGGTGCCTTTTTAACCGGATGCACGGTGGCACACACGGTATTTTCCGTGGGCCCATAGGCATTGATGAAACGCCGCCCCTTAGCCCAGCGCTGTACCAGCTCCGGTGGACAGGCCTCGCCAGCAGATACGATCGTTTTCAAATGGGGCAGTTTGGCATCCGGAAGCACCGCCAGTACCGAGGGGGGTAAGGTAATTTTGGTGATCATTTCCACCTGAAGCATATCCACAAAGGTTTCACCAAAGGTCAACCATTCTTCGTCAGTTAGGTACAGGCGGGCGCCGCGGCAAAGGGTAATGAAAATCTCGGAAACCGAAGCATCGAAGCTGAAGGAAGCAAACTGCAGCACCCGGCTGTCGGGACGAATTCCAAAAGCATCAATTTGCGCCTGAACCAGATTGACCAATCCCCGATGCTGAATCATGGTGCCCTTGGGCTTACCCGTCGAGCCGGAAGTGTAAATGACATAAGCCAGATTGTCCGGAAATACCGCCACATCCGGATTCTTTCGGGCCATTTTCTCGATTTCATCCCACTGCGCATCCAGCAAAATGCGTGTCCCTTCAAAATCTTCAAATCGGCTGGCATAGGCCTTTTTGGTTAACAACACCGGCACCCCCGCATCTTCCAGCATGTAAAACAGCCGTTCATCGGGATATTTCGGATCCAGCGGCAGGTAAGCGCCTCCGGCTTTCAGGATGGCCAGGATGGCCACCACCATTTCCACAGACTTCTCCACGCTGACGCCCACCACGGTCTCGGATCGTACCCCAAGGGAGATTAAATAATGCGCCAGCTGATTGGCCTTTTCATTCAGCTCTTTGTAAGATAACTGGATGCGCTGCAGGGTGCTCTGGCGGAACACCAGCGCCACCGCATCGGGTGTTTTGGTAACCTGCTTTTCAAACAACTCGTGAATGCATCGCTTTTCGGAAAATTTTCGCGCGGTATTGTTCCAGCCTTCCACCACCTGACGATATTCTCGCGGGGTGACAATGTCCACATGGGCCAGGGGCCTTTCCAGATCCTCCGCCAGCTGCTGAAGAATCCGCTGATAATGCCCCAGCATGCGCTTGATGGTTGCCGGACTGAACCGCTGAATATCGTATACGGCCTCTATTTGCAACACATCGCCCGGCAACACACCCAGCGTGATCGGGAAATTGGTTTGTTCTCGGGTCAGGATGTCGATCACCTGCAGGTCGCCCTGGGTATCGCCGACCGTTGAGGACACGGGATAGTTTTCGAATACCACCAGCGTCTGGAATAACGGTAGATCCGGTGGAACATCGCTCCACTGTTGTATTCGGACCAGCGGGGTGTATTCATATTGACGGATTTCCGCCTGGTTCTCCTGCAAGCGTTTCAGCCAATCGGCTACAGATTCTTCGGGAGCGATCTGGACCCGAACAGGCAACGTGTTGATAAAAATGCCCACCATTGCATCGGATCCGGCCAGATCCGCCGGGCGGCCGGACGTGGTTGCACCAAAGACCACGTCTTTTTCCCCGCTGTAGCGGCTTAACAATAACGCCCAGGCTCCCTGGATCAGGGTATTCAACGTCAGCTGATGCTTGCGGGCGATTTCGTTCAAACGACGGGTTAAGTCCCGGGATAGCCGTAGCTCTTCCTTGCGGGATATTTCCTCTGGTTGCCGATCCCATTGTTTTTCGGGCTCCTGAATGAGCGGCGTGGGGGCCTGAAAGCCCTTCAAATAATTTTTCCAGAACGATTCGGCTTCCTGAAGATCCTGTCGTTGCAGCCAGGCGATATAATCGCGGAAGGGACGCGGTGGTGGCAACGATATGTCCTCCCCATGCTGATACGCCTGGTACAGAGTGAACAATTCATTTAAAAGGATCGGTACCGCCCATCCATCCACCAGCAGGTGGTGGTAGGTCCAAACCAGCTGAACGGTGTCCGCTTCCAGCTGCAGGATGTGCACCCGCATCAACGGCGGCTGATGCAAATCGAATCCCCGGCGCCGTTGTTCATTCAAAAAGTTCAGCAGCCGTTGCTGGCGGTCTTCGGGAGAAACCGATCGCCAATCTTTGACCTCCACGGGAATTTTCGCCTCTCGATAAACCACCTGGTGAGGTTCCTCCAATCCCTCCCATACAAAACCGGTTCGTAAAATACTGTGGCGTTTCAGGACCATTTCCCAGGCCCTTCGGAAGGCTTCCATGTCCAGTTTGCCCTTCAGGGTGGCGCTTAACTGCTCCACGTAAATGCCACTTTGCGGTGCCAGCAAATAGTGGAACAGCATTCCCTGCTGCATGGGCGTCAATGGGTAAATGTCTTCCACCTGCCGTGGTTCTTTGAGGATCCGATCCAGCGCTTCCTGATTCAGCCGCGCCAGTGGAAAGTCTGATGGAGTAAAGGCCGGCGCGGGTGTCTGGAGGGAATGTTCCACAATATCTCGAAGCGCCTCGATGTACAGGCGCGCAAAGGTCTCCATGCGCTTCTTTTGAAATTGATTGCCACTGTAGATAAACACAAACTGCAGGCGATTGCCACTGACGTTTCCGATAATGTCGATTAAATGGGTGCGCGGGGCTCCGGGATCGCGATCCGGCCCTTTGTTAACATCGGTGCCACCAAACAATCCAGCGGCTCCCTCCCCGCTGCCCTGGTTAAACTGTCCCAGATAGTTGAAGCTGATGGGCGGATGGGGTAGTTTTTTCAATTGCTGCCGAATGGTCTCATCCGGACACAGGTATCGCAGAATACCAAATCCAATGCCCCTTTCGGGAATGGCCCGCAGTTCTTCCTTTACCGCTCGAATGACCGCACCCATGTCCTCCTCAACCGGGGCTTCCAGGATGACCGGATACAGAGAAGTAAACCAGCCCACGGTGCGCGAGATGTTCACATCCGGGAAGAGATCCTCACGGCCGTGCCCCTCCAGTTCCACAAGTAAACGCCGCTGCTGCGTCCAGCGATGGTAGGCCCTGACCAGTGCCGCCAGTAAAATCTCCGAAATATGGGTCCGATAGGTGCGGGGACTTTCCTGCAACAACACCTGCGTATCTTCCGGATTCAGGCTCACGGTAATTTCCTGGCTGGAGGCTTCGGAATTGTCCCCCTCCGGGTTGTCTGGCACTAAAGGACTGACCTTCCGCCCCGCCAGACGGGTCCAGTACTCCGCCTCCTTCAACAGATCTTCGGAACGGGCATATTCCTGAAGTTTTTGCGCCCAGTATTTATAGGATGTGGTTTTGGGCGGCAATTGTACCTTCTGCCCCGCACTCAACTGCTGATAAGCCAGCTGGATATCCTCCAGAAGAATGCGCCAGGATACACCATCCATGGCCAGATGATGAACGGTAATGAAAATCTTACCGGGCGCATCCGGCCCCTCATCAAAATAGGCAAACAGCCATGCCGGCCCGTGAAGTAGGTTCAGAGTGCTCTGGTACCAGGCGGTTAACTGCTCCTCCTTCTCCCGGCGTTCTTTCTCACCCAAATCCGACAGATCCACATACTCGAAAGGCACAAAGTCCAGATCATCGGAAATGTACTGGGACCATCCCTTTTCGGTGCGTTTAAAACGCAGGCGGAGCATGTCGTGATGCTCCTGAACGGCCGCCACCACCTGCTGCAGGATTTGCCAATCCAGCTGCCGGTTCACGGACAGGATAATGCTTTGATTCCAGTGGTGTGGGTTGGGCAGATTCAATTCGAAGAACCAGTGCTGGATGGGTGTCAGCGGCACCTCGCCGGTGACCAGGCCCTGTTCCGCCTGAATGACCGGTCCACTGCCGGCCACAGCAGCCAATCCTTCAATCGTGGGATGCTGGAAAATATCTCTGGGCGTGATGCGAATGCCGGCCTGATTGGCACGGGCAATCACCTGAATGCTCAAGATGCTGTCCCCGCCCAGCTCAAAAAAGTTGTCCCGGA
>JAADJD010000065.1 GCA_013150955.1 Calditrichota bacterium
CAGAATCCATTGATTTAGATCTGTATGAAAATTCGCTTCGAGGTTTATTCGTGATTTTATTGATATTTTTTGTGTTCATTCGCGTGATTCGCGGTTTAATGCATTATCTGGGATAAAAATAATAAAATGCATTTGATTCTATCTGGATGAAAAATTTTCCCAGATATGTTAGCTATTTTGTTGATTTTTTTTCGAATTCATTCGCGTGATTCGTGGTGTAACGCACTATTTGGGCTAAACCGCGATTCACCCAAATGAATCCATTCTCCTGGCTGAAGCCAGGAGTTAAAATTCATAACCCGGATTAATCTGGGTGGACAACTCCAAAAAGTACAATAAGCGATAGGACTGTTTTAACGGTTTGTGTTGTCTAATTCACACAACGGATGATTTTTGTTTGTGTTCACTCGTGTCATTCGTGGTTCAAGTATAATCGGGGCTGATCCGAGTAATTCGCCGGCGAATGCGTAATCCGGGGTTCTTGCAGTAATCCACCCCAATCCGTTTAGAAAAGAGCGCGATTAGTGGTAGTAAGGCACACTGCTGGTTTTATCGATTGCGTCCGTACTTCTCGTGACTGGAAACCCATTCCCAGGATGAAATGGCGCTGGCCAGAGAAATTTCACCGGCCAGAGCAACACCGGCCACGATTTCAGCAAACTTTTTCACCTTTCCCTTTCCATAACAGCCCATCAGCTCCAGGCATTCCCGCTGGGTGGGCAGCCCCGTTCCCCCACCATAGGTTGCCACAATCAACGAAGGGATGGTCAAAGAAATGTACAGATCCCCTTCAGGGGTCAATTCCGTATACAGCAGCCCGGCAGAGGACTCCGCCACATTAGCCACGTCCTGTCCCGTGGCAATGAACATGGCCGTAATGGCGTTGGGAGAATGCAATCCGTTGTTATTCGCTCCCGACAGTATGGATCCCACATTGGCCACATTATAGTGATAAAACAGGGCCTCCGGCTCCACCCGCATATACTGGATTAACACGTCGCGTTTGACCACCGCCTCTGCAGTGACTCGCTTACCACGGGTACGCATCATGTTCACCTGACTGGCCTTTTTGTCGGTAGCAAAATTGGACTCCAGATAAAAATGGCGAATATTAGGATAATTTTCCTGAATCCAGCTGCAGGCGGCAAAGGTGGCTCGTCCCACCATGTTTTGCCCGGCCGCATCCCCGGTTCGGAAATTGAAACGCAAGTAAGCAAACTTGTTGCTCAGGTATTTATCGATGTACACCAGTTTGGCCACGCTGGAGGTGGCCTCCGCTTCCTCCTTGATTTGCTCAAAATGTTCATCCACCCAGCGGACAAAATCACGCGCCTCACGGGCATCATCAAACACAAACACAGGGGCGCGCTGCATCACGTCATCCACCACGGTGCACTTTACCCCGCCCGACAGATTCACGACTTTGATGCCACGATTGTAGGACGCCACCAGCGTACCTTCCGAGGTGGCCAGGGGAATCAAAAATTCTCCTTTTGCGTGCTCGCCATTAACCTTCAATGGGCCGGCAATACCCAGCGGCACCTGAGCCACCCCGATGAAATTCTCGATATTCCCTTTGGTGACGTGGGGATCAAACGAATAATGCGTCACATGATGCAAACGATGGCCGGTAAACTTCTCCACAAAGTCCCAGCGCTTTTTAATGATCGCTTCCGAGTAATTGTCCTCATCACTGCGGGGAATTTTGGGCAGGGTGATTTCTTCTTTGGGAATAGCATCTTCCACGTCAAAATGCAATTTGCCGTACTGCCGGGTCTCGATTTCGAAATCCAGCCGGTGTTTCCCCACGTCCAGATTCCCGGTGCGACAGATGATGTTGAATACCTGCCCCAGGGAAAATTCCAGCGGCCGATCCTCCGAGATGTCCCCCAGTGGCAACAACCGACCATCTTCAAATTCAATCTGACACTGCTGCAAATCCATCGCCTGATCATCTATCTGAATGCGTCGAATCCGGGTAATGGTCACATCACTCAGCCGGTTTTTGATGGAGAATCGCACCCCGCGATCCGTATTGCGCAAACTCCCAAACGTGTACAGCTGCCGCAAGATCAATTTGGGAACTTTCATTTTAAAGCCAAACATACATTCATCCTCCCATTTTTCATTGACACGATCGATTCACAAAAATCCATCCCCCTCCACCTGCCATTGTGTGGATTCAAAGAACCCTTTGCCAGTAAAAAATCCCTTTATATCCTGTAGACCCACTCAGTGAGGTGGCATTCCGGGAAAACCCATTTCAACGGATTCATGATTTGCAAAAATACATCGCATTCGATAAATTTGCACATGTTGAATTTAGAAAACGGACATTTTTTATCCAAATAATTCTTTTTCACAAGGAATTATTTCGGAAGCCTTTCCGTTTGTTCGATTGGCCCGGCTTTTCAAGCACAGGGATTTTTCGTTTTACACGAAGTGAGGGGGATTTAACCATGGCATCAACATCGCAGCGCATGTCCAATGTGGACACGGCATGGCTCCGCATGGACGATCCCACCAATCTGATGATGATCTCCGGATTAATCCTGTTTAAAGAGCCGCTGGAAAAAGCGGATTTACGGCGAGTCATTGAAAATCGCTTGCTTAAATTCGACCGTTTTCGTCAGCGCATTGTGGGATTGGATCGCTTGTTTGGCAATCCCCGCTGGGAGGATGATCCGCATCTGGATCTGGATTATCATATTCAGGAAATCACCCTCCCCGCCCCGGGTGATGCCACCGTTCTCCGGCACGTGGTGGGACAGTTCATGAGCCAGCCCCTGGATTTTGCCCATCCATTATGGCAAATTCATTTGATTCGGAATTATCAGCAGGGTTGCGCCGTTCTGGTACGGATTCATCATTGTATTGCAGATGGGATTGCCCTGGTGCGCGTACTGTTGTCGTTAACAGATACCCAGGCTGATGCATCCGCCAGCACGACCCCTGCCCTTCAACACCCTTCCCGCAACAACACGGGAGGCGGATTGACCAACGGGACTTCGGGATGGTTGCAATCCCTGAAAATGGGTGCGGTAAAACTTTACTCCCTGGCCCGATTGACCCTGCAAAAACCCGATCCTCGAACCCTGTTTAAAGGAAAGCTGGGGGTGGCAAAAATTCCCGCCTGGTCGGCCCCGCTCCCACTGGATGAGGTGAAGCAAATTGGAAAAACGCTGGGAGCCACGGTTAACGACGTCCTCCTGAGCGTGGTCAGTGGCGCACTGCGTCAATATCTGTTGAAACGCGGGGAACAGATACCACCGGATTTAAACATTCGGGCAGCGGTGCCTTTTAATCTGCGGCCGCCGGAGGATGCCATTCGCCTGGGAAATGAGTTTGGATTGCTTTTTCTCTCCCTGCCACTCAGCATCGAGGATCCCGTGGAGCGGCTAAAGGAAGTCAAGCGGCGCTCTCTGGAATTGAAACGATCCGTACAAAGTCAGGTGGTATTTGGAGTGTTAAATCTGATTGGAATGGTACCCCGCGCCATTCAAAAGTTGGTGGTAAATTTTTTTGGCACCAAAATTACCGCCGTGATGACCAACGTACCCGGCCCTCAGCATCCCATTTATCTGGCCGGCAAAGAGGTGGAAACGATTTTATTCTGGGTGCCTCAATCCGGGCGGACAGGAATGGGGGTGAGCATTTTCAGCTACAATCACCATGTTTATATCGGTTTGGCCACCGACGCCGGCCTGGTGCCGGAGCCAGCGGAGATTATTCAGGAGCTTCATAATGAATATGATCGGTTGCGAGAGGCCACCCGGGCACAGGAGCACCTGCCGCCAGCGGAAACAGCGTGAAATGATTTTCCCGCAATGCAGAAGATGAAATGGGTATTCAGCCCCCCACGCGCTGCGTGGGGCTACCCTATTTTTGCCCTTCGGGCAAAAAACACCAGTCGGCACAGAAAAGTCATCAGCTGCCCCATTGTACCCCCATCCCCACACCCAAGTCCCAAATCCGCAATCCGAAATCCGACATTCGCAATCCGACATCCGAAATCCCAAATCCGCCATCCCTTCCCGCCCCGTAGGGGCAACATAGAACAGCCCGGGGCACCGCCCCTCAAATCCGACATCCGCAATTCGCAATCCGAAATCCAGAATTGTTTCTGGTTGCCCTTCAGGCAACGAAGGGAATGATGGTGGCGCCACGTGTACCCCACGCGCTGCGTGGGGCTACCCTCTTGTTGTCCTTCGGACAACCAACGACCACAAAATCCCATAGGGGCGCCATTTGTGGCGAAAGAAATCACCCAGATGAAAAATCGCTTCCCCGTCAACCGTTACGCCACGAAGGGGGAGATAGACCCTTCCCCATCGGGGTAAAATAGGACAGCCCGGGGCAGCGCCCCGGGAATCGGAACGCCCCACCACAAACAGATGCGCCCTGTAAGGGCACAAAAATAAAGACGCCCCCCAAATTCGACATTCGAAATCCGACATCCGAAATCCAACTCCCCAAATCCGACATCCGCAATCCGAAATCCGACATCCGAAATCCGAGAAAAATATTCCCCCTTGCAATGCATCCCTGAAAATTCGTATGATTTGATGGTTCATTTTCAGGTAAAGTTCCTCAGGTTTCGCCGATGACTATGATTGCCCGGTGATAGATGATAGGATCATAAATCCAAACGAGTGAAGCTCCATGACCATTCAACGAAAGATCGTTTTTTATTCGTTTTTATTCTTCACATTCCTGATCATCTACAACACCCTGATCCCCTTTCGATTCGACTACGGATTTCAGGATCTCCCCAACCTCATTCGCCAGATCGAATGGTTTCCCTATCACAGCACCCGCGTGGACATTTCGTTGACCGACATCGTGGGTAACATCCTGCTCTTTGTACCTTTTGGATTTCTGCTGTATACGCTGCTGAATCAAATGGGCATGGCTTATCCGTTCGGGCTCACGCTGCTTTGCGGTGCCGCATTAAGCTTTTCCATCGAATTCGTCCAGTTATTCATTAAAGCCCGCAACACCGCTCCACACGATTTAATCAACAATACCCTGGGGACGGCACTGGGAGCACTGGTGGCCATGATTTATTCGATTCGATTGTCGGCGTTTCTGCGCACCCAGTTCTACTCCCTGCTGCAACGAAAGCCATTCCTGTTACTGCTCATCATCCTGGGCGGTGCCCAGGGAATGGCGGCGTTGATGCCCTTCACGGTGTCCATCACGGTGTCCGATTTAAAAAAGAGTCTCAAGTCCACCAATCTTGTCCCTTTCGATTACGTTTCGATCGGGAAACTGTTTTTCCGCTCCCCCACTCCCCACGATTCCCTTCCGTTTGATGTCTTTGCCTTTGTGGAAAATCTCCTGTTCTGGATGGTTATTGGATACCTGCTATTCATCTGTTACCGAATTTACTGGCGAAAGAAAACCTTTGGCAGGTGGTTGTTGATCGGACTGCCTTTAGTCTATTTCCCCTTGCTGGAATTTGCACAGCTGTTTATCACCTCACGGATCACGGATATTAACGACATCCTGAGCGGCTACCTGGGGATTGCCCTGGGATTTGCATTGTATCAGCTCCTGCGCCCCATTCGCCGAAAACATTTTCACCATCACATCGATTTGCTACGGATCCCTCTCGTATTGTATGGGATATTCATCCTTTTTGCGGGACTCCAACCGTTTGACTGGACAACCTCCGCAGAAGTCATTCACCGCGATCTCCGCGCTGAAAACCTGATTCCCTTTTTCGCCTACTTTCGAAAAACCAGCCTGTGGAACCTGTACGATTTGCTCAATTCACTGACATATTTCCTGCCCATCAGCCTTTACTGGAGTTATCGACTGCGAGAGAAGGGGATTGGTTACTTCTCCATTTATTTGCGAACCGTTCCGGTGGGATTGGCCGTCGGGGGATTCATTGAGTTAAGCCAGATCTTTTCTCACGCCCGCATTGCCGAGATTACCGATGTTCTGGCATATGGAATGGGCGGTGCCGCCGGCACCTTTTTGATTTATTATTACGAAACCCAGGTCAAACCCACCCTCGACGCCGTGCGCAATGGATTGCTGGAACTTTCCCATTAATCCGAATAAGCAGAAAACCGCGAATCACGCGGGTGAATCCAGAACATTTCCACAAAATCGCGAATACCCCATGGAACTCATTTCCATTCAGATATCATCAAACGGATTTCATTATTTTCGTTCGCGTTAATCCCAGATTATGCGATAGCCTGCGAATTACACGAATTAACACAAATAAAACCAATAAAATGCATTGGATTGTGTATGGATGAAAATGTGGTCCAGCGTTTATTCGCGATTTTTTAGATATTTTTTGGTTTCATTCGCGTGATTCGCGATTTAACCCAGATTATGCAATAGCCTACGAATTACACGAATTAAAACGAATAATAACAATAAAATACGTTAGTTGTATCTGAATAAAAAATATTTTCGGGGATTATTCGCGATTTTGTTGATATTTTTTGGATTCATTCGTGTGATTCGTGGTTCGATGCATTATTTGGATTTAATGCATTATTTGGGTTAATTCGTGTGATTTGTAGGACAATGTAAAACCGGGGTAAAATGGAGCATCCCGGGGAAGGATAAACCCAAATTATGCATTAACCTACAAATGACACGAATGAACACAAATAAAACCAATAAAATACTTTGGATTGTGTCTGGATGAAAATGTGTTCCGGGGTTTATTCGCGATTTTGTATTCGCGATTTTGTAGATATTTTTTGGTTTAATTCGTGTGATTCGCGGTTAAATGCACTTTTTGGGATAAACAACGGTTCCCTCACCTGTAGGGAGTAGGATAAGAAACAGAGGATATGGTTCAGGGAAATTTGTTCAATAACCACGTGGTGAGTATTGTAGCCCTTCAGGAAACCGGTGGTGCGTGAACCATTCTCTGCATCCCCACGCGCTGCTTGGGGCTACCTTCTTTTTGCCCTCCGGGCAAAAAACACCAGTCGGTACAGAAAAGTCATCAGCTGCCCCATTTTGCCCCCTATCCCCACACCCAAGTCCCAAATCCACAATACCAAAGCCGAAATCCGAAATCCACAATCCGCATCCCTTCCCGCCCCGTAGGGGCACCATAAGGTAACCCGGGGCAGCGCCCCGGGAATGGGAACGATCCACCATAAAACAAATGCGCCCTGTAAGGGCACAATAATAAACAGGCCCCCCAAATCCGACATTCGCAATCCGCAATCCGAAATCCAAAATCATTTCCGGTTGCCCTTCAGGCAACGAAGGGAATGATGGTGGCACCACCTGTACCCCACGCGCTGCGTGGGGCTACCTTATTGTTGTCCTTCGGACAACAGGTGTACGCGGAATCTCATGTATTTCCTCAAAGGCGCCATTTTTGAAAAGGGAAATCATCGAGGTGAAAATTCATTTCTCCACTAACCGTTTCGCACGAAGGGGGAGGATAGACCATTCCCCATCGGGGTAAAATGGGACAGCCCGGGGCAGCGCCCCGGGTGAGGAATGAGCAATCCTCCAAAGCCTCACTCGCCCTGTAGGGGCAGGACAAGAAACAAAGGATGTGGAATAGGGAAATTTATTAAATAACCACGTGGTGAGTATTGTAGCCCTTCAGGCAACCGATGGTGCATGAACTGTTCTCTGCATCCCCACGCGCTGCGTGGGGCTACCCCCTTTTTGCCCTTCGGGCAAAAAACACCAGTCGGTACAGAAAAGTCATCCGCCGCCCCATTGTGCCCCCCATCCCCACACCCAAGTCCCAAATCCGCAATCCGAAATCCGACATCCGAAATTCGCAATCCGAAATCCGAAATCCACAATCCGCATCCCTTCCCGCCCTGTAGGGGCACCATAAGGTAACCCGGGGCAGCGCCCCGGGAATCGGAACGACCCACCATAAAACAAATGCGCCCTGTAAGGGCACAATAATAAACAAGCGCCCCCCAAATCCGACATTCGAAATCCGAAATCCGAAATTCAACTCCCCAAATCCGACATCCGCAATCCGACATCCGAAATCCGCAATCCCAAATCCATCCCCAGGCTTCATCCCACGGGAGAAAGCTGCTGCCCCTTTGCGATCGCCGCCTCCAGTGCAGCGGCATATTTTCGATTGCGAGAGACAAGGCGCAACGCCTCCAGCGGAAACCATTCTTCCTGTTGCAACCAGAACGCAATGGCTGCCAGCGCTGCACTGCGTCCCCCAACGGCACCACGAAAATCCACCCGTACCATGGGCTGTTTTTTATCCACCGCCAGACTTTCATCAACAATCAGTCGCGTGGATGCGGAGAGTCGCGATTGAATTTTATTCCATCCATCCGCGGATACCACAATGGCCACATCAGGAGTTTCAATACCGGTGTAATGAATGGGAGTGGGCGATAAAATCACCTCCGCCACCGAAAAGCCGGTGCCCACGGTAATGGGATACTCTCCTTTTTTGGTGCTGTATAACCCGGCAGCCATAGCGGCACTGGCCAGCAGTTCGCCAGCAGATTGAATTCCCTCACCAGCAGACCCGGCGATCAGCACATGCAGTCGCTGTTCCAATCGATGGTTAAATTGCACCGGGATCGCGGTTATTGACTCCAGTAACGAGGCTTTCTGCTGAAATTGAACCCGTCGGATCGGCCGCGTCTGGCGTAACACCACTTCCGGATACGGCATGACCTCCTTTAATTCCTTCACCTTCCGAATCCCATAAGATGGGCACATCTCCACGATTTCCACCAGGGAAAATCCAGGCGTCTCTACCGCTTCACGAAGCACCTCTTTTACGCCAGCCCCCACGACCACCCGCGCACTAAACACGGCTCCTGCAGTATGTGCCAGCTGAACCAGATCAAACGCCGGTACCTGTTCCTCTTCGGGTAATCGATCCTGTTTCAGAGACTCCGGTGTCAGTCCACTGACCTGTCCCCCGGTCATGCCGTACACCATATTATCCTGAACAATCACCGTCATATCCACATTTTGCCGGGCCGCCTCCAGGATGTGCTGTAATCCAATGGTCGCCCCTCCGTCGCCCAATACCACAATGACCTTTTTACTGGGATTTTGCAGGCCCAGTGAAATCCCCACCGCCAACGCGGTAGAGCGCCCGTGCAATCCATGAACCGTATGGCACCCCAAAACACCATCGACCAGGCCACAACAACCGATGTCGCTAACCACGATCACATCCAATGGGGAAATTCCCAACTCTCGAACCACCTGATCCAGTTGCTTATTTACCACGGTATGGCCACATCCTGGACAATAAGGCATGGGCCGTTCCAGTAATATGCCACTTTCTACTGTTGCCATGATTCCACCTCCTGGACAATTTCCGACGGCGTAATTAATGCCCCAATGCGATTGACCCCGCGAATCTCCGGTCGGGACACCTGACCAAAAAAGAGCTCCCGTAACAAACCGGTCAGGTTTTCTTCCACAATCACCACCCGTGGGTATTTTTGAAGGATGTCGAAAACCGCGGTTGGGACGGGTAGCAGGGTCTTGATGATCAGCAGAGAGATCGCTTTTCCGGACGTCCGCAATTTCTGCACCGCTTCCCGTGCCGCCTCACTGGAAATACCGTAACTAACGATCAGTACCGATGCACCGGGTGCGGGATCGTATTCCAGATGGGTGAATTCTTTGATGTGATGGTCAATTTTATCCCGCAGGCGTCGGGTGTTGCTTAGCGCTTCAGGGGTGGCTTTTCGGATTAACCCTGTGGCATCGTGGGTGGAAGCATTCAAACGCACCTGATGGTGAGGATTCCCCACCGGTAAAAACGGAGGAGCCTCGGCCGGGGCCGCGGCGTAAGGCAAATATTCTCCATTCCCCTTGAACGTCTCCCGAGGTAAAGTCCGAATCGCTGGTAAGCAAGACAGATCGAAACTGTGATGGGTCATGACCATTTCCTTGGATGTCAATAGCACTACCGGTGTCCGCACTGTAAGGGCCATTCGCATGGCTTCAGCGGAAAGCTTCCAGCAATCCTCCAGATTCGAAGGACAAAAAACTGGCAGGGGATATCCCCCCGAAATGGCGCCACGAAGCAGCAACACATCGCCCTGTGCTCCGGTGGTCGCCGACCCGGTGCTGGGGCCCATCCGCTGGGCTAAAATTATCACCATGGGCAATTCCATCATATAAGCCATGTTCACCGACTCCAGCATCAACGCGAATCCCGGAAAACTGGTGGCTGTGACCGGAAATCGACCGGTTGCGGAAAATCCCGCCGCCCACTGAAGGGCTGTAATCTCATCCGGTGCGGGCAAAAAAAGCGGAAACCGCTGGCGGGCATATGCATAGAGCCAGTTGGACGGCGTAATGGGATAGCCCACATAGACATCGGCACCGGCTCGCGCCAGGGATTCAATGATCAATCGGGATCCATCAATCAATCCTCTTCTCTCAGGCTTGTTTTTCATTCCAATCTCCCTTTCCAAATACCCTTCCCTTGAATTTATGCCCCAGAATGGTTAAAATCTATCACATTCAAAGATTACCCATAACCAGGAGAATCTCGATGATCCGATTCCTGAAGAAACTGGCCCACAAGCGTGTTCTGTTCGCCCTTTTCATAATTACATTCTTACTGGAATTGTGTTTGATCTACATTACCCACCAGATTGAATTGGTGTCCGGTAGCCGAACACTGCTGGACACTCAGCTCACTTACACCGCCCAGGAGGCCTATCAGATATTGGATCGGATGGGCGCGGAAGGCCGTTCGCTTTACCTGAAAGGCCTGGCGGTGGATATGATCTTTCCCCTGGCATATTCGCTGTTTCTGGCGGGAATGGTGTTTCGACTGCTCTGGAATCGGCATTTTCCATTGAAACACTCCGCCCTGATTTCAACTATTCCATTATTTACCGGGGTGTTCGATTACCTGGAAAATATTTTTGAAATTCAACTGGTCACGCAGTTCCCTCCCCTTGCTGAACCTCTGATTTATTGGAGCTCCCGCTTTACCCTGCTGAAATGGATAACGCTATCAGTAAGCGTGACCGTTCTTTTGTTTTTATGGATTAGCCAGATTATCCGCGATCTGAAGCGGGGGACATTCAATTAATACCAGATTATGTTTCGTCCACGAATGGAGCGAATGCATCCAAAAGATTGTGAATAAACTCCGAAACACATTTTTATCCAGATATAATCAAACGGATTTTATCCCAAATATTGCATTAAACCGCGAATTACACGAATGAATCCAAAAATATCTACAAAATCGCTAATCAACCACAAAACACATTTTCATCCAGATATCATCCAATGGATTTAATTATTTTTATTCGTTTTAATTCGTGTAATTCGTAGGCTATTGAATAATCTTGGTTTATTATTTTTGTTCGTGGGAATTGTGTCATTCGTAGGCGAATGCTTAATCCTGGATCATTACAGGAGGAGCACCATGTGCGACACCATCGTTGCAACGGGGCAGATAACGCAGGACGGGATCGCTCTGTTCGCCAAAAATTCCGATCGGGAGCCCAACGAAGCGCAACTGATTCAACACATTCCCCCAGCTGATCATCCCTCAGGCAGCCAGGTTCAGTGTACTTACATTTCCATTCCTCAGGTTCGGCACACGTATGGGGCGATTCTATCCCGTCCCTTCTGGATGTGGGGTGCGGAAATGGGCGTGAATGAACATGGGGTGGCCATTGGCAACGAAGCGGTGTTCACCCGAATGCCCTATCAGAAAAGAGGGGGATTAACCGGAATGGATCTATTGCGGCTGGCTCTGGAACGTTCCCGCAACGCTGCGGAAGCGGTGGAAGTCATCACCTCGCTGCTGGAAACTTACGGACAGGGGGGAAACTGCGGCTATCGTAAAAAATTTTATTACCACAACAGCTTTTTGATTGCCGATCCGCGGGAAAGCTGGGTGCTGGAAACGGCCGGTAAAGAATGGGCCGCTAAACAGGTAGCTGGCCTGTATGCCATTTCCAACAGCTTAACCATTGATCGGGATTGGGATAGGGCTTCTGCGACCCTCTTGCAAACTGCATTACAGAACAAATGGTGTTCTCATGAAAAAAATTTCTCATTTGCACGCCATTATTCCGACAAATTTTACACCTTCTTCAGCCAATCCCGATACCGGCGCTCCTGTGCCATGCAGTCCCTGCAGCATCGACGG
The DNA here is from genome assembly GCA_013150955.1 of Calditrichota bacterium. Lineage (GTDB taxonomy): Bacteria > Calditrichota > Calditrichia > RBG-13-44-9 > J042 > JAADJD01. Next base: position 12,134 of record JAADJD010000065.1, read on the forward strand.
GGAAACATCCGCGTTCAGGACATGTTCGCTGCTTTACGTGATCACGGTGAAAGCGTCTCCTTTCGCCCTGACCATCACCTGCTTCGCTCCACGGTGTGTATGCATGCCAGTTATGGGCCGGTTCGCATGCACCAGACGACAGCTTCTATGGTGGCTTATTTGCATCCGGAACGCCCGATGGTGTTTGTAACCGGAACGGCTGCACCCTGCACCAGCATTTTTAAACCCCTGTGGTACGATATACCCATGGAATCCCACTTTGGATTGCCATCCGGACAGGCCGATTCCCACTCCCTTTTCTGGCGCCACGAACGGCTCCATCGAATGATCTTAATGGATTTTACAACACGACTGGCCATCATTCGGGAAGAGCGTGATTCACTGGAACGGCGTTTCATTGACCGGGCACTGGAATTAAATGCCGCCAGTCTCATTGAACGGAAAGAATTTACCGAAGCCTGCTTCCATGAGGCGAATGAACAGGAACTGTCCTGGCTTAAACGAATTCAAAATACCGCCATCAAACATCCCCCATCCATGCTTTACCACATGCAATGGAAACGCTGGAACAACGAAGCCAATTTACGGCTTTAGAATAGGAATGGGCATTGGGTCGTTAATCATGAACTCCTGTCGATGTTCTTCATACCCCGATGGGCTTCATCTGCAACAAAATGCTTTATGGGAAAAATGTTCCCCCGAATACTGAATGGGAATTCGCTTGCGTCTAAATAAACCCAAATTTTGCATTAGAACACGAATGACACGCATTAAAAAATAAACCCAGATTAAGCATTAGAATCACGAATTTCACGAATTAACACCAATAAAAATAATAAAATGCACTTGATTCTATCTGGATGAAAATGCTTTCCCGGATATATTCGCTATTTTATTGATTATTTTAGAATTCATCCACGTGATTCGTGGTTTCATGCATTATTCAGGATAAAATATGCGTAAAATATTGATGTTCTTGTTCTATTCGCGATGACCTTTTTATCCCAGAT
>JAADJD010000056.1 GCA_013150955.1 Calditrichota bacterium
ATTGCAATTCCCAAATAATCAATAGGTTAAAATAATTATTTTCTATTGCTACGCATTAGAAATTTCGTTCTATTGCGTAATCTGGGTTAAATATCACATAGTGGAATGAAACAAAAATAATGCATTAAACCGCGAATCCCGCGAATGAACCCCAAAAATATCAATAAAATCACGAATAAATCTCGAAGCGAATTTTCATCCAGATCTAATCTAATGGATTTTATTGTTTTTATTTGTGTTTATTCGTGCAATTCGTGGTCTACTGCATAATCTGGGATAAAGGGATGGGGGAATTTTCCGGCCATTGCTGGCTTCATACCGGTACCATGTGGCCAAGGATTCCCGATAATCCAAACCAAAGGCTAAAGCCTGCACCTACCCTGCCGGGAATACAAACCCGATGAGCGATAAGCACAGGCTTTGTGCTTTTGATCGTTGCTATTTCTTCTGCTTTTTCTGGGGGATTCTCGTGGTATGAATATGCAGAATCTTCCAGTCATTGCCGGCTTTCTGAAGCACGATGGTGGCCAATCCCTTGCCCGTTACAGAACGATCCTTTAGCTCGATGGCAATGTGGTATTTTGCAGTGGCGACCGCCAGGTTTCCGGATTGTTGAACCTGGATATCTTCGTACCGGTACTCGATCTTCCGAAACATCTTTAACTCCGGTGCTAAATGATGATCCCGATAATCCGCCCATCCCTGATTGACATGACCGTTCTCAAAAACGGAAAACGCCTCGCTGGTGACCACATACCGTTGCACCTGGGCAATGTCCATGCTTTCGATGGCGGCGGCATAATTCAACAGCGTTTGCTTTACTGCATCTTCGGGGGAACCTCCCATTGCCGCCCCCAAAAACAGGCCCAGTACCAAAATCGCGATGAGATAGAATCTATGAACCGTGGACATACTTTCCTCCTATTTGTATTTGTAAAAATTTTACGATAAGAAGAAATTACGAACCATTGATTCATTTTCCAACGGTCAATTTGTTTTTAGTGGAAACACAAAGATCAGTTGGCAGTTGACAGTATGCAATGGTAGGCGCGGGCTTTATGCCCAATCCCCAGTTGGCAGTGGGCAGTATGCAGTAGGCAATGGTAGGCGCGGGCTTTATGCCCGCGTAAAAGTTGGCCCATTTAGAAAACGCAGGCTAAAGTCTGCGGTGACCCTGATCATAATCAATGAAACGAAATAAGCCTCCTCCCTGGCGGGCGAAGGCTACCGACTCTGGAGAGTTGGGCTACACACGTAGCCGCGGGATTTATGTCCTATTACCAGTAAGCAGTTGGCAATAGGCAATGGTAGGCGCGGGCTTTATGCCCGCGTAAAGGCAGGCCTATCTGGAAAACGCAGGCTAAAGCCTGCGGCTACCCTGACCATCATCAATGAAAAGAAACAAGCCTTCGCCCTGGCGGGCGAAGGCTACCGACTCTGGAGAGTCGGGTTACAATAGAAAATGCAGGCTAAACCCAGATTATGCATTAGCCTACGAATTACACGAATTAAAACGAATTAAAATAATAAAATCCATCCGATGATCTCTGGATGAAAATGTGTTCCAGGGTTTATTCGCGATTTTGCAGACATTTTTTGGCTTCATTCGCGTGATTCGAGGTTTAATGCATAATCTGGGATTAATCAGACAAGCGTCCCCGTGCTCTGCCGGATTTCGGTCTACCAGAAGGCAAACAGGCCAGCCTGGCGGCAGACAAACCATCCTGACCTCAACTTTCAGACATGTGGGGTATAGGGGTATAGGGGCATACGGTATAGGGTAAAATAAACGTCTCAATCCCTCTGGCGCCCGTGGACGGGCGACATCCCAATCGTGCCTGGATGGCACGATTATCGGGATGAAAAGCGGGGCTTTTCAGGCATATGGGGTATAGGGGTATAGGGATATACGGTATAGGATAAAATAAACGTCTCAATCCCTCTGGAGCCCCGGACGGGCGACATCCCGATCGTGCCCGGATGGCACGAGTATCGGGATGAAAAACGGGGCTCTTCAGACATGTAGGGTATAGGGGTATAAGGGTATAAGGCAAAACAAACGTCTCAATCCCTCTGGAGCCCCGGAAGGGCGACATCCCGATCGTGCCCGGAGGGCACATTTATCGGGATGAAAAACGGGCTCTTCAGGCATGTAGGGTATAGGGGTATAAGGGTATAAGGCAAAACAAACGTCTCAATCCCTCTGGAGCCCCGGACGGGCGACATCCCGATCGTGCCCGGAGGGCACGTTTATCGGGATGAATAACGGGGCTCTTCAGACATGTAGGGTATAGGGGTATAAGGGTATAAGGCAAAACAAACATCTCAATCCCTCTGGAGCCCCGGAAGGGCGACATCCCGATCGTGCCCGGAGGGCACATTTATCGGGATGAAAAACGGGGCTTTTCAGACCCAACCCTGGCTACTGGCAAGTATGTTTCCTACGATAACGATTCTCAACCCCCTCTGCTTGCCCAGACTGGCAAGCACTCCGGCACCGGACAGGCATGCTTCTTCGCGGGATGAAAAACGATACTCTTTAGACGTCCCAGCTGGATACAAGACAACGGTGGAGTGAATAGTCTCAATCCCCTCTGGCGCCCGTGGACGGGCGACATCCCGATCGTGCCCGGACGGCACGTTTATCGGGATGAAAAACGGGGCTCTTCAGACACACTGGTGGTGGCAAACGGAGATTATGGCAAAGAATATCGTCTCAATCCCCTCTGAAAAACGGGGCTTTTCAGACCTTATTGCGCGGCAGGTGGCACCGGTGATCCAATCAGCAACGTCTCAATCCCCTCTGAAAAACGGGGCTCTTCAGACGAGATCGACATTGGTGTCTTTCACAGTCTCAAAAGTTTGGGGTCTCAATCCCCTCTGAAAAACGGGGCTCTTCAGACTCTACAATGGCCTCCTTGATGTACTGTACCGCGAAAGTCTCAATCCCCTCTGAATAACGGGGCTTTTCAGACGAATATCTTACAAAGGACGCTTTGCGTCCTTTCTTTGTAAGTCTCAATCCCCTCTGAATAACGGGGCTTTTCAGACGTTGATCGGGAAAGAAGTGCAAGCGTCGCTGGTCATCGAGGAGTCTCAATCCCCTCTGAATAACGGGGCTTTTCAGACACAATGATGAAGCTAAAAAGAGCGGCGACGTTCATGAGTTGAGTCTCAATCCCCTCTGAATAACGGGGCTTTTCAGACGTTTTATTGTCCGGGCGTTGGGAAAGTGTATTTTTCGCTTGTCTCAATCCCCTCTGAATAACGGGGCTTTTCAGACACAAATCAAAAAGCGTGCCACAACCTAAATCCAGTTAAAGTCTCAATCCCCTCTGAATAACGGGGCTTTTCAGACGTAACCAATTTTTTGAAGAAAAAGCAAATTCCCGATTCACCTTCAGTCTCAATCCCCTCTGAATAACGGGGCTTTTCAGACCGTCAACGGAATAGGCGCTTAAACGTATATTTGCAATCATGTCTCAATCCCCTCTGAATAACGGGGCTTTTCAGACAGCCTTGACCGGCGAAATTGGTCATTGAAATTGGTCTATACGTCTCAATCCCCTCTGAATAACGGGGCTTTTCAGACAAGTTAAAATTGATATTCCAGGAGCAAGAGCTATTGTGAAAAGTCTCAATCCCCTCTGAATAACGGGGCTTTTCAGACCTAAGGGGCAGGTCGTCCGTCAAAAAGCATATGTGCCGTCTCAATCCCCTCTGAATAACGGGGCTTTTCAGACCGAAAGGGATTGAAAGAGGGTTGCCAGCGCCGACGGCTGAGTCTCAATCCCCTCTGAATAACGGGGCTTTTCAGACGGATTTACCATCTACTTCGGATCGGGATATTGGAAGGGAGGTCTCAATCCCCTCTGAATAACGGGGCTTTTCAGACATTTTCCAGTCATCCCAAGGCATTGAGCCCGGGAGTAAAGGTCTCAATCCCCTCTGAATAACGGGGCTCTTCAGACATTACCCATCACCAATTTGTTGTTGTTGTGCCTCCCCCCGTCTCAATCCCCTCTGAATAACGGGGCTCTTCAGACTGAGCGATAAACTCGAAGTATTCACATTCTTCGGGCAAGGTCTCAATCCCCTCTGAATAACGGGGCTCTTCAGACTGATTGTTTCCGATTTATGCTACGTTGATAATTCTGGTACTGTCTCAATCCCCTCTGAATAACGGGGCTCTTCAGACCGGAATATCCATCTGAGGCAACAACGGTTAAGGAAAAAATTGTCTCAATCCCCTCTGAATAACGGGGCTCTTCAGACAACTAAATGAGTGGGGGAAAGTTCTCGACAAAAACGAGTCTCAATCCCCTCTGAATAACGGGGCTCTTCAGACGGGGTTGAGTTGGGGGACTGGTCTCCCTCGCCTGGTGGCCCTGTCTCAATCCCCTCTGAATAACGGGGCTCTTCAGACAGCACCCTCGTAAATGCCGATATTGCGTAAGCTCCAGAGCCGTTTGCGTGAACACCCCCCAATTATAACAAATGTTATACCCGCTTTACCAAAAATTCCACCTAACATATTGAAAATAAAATGCGTAAAGCTTGTTTTTGTAAGTCCTTTATTTTCAATGGATAAAACATTCGTTATATTTCGTCCTTTTCCTTCAATGCATTTTTGATTCCCACCCATCATTTTACCGAATTTTTCTCAATTTTTCAATACCCATCAATGGCTTTTGCGAATTTTCGGCTTTCTACGCTTCAATCCCAAACCGTTCCATCATGGAGTACAGGCGGCGACGGGTAATGCCCAGCAGTTGCGCCGCACGAGTCTTGTTTCCCCCGCTCTTCTCCAGCGCCTGACAAATCAAATCCCGTTCCAGCTCATCCAGCACAATGCCTTCCTCGGGCAATTCAAAGGGATGCGATTTTCCAGACGTCCGTCGCAACTGTCCCGGCAAATCCTGAATATCGATAACGCCGTTGCTTAAAATGGCTGCTCGTTCAATCACATTGCGTAACTCCCGCACATTTCCCGGCCAGTCATACTCCATCAAACAGGCCAGCGCCTGTCGGGTGATGCTGTGGGCGGCGGTCTGTTCCAGAAAAAAATGCACCAATTCCGGAATATCCTCCTTGCGATCCCGTAGAGGAGGTAACGAAATAGGAAACACGTTCAGCCGATAATACAGATCCTCCCGGAACTGACCGCGGGAGACCATCGCCTCCAGCGGCTGATGGGTTGCGGCAATGATGCGAGTATCCACAATCAGGCGCTCGCTGCTGCCCAATCGATACACTTCTTTGTTTTGCAATACCCGCAGCAATTTGGCCTGGGTGGAAAGGCTCATGTCGCCAATCTCGTCCAGGAAGATGGTACCCCCGTTGGCCTGTTCGAACTTGCCGGCGCGCCGCTGAGTTGCCCCGGTAAAGGCACCCTTTTCGTAACCGAACAGTTCGCTTTCCAGCAGGGTTTCCGGCAACGCCGCGCAATTGACGGTAACAAACGGCTTACGGGCACGGTGGCTTTGTTGATGAATGGCCTGCGCAACCAGCTCCTTACCGGTACCGCTTTCGCCCAGGATTAACACGGTCACGTCGGTTTCGGCGGCCTTCTGGATTAAGCGAAACAGCTGCTGCATCTTCTGGCTTTTGCCTACCATTCCGCGGAAAATAAGCGGCGGTGTCTGTTGTTCTGTCGATTCGGCTTTAGCCAGGCGCTGCTTCTGCTCCAGTATGCGCCGCAACCGCAATACCAGTTCATCCATTTCGAATGGTTTGATCAGGTAATCATGGGCGCCTTTTTTCAGCGCCTCTACCGCTGTTTTCTGGGTGGCGTAGGCGGTCATGATCACCACTTCCGTTCGGGGAAAACGGGATTTGATGGCTTCCAGCAACTGCAACCCATCCATTCGATCCATGCGCAGATCGGTCACCACAATTTCCACGGGATGTTTTTCCAGAAATTCCAGTGCGGCCGCACCCGACGTACAATATGCCGCCGGTAACTGTTCCAGTGCCAGGGCCGCCTGCACCACCTTGCAAAACTTTTCTTCATTGTCCACAATTAAAATGCGGGGTGTGTCCATGACCACCATTCTATTTTAAAATCGCCCGCAACAGGATGATGAAACCCTTTTCGTTACTCTTCACCTTCTCCAGAATCTCTCGTGCCTCCCGAAAATCCGGCTGCATTTCGATGGCCTTTTCGAATTCTGCAATGGCCTTCATGTACAAGCCGCGACTGCGGATCAGGTTATACGTTCCCAGATCGTTCCAGTAGTCCGGATACCGTTCCCGCCGTTTGGTTTCGTCCAGAAAATATGGCTCGTAATGTTCGATGGTTTTCAAATCCAGTACCCGTCCCCCATACAAAAATCGAAGGTAAAATTCGTAAATCTTTTCCTTCTCGGCCAGCATCTCTACCAGTTTAAGCTGGAACCGCTCCAGCTGGGGAATGATAATCTCGTGGTTGTTGTCCTTCAACAGCTCCAGCAATTCATTGCATTCTTTTTCCCATTCCGGCGTGCGATATTTTTCCTGAGCACGCACCTGCTTCAAGTAGATGAACACCCGCGCGGGAACCGCTACGGCTCGCGGATCCTTTACCCCCTCCAGTGCAGACTTGTACAGGGCCACACCCAGATTAAACTGGGCCTCCACATATTCCGGATTTAATTGAATGGCATTCTTGAACAGGGTGGTGGCGTGGTCGTAATCGCCCATGAACAGGTAGGTTAATCCCAGATAATTCAGAACGTCGGGATACTTTTCGTTCTTGATCAGCGCTTTCTGAAACACTTCCAGCGCATTGCGGAACTTGCGCGCCTTCAGGTAACTGATCCCCAATCCCACGTACGCCCGGATGTAATTCTTGTCCAGCGCAATGGCCGTACGGAATTGCTCGATGGCCTCTTCGTACAGATTGCGGCGTAAAAACAGCACCCCCAGGTAATAATTGGATTTGGGATGTTTGAACCGTTTCAGTTTGGTGCGAATCCGATAAAGGGCATCCAGCTCCGAAATGATCCGCTCATGGAATTCGTTGGTCATTTGAGCCAGAAACTCGTAATTTTGCACTTTGCCTTCTCGCCGTAACTGGATGTTGTATTCGCGGGAGATGAGAAACATGCCCTCTTCGAAGATCTCCGAAATGATCTTTCCCTGCTCCAGCAGGGTTCCCGTATGGACAATGAATTTGCGATTTTCGATTTCAATCGCATCGCGTAATCCAAAATCTTCCACGATCCCCCTCATCTATTTTTAACCGCCCAACTTAATCTCGCTCACCGAATCAATGACTTATCAGGTGCCGATCGGTGATTTTCCTCACACCCCAGATGTATCAGCAGATACCCCAGCGTGCCCTTTGCAATCGAGACGTGGAGTATCCAGCGGTTCTCCTCAGGGAACGGGACTGCCCGTATCCGATCGTTCCCTCTGTTTTAATCGTCGCAAATCGTTTTGAAAGGTCAATTGATCGGTGAAAATTTCTTTCAGCGCGGTTAATAACGCGGCGCTTAATTCTCGGTTCAGCCGATAATGCACCCAGATGTCCACCCGCCGGTCTTCCACCCAGCCCATGCGTTTCAACATGGCCAGATGCCGGGAAACGGTGCTCTGAGGCAACTGGAGCACTTCGACCAGATCCATAACGCGCAAAAAACGGGAATGGAGAAGCAGGTGAATAATCCGCAATCGTGTTTCGTCGCCCAGCGCCTTAAAGAAATCCACCAGATTCATAATCGTCGATAACTGTTTGATTTTCTTCCAAAATTAATGAAAATCGGCCATATATCCTATTGATTTTTTTCTTCGGCCACTCTAAATTTGGCTGTCCTAAACTTAAAAGGAGGAGGCAAAATGAAGACGTTATGGATTACCATAATGCTGGTCGTGGGCTTGCTGGTATTTTCCTGCGGCGGCGGTGGCGAAGGCACCACGGAGGAAGCACAGCCCGCCACGCAGGAGGTTCAACAACAAGCCGGGGAGGAACATCCCACCGGTAGCATGGAAGAACACCCCACGGGAGACACCCTCCAGAGCGGCGAACAAAAAACCAGCAGTGAAGCAAAAAACTAACAAATTGTTCAGAAACGTAAACACAGCAGGAGGATATCGATGAAAATTTTGATGGGTATGTTGACGATTTTACTGGCCATTAGCCTGACGTCTTGCGGTGGCGGTAACGAACAGGCCGAACAGGGTGAACATCAAATGATGCAGGAAGCCGCGCCTGCCAAAATGGATATTTCCGTGGATATGCTGGCGACCAACATGGATCCCAATTGCGGCATGAAACTGACCACGGAATCCATTAAAGATACCGCGGTTTATGAAGGGAAATTGTATGGATTCTGTTCGTCGGGTTGCAAGGAAAGCTTTAAGAAGGATCCCCAGGCAAAACTTTCGGCCATGGAACAGAAAATGAAGGAAACCCATCAGTAGCACCTGTTGGACGGGGGTGGCTTAATAGATAAGTGGGGGGCGTTGCTCCCCACTTTTATTTTATCCCGGATTTTGCATTTACCTACGAATTACCCGAATTCATACGAACAAAAATAATCCCAAATTCAGCTTGAGACCGTGATTCACGTGAACAATCCCCGATTATACATGAGACCACAAATGACACGAATTCACACAAACAAACCCAGATTATGCAATAGCCTACGAATGACACGAATGAACACCAACAAAAATAATAAAGTGCACTTGATTCTATCTGGATGAAAATGTTTTCCCGGATACATTCGCTATTTTATTGATTTTTTTCAAATTTATTCGCGTGATTCGTGGGTTAACGCTTTATTGGAGTTTATTTTGTGATCATTCGCGCCCTTCGTGGTCTAATGCACAATGTGGGAGAAGATGTCCGGGAGGCGGTCACCGTTTTCTGGCAACATCTGGAGCGGTTCCGTGTACGGACGGCTCCTCAGGTTCGGGACGGCAGGTCAGACTGATGAGACGGGGAGACTTTCCGCGAACGACTGACTGACTGGATAATCAATGCCAGTCCAATAATAATCAGGAACACCGGCCAGTAATCATCCACCACCCGCACCAGAACACGCGATGGGATCAGTCCCAGATACCGCAACAAGAAAAGCAATCCCATGATGATCACCAGGTTCCCAACAATCAGATATTCCCAGTTACGCGCTTTAAAAAAGAATAGGAAGTAGAAACCGATGCCCAGAAAGAGGGTGATAACCGAGATGTTCAATCCCCGACTGATCTCGTACAATCCCCACTCAGCCAGCAAAAAATATCCGCCCAGTAAGAACAGGAATGAGGACAGATACACGCCGCGGGGCGATTTAAGGAAAAGGGTTCGCCACAGTCCAGCAGCGCCCAGCATTAAAAATCCGTAACTGCGAATGAAGTACCAGTCAATCTCCTGATATTGCAACACCAACAGCAACAATCCCGCAAAAACCAGAAAAAATCCCAGTATTTTTTGATTGTGGGCTGGCATCGAGTTCCCCCTGCATCTAAGCAGTTTGTTCGCCGGGTTCTTCGGGAAAAACAAAGATTAAAAGAATGTAGACCAGAATTCCCAGGCCAATGGAGGCCACACTGGCCAGCACCCAGGCCAATCGCACCAGGGAGGCATCCACATTAAAATAACGGGCAATACCGCCGCAAACCCCCGCCAGCATGCGATCTTCCCGCGATCGGTAAATTTTTACCGTCGGTGTCTCACCAGTCTCGCCTTCTTCCGATTCCGGTGGTGTTTCCGCTTTACGCGGCTGCGAAAAGATCAAAAACAGCCCGATGCCAATGAGAAAAATCGCCCAGATGACCGACCAGGGAAATTGATGGAAATGAAAGGAATAGAAGAAGCCAAACTGGCGCAACAGCAACAACACCCCCAGCGTGATGAGGAGCAACGCCCAGAACATGGTTTGATTGCTCTTGCGTCTCACCGTGGCCGCCTGATGGGGATTTTCCGGCACAATAATAAGCGCGGCCAGATACAGGATGATGCCTGCCCCTCCCATAAAGGCCAGTACCACAAATAATAAACGAATTAAATTGCTATCGATGTTAAAATATTCTCCTAACCCACCACAAACACCCGCCAGGAAACGATCTGTGCGGGAACGAAACAGCTTTTTGACTGTGTCTTTGCTTGGTTCGGTCATGCTCTGCCTCATCCTTTTTTATTTGAAAACAAAACGGAATCTCCGGGTTGATGTTTCATATTATATCGATAATTTGATTTCCAGAACCTCGTACCGCAGGGTACCTGCCGGTACCTGGATCTCCACCACATCCCCAACCTTTTTCCCCAGCAGTGCCTTACCCACCGGGGAGGTGGTGGAAATCTTTTTTTGCTTAAAATCCGATTCTTCTGGCGACACCAGGGTGTATTGCACCTCTTGATTGCGTACCAGATCCTTCAGCAAAACGGTGGTGTAGATGGAAACCTGATCGTCGCTAAGATCCTTCTTGTTAATAATCTTTGCCCGCCGCAGGGTTTCTTCCAGTTGTGCAATGCGGTTTTCCAGTAAAGCCATGGCCTCCTTTGCGGCGTGGTACTCCGCATTTTCCCGCAAATCGCCAAAATCCCGTGCCTCGGAAATCTTCTGGGCGATCTCGGGACGCTTGACCGATTTTAACTCCTCCAACTCCTTCTTCAACTTATCATATCCTTCCTGAGAAAGATAGATAAATCCGCCCATATATCCTCCTCAATTAAGTTTTTTTCGACTTCTTACAGCGGCTTCGATGCGTTCGACGCTGAGGACACCTTTGATCTTATTAATCGAATTGATGACCCGCGTTAAATGGGGTAAATTCTTGACTTCGATAATCAATTTGCCTTTCACCAGCTTGTCCTTGACCCGCAAATCCACATGCAGAATATTGGTATTATGATTGGCGATGGCCTGGGTAATATCCCGCAACAGATTCTTGCGTTCTTCCCCTAAAATGGCCAGCTGCACGCGGAATTCTTCCTCAGCCTCCACCGTCCAGTTCACCTGAATCGTGCGGTCTTTTTTATCCACCAGCCGCTGCATGTTGGGACAATTCACCCGGTGAATGGTAACCCCTTTTCCGCGAGTGATGTAGCCAATAATGTCGTCTCCCGGAACCGGTTGACAGCACTTGCCGATGTGCACCACAATGTTGTCGATACCTTCCACCTGAATGGCCGAATGTTTCCGATTTCGCCGAAGAATTCGCGAAAGAATGGACGCCTTTTCTTCTTTTGGCTGATCCTCGGAAACCACGCTCAACAGTTTCTCGATGGACACCTCGCCGCGACCCACGGCGGCTTTCAGATTGGTGGGATCTTCAAAGTTAAGTTTCTTGGCAATTTCTTTAAATTTTTCTTCCGTCAACTTGATGCGAAATCGCTTGAAATACTTGGTAATGATTTCCTCACCCAGCTTCACGCTGTGCTCAAACTGAACCTCCCGCAAATATTTTCGAATGTGATGCCGGGCTTTACTGGTTTTCACAAACGTCAGCCAATCCTGGTGCGGATGCTGGTTCACGCTGGTGATAATCTCCACCAGATCCCCGGAATGCAACTGATATTTGAGGGGGACAATACGCCCGTTTACCTTGGCACCAATACAATGCATGCCAATGTTGGTATGCACCGCAAAAGCAAAATCCACCGGCGTTGCCCCCTGCGGCAACCGAATGACGTCCCCCTTGGGGGTAAACACAAACACTTCGTCCTGGTAAAGGTCGATTTTCAGGGACTCTAAAAACTCCTGCGCATCCTGCATTTCGTTATCGCTGTACTGTTCCAGCAACTGACGCACCCAGGTCAATCGGGAATCGATATCGTCCTTTTTACGGTCAGGCGTCCCCTCTTTATACCGCCAGTGAGCCGCAATTCCCATCTCCGCAATCCGGTGCATCTCCCAGGTGCGAATCTGGATTTCCACCATGTGACCGGTCTTGTCCACCACCGTGGTGTGCAGACTCTGATACCCATTAAACTTGGGGCGGGAAATGTAGTCCTTAAACCGCTCAAACACAGGGGTATACAGATTGTGCACCAGTCCCAGTACGTAATAACATTCTTCAATTTTTTCCACAATAATGCGAATGGCAAAGAGGTCGTAAATTTCTTCCAGCGGTTTATTGCGCAACTTCATCTTCCGGTAAATGGAGTACAGGTGTTTGGGGCGACCGGTAACCTCTGCTTTAATCTTGTGTGCTTCCAGCTCCTTCTTAATGGGTTCGATCACCGCCTGAATATAGGCCTCGCGTTCTTCTTTCTTTTGATTCAATCGCCGAACCAGTTCCACATACTGCTTATTTTCCAGATACTTAAAGGCCAGATCTTCCAGCTCACTCATCACCTGATGCATACCAAACCGGTGCGCCAGGGGAGCATACACATCGCGGGTTTCCAGGGCAATGCGCAAGCGGTTCTTTGCCGGCAAATGTTGCAGGGTTCGCATGTTGTGCAACCGGTCGGCAAATTTGATGATGATGACCCGGACATCTCTGGCCATGGACAACAGCATTTTGCGGAACGTTTCCGCCTGACGCATCTCGTAACTCAAGTTCTTCCTCCCACTCAAAACCGTTATTTTGGTCACCCCATCCACCAGCTGGGTCACCTGCTTGCCGAATTCCTCTTCAATATCCTCCAGCGTAAAGCCGGTATCTTCCACCACATCGTGCAGCAGCCCAGCGGCAATGGTGGTGCTGTCCATGCGCATGTCGGCCAGGATGTCCGCCACGTTCAAACAATGTTCAAAATACGGTTCACCGGAAAACCGATACTGATCCTTATGTGCCCAGAGACCAAACTCGTAGGCGCGGGTTAACAGCCCTTTATTGCAATTGGGGTTATATGAACAAATCTTCTCCAGCAGCTGTTGAAAAAATGGATCAAATTGTTCCCGTAATTTTACGTACTTTTCTTCTTTGACATCGATCGATAACATACAATAAAACGCTCACTTTCTCTACTCAAATGATTCCACTATTATATAAAAAGAACCGGCGAAATCAATTAGAATTGTTTTTTAGTAATCCCCGTTCGCGCAATACGCGCAGCATTCGGGGTTTATAGATGAGATCAAAGACTTCGCCTTTGCCGGGGAACAGGGATTCGGCAAACTTTCGGGCGGCCTGAATGTGCATGAGTCCCTGGGATAGCGTGAGATCCTGATCCTGATACAGCAATTGAATGGTAAAATCGACCATCAACCGTAGCCGCCGTAACTTGCGGTTTTCTTCCAGCAATTCGGGTGTCCATTGCATGCTGTCATCCTCTCAATATTTTTCAAACTAAAGATTCTTTTTGACTATATCAAGTTTTAAATGGGCCGATTTTAACGCCTGCACCCGACCCTTTTATAACTCCACATATCCGTTATCGTTTCAAAAGCTGCAAACATTGAGAATGGATTTGCCCCATGCGGGAATTTTTAAAATTCATCTTACAATCTCGTGAAAAGTTCGCTAAAATTCAGCCCGGCGATCTGATGTTCAAGATTGCATGGCCTGGTGACGGGCAACAGCGATGGCAATAAAACAGGTGATGAATAATAAAGGAGTAACCGCCTATGGATGCCCTTCATGAAGCGGCACTGGTAGCCGCACGGGATTGCATGGGAATTCAAAACCATGAGACGGTGCTGATTGTTACCGACACGCCCACGCGCAAGATTGGTCAGGCGCTGTTTGACGTCTGCACCGACTTGTGTCAGGAAGTGTTTATGCTGGAAATGATCCCCCGCCAGACCAACGGAGAGGAACCCCCGGAACCCGTGGCCGAAATGATGAAGATGGTGGATGTGGTCATCGCCCCCACGCGCATGTCCATTACCCATACCAATGCCCGCCGCAACGCCTGTAAAGCGGGAACACGCGTGGGTACCATGCCCGGCATTACCGAAGAAGTCATGATCCGCACCATGCGGGCGGATTACCATCGGGTTGCGCGATTGACCTACCAGGTGCGGGATATTCTGAACAAAGGCAAGATTGCCCACCTGACCAGCCCGAAAGGCACGGACATTGTGATTCCGATTGAAGGCATTTCCGCCATTGCCTCCACCGGACTGATTCTGGAGCGGGGAACGTTTGGCAACCTGCCATCTGGTGAGGCCTATCTCATGCCGGAGGAAGGCAAGGCAGAAGGTGTTTTTGTGGTGGATGGCTCCATGGCAGGCATTGGCCTGATCCACGATCAGCCGATCCGTATTACGGTGGAAAAGGGCAAGGCGGTGAAAATTGAAGGCGGCACCGAAGCCCGTCAGCTGGAAGCAAAAATTAATGAGATTGGCGATCTGGCGCGGAATCTGGCCGAGCTGGGCGTGGGCACCAATTACATGGCAAAAATAACCGGGAAAATTCTGGAAGACGAAAAAGTGCTGGGCACCGTCCATCTGGCCCTGGGTAACAATGTGTCCATGGGAGGTACGGTCAACGTACCCTTTCACGTAGATGGGGTCATTCAGTCTCCCACCCTCAAAATCGACGATCAGGTGCTGCTGGAAAATGGCAAGCTGATGGTGTAAGGTTCAAGGCATTAAATAGTCCGCGGGCGTGAATCCCGTGCATATCAATTGTAGCCCGACTCTCCAGAGTCGGTAGCATCCGCCCGCCAGGGCGAAGGCTTGTTCGGTTTCATTGATCATAGTCAGGGTAGCCGCAGGCTTTCACCTGCGGTTTCCAGATAGGCCGGCCTTTGCGCGGGCGTAAAGCCTACCACTGCCTACTGCCAACTGCTAACTGAAAATTGGGTATAATGCCCGTGCCTACCGTTGCCTACTGCCAACTGAAAATTGGGCATAAATCCCGCGGCCACATTTGTAACCCGACTCTCCAGAGTCGGTAGCATCCGCCCGCCAGGGCGGAGGCTTGTTCGGTTGCATTGATCATGGCCAGGGTAGCCGCAGGCTTTAACATGCGGTTTCCAAATGGGGCCGGCCTTTGTGCGGGCGTAAAGTCTACCACTGCCTACTGCCAACTGCTAACTGAAAATTGGGTATAATGCCCGCGCCTACCGTTGCCAACTGCTAACTGTAAACTGGAAATTGGGCATAAAGCCGGCAGCGAGTGGAATTAATCTAAATTCAATGCGCGGATTGGCTGAGGCAAATTCTGGCTTTTAACCTTTCGTTTCAATAACCGGGATTTGTTTAAAAAATTTTAACCGGGGCTCTTTTCCAGCACTTTTCAGGGGATGCATTCGCCCCCCCCGCTTCTACCAATCACCGGATATCCTCAGGAGCGAAAGCGGAGCTGGGCCAGTAGCATTTCTGCCTTACTCTTATAAGGAGAGTCTTCATACTTTTCCATCAGGTGATCCAGCACCTTGCGCGCTTTCTCCAGCTCTCCCGCATCCATATAAGCCATTGCGGCGCTGTACAGGTAGCCTGGTGCTTCGGGAAATTCAGGATTGACCTTGGCAGCCCGTTCATAATAGCGAGCCGCTTCGGCATAATTTTTTTCCAGAATCAGGCAATCGGCATATCCCGCCAGGGCAGCCTGAGTGAGAAATTTATCGTCCGCGTAATTATCAATGTATCGCTTGAAATAGGTTTTGGCCTTCAGGGTATCGTTTTTCTGCCAGTAGAGCTTACCCAGTAAAAAGGTGGCGTAACCTGCAGACGGGGTACCTTCGTAACGGTCACTCAAATCGTTCAACTTGGCGATGGCCGCATTCTCATCCCCCTGCCCCAGCGCAACCTGCGCCTCGCTTAAAAGAACGGAGGCTTCTTCCTGCGCCTTCTTTTTTGACTGGGAATAGAAAGAGGCCAGTAAAAAAATTACCAGAACCCCCAGAATGCCATATAGAATGGTTCGGGAGTGCTCCTCCAGTACCTCGCGGGCACGCAACACCGCCAGAACGAATTTGTCCTCCTTCAGCTCCTTTTTAGAAAGCTTCTTTTTGGGATTCAGCATGGATGTCCGTCTCCTCCTGTCACCTGATATTTGTCATTCAAAATGCGCCTGAATTTATCGTAATTGAGGGGTTAAAGCAAGCGCCAATCAAAAAAGGAATCTCACAAACGGTTCCCAAAACCACGATTCGGAAACGCTGCAGTTGTGAGCCACATTTCTTACTCCAATCCGGCTCACCCACAAAACAAAAGCCGACCACCCAATGCCCACCTTCAGAATGTCCATCCATTTTCCGGGAAAGGTTTGAAAGAAAAATAGGGAGAATGCATCGACATGTTGCGAAAATATTGCGACGTCCAAAAACAAAATAGGGTTCCCCACTCCGGAACCCCTTTTAAGCCCTATATTTTGTGCCCCCTGGGTGACTCGAACACCCGACCCTCGGATTAGGAATCCGATGCTCTATCCTCCTGAGCTAAGGGGGCATCCATGTTTTGACTCCATCATTTAAATTTAGTCATTCAACCGAACATTTTCCAACAGATTTTACGATCGTCCCACGGCAGACGTCAATTTCGCTTGAGATAAACCTTGTGGCTGGGATAGGTGCCATTATACTTGCGAGCCACTTCCTCCAGAAATTTTCCCATTCGCACCAGGTTCTCTTCGGTAATTTCCATTTCAATGGAAAATACCACCGACAGGCGCCGGGTGCCGTCACTTTCCTGCTGGTGGATTTCGTACTCTTCAATTTCGAAACCGATTTCATCCAGGTACACGGTGGCTTTGCCCAGATCCTCCACCACCGTAAAATCCAGGGTATTCACCACCCGGCACCGTTCACCGGGCTGGACGGGGAACCGAAAAACTCGCATCAATAGCTGGTGAATGGTGTCGTCCTGACGATCATAATTTCCTGTGGTATCGTGGGTGACGCCCCGGTTGTTCATGATGGGCTCTCCCTTTATCAAATGACATAGGGAATGAATCGTTTCACCCGCCGGGCATACGCCTGATACGCCTCGCCAAATTCTTCTTGCAATTGTTTTTCTTCGTACCGCGCCAACCAGACATACGCTGCAATCAGAATGGGCCACAAAATAAGGGTAATCAGCGTGGGCCAGTGCAACACCCATCCAGTTATGAACAGCAGGATCCCGGTATACTGGGGATGACGCACCCAGCGGTAAATGCCATCTGTAACCAGTCCCTGCGCCCGATGAATGCGCTGCCAGCCCAGAGCAATGCACACCAGTCCAATCAGGCTTAACAGGGTACCAATCTTTGCCGGCCAGTGTCCCAGAAATCCAAAGTAATTTCGGGTCAATTCGGGAATGTCCACCAGCGGAGCGAATAAGAACAGCAACAATGGCCAGCCAAACATTTCGGTCATCAATGCAATGACAAAGGCAATGAACACCCCGCGAGAAGACCAGACGCCTTTGGTAGGGCGCCGATAGCGAAATAACAGCAAAAACGCCAGCACCATGGCAATATTGATAAAAATGAGCGCTTCCTTTCCCAGATGTTCCCGAATCCAGCGCACCGTAACGGGCGGCCCATGATGCGGCAATAACTCCACCCCGTAAATGATGAAAAACAACCCGATGGCTCCCAGTCCCACCACGGTCTGTATGGTCAGCCAGACGTTTCGTTCTCCCATAAACGGCCTCCTTTTTTGGACGTGCTCTTTTTGCTTTCCAGAGGTGCCCATTTCCGTTTCTTCAGGATGCCCCATGATGCCATCCATTCCGATATCCATCCGTGGGCCAATCGATGGCTGCAGGCCGCGTTTGCTTCAAACGCATGTTCTCTTTTTTCTTTACAAAATAAAAAATTTTATCATCTTCTGCAAAACGAAACCGGCGGCAACGCAAAAAACCTCTCAGTTCATCCGAACCCCTGCCCTCAATCTCCTTCACCCTGTCTTCTGTCTATATTAAAATCAAATTATGCAATAAACCGCGAATCGCGCGAATGAAATCAAAACATATCCCCAAAATCGCGAATAAGCCCTGGAACACATTTTCATCCAAACACAATCCAATGTAGGTTTTATTGGTGTTCATTCGTGTCATTCGTAGGCGATTGCTTAATCTGGGTTAAAATTTTAGGTAGTGGATCAAGTGTTTTTTTCCATACCCGATAAAATTTTATTAAATTAGCCGTCACATGAAACAGAAGGTAGGTATCATGAAGCACCCATATTACGCGGATCACCCCATTCACCGAATCCTTGAAAAACGCATCATGGTGCTGGATGGAGCCATGGGCACCATGATTCAACGATATAAATTGACCGAAGCGGATTTTCGGGGAACAGCGTTTCGGGATCATCCCAAGGATTTGAAAGGGAATAACGATTTGCTGTGTTTGACCCGTCCGGATGTGATTGAGGAAATTCATCGGGCATATCTGGAGGCAGGCGCGGACATCATCGAGACCAACACATTTAACGCCAACGCCATATCCCAGAGCGATTACCAGATGGAAGCCCACGTTTACGAAATGAACCGTGCGGCAGCAGAAATCGCTCGTCGCGCCGCGGACGATTTCACCCGGCGCACACCAGAAAAACCCCGGTTTGTTGCCGGTGCCATCGGCCCCACCAATCGAACCGCCTCCATGTCTCCGGACGTGAATCGTCCCGCATACCGCAATGTCACCTTCGACGATCTGGTGGCAGCCTACACCGAACAGGTGCGGGGCTTGATGGATGGTGGGGTGGACTTCCTGCTGGTGGAAACCATTTTTGATACCTTAAATGCCAAGGCAGCCTTTTTTGCCATTCAGTCTTATTTTGAAGAAACCGGGCGCCAGGTACCCATTATGGCCTCGGTAACCATCGTGGATGCCAGTGGACGCACGCTTTCGGGGCAGACCCTGGAGGCATTCTGGATATCGATTTCCCATGTGCCCCTGCTGAGCATCGGGATCAACTGTTCGCTGGGGCCGGCAGAAATGCGCCCCCACCTGGAAGAATTGTCCCGGATGGTTCCCATTTACACCAGCGTGTATCCCAATGCGGGATTGCCCAACGAGTTTGGGGAATATGATCTGGAAGCCGGGCCCATGGCCCAATATCTAAAAGACTTCGCCGAAAGTGGATTTGTGAACATCGTTGGAGGCTGTTGTGGCACCACTCCCGAACACATCGGGCAGATTGCCCGGCTGGTGGCTGACCTTCCTCCCCGCACCCTGCCTGAAATTAAACCCCTTCCTCAATTTAGTGGACTGGAAGCCCTGACCATTCGACCGGATTCAAATTTTATTAACATTGGGGAACGCTGCAACGTGGCGGGCTCCCGTAAATTTGCCCGCCTGATCCGGGAGGAACGTTTTGAAGAGGCGCTGGAGATCGCCCGTGTGCAGGTGGAAAACGGGGCTCAAATTCTGGACATTAACATGGATGAGGCCATGCTGGATTCCCGGGCCGCCATGGTGCATTTCCTCAACCTGATCGCTTCCGAACCGGAAATCGCCCGGGTGCCCATCATGATCGATTCATCTAAATGGGAAGTCATCGAAGCGGGATTAAAATGCCTCCAGGGCAAGGGCATTGTCAACTCCATTAGCCTGAAGGAAGGAGAAGCGGCTTTCCGGGAACACGCCCGGCTCATCCGGCGTTATGGCGCCGCCATGGTGGTGATGGCATTCGATGAAAAAGGTCAAGCCGAGACCACTGAACATAAAGTTGAGGTGTGTAGCCGGGCATACCGCATTTTAACCCGAGAATTGGGCATTCCGCCGCAGGACATCATCTTCGATCCCAACATTTTTGCCGTTGCCACCGGTATTCCCGAGCACAACACTTATGCCCTCAACTTCCTGGAAGCAACAAAATACATCAAAGCCCATTTACCGGGAGCCCTTGTCAGCGGAGGTGTGAGCAATCTATCGTTTTCCTTCCGGGGCAACAATGTCATTCGCGAGGCCATGCACTCCGCATTCCTCTACCATGCCATTCAGGCAGGCATGGACATGGGCATCGTCAATGCCGGCCAGATCCCGGTTTACGAAGACATCCCGCCGGAATTGCGCGAACGGGTTGAGGATGTGCTCTTTAATCGGCGTCCGGACGCAACCGAACGCTTAATTGCCTATGCAGAAAAAGTTAAAGGCCAAACCGTTTCCGAAAAAGAACAGGCGGCCTGGCGAAATGCCCCGGTGGAAGACCGCCTGATCCACGCCCTGATCAAAGGCATTACCGAATACATTGAACAGGATGTGGAAGAGGCCCGGCAAAAATACGGGGATCCCCTTCGGGTAATTGAAGGGCCTTTGTTGAAAGGCATGAACATCGTCGGTGATCTGTTTGGCACCGGAAAAATGTTTCTCCCGCAGGTGGTGAAAAGTGCCCGGGTCATGAAAAAAGCGGTGGCCTACCTGGTGCCGTATCTGGAAGAGCAAAAGCGCCGCACCCTGACGCCGACCGCGAAAAAGAAGATCCTTCTGGCAACGGTGAAAGGCGACGTGCACGACATCGGGAAAAACATTGTGGGGGTGGTACTTTCTTGTAACAATTACGAGGTCATCGATCTGGGCGTTATGACTCCCGCCAACAAAATCTTGGAAGTGGCCCGCAAGGAAAACGTGGATATTATTGGCCTGAGCGGACTCATCACCCCATCTTTAGAAGAGATGGTGCACGTGGCCGAGGAACTGGAGCGGGAGGGGATGGATATCCCCCTGCTCATCGGGGGTGCCACTACGTCCAAGATTCACACGGCGGTGAAGATTGCGCCGCGGTACCATGCCCCCACCATTCACGTGCTGGATGCCTCCCGGGCCGTTGGCGTGGTGAGCAATCTACTCTCCGCAAAAGATCGGGAACAATTCCTGCGGGTGATTCAGGAAGAATATGATCGCATCCGCAGGGAACATGAAAAGAAGATGGCCCATCGTCAACTCATCCCACTGGAGGAAGCCCGTAAAAACCGATTGAAAATCGATTGGAAAACGGCTCCCATCCTCAAACCTCGATTCCTGGGCCACCGATTGTTTACCCATTACCCGCTTGATCCCCTGCCCCGCTGGATTGACTGGACGCCCTTCTTCCAGACCTGGGAAATGAAGGGCAAATTTCCTGAGATTCTGGACGATCCCCGGTACGGGAAAGAAGCGCGACAGCTTTATGAGGACGCCCGAAAAATGCTGGAAGATGTGGTTACGAACAAGAAGCTGGAAGCGCGGGCAGCGGTGGCATTTTACCCCGCCAACAGCATCGGGGATGACGTTGAAGTGTACAGCGACGAAAGCCGCAGCCAATTGCTCACCGTTTTTCATTTTCTGCGGCAGCAAACCCGAAAGTCCAATAATCGGCCCAACCTGTGCCTGGCCGACTTCATTGCCCCGCGAGACAGCGGGCGCATCGATTATATCGGAGTGTTTGCCGCCAGCTGTGCATTCCACATGAAGGAGCTGCAAACAGAATATAAAAAGCGACATGATGATTATCATTCGATCATGGTTAGCGCGCTGGCCATTCGGTTAACCGAAGCCCTGGCGGAGCACCTCCATTACATGGTGCGCACAGAGCTGTGGGGTTACGCACCGGACGAAAATCTATCCAGCGAAGATATTCTCAACGAAAAATATCAGGGTATTCGACCGGCGCCAGGTTATCCCGCCTGTCCCGATCACTCGGAAACGCCTTCCATTTTTAAAGTACTGAACCTGCCGGATTCCATGGACATGCGGGTGAACGAAGACGGTACCATTACCCCACCGATAATGATTTACGGCTGGTACTTTGCCAGTCCACACGCCGAATATTTTGGTGTGGGCCGATTGGCAAAAGATCAAATCATGGATTACGCGCGACGAAAAGGCGTATCCGTCGAACGCATTGAACGGCGTCTCCGCGTCCTGCTGGCGTACGATCCTTCCTGAACAATTTTACTGCCTCATCCCCCGCCGTTGAATTCGCTGTATTGTTTTCAACGGCGGGGATTTTTCACCCACCAACAGAATGCATCTTGAAAAATCGGGCAATTTTTTTTAGATTTTGTTTGCATTCGTAAACAAAACCACGCAAGCAATTAATTTTCAACATACATTCGTATTCTTAGTACAGGAACGACTTTTCTGAATCAGGGCAGGGGAAGATTCTTTTCCCTGTGGACGATTCTTTGTTGTTTGGCAAGTCTTTCAACCACATTGTGCTATTTTGGTTGACAAAAAATTCGTGCACTTTGATAACTCGAATCTTATGAACCAGCGGTTCAACCGACACCCATTAAACCCATTTTTTTATTTCCGGTTGCTTACGTTTCGATGGGTGATTTGCCTGATCGGTATCTGGCTGTTCACCGGCTGTGGTTCGATTCAAATCAATCATCGACCGCTGGAATCTTATTATCGTTTTCCTTTTAAGAGTGAAATGAAGAAAAACATCGGAAAGCGTGTTACCGGTCAAACCATCATTGCGGTTGATTTTGACGGGGATGGAAATGACGAATTCATTGATATGTATAACAGCTTTCCCCGGGGACTCTCTATGGTGACTTTCAAAACTCGATGGCTGGTTACCATCGATGGCATCCATGATACTGCTTTTTTTTCCTATATTGATCGCCTGGACCGGGATAATGATGGCCAGTATGAATTATTATTCGGTCTGGAAAAAATCAATCATTATGAATTGTGGATGGTCACCCCGGTTTATCAACCCCGAATAAAAAAATGGATTGTTGGGAAAAAAAGTGAGGTCGTCCCTGGTTATTCAGGACAAATATCACTTTCAGAAAGCATTGTCCTTCAAAAAGACCCTTTAAAAGTGCTTCTGTCGATCATCCCAACATTCAGGCCTCTACCCCGGCACATTCTGTTATATAATACGGAAAGTCAACAAATTGAATGGAATGTTCCTGTTGGTCCCATTCCCAGAGGATATTGTGTGGGGAAATTTCTCCCGGATGGAGAAACGGGAATTCTGGTGGGCAGCTATGCCCCCGGGAACGGTGCGGAAGCCAATGGCATGTCTGATCACAATAGCTGGTTAATTCTGCTGGACTTCAATGGGCGCATTCGCTATAAAAAGTCGCTGGGAGAATACGGCTCATTTATCCACATCAGCCCCCGACCATTTCTGAATCCCCACAAAGAATGGAGCGTGTTGATCTTGCGAAACGCGTATTCCCGATTTCAGAAAGAACCGGATTTTGTGGCCGTCTGGAACTGGACCCATCGGGAAGATTTTCGTCGGCTTTATTTTCGGGAGGGCATCCAGCACAATTCTCAGCTCTTTTACAAAAATGCAGAAACGGGTCACTGGGAAGTTGTTTTCACTCTCAAGAACGGTGCACTGGTGCGGGTAGATCAGAATCTGGAGATTCTGGCCTATGAGAAACCCGATTTTAAATTCAATCAGGAATCTGCCCGATTTGTTGTTGCCGAAAATCTAATTGGCGATTACCGCCAGGAATTTGTATTGGATGACAATGAGCACAGCTTTCTCTTGAATCCCGATTTTAAGCTCCTGGCCAAGGAAGATTTTCAAATAAACATATACTCTCTGTTTCACACCCGGCGGACGTACAGCTTTCTTCTGGTGTTGGATAAAGACCAGAATTACTATTTGATAAAGTTCAAACGAAACATTGGTTACTACATTTTTAGACTGGGCCTTGCTTTGTTGATTTTAACCATGGCGTTTGCCGGAATTCGAATCCGTCGCGTCTGGAAAGCTTATCAAAACACGCTAAAGATGACCCGCAGCAATGCGTTCCGCGCGTGGGTGCTGGAATCGCTGGATGTGGGCGTCCTGGTGTTCGATCGGGCCGGACGGCTGCAAACTATTAATCGAAAAGCACGGGAGATTCTGCAACTTCCCGACAAATTGCCAGAAAATTTGAAGACCCTGCACGAAAGTTTGAAACATTCCCCATTCACCCGAATCTCGCGCGTGGCCGAGAAATTGGAACGCGCCCGTACCACTTACATTCAGGAAGAATTTGAAGTCACAGAAGGCAACGAAGTCCGTCGATTCCTGATCACAGGCGAATTGCTACTGGATGATGCCGGCCAGGTTCTGGGAAAAGCCATCTCGTTAAAAGATATTACCGAAAGTGCCCGATCGCGGGAAATTCAGGCCTGGTCGGAGATTGCCCGGCGGCTGGTTCACGAACTGAAAACCCCACTGTCCACCATGCTGCTGGCCGCCGAAAAACTGGAAAAATACCTCTCTGGACAATCCCACCCATCCTCATCAACAAATCTTCACACCTACCTGCATTACCTGTACCAGGAACTGGATCGGATTAAACAGATCAGCCTGTCTCTGATGCAAATTACCGACATGAGCCATAACGAACGCCGTCCCATCAACTTAAACCTGCTCATTCGGGAGTGCCTGGATCAATTGCAGAATTTAATGAAAGACAAAGTGCGCCTTAAACTTCAACTGGATAATCAGCTCCCAACGATAAACGGAAATTTTAACCAGCTGTCCCTGGCAATCAGCAACATCATCAAAAACAGCGTAGAAGCGTCCGGTGAAAACGATGTGATCCACATTTCCACCTATTTGGCACACGGGTTGCCAGACGGTAAACGTGGCGAAAAACCATTTGTGGTAGTGGAAATTGCGGATACCGGTATGGGAATACCCGAGTCCCTAAAACCGAAAATTTTCGAACCCTACATCAGCGGCAAAGAACATGGCACCGGTCTGGGATTATCCATCGTGAAAAAAGTGGTGGACGATCATCAGGGATGGATTTCTTACGAAAGCAAAGAAGGGGTGGGGACCACCTTCTGGCTGTATTTTCCGGCCCAGGTCACCCAGGTGGCCCGGGACACCGACGAACAAAATACCATCCCAAAAACCATAAATTAACAGAGTGGGTCCATGACACCACGGGCAACCATTCTTCTGGTAGAGGACGATCCGAATTTTCGTTCTCTGGTGAAGGAATTTTTACTGGAAGAAAACTACCAGGTGCTGGAATGTGAACGGGGAGAACAGGCGCTAAAATTGCTGGAAGACCATCGGGAAATTGACCTGGTCCTGCTGGATCTGCGCTTACCGGATATGGATGGGATTGAAGTCCTGCAACGCAGCCTGGAGGTACATCCGGAACTGGCCATCATTATCATCAGCGCGCATGGGACGATCGAAATGGCGGTTCAGGCGGTTAAAATGGGGGCATACGATTTTCTGGAAAAACCCGTTTCTTCCAGCCGTCTGCTTCTAACAGTGCAGCGGGTACTGGATTACCTGAACGTTCAGCGGGATCGGGCCCGGCTCCTGGAGGAAATCCGCAAACAATACCGGCTGGTTTGCGGCAGCGAAACCATGAAGCACATCCTCTCGGTCATCGATCGGATTGCCAGGACCAAGGCCACGGTGCTGATTACCGGAGAAAGCGGCACCGGAAAAGAGATTGTAGCCCGCGCCATCCATTTAAACAGCGACCGCGCAGCCTTTCCATTTGTCGAAGTCAACTGCGCAGCCATTCCGGACAACCTGGTAGAAAGCGAACTATTCGGACACGTGAAGGGGGCCTTTACGGGTGCCCTGCACAGCCACGATGGAAAATTTCAACTGGCCCACCGGGGTACGCTATTCCTGGATGAAATTGGCGACCTCAGCCTGGCTGCGCAGGCCAAGGTTCTCCGGGCCATCGAGACCTGTGAGGTGGTCAAAGTGGGAGGCGAAAAGGTCGAAAAGATTGACGTGCGATTGATTGTGGCCACCCACCAGGATCTGAAGCAAAAAATTGAAAAAGGCGAATTTCGCAGCGACCTGTACCACCGTATTAACGTGGTACCCATCCACATTCCACCATTGCGCGAGCGTCTGGACGACATTGTGCCCCTGGCCAATCATTTTCTGGAAGAATTCTCCGCCCAGTACAACCGCAAACGCCCCTACCTGACGGCCGATGCCAAGGCAGTGCTCATGGGATACCAGTGGCCGGGAAACGTGCGAGAACTTCGCAATTTGATGGAAAAGGTGGTCATTTTCGTCGACCGCCAGGACATTCACGGAAGGGATATTTCTAAATTTTTGTTCGAAACGCCGCATCCGGTGGTGGAGGACAACCAGCTCACCTACCACGAGGCCAAACGCCTGTTCGAACGCTCGTTTCTAATCGATCAGCTGGGTCGACACAACTGGAACATTTCCCAAACGGCCAAGGCAATCGGCATCGAGCGGAGCCACCTATACAAGATCATGGAGCGGCTAAACATCAAGGTGCCGTCAAATAAAGGCGTGAATCATTTGTGATCTGTGTCAAATCACCCGCAACCCGTGATTTTCTTCGTGGATATTCTGACACATGCAGTGGAGGGAACTGCCTGTTCCCTGAAATTCGCATTTAACCCAAATGATGCATAAGCCTACGAATCACACGAATTCACACGAACAAAAATTATAACATCACCCGTTGTGCGAATTAGACAACCCAAACCGTTAAAACGGTTCTATCATTTAGTTATTACTGGCGTTGTTCACCCAGATAAATCTGGGTGTTAATGAATGAGAATTTCTATTAACTCCTGGCTTCAGCCAGGAGAATTGATGATGTGACGGATGAATGATGAACCGTTTTAATGGTTTTCTAAATACTTACTTTTATCGCAGATAATGCATTAAACCGCGAATCACGCGAATGAAACCAAAAAATGTCGACAAAAACGCGAATAAGCTATGGAACACATTTTCATCCAGACACATTCCAATGTATTTTATTGGTTTTATTTGTGTTAATTCGTGTCATTCGTAGGCTATTGCTTAATCTGGGATTAATCTGGGATCAAATGGATTTTATTATTTTCATTCGTTTTAATTCGTGTAATTCGTAGGCTCATGCATAATTTGAGAATATTCGAATTCATTCGTGTGATTCATGGTCGAATGCATTATTTGGGTTTGAAGCTAAAAATTGGGGTAAAACCATCTGCTGGGGAAAAATTTGTGCCCGGCTAAAGAGATAACTCCGGCATCATCGCCAGCAAGCGTCATTATCAGGGATCCAATTCGCGAATTTTCTGGAGGGCCAGCTGGTAAATTTTGTCCACCTGCTCGGCAATGGACATATGGGTGGTGTCCAGAACGATGGCATCCGGCGCTTTTCGCAATGGGCCATGCTTACGGGTGAGATCGGAACGGTCACGAGTCAGAATCTCCTGATAGACGGTATCATAATCGATGTCCACTCCCTTTTCCCGCAGTTCCTTCAGTCGGCGGCGCGCACGTTCCTCGGCGGTGGCTTCCATGTAAATTTTTAATTCCGCATCCGGGAAAACCACGGTTCCAATGTCCCGTCCATCCATAACCACCCCTCCCCTTCGGCCCATCTCCTGTTGCTTTTTTACCAGAATCTCCCGCACGCGGGGATTGGCGGCGACCGGATTAATATGAATATTCACTTCTGGAGACCGAATTTGCTCCGACACATCCTCGCCATCCAGCAACACGATGGTTTGATGATCATTGGGTCGGAATTCAATATGGCAGGTTTCTGCCAGTTGAGCGACTTTTTGGGCATCGGTAGTGGGGATGCCCTCTTTTAATGCCTTCAACGTTACCGCACGGTACATGGCTCCACTATCGATATACAGATACCCCAGACGACGGGCCAGTTCCCTGGCCGTGGTGCTTTTCCCCGACGCCGCCGGGCCATCGATCGCTATTTTGATGGGTCGGCTTCCCATTGTTGATCAATCTTCTCCCGTTGTTGTGCCACCAGTCGCTTCAGACGCTTGATTTCCTCCGGTGTCAGCTCCCGCCACTCTCCTGGCTTCATATCAGACACCCGAAGTCCCGCAAATTCGATCCGATGCAATTCTTCCACCTCGTAGCCCAGTTTGGAAAACATGCGACGGATCTGCCGATTCCGTCCCTCATGCAACTCCACCTCCAGATAACTGCGATTATCGATCCGGCGCAACTCCTCGGCGCGACAGGGAGCGGTCATGACCCCGTCCAGCTCGATGCCCGTCTGGAAGCGGTGTAAATCAATGGGACGAATCATTTTGTTTAACAACACCCGATACACCTTCTTCACTTCAAAACGGGGATGGGTGAGGTAATAGGTTAGTTCACCATCATTGGTAATCAACAATGCTCCGGTGGTATTATAATCCAACCGTCCCACCGGGAATAATCGTTCGGGAATTCCCAGCACATCGATCACCGTTTTTCGTCCCTTCTCGTCCTTAACGGTAGTGACCGTGCGCGGGGGTTTGTTCATTAAAATGTAAATGAAATATTTTATGGGATAGACGCGTTCGTTGTCGAACTCCACCACATCTTTCCGGGGATCGACCCGTGTCCCCAGTGTGGTGACCACCTGGCCATTAACTTTCACCCGGCCTTCCTGAATGTATTGATCGCACGTCCGGCGACTGGCAATGCCCGCCATGGCCAGAAACCGATTTAACCGGATTTTCCCCCGATTATTCGGACGATTCATCTTCTTGCTCATGGTTGTGATACTCACCCCCGTTTTCTTTCATACCCAGAACTTCGGGATGAATCTCTTTCAGGAGATGATCTCCGAAACGTTCCTGTATTTCTTCATCAGCGGCGATAAGTTCATCAATCTCTTTTAGTTTGGGTAAATCTTTTAAACTCTTTAAACCAAAATATTCCAGAAAAGTTTTGGTGGTCTTGTACAGGAATGGGCTTCCGGGGGCCTCGGCCCGACCTGCAATGGTGATTAATCCTCGTGCCAGTAGCGTTCGAATGATCCCGTCGGAGTTCACCCCGCGAATGTCCTCGATCTCCTGTCGGGTAATGGGTTGTTTGTAAGCAATGATGGCCAGGGTTTCCAGAGCTTTCTGGGACAACTTACTTTTCTGCCGGGATTGGAAAAGTTGCTCAATGTACGGTGCAAACTCCGGCAGAGTGAACATCTGATAGCCGCCTGCCACCTCCTGAATCCGAAACGCTCGTCCGCTGGTTTCGTAGGCTTCGTTCAATTGATTAACGATCTCGCGAATTTTCCCATCGGTTAAATCGGGCACAATCTCGCGCATTTTTGCAGCGGTTAGTGGCCCCTCACTGCTGAACAGGAGAGCTTCCACCACCATGGCCTGAAACGCCGGCGGCATTTTCTCCACGGATGATGACGTTGTTGATTTACTCATTCGCGTTCAACCTCTCCCAGGGTTACCCAGAGCCCAGGAACCGTATCCAGCAAAACCAAGAACCAGAAAACCATGGCCGGGATGGTGCGTTTTCTTCCACCCCCGTACCGCTCCAGGATTTTTTGAATTCCACCGTTGGTTGCCAATCGAAATCTTCATGATTTATTGCCATTCATTGCTGGCAAAATTACGGCATGGAACCCCGGTGAGCAAGAAGAGAAAAAAATGATTAAACCCAAAAAATGCATTTAACCGCGAATCACACGAATAAAACCAAAATACATCCACAAAATTGCGAATAAATCAAGAAAGCAAGTTTTTCATCCAGAAACAATTCAATTTATTTTATTCATTTTATTTGTGTTTATTCGTGTGATTCGTGGTTTAGCGATTTATCCGGGTTTATCAAATTTCCAATCGTAAAGCAGAAAGCACCCTTTCTCAACCCAGCGGCACTTCCTGATCCCGCAATTGCAGATACCGTTCCATGCTCATGGCACCCTGTGGCTGCAGACGAATTTCTCCAAAAATTTCCGTCTGCTTTGCGCGAATCATTCCCAGTCGCATCAGATCCAGCAACGCCATAAAGGTGACGATTAATCGAATCTTTTCGCGAATTGGGGCCACCAGTTCATCGAACAACAGATAGGCCTTTCCTTCCAGTTTCTTCAGGATGAATTCCACCTGATCTTCCAGGGTGACTTTGATGGTCTGTACATGATGAATGGTGACTTTGGGCATGTTGTCCAGGGCCCGTTTCATGGCGGTAAGGAGATCAAATAGGGTGGCATCCATCAGCGGTTCGGGCTCGGATGCGCTCTCAAACTGTTGTTTCAGGTGGCGTACATCGCGGGGAAATTCGCGTGCATGCAGTTCTTCCCTGGCCCGTAGATGTTCCGCTGCCTCCTTAAAACGCTTGTACTCCAGCAATTGCTCCACCAGGGCCTGACGGGGATCCTCCGGTTCGCTCTCCTCTTCACCAGGGGGTGCAGGCAGTAACATCCGGGTTTTGATGAGCATCAGGGTGGCGACCATCTCAATGAACTCGCCTGCAATTTCCAGATCCAGCATCTGCATCAGTTCAATATATTCCAGATACTGGCGGGTGATTTCGGCGATGGGAATATCGTAAATATCAATTTCGTTCTTTTTGATCAGGTAAAGCAGCAGATCAAAGGGGCCTTCAAAAACGGGGAGTTTAATTTTGTACATTCACACCTCAAATTTAGGCAGCAGAGTTTTTCCGGCCAGACTACACGCTGGACACCTTAAAATAACGGTATTGTAAAACGCCGGCGGCCTTGCGAACACGTTCCATCACCGCCTCCGCTCGTTCTCTGGCCCGCAGCGCTCCATCCCGTAACACCTGATACACATAGTCGCGATTTTTCAGCAGATCCTCCCGGCGCTTCCGATGCGGTTCGAAATACGTCCAGATTTTTTCCAGCAATTCCTTCTTTGCCTGCCCGTATCCATAGCCACCCGCCAGGAATTTCTGGCGCATATTTTCCGTTTCCTCGGGGGTGGCAAAAAGTTTGTACAGGGCGAAAATGGTCGATTTATCGGGATCCTTAGGTGCCTCCAGCGGAGTCGAATCGGTCACAATCCGCATCACTTTCGATTTCAGGGTTTTATAATCCGCAAAAATCTCGATGGTGTTGTCGTAACTCTTGCTCATTTTCTGCCCATCGATGCCGGGCACCACCGCCACTTCGGGTAAAATTAGTTCTTCGGGAATAACGAACGTTTCTCCAAATATGCCATTGAATTTCTCGGCCATGTCCCGGGTCATTTCCAGGTGTTGCTTCTGGTCTTTCCCAACGGGAACCAGCTCCGAATCATAGATCAAAATGTCCGCCGCCATTAACACCGGATAGGCAAACAATCCATGATTGGGTGAGATTCCCTTGGCGATTTTATCTTTATACGAGTGCGCCCGTTCCAGCAAGCCCATGGGTGTGATGGTGGACAGGATCCAGGCCAGTTCGGTAACTTCCGGCACATCGGATTGGATAAACAGCGTGGCCTTGTCCGGATTCAATCCCAGCGCCAGATAATCCAGGGCAACCATGAAGGTGTACTCCTCAAGCGTGCGCTTATCGTGAATGGTGGTCATCGCATGGTAATTGGCCACAAAATAATAGCACTCGTTATTCTCCTGCAACATGATGTGCTGGCGAATCGCTCCGAAATAGTTTCCAATGTGCAGCGCCCCTGATGGTTGAATACCGCTCAAAATGCGTTTTCCGGAAATGTTCAACATCCTGCCCGCTCCTCCTTGTTAGTCCAGAAACAAATAGGGTTTCCACTTTTCATCCTTTATGCCAATAAAGTGTTGAAAATAAAAGAAATGATTGGGTTTTCTGGGCTTGCTGATTAGCCGCATACCGGCCTGCTCCGGTGTGCGGTTGGCCTTTCGATTGTTACACGGTAAACAGGCTACTACCAGATTTTCCCAGGTGTCCTTTCCGCCGTACTGCTTGGGAATCACATGATCTATGGTTAAAGGAATGGTACGTTTACCGCAATATTGACAGGTGTAGTTGTCCCGAATCAGCAGATTTTTCCGGTTCAGTACAATTCGCTTCTTTGGCGCCCGAATGTACGAAATCAGCCGAATAACGCTGGGAATCGGATAACGGGTATTAATGGAACGGATCCACCCACTATCCCGCTCAATGACCTCGGCTTTCCCCAGATAAAGCAAAATCACCGCCTTTTTGATGTTGCAAACGCTCAGGGGCTCGTAATTTTGATTGAGTAACAGTACACTCTTGTTTAACATCTCGAAACTCCCAATAGAATAAAAATATAAACGACTGTTAAAAGGATTGTCAAGCAGAATTCAGGGTTTGCCCGCTGGCTTTATCCCCAATTATGCATGAAACCGCGAATCACACGAATAATACCAAAAATATCCACAAAATCACGAATAACCCCGGAAACAAAACTTCACCCGGATAAAATCCAATGTAATTTTTTATTTGTATTAATTCGTGTAATTTGTGGTTTCATGCATAATCTGGGTTCATACGGCTCAATGGGATACGAAAAATCGGTCGGGGTGGATGTCTTCTGGTAGGGATTTCGGATATCAATTATTGTAGCCCGACTCTCCAGAGTCGGTAGCCGGAGGCTTGTTTGGTTTCATCGATCATGGTCAGGGTAGCCGCAGGCTTTCGCCTGCGTTCTCCAAATGGGCCTACCTTTACGCGGGCGTAAAGCCCGCGCCTACCATTGCATACTGCTGACTGCCTACTGGAAATTGGACAAAAAGCCCGCACCAACGTGTGTAGCCCGACTCTCCAGAGTCGGTAGCCTTCGCCCGCCAGGGCGGAGGCTTGTTTCGTTTCATTGATCATGGTCAGGGTAGCCACAGGCTTTCGCCTGCGTTCTCCAAATGGGCCGGCCACTACGCGGGCGTAAAGCCCGCGACTACCATTGCATTCTGCCAATTGCAAACTGCCTACTGGAACATGGGCGTAAAGCCCGCGCCTACCAGTGCATACTGCTGACTGCCTACTGGAAATTGGACAAAAAGCCCACACCAACGTGTGTAGCCTGACTCTCCAGAGTCGGTAGCCGGAGGCTTGTTTGGTTTCATCGATCATGGTCAGGGTAGCCGCAGGCTTTCTCCTGCGTTCTCTAAATGGGCCTGTCATTACGCGGGCATAAAGCCCGCGGCTACCATTGCATACTGCTGACTGCCAACTGCCAACTGGAAATTGGACAAAAAGCCCGCGGCTATCCATTGCTCATCGCAGACTGCGAATTGCCTACTGCCAACTGTGGACGGCAACTAATACGTGGAATTTCATCTAAAAAATACGCCATCAAAGTTTCGCAAATTAAAAATTAATGCCATTGGAAAACCCACTTTCCCACCCTATATTCTCCTTTCAAAGATTTTCCCGTTTTGCAGAAACGGTCTTTTAAAAACGAACCAAATATCAAAAGGAGTCAGCACATGCGTTTATTTTTTATTTTGATTCTGGGCATTGCCCTTCTGGTTGGCTGCTCGAAAAATCAAGAAGAAAGCAGCACACCCCAGACCATGGATAATGAGCCCCAGGTGGAACAACCCCGAACCAGTGGCCCTCAGATGTTGAGTGAAGATGCCTACAAGGTCACTGCCTCGGGACTCCGTTATGCCATTCTAAAGCCTTCAGACGGCCCTCAGCCCAAACGCGGGGACAAGGTCATTGTCCATTACGAAGGATGGTTGACGGATGGCACCAAATTCGATAGCTCTTACGATCGAGGTCAACCCATCATGTTCGTTCTGGGGCAGGGACAGGTGATTCCGGGATGGGATGAGGGAATTTCCCTTCTGCATGTGGGAGAACGCGCTCAGCTTATTCTCCCGCCAGAACTGGCCTACGGAGAGCGAGGCATTGGCCCCATTCCCCCCAACTCCACCCTCATCTTTGAAGTGGAAATTGTGGGAATCGAATAACATCGGTAAACACGCATTTAAAAAGCCTTCCTGATTCAGGAAGGCTTTTTTCATTATCCGAACGGATTCCCTTTTGCATCCAACCGATCCGTTGTTTGGCCAGCCCGGCGGAACCATTCCCACCCCACATCACGCTTCCTGCAGAGCCACATGGGCAAACACTTTGGCATCATTCACCATATAGTCAATCACGGCATATTCATTGGGTTGATGGCACATGTCGTCCAGGGTTGACCACACAGCAACGGGCAAACCGGCCTTGCGGAAAAAGGCGGCAACGGTTCCCCCACCAATACCTCTCGGTGTAGCGGTTACGCCATACACTTCCTGAATGGCACGTTGCAGTCGCTTCACCACCTCTGCATCGGGTGGAGTTGGGGGAGCCGCCTCCAGCAATTGCACCGGCTCAAAGGTAATCGTTACCCCAAATCGCTTTTCAATGCCATCGCAAATCTGCCGGATGGCCGTCAGCAACTCATCCACCGAATATTCGGGCAGCAACCGGCAATCCAGATAAAAGACATCCTCTCCGGGAATGGTGTTCACATTTTGAACATTGGGTTCTTTCTGAGTGGGCTCGAACGTGCTGATGGGCGGTTCAAACATCTCGTTACGGGCATTAAATTGCTGATACAGCGTATCCAGCTCTACCATCAGATAAGACGCTGCCTTAAAGGCGTTTATCCCATGTCCGGGGAGGCTGGCGTGACATTGTTTCCCTTTGGTTACAAACTTCAACCAGACGATGGCTTTTTCCGCCACTTCAATCATGTCGGAGGTGGGTTCACCGGCGTCGGGTACGATGATGATATCTTCCTTTTTAAAAAGATCGGGATGATGCTTGAGCAGGTACTGGAGTCCGTACTCCGAACCCGTCTCCTCATCAGCCACCAGAACCAGCCCCAGATCAAAATAAGGCGATATGCCCGTCTCCAGAAACGCCTTTGCCGTAAAGATCGCACTGGTGAGTCCCTGTTGATTGTCCTCCGTGCCCCGACCATAAATTTTACCATCCTTCACCACCACCTGCCAGGGATCTGTTTCCCACAGTCCCCGATCGCCTTCGGGGACAACGTCCATGTGCGCCATGATCCAGACCGTTTTATGGGAATGTTTGCCCGGCAATCGGGCAATTAAATTGGGACGCTTGCCTTCCTTAGCTCGCGGATCCGGCGCATCGATCTGTTGTATATCGGTAAGCCCGATCTTTTTCAAATAATCTTTGATGAACAGCGCCCGATCCCATTCCCCTTCCCCACCGTTTTCCGGTGCCAGTGCCGGTATGGCCGTAATGGCCTGCTGAAAACGAACCATCTCTTCCCGAAGTTCATCCAGTTTCCGGCGTACGGTCTCAAATGCTTGTTTCGAAATCATTGGCCTCTCCTTTTGTATCCGTTTATCATGCTATTTCAATCTTTCCATCAATATAATCATTTCCTACTCGAAAAAGCCGACAGAAATTTTCATTTCCAACTCCCAACGGCTTCTGCCTCGGGTAAGGTCATAAATGTGAATCCCCAAAACAAAGGGGCAAATCGAACCGGTGCCGGTTATTCGCTCGCGGACATTCCTTGAAGCCATTCCGTGAATACACCCCTCTCACGCCCGTTTTGACTATGATTTCCTCCTGATTAAACCCAGATTATGCATTAGCCTACGAATTACACGAATTAACACCAATATAAATAATAAAATGCACTTGATTCTATCTGGATGAAAATGCTTCCCGGGATATATTCGCTATTTTGTTGATATTATTCGAATTCATTCGTGTGATTCGTGGTTTAACGCATTATTTGGGTTAAAATTACCTGCCATGTCGCATCGTGAATAATTTTCCGAAACTAATCCAATGGCACCCCCAGACGCCGCAATTTTTCCTTTAACCGGACAACATGGCCACCTTCCCAGTACACCCGTTGACATGATGGACAGCGATAAAATTGATCCACCCACTGATAGACTTTTTCCGGCACGACCTGCTTTACCGCAGCTTTCTCAACCGGTTCAATCGCCACATTACACCGACTGCAGCGGCTGAGAAAATTCAAATCCTGCAGTATGGGCAGGGTTTGACACAACTGGCGGAACTGTTCTTCCAGACGGCCGGAGGGGATCAGGTGCTTTTGTGTTCCTGGCCAGAGATGCCAGTGGGCAGGACTGGTGGTTAAAAAAATCCGATCCTTGAAACAGGTATACCGACGATGGGCATCCGGAAACGAAGAAACCACTTCCACATCATGGCCCAAAAAGCGTAAGTATCGCGCCAGCCCGATTAACATGGAATCGCACAAAAATTTCATTGCCCATGATTCCACTTTTCTTTAATTTAGTGCAGCGCATTTCCGAAAACAAATCAGGATAAAAATGGCGATGTGATGGAAATCATTTGAAAACGTACGATTATATTCGTAAAATTTGAAAAATAATGAATACCAAAACGTTAAAATGAAAGTGCACGAGTTGATTGATTCATTTGAGTCGAATTTCCGGGCGTACTACCAGCTACTCAACAAGCTGAATGAGGGGAATATCAGCTATATCCCGAACGATAGCTCCTGGAACATCCGGGACTTACTGGAAATGCTTGCGGATTTAGAAGACGAGATCATCGATTACCGCCTGAAAAAGATTCTGGAAGAAGAACATCCCTATCTGCCTCAGATCCGCATGGAACGCATCCGGCAAAATCGTATTTACCGTAATTTTCCGCTATCCCGATTAATCAATCATATCTTACAACAACGGCGGTCGTTTTTGCAATTGTTATATACCCTGCCGCCGGAAAAGTGGGAACGCACTGGCGTTCATGAACTGGAAGGGCATATCACCTTCAAGGAATTTGTCCGCAGAATGATCGAGAAGGACAAAGAAATTCTTTCCCAGTTAAGCCAGGCACTGGCTCCCCAGCATATCAAATAACGATCACCCATTTTTCAAATAGGGATTGGCCTCGGACTCGATTGTTTCCGGCGTCACAATTCCACCGGAAACGATCAGCTTCATGGCTTCTTCCACATGTAAGCGGGTAAAAACCACCTCTTCCGGCGGTACCAGAACCAGATATCCCGACGTGGGATTAATCGAAGTCATGACCAGCACGCTCAGCAACGTCCGATGGTGAATGCGATCCTGCACCTCCCCATTTAAAAATCCCAGCGAATAGATGCCCTTGCGGGGATATTCCAGTAACACCACCTTTTTGAAACTGCCCTTCTCCTGACCGCCAAAGGTCAATAGAATCTGCTTAACGCCGGAATAAACCGTCTTGGCAATGGGAATTTTGACAACAATGCTTTCCCCAAGATGAATGATCTTTTTACCAAAATAATTTTTGGTGACCACCCCGATGAAATAAATCAGGATCAATCCCACGGCAATGCCCAATCCTGGCACATAAACGTCGTAATACTGATTAAGCCAGGGCAAAATCAAATTGTCAAAAAACCGGAACACCGCGCGCAACACCAGAATGGTGATGATGATGGGTACGGTTACCAGGAGTCCCGAAAACAGGTTGTTCTTAATATTGGATTTGATACGCTGCCACATGGTTCTTACCTGCTGAATTTCTGTTCATTTACCCCAGATTATGCAATAGCCTACGAATGACACGAATTCATACGAATGAGGATATATTAAAATCCATTTGACGATATCTGAATGAAAATGTGTTTCGAAATTTATTCACCATTTTAGGGATCTTTTTTGGATTCATTCGCGGAATTCGCGGTTTATTGCATGATTCGGGTTTAAGGGAAAAATTCTCATGCTTCCCTTGTAATATACGAAAGCCACTGTGATCCCCAGCAGATACCCCGCGGCCACGTCTGCCGGATAATGCACGCCAACATAAATGCGGGACGTTCCCACCAGAAAGGCCACGACGATCCAGAACCATCGGCTTGCGGGATAAAACATGGCAAACAGTCCGGCCAAAGTGGCAATGTTGGTCGCATGCGAGGACGGAAAACTGTAAATCCCTCCGCAGGAAACCAGCAGCCGAAATCCCTCCAGCGTCTTACAGGGACGAAATCGCCCGACCCAGGGTTTCAGCAGATGGCTGGAAATGGCATCCGATGTACCCACCGCAATGGGCAGCAAAAGGGCCAGGATCCGCCCCCGGCGTCCGCCTTTCCAGATTAATACCCCCCACAGGATGGCCAGCGGAATGTACCAGTTTTCCTTTTCGGTAATGAAAACCATGGCCCAGTCCAGAAACGGAAAATGCAATCGTCCGTTGATGAAAAAGAATAAGAATTGATCCATTTGTTGAAGGGTTTGCCAGAAGTCAGCCATAAACGCGGGGATCACGCATTTTCGGATGTATGGTAAAAGTAGACTTTTCGGATTATATCCAGTAATTGCTGGGGATTAAATGGTTTTCGGATAAAGTGAATCGCGCCCTGGTGCAGGGCTTCCTGGATGGATTCATCCACATTGAACCCGGAGGTGAGCACCACTTTCACCCGGGGATTAATCTTCTGCAATCGCTCCAGCACCTGCAATCCATTGGCATCGGGAAGGTTAAAATCCAGAATCACTACTTCGATCAATCGTTGATCAGCCCGGTACAGATCCACCCCTTCTCGTGCCGTTTCCGCCAGAATCACCTTAAATTTTGCCGATTCCAGCACACTTCGGATGATCTTCCGAATGTTCTCCTCATCCTCGATGACCAGAATGTACTTACTTTCTACGCTGACGGCCGGTTCGCTGGTGCCGATGTCCACCATCTTCATTCCCAGAGGAAATTCCTGGATCCGCGGAGAAGAAATGGAACGCAGGCGGCGCAAAATGTCTGCAATCCGGGTGGACGATTTGTTCAACAATTCCAGATAGTTGTGAATGCGCTGATTTTTTATCCCCAGTTTTTCCAGTTCCAGGCGAATCATCTCGATGGCGGAAATGATCACCGTCAGGGGCTGATTGATCTCGTGATTGGCAGTGGCAATGGTGGCATTGTAGGTCAATTGACGTTCGGCTTCCTTCAGGCGGCGTTCCAGTTCCATCCGTTCGATCGTGCGCCGTAAACGGATGCGCAGTTCCTCCAGATTCAGCGGTTTAATCAAATAATCACTGGCACCCAGTCGAACCGCCTGAATGGCCGTTTCGATGGAAGCATGGCCGGTCAGCAAAATAACTGCAATTTCGGGATTGGTCTTCTTGATTTTCTCCAGCAACTCGATGCCGCCGATGCTTTCCATGATCAGATCCGTTACCACCACATCAAAGGCCTGTTTGTCCAGGATCTCAATCGCTTCGATACCATCGCTGCAAATGGTCACCTGATACCCATCGTGTTCCAGCACTTTTTTCAGGAGCAACCGGCTGGCATAGTCATCATCGACGGCCAGGATTTTGTATTGCTTCATACCAAACTCCATATTTGAAATAAAATATACAGACCGGCTACTGAAATCAAGCGACAAATTTTATGTCCCTGTGCGCGTTTTGTATGAATAAACAGGCACTTCAGGGATCATTTCCGGGGACAGCGATCGGCACTGGCCACCATGGCATGACCAGCAAACCGGATGTTGAACGAATGCAGGATTTGCCAGGCACCCAGTAAAGTCCCGGCCGATTATTCTGCCACTCTTCCACCCGGCAAGGCTTTATTGGATTTTCCCAATCCACTGGCAGGAATGGAAAAGACCCCACAGCCTTTGTAAGGGAGCCGACCCCGATTCCGGTGAAGTCGGCTCAGGAGGAGCAATGTGCGTGTAACACGCGCCTAATTTCGATGTTTGATGAGGGTAATGGAATTGCCTTTTTCGTTGAAATAGACCTCATCCATCACATTGCGAATAAACACGAAGCCGCGTCCGTGGGCCTTTAAATTCAAGGTATGCACTTTGTTGGTGGAAACGTATTTGCGCCAGTCGAATCCGGGGCCCTCATCTGTGATGTTTAAACTGAACAGCTCCGGATTGAACTCGAACGCAATGTACACTTTTCGCTCTCCATAGCGGGGATCTTTCAGGCGCTCCTCCCGCAATTGCTCAAACTGAGCGATTTTCTCAAAATCGCTCCCCTTGATGGTCGAAGACAGCTCCAGATTGCCGTGTTCAATGGCATTCACCAGCGTTTCGGTAAAAGCCAGATAATACTGATTGTACTCGCTTTCGGCGCAGAAACCTGCCTTCAGCAACATGGACGCCAGATGATTGGCCACGATTCCCGGATCAATCTGATTGGTTGGAAATTCAAAATTCAACTTGATGTACTTGACGTACTCGTAAATCTTTTCCCGCTCCCGCGATTGATTCTTGAAGCGCAGAATCTTTTCCACCACCTTGCGCACATTGGACAGGTCAAATGGTTTGGTGATAAAATCGGTGGCCCCATTCTTAATGGCCGAAATCGCAAAATCCAGCGTTTTATGACCGGTAATCAGCACCACAGGAACTTCTGGCTTTAATTGACGCACAATCTGCAGGAGTTCAATTCCTGATTTACCCGGAAGATTGATGTCAGTAATGATCAGATCGATGGTATGTCCGTTCTGCAAAAACTTGATGGCATCTTCTGCGCTTTCGGCGGACTGGACTTCGTAATTCAGGCTCTGAAAATAATTCTCCAGAAGTTCAACGATCAATTCTTCATCATCAACAATCAGAATGCGATTTTTTTTCATCATGGACCGTGCCGTTACGATTTTTCAATTGGGAATAATTGATCCAGTTTGATGGATTTGAATAATTCGTACAAATTATCGTTAATGCCTTTAATCCGCATCTTGCGGCCTTTTGCCACCACATTCTTGTAAAAGATCAGAAATTTACCAATGCCAGAACTGGTAATGAATGGAACAAAGGACAAGTCAAAAACCGCTTCTTTGAAATCCTTGTTTAAAATTTCCTGGAAATGCTCCTTTAATTCCTCTGCCCCTGCATTATCCACCGCACCAATGATGGATATATTCAGGGTGCCATTTTGCTGCATCAAGTTAATTTCCATAAGAAAAAACCTCCTTACATTGATTCATGTCCATGCCTCTGAATCATGCGCCCTTTTATCTGCATAATCCAGTTTTTGAACACTAACAATTATCGACACTCTGGCTGATTCTATTATCAACACCGTAATAATATTTCGACAGAAAGGCACAGATATTCAGTTAAAAATTTAACCCTATATTTTACCGGGTGTTCTGAACCTGCGGTTTTCGGGAGGTTACTCCATTTCCCTGCAAAAAACCGGACTCATCTTTTTCAAGCCGGATTAAGCAGAAGACCACGAATTGCACGAATTAACACAAATAAAAATAACCCGTTGTGCTAATTCAGGATAAAGCAGATATTTAGAAAAACCGTTAAAACGGTTAAGAATCAATCGGTTACCTCATCTATTTTCCTGGCTGAAGCCAGGAGTTAATCGAAATTATCATTCATTAACACCCAGATTTATCTGGGTGGACAACTCCTAAAGTAACAATAATTTACAGAACCGTT